>CAZGHT010000010.1:0-5358 GCA_964525535.1 uncultured Rhodothermaceae bacterium
CAAGGCTGTCATTCAAAGCCGGCAAAACGGGGTGCTGTGCACAACCTGCGTATCATCACTTAATGATGGATGAAATAACGTCACGAATAGAGCCTATTACCGGCTTGCAATAATCCAGATTGCGTGTACAATTCCAGGGATATATCCCAGCAAGGTTAGCAGTACATTCAGCCAGAAATGTCCCCCCAAACCCACTTGCAGAAAAACCCCTAACGGTGGCAGAATTATCGCAAGAAGAACTCTAATTATGTCCATAGTCGATCATGTATATATGTTCCCTTTCCTCAGGCGACGGGTCGTCTACCAAATATGAAGAGAACGATGGCAACAACCAGGAAAATGCCAAATGCAATTTTAGCAATACCTACTGCCGCACCTGCCAGGCCCCCAAATCCGAGCACGCCTGCGATGAGCGCGAACACGAGACAGGCAATAGCAAATCGTAACATAACTTTCCCTCACTTTATGAGTGTGTATGGTGGTGAGTAATTAACTTCTCCGCTAATTTTAACAATTATGACAGGAGGACTCCATATATCTACATACAGGAAGGGGGCACAAAAGTAGATACATTATGGGGTGATGGCGAAATCCAGCTAAGTACCCCTTTTCATTGTGAAAGAGCGTGGGCCCCATTGCTCCCTGCACTCTCGTTTTTTTGCGTGTGGGCCTGTTCTCCCAATAAATTGATGAGATCACTCAGCGCCAGACTATCGTACGTCTCGCTCTTGATGCGAGCTCGTGCTTGATCTCCATCCTCTGACACTGCGATCACGCCAATGTGAGGTTCTTTCTCCATGATCCTGTTAACGATCCAGGGGAATGAACCGTTCGAACCCAGCGTAACGACTACCCAATCGGGATGAAGCTGTCCGACGACGAGGGGCAAATTGTTCGTTTTTGTCACTTCACCGATCACATTGATTGACGACGAACGGCTGAACAGCCTGGACAACATCTCTCGCAAGAGGCGGGGTGAATTCGCCATAACGACACGTATTGAATCTCGATTCAAATTTTCCATCTCCTCTTAGTTTAGTGATGTTACGCGAACTGTGCACAGCAGCCTGGGTTACGCGGCTTTGCAACCATGCAAAGCCGCTCTGGCAGGACCTACGCGCATCCGGCGCGTACCATCTGTTAGTTTAATTCTTTTTACCATTGAAAAGGTAACCAAACATAAAAGTATCAACAATAGGTCGCGACCCAGGCAACAGACACAAATAGGGGTATATTTACCTGCTCATATCAGGAAGAGCCTTTTTCGAATAATTCCAGGTAGGCGGCGGCTTCTTCCCGGCTACTCACGCTTAGCTTTCGAAGTATGCTGTGAACGTGATTCTTGACGGTGCCTAACTCTATGAACAGGCGATCTGCAATTTCCTGGTTACTCAACCCCTTTCCGACCCACTCCAGCACTTCGAGCTCTCGAGGGGTGAGATCTTTCTTTCCATCCAGGGACAGATTCTCCTCCCTGCAAATCTCTGCGAGCTCCATGACGCGTTCGATCAATGAGGAAGCAATATCCGAGGACACAAGTGCATTGTTGTTGTGTACGGCCCGTACGTTTTTCAAAAGCTCTTCTACCGAATCATCCTTGAGCACGTATCCATACGCGCCGCTCTCTATGTACTCCATGATGATCGGCTTGGACTCCGAGACCCCCATCACAACCACCTTGACCGGCGGCTCAGCGCAGGATGCTTCTGAGGTTAATTTTCGGGCCTCGCTGCCACCCAGGTTCGTGCTCACGAGCAGAATGTCGCATTCATCAAGCAATTCGAGGGCGCCCTCGATCGACGTGGCGATACCGGTCACCTGTATGTCGTCTTCGTCGCTGAGCGTCGATGCTGTCAGATCGGCCATGAGTTTGATTTTGTCCACAAGGGCGATTCGGATCATAGTTCTTCTGGAATGGGATGGGCAGTACTTTGGGATGGAACGGTACAGGGCACAGTGAAACCCTGGAAATGGGGGTGGCTCGTCCCCGAAGCGGGGAGGAATGAAGATAGGCAATTTTCCTTTCTTTTGCCGGATCCGTCCAGGAAAACTCACCCCCTGCCTGCTCCAGGGCAGGCCACGCGTCGTATACGAGGAACGTTATGGACGTTCAAGCCGTCTCACAAAGGATTTTTCACGGGTCCGAATGCCGGAAGCCGGCATCACCCGGCTGTAGGTTGGTTTCCTTTCGTGGATAGGCCGAAGGGTAGATAGAGCGGGCAGGTGCCGACGAGGCTGGTCGCCAGGAACACGATCGCGAGGATGCCAAGAATAATCGCCACGGCGCCGCTGATCACACCGGTAAAGTAGAGCACGCCGACTGCTACAGCCACCAGCACGCGTAGGGTTCGGTCCATTTTACCCATGTTGGATTTCATAGTGCACACCTCCGATTGGTTAAGGATTCCGTCTCGAGCAACCACTAAGTTACGTGATGGCGGCGATGAACAGGCCCAGCCCGGTAACGATCAACAGGCAAAGCAGGCAAACGAGTAGGAATTTTTTGACGTTCGCGGTTCGATTCATCGTGGTGGTCTTCGTGGACGTCAAGCATCATACAAGAGTATACGGATCGGGGCCACGACGCATCTGTGATGGAAATCACCCTGTTGGTGTACGATTTTCCCTCGCACGTTCGGGGGCGATCTCGAATGCCCTGCGGTTCTTCCTCCTTCAACTTCGCCCGAGCCGTCAAACCGACTTGCAAGGGGTTACAGTGGGTCCTAGTGGATTCGAACCACCGACCTCTACGATGTCAACGTAGCGCTCTAACCAACTGAGCTAAGGACCCATATTTTTCGGAATGGCCCCCTTATACGCACGGCCTGGACGGGGGTTCTTGTGGGTTCAGGAATACAGGTGATCAGGCATGAGGGGTATAGGCGCTTGATGTATTGACGTTGACTGGATAAAGACCAGGTACCTACTACCTGTACACCGAGACCCCTGGTTACCTGCTTACTGACGGATGTTACGCATCTGTGCGTAATCGTTTTGCCCGTACGGCTTTGAATGCGCTCAGGTAGGTAAAAAACGGCTGCATGGCAGTCATTCAAAGCCGGCAAGACAGGGTGCTGTGCACAACCTGCGTAACATCACTTACTGACTTAATAAGCATTTCATTAATCACGCCCCGTTTACCTTTTATATTTAAAATGCTCCTGACACAGTCGATACCCTCCTTACTCCGACCGTGCAATCCTTATTTTTATTTTCTGGGCCCTCCCCCCGTCTATGAAATACCCCCTATCGGTATCGAACCTTCGTTCCTTTGGGTCAGATTCACACGATGATCCTCATGCGTCCTACAGAAATGAATACGGACCGGACAACACCCCGTCGATCCGTCGCTTCCCGCCCGTCTTACAGTTCCTGACGCGCGTCGAGCAGGTCGTAGAGTCGCAGCTGCAAACCGTGGCCCACCGCGCGTTTCAAGAGGGCAAATCGCTGGATCAGATCTGCTCCGCCGTGTATCAGGCCGGGCTCACGCTGGGCTATACGCTCACGATCGGCCTGCAAGAAGTCTACAGCAGCCGGATGCCCTCGTTTCCAAAAGAAACGGTGATGACCTGCCTGATCATGATCGACTTCACGCCGACACGGACCCGGGCCACTTCGTGATTGCCGTCAGAACCGAAGCGTCGCGTTGAACACCGGATACGACGCCCCCGCCGGCGGCGCGCTGAACGCCATCGACAGGGGCATCCGGGCCTTGTTGGCGGCGGTTACCGACGAAATGCCTGACAACAACCGGTTCGCCACGAGCAGGGCGATGAATATGGAACGCCGCCTCCCGAGCGATTCGGCGTCTTCGCGCATGTCCCTGAAGTTCAAGAAGTCGTCCTCGCTTTGCCAGGCCCACTGAAACGAAGGGTCAGCCACGTAGTCGATGCGGTCCCAGGCGCGGTTTCTCAGCTGTGCGGACAGATATTGGTCCGACGATGGATAGGTGGCCAGGTTCAGGTAGAACGTCCGGTCTTTGCCGGCGATATCGGCGCCGGCTCGCGTCGCCGCCAGCGTCTGATATCCCTGCACGAGGTGATCCTCCCGCCAGTTGGTACTGAAGAGCCCGATCCATAATCCAACGTCCGCTCCGGCGAAGAGCGTGGCCCGTCCTCTCCAGGATCCCCCCTGCGCATACTGGTGCCCCCATCCCGGCAACACGAGGCTCCGCAAAAAGGCCCCCGACGGTTTAGGCGGCTCCTGAACAACGGGAGCTGTATCGGGGGCCTCCTGCGCGTAGGAGGACGAAACAGTACCTCCGACCGCCAGGACCATCACGAACAGCAGGGACCCCAAAATCCTGAGCCCTGAAGAGATTGAGATTATATGAATTACACCAAATCGGACCATTGTGCTTCTTAAGTCAGTAGACAGTCGGCAGGAGTCAGTAGACAGATGGCAGCCTTCAGGCAGCAACGCAGGGTACAGGCGCCTGACGAACTGACGCTAGCCGGATCCACCTGCAACCTGTACTCTTGAATGACTGCCGACTGACTCCCGTCCACTGCCTACTGTCACCTGATCACTGTTCCGTTGAACTTACCGAATTCGCTTCATAGCTGGGACATCACGCCGAAAGACGCCGTCGCCATCCAACGAGATTTAGCGAGCGAGGTTCGCATCGAGCCGCTGAACAAGGACGTACGCTACATCGCCGGCGTGGACGTCAGCATACGCGGCAGCGCCTTTCAGACCGCGATCGCCGTGGTTTCCTTTCCTGACATCGAACTGGTCGAGCAGGCCACCTTTCGCGGCACGGTCACGTTCCCTTACATCCCCGGGCTGCTCAGCTTTCGCGAGATGCCAGCCATCCTGCCTGCCCTCGAGAAGCTCCAGATCGAACCCGACGTGTTCATGACCGACAGCCAGGGTTATGCTCATCCTCGCCGTTTCGGCCTGGCCTGCCACCTCGGGGTCTGGTTCGATCGTCCCGCCTTCGGGGTTGCAAAAACGCGCTTCATCGGGCAGTTCGAGGAGTTGCCTCCGGAAAAGGGGGCCCGGGCCGAGCTCATCGACCGCGACGAACTCGTTGGGATTGTCCTGAGGACGCGCACCCGGATCAAGCCCGTGTTCGTCAGCGTCGGCCACCGCATCACCCTGGAGGAAGCCGTCCGGCTCACACAGGCCTGCACGACCCGGTACAAACTCCCCGAGCCTACGCGGTGGGCCCACCGCCTCAGTAAAAAACCGCTACATTAAAACGTAGACGGTACGCGCCGGATGTGTGCAGGTCCTTCCCGGGCGTAAACCATCTTGCTGCGCACCGTTCACGTAACAGCTCTGCAAAGGTTAATCTACAACAAAGGTTAATCTACAAGAAAAGTTAATCTACAAGGGCTAAAATCGAATCGCCAT
>CAZGHT010000010.1:5458-11231 GCA_964525535.1 uncultured Rhodothermaceae bacterium
CAAAGGTTAATCTACAAGAAAAGTTAATCTACAAGGGCTAAAATCGAATCGCCATCCGCACGTTGACCGTGCGGGGCGTGAGGCGAGTCGGCACGCGCGTCCAGATGCCGTCGCTCCTGGGTATCCAGGAATAGGCCACCGTATTCACCATGTCGAAGACGTTCAAAATCTCCCCGGTCAACTCCAATCGCACGGGATTGTTGAATCCACTCTCTGTGACGATCACCTCTTTGGTCAGGCCGAAGTCGAACCGGAAGTAGCGCTGGTAGCGAGCCGAGAACCGATCGCCGGGCACCTGGGTGATGATGTTGCCGATACGTTGGCCCTCGACGGGGGGTGTGTAGGGCAAACCGCTGCCAAAGAGCGTCCGCATATGCAGCTTCCAGGTTTCGTCGCCCGGGATATAGTCGGCGACGTAGATGGAAATCGTATGTCGCTGGTCGCTCGGGCGCGGGTTGCTGCCCTCCCTCCCTTCTTCGGTGAACTCAGGCAGGAAAGTTTCTTCGGTTCTCAGATAGCTGTAGTTCACCCAGCTTTCCATGCCGGGCACGAACTCCCCACGCAATTGCAGGTCCAGGCCATACGCGTAGGCCTCTGCGTCGTTGTCGCCCGAATACACGACGCGCACGTTTTCGATGTCGTACGACGTCACGTTCTGGATGTCTTTATAATACGCCTCTGCCCGGAGATAGAAGCGCGAGGCGGGCAGGAAGTGTTCGACGCCGAGGACCGTCTGCATCGCCCGTTGCGCCGCGAGGTCCCGGTTGAGGTTATTGAGCAGGCTGATGGCAGGGTCGGGCTGCCCGCGCAGTTCGCGGTAGGTCGGCGCCTGATGATACAGGCCCCAGGACGCCGTGTAGGTGGTCCGGTCGGACCCTCGATAACGGAGCGACAACCGGGGAGATACCGTCCACTCGTCGTTGAACGAAAAATAGTCGGATCGCAGGCCGGCGGACAGGAGCAGCTTTCCCCGTTCCGGCAGCAGATCGACGGCGTCCTGCAGGTATACGCCGGCCTGCCATTCGTCGAACTGCGCGGCCCCATCCAGGCTGTCGACGACGATGCGCACGACGTCACCTTCTTGAGATCGCCCGACGACGACGGACTTTTCGCTGAGCCGGTCGTCGAACGCCAGATTCCTCACGAAGCCGCCGGCTTCTGCAGCATGGCGGTCCGTGGTATATTGCCATCGGCTCTGCGCCGTCCAGGTGTCGACTTCGATCCGGTTGTCGGCGAAGTCTTCCGTCCTGGATACGCCGGTCGTGATGAAGTCGTCGTTGTCATTCGGGTTGCTGCCGGGGTCGACGAGGTAGAGTACGGCCGATCCGCCGATGTCGAACCCTTCTTCTTCGACTGTTCCGAAGTAGGCGAAGTCGTTCGAGGCGCTGAACCGGGGCGAAAACCGGGTTTTCAGGCGAAGGCCGGCAAACCGGGTGGAGTAGCCGTCGCGTTCTTCCCCGTTGAAATCGAGCCAGAGCGACTGCAGGTTGGACGGCACGCGGGGATCCTGGCTGACCGTGCCGAAGAACGTCCGCCGGTTGCTCGGGTCGAGGCGGAACACGTGATCGGCCCAGATGCCCAGCGCCTCCAGCTCGACGCTCGGCGTGAGGCGATACGAGAGAAACGTCTGTACGTCGGTATAATCGGGCTGGTAGTTGCCTTTCAGCTCCTGCGAGCTGAACAGGTAGCGGGCGCGCGCCTTGCGCAGGCCGGAGATCCAGCCCAGCCGGCCCTTGAACGCCGAGCCGGCCACCGTGGCTGTCGCATCGAGGAGGGACAATGAAACGGAGCCGTCGAATTCCCCGGCTTCCGGCCTCCGGTAATCGACCTCGAGGGCGGAAGACAACTTGCCGCCGTACCGGGCGGGGAACCCGCCGGTATGCAGGGCGATGCGGCCGGCCAGCTCCGGATTAAACAGCCCCAGCCCTTCCTGTTCACCCTGCCGGGGCCGGAACGGCATGTAGACCTCGAAGCCGTTGAAGAAGATGAGGTTCTCATTAAACCCGCCGCCCCGCACGGAATATTGACTCGACAGTTCGTTGTTCGTCACCACGCCCGGAACCACCTTGAGCGCCCGGAAGCCGTCCTTCAGCGGGGACGGGATATGGCGCACCGTCTCCGGGTCGAGCTCGTACACGCCCGCATCCTGAAAGTCACTGGCGTCTTCGACGGTGATCTCGTCCATTTCGAGGGTTGCCTCGTCGAGTGAGGCGTTCAGCGTATTTACGCGGTCGCGAATCACGCGTACAGAGTCCACCCGGGGGGTAAACCCAATGGCCGTGAATACCAGACTGTACTGAAGGGCAGGGATCCGCATTTCGTAATACCCCTCTTCGTCGGCGGCGGTACCGAAGTTGGTCCCATCGACGACCACCGTAGCGCCCGGGATGGGCTCACCGGTTGCGGAAGCGGTAACGCGCCCCTGGAGCGTACCCCAGTTCTGGGCGTACCCGGACCGGGGCATCCACCAGAGAACCAGAAAGAGACTGAATAAGAGAAGACGTTGAAGTCGCATCGATACCTGTTAGCTCGTCGTACTTAGCTTGTCGTACACCTCGGGGTAAATCCCCGGCTGGCCGTCAATCCTACGTAAATGCGTCATAAGAGAACGCTTGAGGCAGCATTGCTCAAGACGGTTTTGCTTAAGACCGTATCAAGTGCGATAAATAGTCCCCTGGTTTCGTTATAATGGCCTGGATGATAGAGACAGGTTGAAAGATCGTAACGACCACTTGCAAGAGTCGTTCCGCCCTGCAGCATTCAGAGTTTGGTGTTCAGTGTTCGGAGTACGATGTACCTGGTACATCGTACTCATCCATCAATACGCCTTTGCGAAATACACCCGGCCTTTGGACGGTTTCCCCGTTATCATATCGACGCCGGCTTCTTCGTCCCGGTCGAAGGGGATGCAGCGTATCGTAGCCTTAGTTTCTTCCTTGACGCGGGCTTCGGTCTCATCGGTGCCGTCCCAGTGCGCGAGGATGAACCCGCCTTTTTCTTCCAGCACATCTTTGAACTCGTTATAAGTATCGACCGAAGTCGTATTTTCTTCACGATACGCGAGGGCGCGGTCGAACAGGTTATTCTGAATGACTTCGAGCAAGTCTTTGATGCGGCCGGCGAGGCCTTCCTGGGGCACGCTTTCCTTCTCGAACGTATCGCGGCGCGCCAGTTCGATCACCCCGTTTTCGACGTCGCGGGGGCCGAGGGCGAGGCGTATCGGGACGCCCTGAACTTCGTATTCGCTGAATTTCCAGCCGGGGCGGTACCCTTCGCGGGCGTCGACCTTGACGCGGATGCCGGCCTCCTTGAGGGATCGTTCGAGGCGCTCCAGCGCTTCCAATACGGGTGCTGAGCCGTCTTTGCGCAGGATGGGCACCATCACCGCCTGCGTGGGGGCGACGCGGGGGGGCAGCACCAGGCCCTGGTCGTCCGAATGGGTCATGATCAGCCCTCCGATGAGGCGCGTCGACACCCCCCAGGAAGTCGCCCATACGTATTCGAGCTCGTTGTCCTGATTCTGGAAAGTGCAGTCGAAGGCTTTCGCAAAGTTTTGCCCGAGGAAGTGGCTGGTACCCGCCTGCAGGGCTTTGCCGTCCTGCATCAGCGCCTCGATGCAGAGCGTGTCTTCGGCGCCGGCGAACCGCTCGCTGGGCGTTTTGACGCCGCGAATCACGGGCATGGCCATATAGTCTTCTGCCAGGCTGGTGTAGATATCCAGGATTCGTCGCGTTTCTTCCAGGGCTTCTTCTTGTGTAGCGTGTGCGGTATGACCTTCCTGCCACAAAAACTCCATGGTGCGAAGAAACAGGCGCGTCCTCATCTCCCACCGAACCACGTTGGCCCACTGGTTGATGAGTATCGGTAAATCGCGCCAGGACTGGATCCACTTGCTGTACGTATGCCAGATGATCGTTTCGCTCGTGGGCCTGACGATCAGGTTCTCTTCGATCTTCGAATCCGGGTCCGGCATCAACCCCTCCCCGTTGTCCGTAATCATCAGCCGGGAATGCGTAACGACAGCACACTCCTTCGCAAACCCCTCGACGTGTTGCGCCTCCCGGGCCAGGAAAGACTGCGGGATGAACAGCGGAAAATAGGCATTTTCGTGCCCGGTTTCTTTGAGCTTCCGGTCCAGGGTATCTCTGATATTTTCCCAGAGGGCAAACCCGTTAGGGCGAATGACCATAGAGCCGCGCACCGGAGAATAGTCAGCCAATTTGGCCTGGCGCACAACATCTATGTACCATTGCGCGTAGTCCTGGGAACGGGGAGTGATAACGTCAGCCATAATGCACGATCGATTAAACTATATAGTGTACAGTCGATGATGATTATCCAGTACAATGGAGTCATCCAGACTGCCGAAACGGGCTCAGAAAAGCCGATTTTCGTGTCCGGCCCGGTATTTGATGAATGTATCCATAAAGACATTGGATAAAGCCGGACTCCAGGCAAATACGCGCTAGAACCGGTGAACGAACCGAGGGTTTCTACCGGCGCCCAGTTGACGGTCGGACAAAACCCTCTGCTGCAACGGCTGCATGAGCCAGGATTACATGGGCAATACACCCAAACCGCTTTGAAACACTGAAGCTAACCCATACATTTAATATACCAGGGTATTCTGCTTACTACGAGCGACTATCGCACACTACGTAATATTCACGCCGCCGGCATCCATCAAACCATTAGTTACGATCATGGAACGGGCTACAAGAACACTCAAACGCTTTGCGAAAATCCCAATCCAGCTCCTGATCTTCGGGGTTATTTCACTGGGATTGACCGGCTGCTACACGCAACTTGCGGTGCGGGACTACGACGAGTACGACCGCCAGCCGGCCTACGTCGAAGTAGAGGAATACGATGACGGCTCCGTCGTCGAGCGCCACTACTACGAAGACGAATATTATTCTTATCATCGTCCGCGGTATTACGGACGTTATTTCAGTCGTTTTTACGACCCATGGTACGATTACGGGTATTATGACCCGTGGTACTATGGCTCCCGATTTTCTTTCAGCATCGGCTTCGGCCACGGCTTCGGTCGATACTACGATCCGTTCTTTTACGGCTACGATCCGTTCTTTTACGGTTTCGGGTATTCTCCGTTTTATGCCTACAGCCCCTTCTACTACGGAGGCTTCTACCGGGGGGGCTATTTCGGCTCGTACGGCTACGGGGGATACTACAGCCCCAGGGTGTACATCACCGATCGGTACTACCAGCCGAGAGGCCGCACGACGGGCCGCGGGGGGTACCTGGCCGATTACAACCGGCGCACCACGCGCGCCGCAGTTGCTGCGCGCGGCCCTGTAACCGGCCGACGCAGCGTGCGGGGCACTACCGATGACGACACCCGACGAGCAGGCCGTTCGACAACGCGCAACGTCACGACCGGCTCTTCCGGCCGCTCGACGACCGTGCGCGGCACCCGTTCGAGCGGTTCGACCCGCACCACGACGCGAGGGACGTCCTCCACTGCCCGGGGCACGACGCGTACGACGCGCGGGTCCAGCACCCGAGCGACTCGTCCCACCCGTCGCACTGAAGGTTCAGCCTCCCGGGGCAGTTCATCGAGAGGGTCAGGGTCAGCGACACGCGGATCTTCTTCTCGATCTTCCGGCAGCGCTGAGAGCCCACGCCGAAGCTCCGGCTCCGAGGGCAGCGCCAGAAGGCCCTCCTCGTCGCGGGGCAGCAGCGGAAGCGCCAGAAGGCCCTCCTCGTCACGAGGCAGCAGCGGAAGCGCCAGGAGGCCTTCCTCGTCACG
>CAZGHT010000010.1:11331-22442 GCA_964525535.1 uncultured Rhodothermaceae bacterium
CGAGGCAGCAGCGGAAGCGCCAGCCGGCCCTCCTCGTCACGGGGCAGCAGCGGAAGCTCCGGCACCCGTAGAAGCGGAAGCCGCGGATCGGGAAGCAACTGAGCTCATTTATCCACGTATTAGTCGGCCTTATTGCATTACGCGTAAGCCGGGAAAAAAGCCCGTGCAGATGTACGGGCTTTTTTGTGTCCAGACCCTACCGCCGTTTTACAAAGAATCATTACGCAGAGTCCCCATAAATCAGTGTAGATACTTTGTCGGAAGCACATAAGATATTCGACCAAAGCACCTTCTACTCGCATAGATATGAATACGATCAGACGCTTTTACGCACCACCCTGTTGTACCTCACCCAGTATTTCTCACCGTGAACTCATACCTGCAGCGTCCTCACGCCTCCCCTTGCTCGTAGCGGTTCTGGCGGTCTTTGTGAGCAGCCTGGCCGCCCTGCCATCCGCGCGGGCCCAGACCGCCGAAGATGCGCTCCTGTTTTCCAGACGCCTGCCGGCCACAGGCGCCCGATCGATCGGTCTGGCCGGCGCCGGCCGTGCTGGCCTCGGCGACTACTCCGACTTCTTCAACAACCCGGCCGGACTCGCGTACATCTCGAACTCGCAACTGGCCGGATCCCTGAATTTCCTGTCGGCGACCAACGAGTCGTCGGTCGCGTTCCCTGATTTCGACAGCGTCCCGTTCGAAGAAGACCTCACCGAGCAGAGCCTGAGCAACCTGGCCGGCCTCTACAAACTCCCCACCCGCCAGGGATCTCTGGTGTTCGGGGGCGCCTTCAACCAGACGAGTGCATTCAGCCGGCCGCTCTTTTTCGACGGTCTGATTCAGGGAGGCTCCATCACGGACGTGCTGCTTCCCTTCGACGATGAGTTCGACGTCGAGGAACAATCGGATGGGTCTTTCCTGCCGGTCTTCTTCGCCGACCTGCCCGAGATCGCGTATCTTGGCGGTGCGACAGAGTTCTTGTTCGAGAACGTGGGCACCCTGGACCCCTTGTTTATCCAGGCGGTGGACCCAACGACGACCATCCTGCAGGCCAGTGAGGTATTCCAGGAAGGGCGCATGAACGAGCTCAGCTTCGGCGGCTCGGTAGAAGCGGCCCGCGGTGTCTTGATCGGCGCCTCGCTCAATTTCTCGTTCGGCGCCTACGAATTCGAGAGCATCTTCGAAGAGATCGACGTCAACAATGCGAACTCTGAAGAAGACTACATCGTCATCGACGGCGACACCCAGTTCAGAGGCTTCGACCGGGTCACGTATACCGAGCGGTTCGACTCCGACCTGGTAGGCGCCAACCTGCGCGTCGGCCTCTCGGCCGAAGCCGCCCCGGGGCTCAAACTCGGCGTGACGATCGAATCGCCGACGTTTTACCGCGTCGACGAGCAATTCGAAACGGTGATCGCTACCGACTTCGACAATGGCCTCTTCCTCTCGTACGGAGGACAGCCCGGCGACATCGGACGCGGCTCTTTCGAATACGACATCAATACGCCATGGCGCTTCGGCGGCGGCCTTTCGTATACCATCCAGGGCCTGACCCTGATGGGCGACATCGAACTCGTAGACTGGAGCCAGCTCGAACTCGACGCCTCGACCGATCGCTCCTTCTTCAACGACATCAACCGGACGATCCGCAGCAATTTCGAGGCCGTCCTCAACACCAACGTGGCCGCCGAATACCGGTACCAGGACCTGAGCCTCCGCGTTGGCTTCGCCTATCAACCCGACCCGAATGAGGGACGCATTACCCTGACGGACGGCACACAGACCGACCCGGATCTGGACAAGACGTTCATCTCAGCCGGCATCGGGTACCGCTTCGCGGACAAGTTCCAGCTCGACTTCGGGTGGATGCAAGAATCGCAGGACGACATTTACTTCCCTGACTTCACACTCTACGAAGTCAACGAAGACGTCACGCGCAATCACTTTCAGGTGGGCTTCACGGTGCTGTTCTGAGCGCCGGAGGACGGGAGCCCTGGAGGACTGATACTCTCCCAAATCCAGAGCTCCCGCCCTCTAATCCGCCTGCTCCCGGCGACGCTGTTGCATGAGTCGATGAAATGCCTGCGACGCCCGCCGGTGCTCGCGCAACGTTCTCGTAAAGGTGTGACTGCCGTCGCCGTTGGCGACGAAAAACATGTAATCGTGGTTGCTGGCCTGGACGACCGCGCGAATCGACGAGGGGGAAGGATTCGTAATCGGCCCCGGCGGCAGGCCTCTGAACGTATACGTGTTGTAGGGGTGGTCGATCTTGTAGTCGACGTACAACAGCCGGCGGCGTTGGCCCTCGAGCTCCAGCAAAGCATATTGCACGGTCGGGTCGGCATCGAGGCGCCAGCGTTTGCGGAGCCGGTTCAGGTAGACGCCCGCGATATCCGGCTTTTCTTCGTCGTGGTTCGTTTCCCATTCGACGATGCCAGCCAGGTTGAGCACTTCTTCGGTCGACAGCCCCAGGCTATCGGCCTGTTCTTCCAGTTCCCGGGAATAGAACGCATCGAATTCGTTCTTAATCTTTTCGACAACCGACGGGGCATCTGTGAGCCAGTACACGAAATACGTCTCGGGCAGCATGTAGCTGAACAGGTGGAGGGTATCCGTGTCGAGGCGTTCAGCGAGGGCCGAGTCCCGGAGCGCTGCAAGAAAGGCTTCTTCGGAAAAGTACATTTGTTGGCTCACCGCTGCAGCGACGACCTCCGGCCTCGATCCAGGCGGAATGGTAAGCCGGACCGGCTTCTGCAGCCCTTTTCGTATCGTGTCCAGCAGATCGTAGTTGGACGCGCCGCTTTCGATCAGGTAGTGCCCGGGCTTCATCTGTTCGCTCCAGCCCGTCACTTTGGCGACCAGCTCGAAGGGTCTCGATCGCTTGAGAATACCGCTTTGAGAAAGTGAATCAACAACAGACTCAAAGGGGGAATCCGGGGGAATTTTCACCGACCGGGCGCCGGCATACGCGTGCGTATTGTCACCGTACACGATCCAGTATCCGGCCCCGACGGCAGCAGCAATCAGCACAAATACGTAAATGCCTGCAATCAAGAATATTCTTCGCATGATATCCTGTATTCGATCTCACTGAGTGTTGTCAAAGGGTGTAGTTTTCAGGCGGTGTTGTTATCGGGTGGTTTTTCCCCATAATGCTTTCGTTCCAGCGACCTCGTCTCGTCGATGATGCGCTCGAACAGGCGACGGACGGCCTCGTCGGACAGCGGCCCTTCGTTGTGCCCCTGTACGTTCTTGAGGACGAGCTCTTCCCGGCGCGGGTCATATACAGGAATTCCATTATTTTTTTTTATCTGCCCGATCACTTTTGCGCAGATGACGCGTTCGTTCATGAGGCGAATGATGGCCCGGTCGAGGGCATCGATGCAGACGCGCCAAGGTTCCATATCTTCGACGGACGGATCTTCGGGCACATCCGGCAGGCCGTTCGTCAAAGGCGCCAGCATCTTTTGTACCGCTTCTAAGAGCATACGACGGATTCCATTAACTGATTTTCAGGGACGGTGATGCGGTCAGGTGCAGCGTACTGGGCGACCCCGCTCCCAGTCGCATAGAACCGGCTTTGGCAATCATGGCCGCGTTGTCTGTACAATAGCTGAGGGGAGGAACATACAATGAAAAAGGTTCGGCTTCACTCAGTTCCTCCAGGGCGGCTCGTAACCCCGTGTTGGCAGACACGCCCCCCACAACAGCCACGTTCCGGATGCCCGTTTTTCGAATCGCTCGCCGCAGCACCTGAACGAGCATATCGATTACGGCCTGCTGGAACGACGCGCAGAGGTCATGCAGGTGGTCGTCGAGAAGCCGCTGCCGCTCATCCTCGCCGAACTCGTTGAGGTAATACAGCACCGCCGTTTTGAGCCCGCTGAAGGAGAAGTCGTACCCGCTCAAATGAGACCGGGGGAACGCATGAAACGATGAATCGCCGGCTCTGGCTTTTGCATCGATGGCCGGCCCACCCGGATAATCGAGGCCCATCATCTTGGCCACTTTGTCGAACGCTTCGCCGGCGGCATCGTCGCGCGTCGAACCCAGCAATGCATGAGCAAACCCTTCCTGGACCTCTACGAGCTGGGTGTGGCCGCCCGAAACGATCAGGCACAGATAAGGGAACGACGGAAAAGGCGGCTCCAGGAAGACCGAGTACATATGGCCCTCCAGATGATTGACGCCGACGAGAGGGATGTCCAGCGCAAAAGCCAGCGCCTTGGCAAAACTGACCCCGACGAGCAAGGAGCCGGCAAGGCCGGGCCCCGACGTAACAGCTACCGCAGACAGGTCGCTTTTGTCCACACCTGCGTCGTCGAGCGCCTGCCGGGTCACCGAGACAATAAGACGCTGGTGATCCCTCGAAGCCAGCTCCGGCACCACTCCTCCATAAGCGGCATGTACCCACTGCGAGGAGATCACATTCGATTTCAGCACCCCGTCGACCAGCACGGCTGCGGCTGTATCGTCACACGAAGTTTCTATGCCCAGAGTTACAAAATTGTGCATAACTTTCGATTCCGTATACGAAAGGCGAATATTGAGGCGTTATATCTGTAACGCAGCGCCGGGAATCTGAATCCAACGGGTACGCGTTTTCTCGGAATCACGTGTATGATATTCAACGGGAAGAAGATCCCTGGCCGATCCGGAGGAGGCGCCGGTTGCCCGAGCGCATTCGCGTGCTCATGTACACCTAAACTTTGGCTGCCGTATGCCGATAGATGGAGAAAACGGGTGAAATGACCACAACCGGGCTCCCAGTCTCTCGGAGAACAAAAGATTACCCTGAAAGTTATTGACAGCGTACTCGCTCTCACTTATACTTAACGTATATTTCTTACCATTTTGACTCACCCAGACGTCATGCGGATTGTCATTTCACTTGCTTTCTTACTGGTAGTTCTCGGAACCGTCGCCCCTGCCGGGGCACAGCTTCGAGAAACAGCGCTCGAGCAACGGGCTCCTGCCAAGTTGTATACGACGAACAGCAGCGGGTTTATGTTGAACAAGTTGTTCGACCCTGCCCATTTCCGCATGGGCCAGTCTATCGAGTTTTCGTCCAGCTCATTCGGCGGCCAGACGTCGTCGCTGGGTATGTTCACCAACTCCATGATGTGGCAGTTCAACCAGAAACTCGCCGCTCGTGTCGACGTGAGCGTGGCGTATTCGCCCAACGCAGCCAGCTATAGCGATGTATCCGGCAACGAAGTCGGGAATGCACAGGTATTCGTCAGAAATGCCGAGGTGGCCTACAGGCCTTCCGAAAACGTACAACTGCATCTTTCTTTCAGGCAGAGCCCGTACGGCTCCTACGCTTCGCCTTATGGGTATTATCGTAGCCCGTATAGCAGCAGTATGAATCGGTTCAACGTATCTTACAATTCACCAAACGATCTCTTCTGGAATGATAGTGCGCGTTAAACGCGAAGGAGCATATACATACACTTTTTTAGGACGGCGCGGCATCCCCGGACGAGGGATGACCGCGTGTTCTATTTAGACGAAAAAGTACTAGTACCGAACTGTTATTACGAGCCGCTATCCAAAACCAGCCAGGGAGTCCTCAGCCTATTATATGAGTACCCGAAAGACCGCCTCAGATCGTCCACGAATACACGTTGCGTTGATTGTATTCGGCCTGGCTGTAGCTTTCGTCCTCATCGTACTGGCGGTCCGAACCTCGTCAACGTCCGTAGACCCCTATCGCGCCAACACAGCAACCCCGCTCGTCGGTGAAGTTATCCAGGTCAGTATTCGCAACGGGTGCGGGGTATCCAGCCTGGCCGGAGAGATGACCCAGTACCTCAGGCAACACGGTTTCGACGTCGTCGAAGTAGGCAACCATACTTCGTTCGACCAGGAACAGACCGTCGTGTACGACCGCATCGGGGACCTGGAATCGGCTCAGAAGCTGGCCGCCGCCGTGGGGCTCCCCGCAGACCGCGTCGTGCAGGATATCGACCCGGAGGAGTACCTGGATGCAACCATCATCATCGGTAAGGACTACGTCACCCTTACTCCCTTCAGAACCAGACAACCAAAACAATGAATCGGTAGCTCATACTGACATTGGACACGCTATATGACCGGATCAAACATCAAAAGCTTTCCTAACCCAACTAGATCTCAATCTGCCGAACAACAGGCTCACCTTCCTGTTCATGAACTCGCACAGCATGCCATAGAGGCTGCGTTCTCGAAGAAAGCCTACGACATTGTCGTGATGGATATGCGCGAGGTTAGCGGTATCGCGGATATTTTCGTCCTCTGCACGGGGGATTCCGAACTCCAGATCAAGGCCATTGTGGAGGCGATCCGCATGCGTATCCTCGAGCACGGCAACGAACGCCCCTGGCACACGGAAGGCCTCGATAGCCTCCAATGGGTGCTTCTCGACTATGTCAACCTGGTCGTCCATGTGTTCAACGAGGAAAAACGCGCCTTCTACGATCTGGAACGGCTCTGGGGCGACGCCCCCCGGGAGGACGTCCCGGAGGAAGCGCTGCTCGAATCCATCTCCATACTCCAGCCTGGTTGATCCCTGCCGGGTTTTCGCCGTTGATTCTCCCGGGCATTGTCGTACCGGCAATGCCCCTTGCTCTTCCCTTCCCAGCGCTTAGAGGAATACCGCTTCTAAGCACTCGATGACGTGCACCGGTTAGTGGGTTGTACCCGCTAACCGGTTTTTTTACCTGCGGATGGCATAACTTTTGTTGACATTTCTGACAACCTCTCCGCGTGCGTTCTTTTATCTGCGGGCTCATATCGACTCCTTGATGTTCCCTCCCAGATCCCCTCTGGTATCGAGAGATCTTTTGATATGAGACGCCCTCCGATCTCCCCTCAGATTCTGTATATCACAGATGGTACGCGCCGGGTGCGCATTTGTCCTGCAAGAGCGGCTTCGTACGTATGCTGAGTACGTAGGCAGAGCCGCGTAAACCAGCCTGCTGTGTACAGTTCGCGTAGCATCACTATGTAATTGTTGCACGCCTTCACACCCTGATTCATCACATTCCAATCCAATAACACCTTTATGATGTCAAAACTGTTATTACCCGTCGCCTTTATTGCCATTGGCCTGATCCTTTTCCTCCCCATCCAGGCGCTGACAAACAGCGACGGAGCTCCGGCTAACCGGGCCGGCGCTCCTCCGAACGAAAACACCTGTGCGCTCAGTGGATGCCATGATTCATTCGAACTCAATTCCGGCGCCGGCACGTTATCCATTACGATCCCCGATCAATTCGAGGCGGGAGACACCGTATCCATCACCGTTCGAATCGAACAGGCCGGAGCGTCTCGATTTGGCTTCCAGGCTACGGCGAGAAGCGCCAGCGAATCGACCCAGCCGGCCGGGACGTGGCTCGCCGACAACAGCACCAAATTTGCCGACGCCCTGAAGGAATACATCACCCATAACGGGGCCAAAGAAGTGGACGACGCCGCCGAATGGACCATTCGTTGGGTTGCACCGGATTCAGACCCGGAAGACGTCGTGATCTACGCGGCCAGCGTAGCCGGCAATGACAACAACAATCGTTCAGGCGACCGGGTCTATTCCGCCAGTGCGATGTTGCCCGTACAAACGTCCATTGAATCCAATCACGACCCACTGCCGCAGGGCTCCTTCGAGCTGGACAACGCTTATCCGAATCCGTTCCGTCATACGACGAGGGTCAGCTATACGCTTCCCCACGCGGAGCCCGTTCAAGTCGCGCTTTATGATGCGCTCGGCCGGCTCGTCAAAACGGTGGATGACGGGTTCAAGCCGGCCGGCGTCCACGAAGTCCTCATCTCGGGAGAGGATCTGCCTGCAGGCACCTATTATTACCAAATTAACACACCTTCCAACAGCAAAACGCATACTTTAACCCGGGTTCGATGATTCATTCATTTACGGGTTAACGTACATGACTTTCTTCAAGGCAGGCGTTTTATTTGCAGCGTTGTCGGTAGCGGCCGGGGCCTTCGGAGCACACGCACTGGAACAGGCCGTACCTGCGGAACGGCTCGACACGTTCGAGATCGCCGTACGGTATCAGATGTACCATGCGCTTGCGCTGATCGTGCTCGGCCTTTACCGTATTTATACGAAGGGCCCGCTGTTTCAAAAGACGGGGTATTGCTTCATCGCCGGCATCGTTGTCTTTTCAGGCAGCCTCTACACGCTGGTATTGACCGACACGGCGTGGCTGGGCGCCATCACCCCCCTCGGAGGCGTGTCCTTCCTGGCCGGCTGGACCCTACTCTTACTGACATCGCCGCGTGCGCTGCGCGCGACTCAGACGACGTCGTCGTCGTCTTCGAAGGAAAGCACGATGCTGGGCTGAAGATTGTGCTCCTGAGCCAGATTCATCAATGCCTTTGCGATTTCTTCCACGTCCTCGGAAACCAGATGGCTTTCTGTATCCGAAGCGAAGGCATAGCCGATGTCATCTTCATCGGACGCATTCATGGGATCCCATTCGACGGCTTTTTCCAGAAGATAGGCTTTTTCCTGGGGGGAATAAAAAGCGACGAATCGCTCCTTAGCATTCCGGGTATCGATCAAACTCAGATTGCCGATAGTACCGTACTCCTCGTCGTAGAACAAGGATTCAGATAAGAGTTGCTGCGTGAACCGCCGGGCATCAAAAGACATAACGGGGATTACCTGTGAGGCTTAAACATGGTCCAATTCAACCGATTGCCCGACGAATGTTTCCAGGAATTCTATCGATTGTCTGGATTCTAATGTACGTATCCGAACATTGAATACATCAGAAAACGCATGGATCACCTGTGTCGCGACGGCTTTTTCGTCCACCGGGCAGCCTGTTTCTCGGGCCAGAGAGGTCACTTCGCGGTTTGAGATGCCACAGGGGACGATGTGATCGAAGTAGGAGAGGTCGGTGTTGAGGTTGAATGCAAAGCCGTGCATCGTAACCCACCGGCTGCACCGAATGCCCATTGCGCATATCTTGCGTTCCGGCCCTCCGGCATCGTCCTCCACCCACACACCAGTGCGCCCCTCGACGCGTTTGCCAGAGACCTGATACATCCCGCAGACGTCGATGATCATGCGCTCCAGGTTTCTGAGGTACAGGTGGATATCCGGCTCGAGCCGATCGAGGTCAAGGATCGGGTACCCCACCAGCTGTCCGGGGCCGTGAAAGGTGATATCCCCTCCTCGATCGATCCGCAAAAAGGCGGCTCCTTTCTGCGCCAGCGCCGATTCGGAAATCAACAGGTGATCCGCTTTACCACTTTTACCCAGCGTATACACGGGAGGATGCTCAACGAGGAGCCATACGTGAGGGGTCGGCAACGGAGGCTCAGCGCGTTTTGCCTGTACGAGCATGTGCTGGATTTGCTTTTGCAGCTTCCAGGTGGGCTCATACGGCACGCGACCGAGGTTGCAGACAACGACTTCTTCCATTTCCATGCTTTTAGGCCCGCACTTTCATTTTTTACACGCCGCTGACCGTCTTCAGGGCATGCAGTACGCAGTTCGTACACATAACAACGGCGGGGCCGTTCTGTATCGGGTCAGTTCTGTATACTGACGCGGATATTGAAGGTGCCTGAGGTCGTGCGCGTCGAGGGGATTCGGCTGTCTTTGCTGTCGAAGTTTTCGATGCGCAGCCTGAAATCGCCGGACACCCGGTTGCTGAATTGATAGGAGATCTGCGGCGCGATGGTCAGCCGGGTGGAGGCCGTCACGACGGAGACGTTATCTCCCTCCAGCGCGCTGGCCGAATCATAGGCCTCCCCGTTGTCGACGGCCGCGATAGCGTCTTCCAGAGCCAGCCGCAACTGAAACCGCTGGTCGTTGATCACCGCGCGCGAGAATGTAAAGCTGAAGCTGACCCGGTTGTCCAATCGTTTGCGGAAGAACGGCAGTTTGAGGCCGCGCTTCTGGTAGCTGGCTGTCAGGGTGAGCTCGCTGGTTTCGCTCTCGTTGACAGAAAAACTCGTGGTGCTGAGCGAATAGGTATTGCTCTTATTCCAGGCCAGATTCATCTGGATCTGATTTTTCAGGCTCAGATCCATCCCGATCAGCGGTTGGAAACGCTCGTTGATACGCACAGCGCCGGATTCCACTTCCGGGATGTTGTACAGAATACTCTTACCGCTCAGGTTGAAGGTAGCCAGCGAATCGGCGCCGGCAGAGAACACATTAGAGCGATAATCGGTGCTGTAGTCAGCGCTGTACCCGTGCCGGAGTGTGGCATTCTGAGCGACCAGTTCGAAAAGTGGCCAGTTCGAAAGCCCCGTATAACTTACCCGCCACCCGGGCATGGGGAAGGGCAGGAGCCCCCGGTTATCCAGCGAACTACTGCTGTTGACGTAGGCCCCGATGAAGTCCTCGACGAGCGTCTTGTTCGTCAAAACGACGCGACCATCCCCGTTCTCGTCTCCGAGATTGTTGATGTTGTCCGCTCGCTGGGCATCTTCGACGTAGGTATCGAGCTGGCTTTCGAAGAGGTCGAGGTAATTCGCGTTGAACGCCCAGATGGACGCCCTGTTGTTTCCTCGTTCCGTTTCGGTCGTTTCGACCCCGTTGATGTTGGGGCGAAAGGTAAAATTGTCGTTTGTGCCCCAATCGACGTTCCAGTTCAGGTTGATCGTCAGGTTCGTGCTCGGATTGAGCGCGGTCTGAGCCTGAATGCGATTGTTGTCCGAAAGGACGTCGGTCACCTGCAAGTTATCGGTCACGACGCGCGTGTCGAGGGGTATGCGCCGATCCAGGCCGAAGCGATACCCGACGGACGGGCCTTTCCCTCTGAACAGCGCATCGATCAGGCTATAGTTCACGGTGACATCCTCGAGGTCGCCCGTACTGCTTCGGAGCGGGATGCCGACGTTGCTCGACGAAGCGTTGCGGGTTCCGGTATAGGTCACGCTGAGGTCTCGGACGCCTGTTGCGGCAAGCACGATCCGCCTCAACAACGCCAGCGGCTTCGGCGTGGGCAGCTTGAATCCTCCTTTCTCCTCTTCGGGTTCCTCCACCGGCGGCCCTTGCGGGCCCGGGGCGCCCAATGTATCGGGCTGCGCGGCGAGCGTGTCGGGTTGTGCGACGAGCGTATCGGGTTGTGCGACGAGCGTATCGGGTTGTGCAA
>CAZGHT010000010.1:22542-32647 GCA_964525535.1 uncultured Rhodothermaceae bacterium
TCGGGTTGTGCGACGAGCGTATCGGGTTGTGCGACGAGCGTATCGGGTTGTGCAAGGAGCGTGTCGGGTTGTACAACGAGCGTATCTGAAGGGGGCGCCTGGGGATCCTGCCCGTTCAGAATGGCGTCCTTTTCTTCGTCGGTCAGCTCCGGAAGCCCCTCTTCCTCCCGCCGCTCCTCTTCGAGGCGAAGCTCTTCTTCGAGCTCTCGCTGGCGAGCGAGCTCCTCCCTTCGGAGCCGCCTTCGTTCTGCTTTCGCCTCGCGCCGGGCTTCCCTGCGTTCCTGCCGCCTCTGATCGCGTTCCCGGCGCTTTCGCTGGTTTTCTTGCTCCGCCGTGCGTTGTTGTTCTTCCAGCTTTTCGTACACGGGAATCTTGCGCCAGAGTTCGATCGGACGCAACGTCAGACCGCTGCGAAGGCTCACCTGGTTGCGCACGCTGGCGCCCGTGTTCTGGCTGGCCGCCGCATTCTGCCATCCGTACGTGACGGCGTAGTTGACCGGCTGAATCGTAATCCAGTTCAAGGCCCCCGTACGGCTGAAGTTGGGCTGGAGGGTCGCGTTGAAGCGCTGGTCGTGTTGCTCGGTGCGCAGGTCCTCGTCGTTCGAGAGCAAACCGCTGAAGGCCTTCCGGGCCGACAACACTTCGAGGCTCTGCACTTCGAAAGCCGTAATCCCTTCGTCGTCCTGGGTGATGTCGAGCTCGGGGCGGTTGAACGCTTCCCGGATCCGCAGCCCTTCGTACAGGGTGTCGCGGGCCAGGTCGATCACGCTGAACGTGGTATCGACGCCGAGCTGGTTAAGGCTCTGGTTGGTGCTCGTGTCGAAGCTGAGATTCAAGAACTCAAACGGGTTATACTGTACGCTCACGTTTCTGCGATGCGTAAACGTGTGCTGTTCGCGAACCGGGAACTGGGAACGCTCTTCGAGGTCCGTCTGGGCGAATTGCGCGCGTTGTTGGGACGCCGAAAAATTTCGAGACGCCTGTGCGCCGGCTGTAATCGACTGGGGCAGATAATTAAAACGCAGATCTCCCAGCAACCCGAATACCGGGATGGGTTCCAGGAACCACAACGGGCGCACCGTTTTGGGCTGGCGAACGGTCAGGCGATAATTGAGGTTGCTCGACCAGCGCCAGGAATCGCGCAGTTTCTGGGAGGGGCTTCTGGAATCGGTATCCGAATAGGAATAGTTGAATGAGAGTCCATCCACCAGGACGCGCACCAGGGGCGACTGGGAATTCTGTTTGGATACGCGGAACGAATAGGAGCGGGTATAACTCTGGGTCTGAGCGGCCTCCGTCACCTCGTCGATACGGATCTCTTGCTCTTCCGGAGTGAGATCGGGGTTGTCGCGGATCTGGTTTTTGATCTCGACCAGGCGGACGTCGCCCCGGCTCGGCGCGAATCGGGGCGTGGAGGTGTTGGACTGGACCTGTGCGGACACCGGGATCGACCAGCCGGCGCGTTCCGGGAGGAATTTATCCACGTTGAGGTCGCCGGCGACGCTCCAGTTGTTGATGTTATTTTGATCTCGCTCGCCGAGGGTGCTCTCGAGCGAACCGAATCCGTCGGTCTGCCGGCGGATATTCGCCTTGAAACGCCCGAGGTCGGCGAGCTGGACGTCTACGTTGGCCAGGGCGGCCCACCCGTTCGCCTCGTCGTAGCCGGAGGTGCGCAACTCGTTGATCCAGAGCGTGACGTCCCCCAGCTCGTCGCCGATCCCTCCATCTTCTGGAACCGGGTTGCGGATGCCGATCACCATGGTGTTGATGCGGTCCAACGAGGGCGTCCCAACGATGGCGAGGCGCGTCCCGGGAGGCGCAAATTGTTCAACGTCAGGCACCACTCGAACGCCGTCCTGAATATCCCAGAAGAGGCTGTCGGTAGGGAACGGCACCCCATCTTCGTCGACTGTTTCGTCGCGCGCCACCTTGAGCTGGTTCAACGCCCCGAGCTCGATGTTCACGGAGTTGAGATCGAGAATGTCCCCGTTGAACGACTGCTGCGTCTGCCAGATTTCATCCGGATCGACCGAGGGGAAGAGGCTCGGCGAAAGGGGCTGCTCGTACTCGTAATAGTCGTTAGTTTCGTTGGCGCCGAGCCGGATGAAGATGCGGACCTTATCGCGCGCTTCCTGATCCGGCAGGTCGGCCAGGTCTTGTCCGTTGGCCAGTTCGCCGTGCATATGAACGAAGAGGCGCAAATTGGAATACTTGAGCAGATCCAGCGGCGACGCGTACGTCTTGAAAATAGCGCGCTGCGTACCGGCGGGCAGGTTCTCAGTACGGAGCACCAGGGCCTGCTCTCGCGAATTCTGGGTGCCCCCGGTCGCCAGCCGCGTCTGGCTGATCACCGTCCCGATCGGGGATCGGTACACGTCGGAATTCTCTTCGTTATTGATGCTCGAGATCGTGAGGCGGGTTTCGGCGTCGCTCATCGGCAGGAAGGAGTCGTCGAGCCGCTCCTCTTCAACGATCTCGCTTTTGCGCCACTGGCTGCCGACCAGGTCGAGGGTGGCGAAGCGCACGGTGATGGGCACCTGGTGCCCGGTGGTCCAGAGGCGCAATGACTCGATCTGGCTGAAGTCCTGGATGTCTCCTACAACACGGTCCGGCTTCTGTACCGGCACCCTGATCTGGTACCATCCGGTGGGCGTGCCGTCCTCATCCGTGACCGGGCCCACGACGAAGTCGTCGAGTTGATCCGGCCGGCCCTGCTCGATCAAGAGGGCCTCACTGAGCGGTATCTCGTACTCGAAATACCGGTTGGCGCTGCTGACAGCGGAGTTGAGGTTCAGGTCTTCCGAGTCCGGGAACTGCGAATTGCCCAGTTTGACCGAAGTATTGGTGGCCAGTTTGTTCTGCGTTTCGAAAGCATTGAGTTCGGTCGAAGGAAAATACCGGCTGAAGCGCTGCTGTAGGGTGGGCAGGTCTTCGTAGACCCCGGCCTGGAGGAAATATTGATCGTTGCCGAAGTAGTGGTAGTCGTCGCCGGAGGGATCGATTCGGATCTTGGCCAGCTCCCGTGCGTAGCGTGGATCGCCATTGTTTCCGGCCTCCACGGCAGCGAGAAAGTCGGCAAACACAACCTGCTCGGTCGCCTGAGGGTCGTAGTTGATCTGGTCGTAGGAGGATAACCCGTCGAGGCCCAGATCCTCTGTAACACTGCCCTGGAGGTTGATGATGTTGTCTGGAACGACGGACGGGGTGCGCCCCCACTGGTCGGGCGGTGTACCGACAGAGGCGAGCGAAAGCCCGTCTTCGTTATTCAACCGGTTGTTCGGGATGACGTCCTCCGAGATGAAGCCGAGGTTGAGGAAGAGTTTTGCATCAGGCCCGGCGTCGGCGCCCCCTTCCGGGAAAGGTTTGATGATGAACTCGACGAACTCGATATTTTTCAGGTTAAAATCGTTGAACCCCTGCGGGATGCGCTGCACCATGCCGCCCCAGGCATCCTGGGGTTGCTGCAGAAATCGATCGAGTTCTCGGGTATAGTTGTAAGGCCCCCGTTCTCCTGGATCGAAGTACACGTCGAGGGTCGAGAGCGTGCGATCCACTTCGCCGCGCGTGTCGCGGTTGGGGAAGACGTCGTTGATCTGGACGATACCCACGGCGTCGTTGAAGCGCGTCGCTCCTTCGAGTTGCCGGATCGTATTAACGTTGAGGGTATACCAGGCGAAGGTTCCTCGCCAGTTGGTCTTGAGGGAGTCCCTCGTCAAGCGAGGCAGGGCCGGACCGGGGTTGACGTTGGGGCGGATGGAGTCGGGCGGGGCGGTGAGCTGCCAGGCGCCGGCCTGCTTCAAGGAGAAGGTCGTCTCGAACCCTTCGAAGTCATCCACGTACGAGATGCCTTCGAGTTCATCGCTGTTGAAGTCGCGTCCGTTGTCTCTCAGTTCACGCCGGCTGCGGCTGAACGCCGTCGTTTCGGTGTGGCCAGGTCTCAACTGGGCGAACTCGCCGGTCAACCCGATCGAGCTGGGCGCCCGCGTCTGAATGAGCGGCAACGCGTCGACCGCACGAGTGAGCCAGCGGGGTTCGACCCTCAGGTTACCGTCCACCCCCCAGATGGTATTCGCGATCGGTTCTTCACCCAGCCGGAACTTGTCGACGGGCGACTTTTCGCTGAGCCGCATGACCGTCGTTCCCACGTTCAGCTTGTCTTCGAGCTCGTAGAAGATGCGCGCGCCCATCAGCGTCTTTTTCTGAATGCTGAAGAGGGAATTGGACTCGTAGTCGATGCTGATATTTCGGCCGGCGGTCAGGAAGGCGGGGTTGGTGATGCTGACTGTACCGCCCTGATAGTCCACCACATAGTCGGCCCCTTCCTGCAGGGGCGTCCCGCCGGCGGTCACCCTGACGGACCCCTCTACGATGCCGGCAAAGGCATTCAAGCTGTAGAAATCCTGCACGGCGCCCTTGTAGGACCCGTTGATTTGATACACGTCGAGCTGCGTATCTCGCCGGGCGTTCTCTTTCTTCCTGGTATACAGGTTCGTGAAAACGAACTGGTCGATGGCTTCTTGCCGAGCCGATTCATCGCTCACGGTTTCGTTGATCTCATCTTCGATGCGATTTCCGAACGGCTCCAGATACGGGAAGATCAGCAATCCGTTGCCCGGATCGATCGTGTAATTGACGAGGTAGTCGAAGCGGTCGTCGGGCCGTGGCGCTTCCTCGACGTTGAGGCGGTCGAGGCCGAGAATCTGGAGGAGCGTTTTTCCACGGCCGACGCCGGGCAACGTCTTCGAGGACGGTTGTCCCGGAGCACGGTACTGAACCTGCAGCTCGAAGTCGTTCGCATTCAAACCCCGCCCCTGGAGCGGGTAAATGTTGCGCATCTCCAGATACCAGGTAGCCGGGTTCGAACCGGTCTCGGCGTTCGGCTGCGTGTTCGTGGTCGGGCGGAGCAGCTTCAGGATGAGCCTCGAATCGCTTTCCGGCTTTTCGCTCGCAAACTCGCCCACCTGAAAGCGTTGGCCGTTCGCTACGTACTCGTAGGCCACGGCGAGCGCTTCGAAGGTTTCCTGTATCGGGGAGCGCATCGAGATGTAGCCGAGGACTTCGTCGAACGTGTAATCGCGGCCTTCTTCGAGTTTCTTGAAAAACTGGCTGGTCTGGTAGTCCTGATCGCTCTCGTACCCCAACGCGTCGAGCTGTTCGGTCGTGACGGTCGCTTCGTCGTGGACATCGATCTCCGGTCGCGGCAGATTGGTTTCCAGGTAATTGTTGGCTTCGGTCCGGACGGCGGGTTCCTCGCCGAGGTCGACGATGGCAAGTCCGTTGCGGAGCTCTTGCTCCTGAGCCGTCGGGCTGACGAGTTTCCATACTTCGATCCGGGTGATGCGTTCGAAGCCGTCCGCCACGGTAATCAGAGGAGGTTCGATGTGCGCCTCCTCCCAGCGGTTGCGGAAATAATAGGACAGGAAAAAGTGGGTACGTTCGACGTAATCCGTCGGCCTGAGGTCGAAGCTGACAGTCTCGGATCCGCCGTCGATGTTGAGGCTGTTGGACTGGCCCTCCTGCTGGCTGATAACGGTTTGAAGCTGAACGCCGCCGAACTGGAATTCACTTTTGATGCCGAAGAGGCTCTGGCCGCCGCGGATCAAGGACGAAGGCGTCTGGAGGAAGACGTTCCCGGCCTCGATGCTCTTGATGATATCGTCGTCGTAACCCTCGTAACGGAGCTTGAGCTGGTTCTGGTAATCGAAGTCGCGCTCCGTATCCCAGTTGACGTCGATGTTCATCTTGTCTCCGATCGAGCCGACGATGCCGAGGCGGAGGTCTTGCCTGAACTCGGGATCGACCTGGGTATCTCGGCCGGTGAGCACAGACTGCTGGTCGCTTTTGCGTATGTTGAAGCCGGCGTTGATGTTGGCCTGCCCGTTGACGCGCAGGTCGATGTCGGTCGTGCCGAAGATGGTCGAGAACGCGCTTTCTCGCCCACCGGGCACCACGATGTTGAAGCCCAGGCCGCCGCGGTTTTGCTGGTTCCTTCTTCGCTGCGCCGACTGTTCGGCCAGGCGCTCGAATTCGCGCCGGATGCCTACCTCGAGGCGCCGGAGGCGATAGGTGTCGTAATCGACGACCAGCGGATAGCGAACGTCCCGGTTGCCGACGTATTCACGCGAGATGATGTAGCTCCCCGTAGAATCCAGGGTAATATCGTGGTTCCAGTAGTTGCCCAGTTGCGTTGAAAGGGGCCTCTGAGTCCTGGGAAACAGGGACGAGGTGCGCTGGTCGCCCCGAAAACGAGGCAACCACCGGGCGTATCGGGTGGAATCGGTCGTATCGGCTGCGAAAGCGGCTGCATCGATGGCCACCGTATCCGTATCGGCTGCCGCCAGGGTACGCTGAGCCGGCGTCGAGCCGGGGAGCATCTGACGCGGCATGGCGCTGCTGACCAGCCCGACAAGCAACGTAATAGACAACGCCGCCAGGCTGAGGAACACCCTGAACGGTCGCTGTATACCGATACTTACAGACTGGGAACCATAAACTGACGAGTCGGAAATAAACCTACGTGATCGCACTGTTTATATCGTACCTCTAAACTGGTTACCTGGTTACATCCGTACGTACGTGCTTTACCTGCTCGTAAAGCATTTCGGTAAAAGCTAATTGCAGTAAAGGCTACAATTTCGTTTGTAACAAGAAGTACGTATAAGCGATCTCCTGCTTATTAAAGAGTGGCTGCACTGAAGGGGCGGCTCGAACGCACAGGTCATCCAGTGAAATCGCACGTGAGCCTGGTGCTTATAATCTGGTGTTACGCATCTGTGCGCCATCGTCCAGCCACAACGGCTTTGAAAAGGCTGAAGCAGACGGAAACCGACTGCAACGCATGATTTCAAGGCCGGCAAAACGAGCCGCTGTGCACAGTTCGCGTAACATCACTAATCTAATATATATAGACCGTAGCTCCAACCATTAGATCAAGCGTGCACTATTACAAGAGTTTTGTATTTTTGTTCTGCTGGGTCCCCATGAATTATCGAATATGACATGTTGAAAACGTACGCTCCTCTGGCGCTCGGTCTCCTCCTGGCCGGGTGCTCGAATTCGCTTCCTACAGCCGATGAAATGCAACGAGAAACTGCATCGATACATGCCCTCATGGGCGTACAGGTCGCAGACTGGAATGCCGGCGACATTGCGGCTTTCATGACAGGGTATTGGCAAAGCGACTCGTTGCGTTTCGTATCCGGCAATACCGTCCGGCGAGGCTGGCAGGAGACGCTCGCCCGGTATCAGGCCACCTATCCCGATCGATCCAGCATGGGAGAGCTCTCCTTCGAACTCTACGAGACGGAGCTGCTCTCGCCGGACGCCGCCATCGTGCTGGGGCGGTTTCACCTCAAACGGCAAGCTCCTCTGGACGACTTGACGGGGCTGTTCACCGTAGTACTGCGCAAAATTGACGGCGCCTGGAAAATCGTGCACGACCATACTTCGTCTTGATCCCGGCTGACCGACGCAGCCTGTTGTCAGGCGCCACCCTGCTGCACCTGAAATCCATGGGATGCCCCTGTGCCATTGGTCGCCTCGTATTGTACCTTCATAGTGATTCCTATTTCTCGAAACTCGGTTCATCACCCCCTGCTTGATTATGACATTCACCCGTAATCCGGTCCGTCCCTGTTACTCAATCCTTCTGGGAGCCCTTCTGCTGACCGCCGCTTTCGCGGCGCCGGCATCGGCCCAGATCACGTATGCCATAGACGAAGCCGGCCGGCCGCTCGTCTCCGGGGCAATAACCCTTCCTTAACCCCGCCACCCGGATTAATTCCTCCATCCACCCTAGCCCGTATGTCGAAACCTCTTGCACACACCAACGTCGTCATCACCGGTTCGACGGGCCGGCTCGGACAACGCATCCTGGCCGCCTTCCAACCTACCGGCGCCTCACTCATCACCGTCGACCACCGCATCAAGGCGGAAATCGTCGACACCTACGAAGTATCTCTGGCCACGCAGGCCGACGTCACCGACGAAGGATCCGTGGTCGATTGTTTTAACCACATTCAGGGCGAAGTGGGATCTCCCGACGTGGTCATCCATACGGTCGGAGGGTGGGACGGCCGCCCGTTTACCGAACTCTCCTTCGACAGGTGGAACGCGATGCTGGCGCTCAACCTGACCTCGGCCTTCCTGGTCTTCAGAGAAGCCCTTCGTCATATGCAGGATAATCCGGGGACGCTCATCGCCTTTGCATCGGGTCAGGGCGCCGACCGGGGTGTGGGGGAGCAAGCGGCCTACTCCGCAGCCAAGGGCGGCCTGGTTCGCCTCGTCGAATCGATTTCGGCAGAGTATCAGGCCACGGGCATTCGGGCTCACACGATCGCTCCCTCGACGATACTGTACGACGAAGAAGACGACGACCAGCAGGGCGTTTCCGCCATAGATTTGGCGGCATTATGCGTCTACCTGTCCACCGAACCCGGTCGCTCGCTCAACGGGTCGACGCTTCGCGCTTACGGCCCCTGATCCGTAATTCATCCGGCCAGATCGGGACTGGTCACCGGGACGTCCTGGTCAAACCATTTTTTCGTGATGGCTAACCCTCGTTCGCGGAGCGTTTCGAGAAAGGGTTCTGCAGGCACCACGTTTTCCGCCGGCTCGGCGCCGCCAAGCTCGATTTGTCCCGAACCAATGAGGCATGCGACGGTGGCTGCCGGTATACTCGTGGTGCGCTGAATGGCGGTCATCTTTTTGTCTTCGCTAAACAGTTCCGCCATTTCGTACACCAGCGTTCGAGAGTGCCCTTCGACGCGGCCTTTAATCAACACTCTGACGAGCACGGCGTCTTCGTATTCTCCGCCGAGGCGCCGTCTCATACGCCGGATCAGCACGTCCCGATACGTCAGGTGGGTTCTCACGTCTATTTTCCGTTCTTCGGCAAACCCCAGCCCGAGCAAAAAGCGCATCTGGCCGGCATGGCCCGGCCATCGGATCGTTTTGTGGTCGAGGGTTTTCACCTTATCGGCGAGGTCGTGAACCAGCGTAGCCAGGCCCCCTGCTGTACAGAACGCTTCCATCTTACCGAAGGGGGGCGCGAAATAGAGCGACTCGTCGCGCGAGAGGGACTTCGTCTCGATCACTTTCCCTTCTTCGATAAGCCACACGGGCAGGGTATAATCTTCTATGATTTTATTGGCCGACCAGGAGAGCCGGAAGTTGAAGGGGGGTTCTGGATTCAGGGGTACGTCCCCTACGCGGAGGCGGACTTCATCGACCTCGTCGAACTGGGCTATGCCGGCACGGCTCAGCACGTTCACGAGCCCCGGCGCCAGGCCGCAGTTCGGAACGATCCAGATCGACTTACGCCGGGCTTCTTCGTGCAGGCTCAGGATTTCCTGCATCGATGTATCGTCGCTCCCCAGGTCGCAAAAATGAATGCCTTGATCGAGACACAAACGGGCCAGGCTGGGGTTGAGCGTTGAAACGACACATCCGATCGCTACGGCTGAATTATTCAGAATCGACGACAACACGCGCTGATCGCGAGCATCTACCTGGAACGAACGGAGCTTGGGATTTTGAAGTTCATTATGAAGCTGCTGGAGCAGCCTCGCGTGCGCGTCACACACGTTGACCTGCGTCACGGTATCGCGTTCGACCAGATCTCTCGCGATCGCAGAGCCTATCGCACCAGCGCCAATTACGGTAACCTTCATGGGTAACAGCCCGAATCGGTATATATGGGGAAGCAATGCTCCCACCAGAAACGAAATGTGCGGTTCCCACCTCCAATCACTTCGTTCAAAGTTCAAGATCCAGGCCTACACGCCGGTGTGCCGGCCTTTCGGACGGGCGGTTAGAAACCTCGGCTAGAATGGCTCGTTCATTATCTTCACGTGTACCTACCCGGAATCATCAATCGCCTGTTGACAACTACGTACCATGGGAAAAGGAGATCGCAAAACAAAGCGCGGTAAAGTTTCGAACGGTTCATTCGGCAAGTATCGCGTCAAAAAGAGCGAACAACGCAAGAAAAAAAGGGAAGCCAATAAGAACGCTTCCTGAGCGTGCCTGGATGTACGGGCTGGCATCTTCAGACCCGACCTTCCGCGCCGACACCTGCCTGCGCGATACCTACGTCAATATCTAC
>CAZGHT010000010.1:32747-43953 GCA_964525535.1 uncultured Rhodothermaceae bacterium
CTACGTCAATATCTACAAAGCCGAAAAGTAGTATCGCATCCCGATGCTCAGGTTCAATATGAGTCGTGTATCCGGGACAACGTCGAATACCGGAACCACCTCAAAGAACGCATCGAGGGGCGCACCGGGAAACAGATACGTTACGCCCAGAGGAATGCGTATCCCCAGTCTCGCCACATCGCGACTCCACCTCACCCTGCCTCCAATGCCATAATAGGCATACGATCGATTTTCGCGTAGGCCCTCGAGGTCGGAACGGTGATACAACATATCTACGTGAAACTGCGCTCCCGGATCGTTGATCACCGACCACGCAGCTCCGGCGTCGAGCGCTCTCGTATTCGATAACCAGCGTTTGACGCTCAAGCCGGCCGGGTCGCCGATCATAAGGCCTATGCCGAACGCGTCTCGTTGTGCATGGGCCTGTTCTGGTGAGCCGGCCTGTACGAGTATCCCCGGCGCGATGAGAAAAAGCAATAAATGGATGCGTGACATAGTTGGCACAGCTTGTGTGAAGGGTTTAGTTCGTGTAACATATTTACGGTTCGTCCCATTCTCTAAGCCCGGAGTACCGGAACGAATGATCAAGATGTATAACGCATTGATATAAGCGCTCCTTACGCCCTACATAGGCGACATGCAGGACTTTGCAAAAACGCCAGAATTCGCTCGCTATACGATAGAAAGCACCCTGGGTACAGGGGGCATGGGAACGGTATACCTCGCCCAGCACGAGATTCTCGACCGCCCTGTCGCACTCAAGGTACCTCACAACGAGCTGGCCAGCAACGACCACTTCGTAGAACGCTTCCTCCGAGAAGCTCGTGCGCTTGGGACCCTGCACCATAAGAATATCGTCACGGTGTACGATGCCGGCATCGAGAAGGATACCCCGTACATCGCGATGAAATACATCGCCGGGAGAACCCTGAGCGACATCATCCGTACGGACGGGCCCGTCCCGGTAGACGAAGCGGCTCGCTGGGGCTTTCAGATGGCGGATGCGCTGGCGTATCTGCACGATCAACACATCCTGCATCGAGACCTGAAAAGTGCAAATGTGATTATCGATACCACCGGAGAGGCGATCATTGCCGACTTCGGCATCGCTCAAATCGAGCCGGACAGCAACCTGACCCGGGGCGTTCTGGGCACGCCGGCCTATATGAGCCCGGAACAGGCCATGGGGAAACCCCTCGACGCGCGCAGCGACATGCATAGCCTGGGGGTCATCTTATATCAGTGTTTGACCGGAGAACTCCCCTTTCAGGACGACAACTCATTCGCGCTCCTTCAGAAGGTTATTCACGCCACGCCTGCGCCCCTGTCTGAGGTGAGCCCGGAAACTCCGCTCTGGTTAATAGACCTGGTGCACCGATGTCTGCAAAAGGATCCGGACGACCGCTTCGAGAACGACCGGAATCTGCTGGCGGCCTTTCTCGAGGGCATGCCGTCGCCCCCTGCCCCCGAGCACAACCCGGATCTGCTGCCGGCCATTCGTCTCTCACCCAAACCTGTACCCGCCCCTTCCCCTGTTGAATCCGAGAAGCGGCCGTTGCGCGTTCTGGACCTGATCAAAACGATGCCGAACCCGAAGGCGCCCGGTTTTGAAAACGAAAATACGGTCACTTTTTTCGAGGCTTACCCCGGCATACCCTCCCCTGTTCGCCGGATACTGCGCCACGGCGTCCTCCTTCTGTCGGCGGCCCTTCTCGCTCTCGTGCTCCTTGCCCCGCTGGCATGGTCGTATTTCTCCGGGAACGCTCCCGCCATCAGCCCGGAGAAAGCCGCTGACGACCCGAGTTCGCAAGAATCTCCCCGGCCGGTCGTTTCCAGCACGGCCGAATCCGCATCTGCCTCGCAGCCACCTGCCCGTACGAAATCGACGCGCGCGCCTGCATCCCCCCCTGAATCGGCCTTTTACGTCCCTACTGATACTGCCTCGACAGGTGCAGATAGCCTTTCTTCTTCTCAAATACCGCTGGAGCTCCGCCCGTTATCGGTGTTGCCGCTCGGCACCGGCGGACTGGAGCAGGTCATCCCGATCGATGCGCCTTCGCTTGACTCGCTCTCTTCATCCCCGGATTCTGTTTCCCCCAGAACCGTCCAGAAAGCCCTGTTCCCACCCGCTATTTCGGAATTGAGCGAAGTATCGACGCGCCGCGCACTGCTCGGAGCCCTGGAAAAGCTCAGAAAAGAAGGTATTGTCGCCTATGGCGACAAGCAAAAAGTTTCACAGCCTGATTTTGCCTTCATCTTTCTCATGAATACCCGGAACGATGGCCTACACGCCATGCTGGTCCCCAGTCAGGAAGGATGGATCGACGCGTACTCGGGGAAAATCATTACTGAGGAAAATGGACACTTCTTCGAGCATCACGAAGGGTTATCGGCCCGGTGGTGGATCCATGACGTGGAACCCATCTGGGTCGAACTGAGAGAGACACCGGCTGCCGAGGAACCCGCGCCCACCAAAAGGCGAAGGCTGCCAAGCTGGTGATTCGTTCCGGGCACTCGATAAATCCTTTCGTCAGAACGCTCGTCCCAGCGCACTGTCGGAACCGACACTTCGCACCAGGAGCGTGGAGAACCCTATCAGGATCATCAGGAAGACGCTGTACGCTGCCGCAGAACCAAATTCGTAGATACGCAGCTGGGACAAGATTTCGACGCTGATCGGCCGATTGCTGTAGATGTACAACACGATGGAAGAAACGAACTCGCCGAGAGCGGTAACGAAGGTCAATAAGGTCCCTGCCAGAATGCTCCCAGAGATAACGGGCAACATCACCCGCCGAAAGGTCATCCAAAAGCCGGCGCCCAGATTTGCAGACGCTTCCGAGAGGCGGTCGTCGTAATTTTCTAGCGCCGCCAGCGTAGCGCGGACCACAAAAGGGATGTGACGCACGAAGTATGCCAGCGGCAATATCCAGAAACTACCAACGAGGATGGTCCCGAACGAGAGGGGCGTGGGTTCGTTAAAAGCGACGATCATATTCACGGCGATCACCGTACCCGGAATGGCGAAAGGCAAAATGGCCAGAACGCGAATGACTTCCCTCCATACGACACGAATCACGCCTCGGGCAATGATGAGTGCGGCCGCCACACCGAATAAGGCGTTGGCCGCCGTTGCGAGCAATGACATCTGCAGGCTGTTGACGATAGGCTGCAGGATATCTGCATCAGTGAAAAGAGCTGTGTAGTTGTACAAGGTATACCGCTGCGGCAACAGTTGATAGGTCCAGCTGCCTTCTTCGGCAAACGAGATGAGCAGAATGGTTGCGATCGGCAGGAGCAGAAACAGGAGCAGGGCCACAACGCCGAAGAGAGTCAACGCCTGTTGCCAGCCCCCCCGAACGGGTATGGCTGCTGCAGCCGTGCCTTTTACAGCGCTTTTGCCGCGCGAGGATCGATTCGTCCACTCGATAAACAAGAGAAAAACCAGGCAGATCAGGGTCAGGACCGTCGACACGGTGGCAGACAACTCGAGGTCGCCGTTCGTCTTATAGTTATATATTTGCAGCGTCAAGAAATTCTCGTTGCCGGCAAACAGCAGCGGCGCCGTAAACGAGGCCATGGAAATCATGAAGACCAGCAGGGATGCACTGACCAGCGCCGGCCTCAGCAGGGGCAAGATGACTTTTCTGAAGGTCACCCACGCTGATGCGCCCAGGCCAGCGGACGCTTCGAGCAGGCTGCCGTCAATCCCACGAAGGGCCGCCATCACGAACAGGTAGAAATACACGTACATCGTGTATATGTGCACGAACAGGACGGCCCACAACCCTTCGAAGGCAAAGGGCACGTTCTCCAGACCGAACAACATTTGTAGCCCTCTGGGTAAAATGCCGCTTTCCCCATACAGGAACAAAAAGGCGAGTACGCCGACCAGAGGCGGCAACGCCAGCGGCAGCGCTGCCACCGACATCAGCAGCTGTTTGAACGCAAAATCGAACCGGTAGAAAAAATAAGCCAGCGACGTACCCAGCACGGCTGCTCCCAGCACGGTCCACAGGGAGATGAGCACCGAGTTGTAGAGCGCCCTCACGTTGGCCGAGCGCCAGGAAGAAAATACTTCGCTGTACTGCTCGCCAGCCACGCCCAGCAAAAAGGTACGCAGGCTGGGGTAGAGCACATACCCCAGCAAGACCAGCAGGACCGGCAGAAACAACAGATACGTCAAACGTCGGCTAAGCATGGCAGGTCAGCACAGAGAGGGATGGGGGCAATCATGGCTGCAGGAGTCGCTGAAACGGGGATACGCGTTCCACATCCTCCCCGCTCAGAGCGTAACCCGGCCTTCGAGCGCCCGAGAGAGTGTGGCTTCATCGGCATATTCCAGGTCTCCTCCTATCGGCAGGCCTCTTGCGATCCGTGACACCTGGACCCCGAAAGGCTTCAAGAGTTGCGAAAGGTAGTAGGCCGTAGTGTCCCCTTCTACGTTGGGATTCAGGGCCAGGATGATTTCTTTGACCGGAGCGTGATCGTCCTCCGTCTCCCGTTCGAACGAAGACTCCGACTCCTCGGGAACACCGCCTTGCACACGGGCGACCAGCTCTCTCACGTGCAGGTCTTCCGGCCCGATACCGTCGAGCGGAGAAATCACGCCGCCGAGCACGTGATACACCCCCGAATATTCGTTCGTGCGTTCGAGCGCCATGACGTCGTTGGATTCCTCCACCACACAAATCACGCTCCGGTCCCGTTTGGCGGAGGCACAGATGGGACAGAGATCTTCGTCGGCTACGTTGTAACAGACCCGGCAGTATTTCACTTTGTCTTTGACGGCGAGGAGGGCTTTAGCCAGCTCGGCCACCTCTTCTCGGGGCATCTTCAAGACGAATGCAGCGAGCCGGTACGCTGTCTTCCGACCGATGGTGGGCAGCCTGGTAAACTGCTCGACCAGAGACTCGACTGCTTCAGACGTAAACTGCATCAAAAACCTAACTGGTTAATGTCGAAACCGGGGGGCAATATGCTGCCGGCCGCCTTGCTCATTTCCCCCTTGGCAATTTGAGAGGCTTCTTCTAACGCTTTGTTGACGCCAGCGATGATGAGATCCTCGAGCAACTCGAGATCGTCGGGATCAACGGCATCCGGATCGATCTTGATGGCCGTGATCCGCTGCAGCCCGTTGGCAGTTACCTTAACCATGCCGCCGCCGGCTTCGGCTGTCGCCGTCTTATCGCCGAGAGCCTCCTGGGCTTCGGTCATCTTGCGCTGCATATCCATCATTTTGCCGAACATATCGGCCATGTTCAATTCGTCTGACATGATTCTACCGTTAGTTTTCGTTATGAGAAACACCCTGAGAGCGATCACCCAGGAGAACAACGAAGGAAAAGCGCATGGCCTCTCCATCGTGGTCACCACACCATTTCGCCGCCAAATTCCTCGAAGATTGCCCGTATTACTGGATTTTCCTGGCGCTTCTGCCGCATATATTCATGAGGGTCTATATGTTTGGAAGCATCATGAGCAGCCTTTTCCTCGGCCCTGGCCAGATCGATTACGAAGCTCAGTCTCTGGATCGGCAGGGACACGAACTGCATCAAATTATCCACGAGGAATTCGTTCTGGCTCGCCAGCATTCGCTTGTGAAATTCGTCCGGCACGGACAGAACCAGCGTGCCGTCCCGCACATCGAGCGGGGCCGCATGCTGCAGCAAAGCGCTCACATGGATACGTTCGGACTTGACGTGGTGGAGATACGAGGTCCAGACCCCTCGAACCCAGTCCACATCCTTTGATGCTGCTGCTTCCGTAACGAGCACTTCATCGCGAAGAGCCGCTGCGGAGGCGGGCGCCCTGGTCTCTTTCGGCTTCATCTGGACCTTTCGGAGGGCGGGCGCACCATACAGCGATTCGTATTGCTCGCGAGGCGTCTTGCCGGCGCTTGCTCCCCTACCCATCTCTGCTTGCTGAGGCGGGTTCGCCATAGCCGGTTTTTCGGCAGCTGTGCCCCGCGAGGTCTTGCTTTCGCCGGGATCAGTTCCTGGATCCTGGGCTGCCTCGTGCTCCATTTGCGGTATCGCTGGATGAGAAAGAGCCGCTTCGGTCCGGATCGAGCCGGCGGCAGGGCCCTCGCTCGACGGGAAACGTTCTCGATCTCTGGCTGCTGAGAGCGGCAATACCGGGGCCGAGCTCCCTTCAGAGATCGACTGCCCACGCGCCAGTGTATCTTTCTGCGCATCGCTCTGCTGCGTGTCTCGGGGCGAAGACGTGGAAGGCGATGCCGGAGCGGGCTGCGACGAGGGCCGAAGCTCTTCCCGCTGGCCCTGCTGCACCTGTTTTTCGAGAGACTCCAGTTTCTTGAGCGCTTCTCTGAGGTCTACCGCGTGAGCCATTGCAGACATCTTGAGCAGCGTCAGCTCGAGTTGCAATCGGGGCTGCACACTCGTCTTGAGCACTTCTTCCCCGTCGGCGACTACCATCAGTAGTCTCAACAGGTCTGCTTCACTGAACTGAGCGCTCGTTTCTGCATATAGCGTCTTCACCGATTCGGCAGCTTCGATGAGCGCCGTGTCAGGCATCGTTCGGGCCACGATCAGATTTCTGAGATGCGCTGAGAGGCCGACAAGGAACTCTTGCAGGTCATATCCCTGGCTCAGTATCCGTTCTACGAGAAGCAATAATCCGGCGCTGTCCCCCTTGCTTATACAGTCCGTTACTTCGAAAAAGAGTTCGACGCCCACAACGCCGAACGCTTTCGCGAGTTCGGTATACGTCAACGAGCTTCCGCACAGCGAAACCGCCTGATCGAACGCCGACAGGGCATCGCGCAAGGCCCCATCCCCCTTGTGTGCGATCAAAAGCAACGACGCTTCATCAGCGTCGACTCCTTCGGCCTGGCAGATGACCTCGAGGTGTTTAACCGTCTCCGCGACGGGAATGCGCCTGAAATCGAAGCGCTGGCAACGAGAGAGAATGGTGGGCAGCACCTTGTTGGGTTCCGTCGTCGCAAAAATGAAGAGGGCGTGGGACGGCGGTTCCTCCAGGGTTTTGAGCAGTGCGTTAAAGGCGGCATTGGACAGCATGTGCACTTCGTCGATGATGTACACCTTCTTCCGGCTCCCCTGGGGCGGGATGAGGATCGTCTCGCGCAAATCCCGTATGTCCTCGACCCGGTTGTTCGAGGCCGCGTCGATCTCGATGATGCTCAGGCTGCGCCCCTCTTCGAAAGTAGTACACGAGGGGCAGGAGCGGCACGGCTCCCCCTGGTCCCTTTCTGCTAGCGGGGTCGTACAGTTGATCGCTTTGGCCAGGATGCGAGCCGCTGTCGTTTTGCCGACGCCGCGCGGACCGCTGAATAGATAGGCATGAGCCAGACGGTCGAGGCATATCGCATTTTTCAGCGTTTCCGTTACGTGTTCCTGTGCGGCGATTTCATGGAAACGCTGCGGTCGATACTTTCTTGCTGTAACTAAATACGAATGATCAGGCATATCAGACTAAGTAACAGATGTTACGCGCCGGATGCGCATACGTGCTGCCAGAGCGGCTTTGCAGCCGTGCAAAGCCGCGTCAATCCGCCTGCTGTGCACAGTTCGCGTAACATCACTAAGTAATGCGAGGAGCCCAAACAGGGAGGTCACCTTCTTCCGGAGCTCTCGCTTCTTGACCGTGGAGACAACATAAATGCCGACCCAGACACTTGCAAACAATACGGGTGCAAACTTACGTGGCCCCCTTTCGAGCCGCCTTCTTCTCGTCGAGCCGCTCGGGGTCGAAACAACGCCTGCAGCGAGGCTCGTACATCTCGCCCGCTCCGATGAGCAGCCGAGACCCGTGGGCAACCAGGCGCTGCGAATGGTTTGCCGGCCCGCCGCAGACCATACAGACTGCGTGCAGTTTGGTTACGTACTCGGCGACAGCCATCAGTTGAGGCAAGGGTTCGAACGGCCTACCCTGGTAATCCTGGTCGAGCCCGGTCACGATTACACGCTTTCCCTTCCTCGCAAGTTGCTCACAAACGTCTACCAGAGAAAGGTCGAAGAATTGGGCTTCATCCACCGCGATGACGTCGGCCTCTTCACTCAGGAGCAAAATTTGATGCGCGTTATGGACGGGGGTACAGGGAATTGCGTTTTCATCATGGGAGACGACATCCTCGACGCTAAATCGTTCATCCATGATCGGTTTGAATATTTCCACTCGCTGCCGGGCGATGCGCGCCCGCTTGAGCCGGCGGATGAGCTCTTCGGTCTTACCGCTGAACATAGAGCCACAGATGACCTCGATGCAGCCGGCAAACGGGATACTATGAGCGGGCATCGAATCCAATCAGCTATACGTCAGCAATGGCGGCCTGAGACACCCATCCCCGCGTACCGTTCGGCAATCGGATTTCGACCCAGTTCGCGTCTTGATTCATCAGATCGACCACCAGCCCTTCGTGTATGGACATCACCGGTTCGCTGGTTTCGGCCGGCCCCTCCCGCAACTCTACCTCGTCGGCCACGATCACGGCCTGCCCCAGGCGCTCCGACTGTAACGAGGCGGCAAAAGATGCTGCGAACAACAGAAGAGCGACGAGGAGGGACAACGATCTCGCGCGACGATGCCAGGGATTTTGCGTATGCGTTCGGATGCGGTGGATAAATAAACCGATGGCGAGCCCATAGACCAGGAAGCCCGTCAAAAAGAGGGCCCAGGCTCTGTTCCTGGCGACCAGCCCCTGCCACCAGGCCAGCCAGGAAGGGATGGGGAGGCGGGAAATCTGGTCCTCGGTTTGCGAGCGAGCGATCTCCAGATTGTGAAGCAGTTCCGGATTGTCCGGCAGGAAGACCCGGGCTTTCTCGTAATAACGAATGGCCTGCCCCAGGTTGTCACTGCGGTAGTAGGCATTGCCCAGGTTATAATTCAGGGCGCCGCTGGTATACCCCAGTGCTATCGCCTTCTCGTAGGCCTGGATGGCTTCCTCGTATTCCCCCGCGCGATAAAACTGGTTGCCTTCGTCGAAAAAGCGCGTGGCCTCCGCCGCCTGGCCGTAAACAGCCCCCCCTGCGAACAACGAACTGACTAGGCCCAGCCCGCAGATAACGAGGAATCCTTTAATCGACTGAACAGCCCTCAGCATGACTCCATCATCGTTTATCTAGTAGCATCATTTATCCAGTGCCGTAAAAACCTGATCCAGTTGAACGATCAACGTGCTGGCCCGGTCACACGCTGTATTCATCGCCTCGCGGTTAGGAGGAATAGGAGCAAACCGCACCCGGTCGCATTCGTCTAGCAGTTCCAGCAGCATACGCTGAATATCCTCGCTGACTCGATGCTGCTGCAAGGCTACGATCAACTCCTGGCGGGTCATGCCGAGCTCGGCCACATTCAACCGATTGCCGATGAAGGACAATACAGCGCGCTCGATCTCTTCGTAAAAGGCCCTTGGATTGTTCTGCGACAACAGAACCTCGGCCTGCTTGAGGTGCTTCCGGGCGACGGGGTGAGCCCTTCGATTCCGGGCATAGCTGAGATCGACGGACAGGCGATCGCTATGACGCTGATAGGCCATAGCTCCGATCAGGGCGACCAGAGGAAGGACGAGCAGTACGTAGGTCCACACCACACGATGGAGCGGCAATCGCCCCAGCCGGCTCCACGAACGCACGCTCGGCAGGAGGCCGGCAATATCATCAACAGGCAAACCGGAGGTGGACGTCAAGGTGGCGGTCGGCGCTACGGAGGTACCGGTTACTCGGACCGAGGTCGGCCTCGGACTCAGGGTCTCGTAACGCCCATGTTCGGGGTTGAAGAAACTCAACGCCACCTGCGGAATCTGAAAAACGCCGTTCGACCGGGGTACGAGCACGTAGGTGAGTGTCTTTGTGCCCCGAATACGGGTGCCACTGCGATCGATCACGGTATTGACCTGAGGATCATACAACTCGAAAACCCCCGGCGGCTCGAAATGCGGCGCCTCGATAGTCGCGATATTACCCGTACCGGATATGCGGAGCTCCACCTGGATAGGCTCTCCCACCTCCACCTCGTTGCGATCAACCTGGGCTTCCACGCGAAAAGCGCCCACCGCTCCGAGAAAATTCTCCGGCGCACTACCGGGCAAAGGAGACACCTCGATAGCGATCGGGGCAGAAGCCACTTCTACCGGTTCGTACCGGGGCCTGAATGAAAAAAACTGATCGAACGGGTCAGCAGACCGACTGGGTACGTACGCCTCAGCCTCGATTTTCAAGGGATCGACCGTCAGTTGCCCCGTGCGTGTAGGAAAGACCGCGACGCGTTTGAGCACAATGGTGTTGTAGCGCAGCCCGTTTTCGACAACGGTCTTCGGAATAGGCCGGCGCTCAACGTCGAGCTCCTCCCGCCAGAATCCTTCGGCGTCCCAGGAATCGGCAAGCCGGCTTTGCCGCAACTGCATACCTTCTCGAAAGAAGAGGTGATACTCGACGTTGACCTGCTCATTGCGGAACACCTGTCGATCGCTCGGGATGGCCCGGATGAAAATATCCTGCTTGCTGATCGCCGGCGGTGAGTCAGCCGGCTCCCTGGGCGCGCGACGCAGGGAATTGAACGGGCTGAAAGGATCTCTGCGAGCCTGCTGCCGGGGGCGCTGGGCCTGAGGCACGACCGTCACCTGTACGGGCTCCGTCCTGTACGTCTCCCCCTTGACGAGCACCGTGGCCGAGGCAATCTCGGCAGTGCCCTCGCCCTCTGGGTGAAAGAGCCATTCGTAGGCCACACTCTGGGTCATGCGGCCATTAACGATCGATACACTCTGCTGCGTGCTCGGCACCGGCTGAGCCAGCGAGAGCCCGCTGGCCTCGGGCGGCGAAGGCCGCTGTACGTCGCCGGCCGAAACGCCGTCGATTTGAATCTTATACGAAAGGGCCTCTTCGACGCCTATCGTGGATTGCGACACCGACGCCGTGACTCGCACCGACTGGGCGCGCACAGGTATGACAACAAAGGCACAAAGTATCCAGATCGTTGAAATACGCTTTATCATATCGTAGAGACTACCAGTCTTTTTCTACTTTTCTAGGCCGCGTCTCGGGTTTCAGCACCTGCCGGAGCAACTCTTCCTCTTCATTCTGCAGGGCCTGCAGAATACGTTCCGCTTCTTCCCGGCTCAACTTGGTCGGATCCTCCTGTTGCTGTGGCTGCTGGTTCTGTTGCTCCTCGTTCTGTTGCTGGTCCTGGCTCTGCGGGTCCTGATTGTCCTGGTTCTGCGGGTCTTGAT
>CAZGHT010000010.1:44053-49747 GCA_964525535.1 uncultured Rhodothermaceae bacterium
TCTGCGGGTCCTGATTGTCCTGGTTCTGCGGGTCTTGATCTTGCTGCTGCTGCTCTTCGAGCTGCCGCTTCACGAATTCGTAGTTGAATTTTGCATCCTGGTTTTCGGGATCGGCGAGCAGCGCCTGTTTGTAGAACTCCAGCGACTCCTGAAGGCCCTGGCCCGCCTGGGGAGCACCGCCGGGTGAGGGGACCTCGGGCGAAGCAGCACCCGGAGCATTACGGGTTTGCATGTAGGTGGTGTTGCCGGCATTATAGGCGAATCGTGAGACCTCGTCGGACGAGCCGGCCAGCGCAAGCGCATTGCTGAACGCACTTCGGGCCTGTTCAAAATCGCTCATCCGGAATAATGAAGCACCCAGATTATTCCACAGGCCGGCCAGAATGCCGCCCGCCTTCGACGGATCGGCCTCTTCGATGCCTTCTCGATACAACGACGCAGCTTCGCTGTGCTGCTCGTTCCGGTAGCTCTCGTTTCCTTTACGGCCTTTTTTGGAGCCGTCGTCCGTCAACGGCAACAGGGCCAGCAACAGAATCAGTACACGAAGATCCATAAATCATCAGGTTATTCGTTAATCGATACCCACGAGTCAGGCGCCCGGTTCGTCCAGGGCGGACTGCACCTGGTTTTCGGCGTTAGGTTCCGTTCTCCTACGCCTATCCGGCACCAGACGTTCGCCTATAAGTAATATTAACCCCAGTGCAAGGGGCCACTGAAACTGTTCTTCGTATTCCTCAAACTCTTCGGCGCCGAATTCCGTTTTTTCCAGCCGATCCAACGCTTCGAGCAGGTTGGGCAATGAGCTCGACGTTCTGGCAATGCGGAAGTACCCGCCCTCGCTGCCGAGGTCTTCGAGGCTTTGCTCTTCCAATCGCGTGCTCACCACGCGGCCATTGCGGTCTTTTTTGTAATCCACCCGCCGTCCATTCCTGTAGATCGGGATAGGCACGCCGTCCGTCTCTCCTACTCCAGCCGTAAAGATCACGATGCCCTCGTCACGCGCGTCACTGATCAGCTGACTGATATTGGCCACGTGGTTTTCCCCGTCCGATGCGATCAAGATGGCGCGAGTACGATCTTCCTGGATGGATTCTTCGCTTTCCGACGCGCCGCGAAAGGCCTGTTGGGCCAACGTGAGGGCGGCGCCGAAATCCGTACCCGGCGTCGGGATCATGGAAGGATCCGCCACATCGAGGAACAGCCGAACGGCGCTGTAGTCGGTCGTTAGAGGACACTGGATGAACGCATCGCCCGCGAAGATGACCAGGCCGACCCGGTCCCCCGTGAGGTTGTCCAGCAACTTCTTGATCTCATTCTTGGAGCGATCCAGCCGGTTGGGGGCGACGTCCTCGGCCGTCATGGACAGAGAGACATCCAGGGCGATGACCAGGTCGATCCCTTCTCGCTTGACCTCTCGCAGCTTCGTGCCGAAACGAGGTCCCATCAGTGCAAGAGCCAGGCAAAACACGCCGAGTACGACAAAGGCGGCCTTCCAGCGCCTCCTCCGATTGCTCACGGCCTGCGTCAGACGCGCGACCAGCGATTTATCGCCGAACAACTGGGTAGCCCGCCGGCGCTGCCAGCCTGCCCACAGAAAAAGCAGGAGGGCGACAGGAACCGCCAGCAGAGACCATATATATTCAGCGTACAGCCATTCCATGATTTTATCAAAATAACGGGGTTAGATCAGGGAAATCGCCTCAGGCGAGTGTTGGACAGCAAGATTTCGAGGAGCAGCAGGGCGAAGGCCGGCCACAGGAATTCAGGATACCGCTCGCTGAAGTCGGTGTAGATACGCTCTTCGACTTTCGTTTTCTCCAGCTCGCCAATTTCTTCGTAGATGGTCCTCAGGGCCTCTTTGTTCGTCGCCCTGAAGTATTTCCCCCCCGTCTTTTGCGCCACCTCCTGCAGCATATCTTCGTCGATTTCGACAGGCACCATGCGGCGCTGGCGGCCGGCAAAGGGGTGATCGATGATGAAAGGCGCTTCACCGTGCGCTCCTACCCCTATCGTATACGTCCGTACCTGCACGGCCTCGGCCACATCGGCAGCCGTTACGGGATCGATCTCCCCCCGGTTGTTCTGGCCGTCGGTCAGGAGTATAATAATTTTGCTCTTGGCTTCCGTCTCTTTCAGTCGGTTGACAGCCATGGCGAGGGCTGTCCCTATCGCCGTGCCGTCTTCGATGACGCCCACTTCCACCTCGGATAACATTTGCTGGAGAAAGCTGTAATCCAGCGTGAGAGGCGTCTGGGTGTACGCTTTTGCTGCAAAAACGATGAGCCCGACCCGGTCTGAGGTTCTGCCATCGATGAATTCGGAAGCCACTTCACGAGCAGCCTCGAACCGATTCGGCTGAAAGTCCTGGGCGCGCATCGACGTCGAGGTGTCGAGCACCAACATGATGTCCACCCCTTCCGCGAAGCGTTCGTGCACTTCGTTGTGGTCCTGAGGGCGCGCGATGGCGAGAATGCCCAGCACCAGGGCCCCCAGCCGCAGCAATACGGGCAGCCACCGCAACCGGACCCACACCGATAGCGGGGCAGAACGGACAGAGCCGATATTACTGAAGCGCAGGCCGGAGTATCGTTTGCTGTAGCGCCAGTACTCCCAGAGAGCCAACAGCGGCACTGCTGCCAGTAGATAGAGCCATTGTGGTTGAGCGAATTCCATAACGTTTAGCGGTCGGCATCTATAACATCCGAAAAGGAGCCGGTTGCCCGGTCGGAACAACCTCCTCTTCGTCCCTACCTGCCTTCTATATTAACACGGCCATTCTTATCCAGCTGTTTCATCACGGTCGTTCCTGTCAGGAGTAGGGGTGGGGAGCTCGAGCAGAACACACGGTCTCGACGAGGGCAGGAAGCACCTCGCCGGCCGGCCCAATCACTGTTTCATCTAACATCGATGAAATCGCGCTCGGTTCCACATTGATTTCCACGACGTACGCCCCGTAATCTTTTGCCAGCACGGGAATATCGGCGGCCGGATAGACAACAGCGCTGGTGCCTACGCTCAGGAAAACACTCGCGCGTTGAGCGGCCGCGAAGGCGTACTCAATGGCGTTCGATGGCAACATTTCACCAAACCACACGACATCGGGCCTGACGAGGCCCTCGCACGAACCGCAGCGGACCGGCGTGCCGGGGTCGGCGGCGTAGATCTCGGCTTCGTTCGCCTCTTTCTTACATTCCATACAGTAGCTTCGCGAAATATTGCCGTGCAATTCGACGAGGTTCTTGCTCCCTGCCCGCTGATGCAGGTTGTCCACATTTTGCGTGATCAGGGTAAATTCTTTGTAGGATCGCTCGCATTCCTGCTCGAGCCTGGAAAGAGCCAGGTGCCCCTGATTGGGCAGGGCTTCCTGGGCGATACGCCTCCTCTCACGGTACCATTGCTGAACCAGCACCGGATTGTTCAAAAAGGCATGGACGTTGGCCAGCTCTTCCGGCTTGAAGCGAGACCATAATCCCTCGGCCTCCCTGAAGGTCGCGACACCGCTCTCCGCGCTCACGCCGGCCCCGGTCAGGACCCCAACGTGCCGGGCATTGATCAGGCGCTGGATCAGCTCGTCACTGAACAGGTTACTCATGGGTGACTTCCTCCATATTGGCCTCAATGGGAGGCGATTGTTCGGAAGGGGCTTCCTGTGACTCTGCAAGCTTGAAACTCGCTTCGATAATTTCCAGAACTTTACGGGTCTCGACGAGCGCCTGGTGCCCCACTTCGGGGCGCGGTCGCATGTCGGCGAATTTGACGAGGTCGGCTACTTGAAGGATTCGTTTCGTGAGGTACGCGGCCTGCGCTGGCAGGATTTCGCTACGCGTGAGTGCCTCGATTTCCATGAGCAGCTCGTCAGAAGTACTTTCCATGGCATGGATGTGCAGCCGGCGATCCAGATAGACCCTCAGCGTCTCCGTCAACTCTACATAGTACGGTTTGACTTGAGCAGCCTCCTTGAGGTCCGAGTTCTTCTCCAGCGTGCGCAGTCGCTTGATGGCCTCCTGGTAGGGCGGCACGACCGGCTCCGGCGCCCGAAGTATGACCTGTTCTATGAGAGGACCGCGACGGCTCAGATAATAGATCAGACCGGCTACCAGGGCTGCGATCAACAGCAGGCCGATGATCCAGGGCCACACATTCCGGGGGAACTCCACAATAGGTGCGAGATCCCGAATGTCTTCAGCATCTTCAGGCACCAGCGAGATAATCGGCAGCTCGATCGGCGGCGAAGCGTAGAAGGCGGTATCTCCGTCGACCACGAAGTCGACGGGGATGGACGGCACGTAGGCGGTGTCGAGCGCGAACGTAGTCACCTCGTACACGACGCTATCCAATCTCACCGCCGGAGAACGCCCTTCCACCTGCGTGAAACCGGATCCCTCGATCGCGATGGCTTCGAGATCCCCGAACACCTCTGCGCCGGCATCGAGGGATGGGAAAACGGGTTCCGTAGTGAGCTCGTGCGTCGCCCGCAGCGTCAGGTAGAACCGATCGCCCACCCGGACGCTGTCGACCGACAGGCGTACCTCGACAGACTGGGCGAACGTGGCCTGCCCCCCCATCCATAGTAGAGCCGCGGACAAAAGGAGAACGCGTATGCCAGAACCGGGTCCAGTATGCCATACCCGCGAGGAATCCTGCCTGCGCTCTGGATACTCCTGTACACCTGTCTGCATACTCATCACACCAACGTGTTACGTCCCTGTTACGATTTATTACGGCGCTTGAAAAATTGTACGAGCGGTTCGACGTACCCCTCGTCCGTGTGCACAACCACCCGGTCGACGCGCGCTTTGCGAAAAGTTTCTTCGGTCCGCTGAAACTGGTCCAGGGCATCGGTCATGTACGCCTCGCGTACGCGGGCATCCCCGGTGTCCAGCGTTATCGTCTCTCCCGTCTCGGCGTCCGTCAAATCGACCAGGCCCAGGGCGGGCATGGTTTCTTCCCTGGGATCGTGAAGATGCACCGCTATGGTGTCATGCCGGGACGCCACCGCCTGCAAAGGCCGGCTGTAGTTATCGTCGAAGAAATCGCTGATCAACAACACGATCGACCTCCGCTTGAGCACACGGAGGACGCGGTCCAGGGCCACCGAGAGGTCCGTCCTGTACGACGCTTGCTCGTGCGCATAGAGGTCCCGGATCAAACGGAGCACATGGCGCTTCCCTTTCTTAGGTGGAACGAATAGTTCGACGACGTCAGAAAACAGAATCAGGCCCACCTTGTCGTTATTCTTGATAGCGCTAAACGCGATAATAGCGCTGATCTCAGCCGCAATATCCCGCTTGAATTTGTACTGCGAGCCAAAATCCTCGGAGCCCGAGATGTCCACCACCAGCATCAACGTTTGTTCGCGCTCCTCTTCGAACTTTTTGATGTACGTCTCTCCCGTCCGGGCGGTTACGTTCCAATCGATACTGCGGATATCGTCTCCGATTTGATAGGGACGTACTTCGGCGAATTCGATGCCCTGCCCCTTGAACGCCGTATGATACTCGCCGCCAAAGACATCCTCGACCAGCCCTTTGGTGCGGATCTCGAGTTGACGAATTTTTTTAAACAGTTCTTTGAGTTCCATAAGTGATGTTGCGCAGGTTGTGCACAGCACTCCCTTTTCCCGGCTTTGAATGACTGCCCTGCAGCCGGTTTCAGCTTCCTGAGCGCATTCAAAGCCGTCCGGGCAATACGATT
>CAZGHT010000010.1:49847-85012 GCA_964525535.1 uncultured Rhodothermaceae bacterium
CTGCAGCCGGTTTCAGCTTCCTGAGCGCATTCAAAGCCGTCCGGGCAATACGATTTCGCACAGATGCGTAACATCCATCATTACGTGATGTTGCGCAGGTTGTGCACAGCACTCCCTTTTCCCGGCTTTGAATGACTGCCCTGCAGCCGGTTTCAGCTTCCTGAGCGCATTCAAAGCCGTCCGGGCAATACGATTACGCACAGATGCGTAACATCCGTTCCATAATGCCGGTGTACCGTGAGCACGCGATGTGGCGCGGATGGACAATATACAGGAAAATATCGGCACACGCCGTTACTTGAACGATTCAGCAAACTGTTTTGGTATGGCTTCAGGAGCCACATCTCAATTTTCAGCGCAGATTCACACCGGGGCCGCCTGGAGTAGACCGCAGGAAGGCGCTAAAGCGCCGAAGCGACGGCTTTCCACAAGCGATGATTGAAACGACGCCTGAGACTCGGCCAGTCTTTACCGGGCAGGGTGTACGGCAATTTGGTCGCCTCAGGTTGATCCCAGCTGTTGTCGTACCCGCTCAGGTCCCAGACCAGGTCCGCACCGTCCAGGCCGGCCTCGAGCACTTTCTGGTCCGGGTCCAATCCGTTGCCTTTCAGGTCGTTCTCGTAAATCCAGTTGCCCTCGGGGAACGGATCCACGTCGTACTGGCTGCTGCTGCCCATCAGGGCATCCAATCCGATGACGGCAACCCCCACGGACTTGTTGCCCCTGATGTCGTTCTGTGTTATCTCCACTTCGTCGGCGGCCAGGACCATGATCCCCGTCCCGGACGGCACGGCGCTCACGACGGCCGTTGGATCGGCGAAATTGACGTGGTTGTTCTCGTAGACCTTATTATGCCGCACCACACAATGCCTGGACAATTTCGAGGGATTGTTCGGCAGCAGGAAGACGAGAATGCCGCCTGCGTTGTCGTAAACTTCGTTGTACTCCACGAGAGCGTTTATCGAGTTTTCTATCTCGATCCCCGTCACGTTGCCGTGGGTGACATTATTTCGCACCACGATATCTTTCGACTGGCCCACGTAAATGCCTGCGTCTCGTGCACCGACAACCGTGCTGTTTTCGATGAGTACGCCGACGACTTCGACCGGATACAACCCGTAGAGGCCCGTATTCTCGAGGTGTAGATTCCGGAAGACGACGTCCGTCGCCAGGTCGATCATCAGTCCGTTAGACGTATAGTTTCGCACCACAAATCCTTCGATAACGATATTGCTGCCCGAGCCTACCATGCCGTCTGAAAGCTCGCCTCGCCCATCGAGTACAGCTCGCCGCTCCCCCTGCTGTTCCCCGATTAGCGTGATATTCGAAACATCCAGCGAAAGCGATTCGTGGTACACACCCGGTTTTACCCACACGGTGTCGCCGGGCATGGCAACGTCGATGGCGTCTTGAACGCGGGAGGGCGGTGCTACGATGAGCCTCCGGCCCTGGCGTTGCACGGGGGATGGGGTGCGCGTTTTAGGTTCTTGATGAAACGCGGTCAGCTCGGGCGATTCGTTCGTGAGCGGGGGTACAACCGGCAGGGCTGACGGCACACGATCCGGGATGTCGGGTTTGTTGGACTCGTCGGTCAGCGCATGGAGGAAAGCGATGAGGTCGTCTCTTTCGCCGGGCGTCAGGCTGAAGGGACGGATTTTGTCATCGAGATGGGGCACGTCCACTCCAAACGCCGGCCCGCCACCTTTCGAGTAGAAGTCGATCACCTCGTCCAGCGTTTCGAAAATGCCATTGTGCATGTAAGGCGCGGTGAGCGCTACGTTGCGCAGGGTCGGCACCTTGAAGGCGCGTGCGTACCCGTCGCCGGCGAGTTCCCCCCGCCCGAGGTCCGGCGCATCGGCGTCCAGGTCGGGCACCCCGATCACCTTGAAGTCTGGATTGGCAAAGGTAGGCAGGTTATGGCACTCGAAACACCGCGTCTTCAGCGAGCGGAAGAGATTGAGCCCGCGGCGCTCGGAATGCGTCAGCGCGGTGCGGTCGCCTCGGGCATATCGATCGAAGTCGGAATCGTTCGACACGACGGTACGCTCGAAGGCAGCAATGGCGTGCGTCACGCGCTCGAACGTGACGACCGAATCTCTCGCTCCGAAGGCCCGGCCGAAACGATCGACGTACTCCGGGATGCGGTTCAGCTCCTTGACGAGTTCCTCGGCGTTCTGCCCCATCTCCTTGGGGTCCTGGATGGGGCCTTCGGCCTGTTCTTCGAGATCTCTGGCGCGGCCGTCCCAGAATTGAACGTGGTTATAAGCAGCATTCCAGACGGTAGGGGTGTTGCGCCGGAGTTCTGCGCCGCCCTGGCGCGCCCTGCCGAGCCCCTGGCCCCCAACGCCCATGGACAGGGGTCGATTGTCGGAAAATCCCAGGTCGGGGTGGTGGCACGTAGCACAGGAAATGGTGTTGTCGGCAGAAAGAACGGGGTCGAAGAACAGGAGCCGCCCCAGCTCTACCTTCTCCTCGCTGATGGGGTTGTCCGCCCGGGCGATCATCGACGGGAACGGGCGATCCAGGTTCCGGCCCTCGGCGATTTGCTCAAAGTAGCGCTGCCCTCGCTCCTCAATAGCGGCGGCCTCGGCCTGCGCGGTCCGGGAAGGCTGCAGCGCCGTCAACGGAAGGTACAGGAAGCCGGCCAGCAGAACGATGACGATCAACAGGCCAATCAAACCGACTTTCAGGTAAGGGGACATGATGCACCTCATTATTGGGCTTGAAGATTGTGAGTCCGACGATGCTGTCGTGTACTTAACGCGTTGTCAGGGGCACGATGTAACACCGGCACAACAGGATGTTCTCGAACGACCCTTCCGGGTCTCCGGGAAAATCGAGCTTCTCATTGGCCACGACGAACGGTTCGTACAGCCCCACATCCTGTTTCTCTACGAGTTTATGCTCTTTCCGCACCTTTTCGTCCCGCTGCGTGATCCAGCACTTCCGGTCAACGCGCCCTGCACTTTTGAAGTTGTCCAACCGTGTTTTGTTTTCGGCGCAATGCAAAAACGTATCTGTGACGACCCACGCCAGGATGAACGCTTCGAGCCGGCTGAACCCTTTGCAATTAGAAACGATGCCGTCCGTGATGCGGTCTATCGTCGGCCCGTAGTCGAGCAGCCGCTTTTTGGCGAAGGGGCCCAGGTGAACCGGGTCCACTTTGGGGGGGCGATTCAAAAAACGGGTCGTACGTTCGAAGAAGCTTTCTTTGGCCGGCCGTTGCTCTTCGAACTGGCGCACCTCCTGGATATCGAGCGAAAGGCAGCGCTCTATCACCCGGAAGACGTCGGCCGTGGTGAAGAGCTTGAACTTTTCGATCAACTTCTGGAGGGAGTCCTCATTCCCCTTGTTAATGACGATTTTGACATCGTACACCTCGGTGTAGATGCTGTAATCGAAAGCGCCTGTCTCGAGCCCATTCAGCAAGAATGCGCTGACTTGTGGATCGATTTTGTCGCCCAACTCTCGAAGCAGTAATGATATTTCATTCCGCATAGGAGCCCTGCATACAGGGAAAGTTATTCCGACATGTAAGAAAATAGCGAACGTGTCAGATCGACACGATGACCTCCTCAGAGATGCAGCAGCTCACGAAAAAAGGCCTGCTCCTCGACTGGAGCCAGCCCCTGATGCATTCGAATCCGTACCCCACTCCATAATCGTACAAGGACCAGTCCGACGCCTGCCCGGTAGCTTGCAAGTCAAGGATGTATAATTGTCAAGTACCCGTGTTGCACAGCGTTTTTCCTACTCGATTCCTGCAGTGAAGTTCTACGCACGAGCAGAGACGAAAAAAGGCGTAAAAAAGTGAGCCCATATACGCATGTCCACATACGAATTGAGGGCATTGGTACGTTTTATCCACGTGATGATGCGCATGCCTCCCGGTGCTCCGGCAGAACTATACGATCCTGGAGCCCCCTGCATCTTCAGTCTGAACCCTTTTATCCTATCCGGCCGGCTCCATGAACGCTCCTCTCTTTCCTATCTTCGTTGTGGTTGTAATAAGTATGTCGTCACAAATGCTGGCGGCGCAAGTTTTTAGTCTTCACAGGCCGTCTCCATCAGAGGCAGAGCTGTTGCCGCGGAGGGTCAAGAATCTGTCACCTCCCTCGAACACTCGTTTCGTACCTCTGACGCCGTCTTCCTCGCAGTCTGTGGTCAAGCCCGGCTCGAAGGCGTTCACGTCCCCGATCGTTTTTCCGGGCAACACTACGCGTATCCGCTCACTTCATTCGGCCTTCGTGCGGCTCCGAACGCCGGCGTTCTGGGAGCCGATGGACCCCGAGACGGCGGCGGCCATCGATCCGGGCATCCTCTTGATACCTGACGAATCCAGAATTCCCGCCGGCATCGTTTTGTACCCCTCCAGCGACCTGGATCCGGACATGGTCTTGGATCCAGGGCCTCCTTCATCTCCATAACGGATGTTACGCATCTGTGCGTTATCGTTTTGCCCGTACGGCTTTGCATGCGCTCAGATAGGTAAAAAACGGCTGCAAGGCAGTCATTCAAAGCCGGCAAAACAGGGTGCTGTGCACAACCTGCGTAACATCACTCCATAATTGCGCGTGGTGCTTCGTACACTCCGTTTCGAAGACTGGCTCAGCCCCCTCCCCGATGCGGGTTCTGCACGGTGTTTAGTTGTGCACAGTGTTTAGTTGTGCACAGTGTTTAGTTGTGCACAGTGTTTTGTTGTGCATTGCATTCTGTTCAAAATATTTGTAAATCAGAGGAATCGAAATTCTCGTAGCTCGAACACCGAGACACCGGGTACCTCTATTTCTTCCCTCTGATATGAACGTTGTATTCACCTTCCTGGATTGGTTCTGGGTGGCCATGTTCCTCCTGTTGATGATCGGGAGTGGAATTCTGTTTTACCGCCTGGGCAAACGTTCCGAATCCGACTTTTTCCTGGCCGGCCGCGGCCTGCCCTGGTGGCTCCCGGCGTCTTCGGTCTACGCGACGCATACCGCCACGGATACGCCGATGTGGATCACCGGCGTCATCTACAAAAACGGGATGGCCGGCATCTGGTACACCTTCTTCTCCGCCTGGGCCGCGATCAGCGCATTCGTTTCCACGCGGATTTTCAGGCGGTCGCTGGCGTACACGCAGGCGGAATGGAACGTCGTCCGTTTTACGGGGCTGGGCTCCGAGATGCTCAGGGGCTGGATGGCCGGGTGGCAGATCTTCATGAACATGTTCATTCTCGGCTGGGTAGGTATCGCCATGGGCAAGGTATGCGAATTCCTGTTCGGGTGGGACGTATGGATCGGCCTGATCGCCTTCTCTGCCGTCTGCGCCATCTACGTGCTCGCTGCCGGATACTGGGGCGTCGTCATGGCGGACTTCCAGCAAGGCATCATCGCGTTTCTCGTCATCATGATCGTCTCCATCTGGGGCATCGTCCAGGCCGGCGGCCCGGTGGGCATCGTCGACAAGCTGCAAAACCTGGACGGCCAGCGGGCGGCTCGCATGGAGGCCCTGGCCGCGATGGGACCCTCCGAACTCGAAGACGTCGGTAAACACGAGCTTGCGTTCTTCGGGGCCGACACCAGCCTCACGTACCAGGAGCTGGCTCAGATGAATGCCGGCGACTTCGTCCTGCCCCGCACCGAAAGCAGCCGCATCAACCCCTTTGCGTTCACCGGCTGGGCTTCGGGCGACTTGCCCCTCGCGTGGTGCCTCACGATGGTCTTCATCGCCATCCTTGGCGGCTTCGGCATGGGCACGACCATCGACTGGTACGCCGAAGCCCAGCGTATTCAGTCGGCCCGAACCGTACGTGACGCCACCTACAGCATCTGGTGGGGGACGCTCTTCGGGCTGGTCAGAAACTCGGTCTGGGCCGTCGCGATACTCGCCTTTTACGTGCTCAACCCGTCCATCTTCCAGATCGGAGACTATGAGATGGGGTGGTTCAGGCTCGGGTTCGACTACCTGCCGGCCGGCATGCTCGGCTTCTTCTTCGCTGCTATCCTGGCCATCCACCTGTCGACCATTTCCTCCCACTTGAACCTGGGCGCCCTGTATGCGACGCGCGACCTCTACCACCATTACTACAAGCCCGATGCCTCCGAGGGCCAGCTCGTCTGGATGGGCCGGCTGTCGACCCTGGTCCTGCTCCTCGGGTCCTTCTTCTTCGGGCTGATGATGGAAGACATCACGTCGTGGTTGATCTTTGCCATCTGGATTATGGCGGCCGGCATCTGGCTTCCCAACATCCTGCAGGTCATCTGGTGGCGCTTCAACGCCTGGGGCTATTTGTCCGCCTGGATGGCCAACCTCGCCTTCAGCTGGCTGATCGTATGGATCCTGCCCTACTACGGGATTCTGCCGGAACTGGTCGACTACCAGCAGTTCTGGCTCCTCATGGTGTTCGGCGCCTTCGTCTACCTGCCGGTAACCTTCCTCACGAAACCCGAGAACATGGATCACCTGGTCAAATATTACATGCAGGCGCGCCCGGTCGGCTTCTGGGGGCCGGTCCGTAAAGAGGCCATTCGCAGGGGGCTGCTGCATCCGCCCACGGACGAGACGCCGGCTTCGCCCGCCCCTACCACCGCCTGACGTTACGTTCACTACACATGACATGAGTATGAGTTGGATTCGAACGACCTGGACCGCCGAACAGGCCGATGAATGGACGAGAGAAGACACCATCACGATCATTATCTCGCCTATCATCTACGTACTGCTCACCGTAGGCGTCGCCCTCGCGTGCCTGAACCTCTGGCACGGGTACGTCATGACGGCGGTCGGCGTCGTCTTGACCTACGTGATGCACAAAATTATCGACCCGAAACTCCGGGCCATCTCGCAAGAATACGAGAAAAAGCAGCAGGAATACCTCAATGACCTCGAGGCCGCTACCCGCTGGGAAAATTAACGCCCGGACAATCACAGCCCAGTATATCGGCTCCTGGCCACATGAACCGCAGGAGGCGTTAAACTATGAACAGACGTTACGCGCATCCGGCGCGTAACGTCACCCATGAATAGAATCAAAGGATAGAACCCATGGATAGAGGACTCCATATCGTCATCGGGATGTCGATCGCTTACGGTGTCTCTTTACTGGGGATGGCATTGGCCGCCTGGCGCTGGAAACAGAACCAGAAAGAGAAACAGGCCGAAGACGGCAAATAGCTCTTCGGCGACCGTGCGCTCCCTCCTCCCCTCATTCAGGATCGTTTCGAAATACTATGAATTTCTCCATCTGGGGTGTCGTCATCCCTGCCATCGTGTTCGTGATCTCGTTCACCGTCACGTGGCTGTTATACAGACATTTTGCCAAAAAAGCGGATGTGTAAGCGCTTCGTCGTCTTCCTGATCCTTTTCTGGTGGCCTCAATTGCCTCTTCCTTCAGCGGCTCAATCACGAGGACCGATAGACCCACCTCTCCAGGAGCGCCTGGAGGCGCTGGTCAACGCTTTTGACGGAGAGGTCGGCCTCTATGTGAGGCACCTGCCGTCGGGCCGTGAAGCGGCCATTCGCGCAGATTCGCTCTTTCCCACAGCCAGCATGATCAAAGTGCCCATTCTGATTAAGGTGTTCGACCTCATCGAGCAGGGTAAGCTGGACCTCGACCAAAAGCTCGTGTACCGGGACTCTCTACTCTATCCGGGCCAGGATATCCTCGGGGCGTTCAAAGACGGAGAGGAAATCGCCCTCAGTAAAGTCATCATGCTGATGATCACTACCAGCGACAATACGGCGAGCCTGTGGCTGCAGGCGCTGTGCGGCACCGGAACGGAGATCAACGAGTGGCTCTCAACGCACGGGTTCGATCACACCCGGGTAAATTCCCGAACACCGGGCCGGCATACCGACTGGGAGCTGTACGGCTGGGGCCAAACCACCCCATACGAGATGGCCGAATTGCTCGTGAGAATTCGGGCGAACGAAGTCGTCTCGCCAGCAGCCAGCGAGGAAATGTACCGCATCTTAACCCGCATCTACTGGAATGACGAAGCCCTGTCGCAAATCCCCCCGTACATTCAGGCCGCCTCGAAACAAGGCGCCGTGAGCCAATCCAGGTCTGAAGTCGTCCTGGTCAATGCGCCCGGGGGCGACTACGTGTTCTCAGTGATCACAAACCATCAAACGGACCAGAGTTGGGATTCCGACAATGCGGGATACGTTCTTCTCAGACAGGTATCCCGCCTGTTATGGAACTATTTCGAACCCGATAGCGGCTGGACGCCCAAATAAGAACGGGACTCCCGGCGCCTGTGAGGGTCTCAGAATGAACCTATATGCCGTTCCCGGCGTTGCTGTAACAGACCCTGTCTCAGGCTGACCCACCTTTTGAGGTTGTTATCTGGCTATGCATCCCTCTTTATCGGTTTTAATATCGTATCCTGTGTTGCGCCCGTTATATCTACCCTATTCCATGTTGACCCTATATTCCATAGTGACCATGCATCGCCCTCGAATACTTCGCACGGCCCTCACTGCATTCGCCCTCCTGGTCTTTTCTGCTTCTGTGTCCCCTGTTTCTACGCTGCGGGCCCAGCAGAATTTTGACGCTGTTCAGATAGAAGCGATTCCAGTCGCCGGCAACATCTATATGCTCACCGGCAGCGGCGGCAATATCGGCGTCATCGTCGGAGACGATGGTACCTTCCTGGTCGACGACCAGTATGCTCCTTTAACCGACAAGATTACGGCCACCATAGCGACCTTGACGGATCAGCCGGTGAAGTATGTCATCAATACCCACTGGCACGGCGACCATACCGGCGGCAACGAAAACCTGGGAAAAGCCGGCGCCTTGATCGTCGCCCACGATAACGTCCGCGAACGGATGAGCACCGACCAGTTTTTGGAAGCCTTCGACATGTCCGTCCCCGCTTCCCCTGATATTGCCCTGCCCGTCATTACGTTCGCAGAAGACGTATCCTTTCACCTCAACGGCGAACACATCCACGCCTTCCACGTCAGCAACGCACACACCGATGGCGACACAATCATTCATTTCAAAGAAGCCAACGTATTCCACATGGGAGACACGTTCTTCTCCGGCCGCTTCCCCTTTATCGACCTCGGGTCGGGCGGGTCTATCGACGGTATGATCACCGCCGCCAATCGTGTCCTTTCGCTCTCCGACGACAACACCCGCATTATCCCGGGGCACGGCCCCCTCTCGACGCCGGACGATCTGAAAGAATACCGGGGCATGCTAACGCGCCTGCGCTCGACGATCGCCCGCATGGTGAGCGAAGGCAATACCCTCGAAGAGGTGCAGGCCGCTACTCCTGCAGATGGATACGAAGAGTGGTCCTCGGATTTCATCTCCAGCGAACGCATCGTAGAAACGATATATGCCGATCTCTCGGGCAATAATTAACCGATGGTACGCGCCGGAACTGCAATGCATGATTTTAAAGCCGGCAAAACGAGCTGCTGTGCACAACCTGCGTAACACAACTAATTAACACAGCATGCCTCTTTTCCCAACATCACAGACGGCCTGTACGAACCGGGAGCGATCCGTCCTACGAATACCGGGACTTGTCCCTGTGCTTTCCCTGTCGCTGGCTATGATGCTGCTGTTGCAGGGTACTGCCGCCGGACAAACCATCTCGATCCGGGGTTTCGTGACGGACGCCGACGACGGGGAAGCATTGCAGGGCGTGAACGTCGTGCTCGACAACTCGGAGGGGGGCTTCTACGGTACGGTAACCGACAACGACGGGATTTATACGTTGTCTCGGGTTCCCCCCGGCCGCTACCTGTTTCAAATCTCCTTCATCGGGTACGAGACCTACGTCGACACGTTGCTGTTTCGCGCAGGCGCCCTACGAACGATCAACGTCGAGATGAGCGCCTCCGACACAGAGCTCGGTGAAGTGCTCGTGGAAGCAGAAAGCCGGGCAGGCGGCGCTGCCAGCGTGACGGCCGGTCTTCAGTCTGTAAAACCCGAGGACATCGAGCTCGTCCCCGCACCGGACGTATCCGGGGATCTCGCCACGTACCTCACCACCCTGCCCGGCGTCGTCTCCATCGGCGATCGCGGGGGGCAGCTGTTTATCCGCGGCGGTGAACCATCACACAACATGGTTTTGATCGACGGCATGTACGTCCACCAGCCGTTTCATATCCTCGGCTTCTATTCGGCGTTTCCTGCAGACATCATCAACCGGGCCGACGTGTACGCCGGCGGGTTTGGCAGCCAGTACAACGGCCGCATGTCTTCGGTCATCGACGTGTATACCCGGAACGGCAGCAAAAAGCAGTTCGGGGGCAGCGTCTCACTCGCTCCGTTCGTCAGTGCCGCCACCCTCGAAGGCCCCATCGTCAAAGACCGGATGTCCATCCTGGGATCGATCAGGCAGTCCGTCATCGACGAAGGAGCTGCCAACTACGTCAGCGAGGACTTGCCCTACGATTTTGGCGATGCCTTCATCAAGGTGCACACCATCCTCAACGAAAATCAACAGCTATCGTTCAGCTGGCTCGACACCAACGACAGCGGGGTCCTGGGCGAGGAAGAATCCGTCGACCGGGTGCTGGACGAAATCCGGTGGACGAACAAGGCATTCGGCATCCGATACCTGTTCCTTTCCGGCTCTCGCCCCTTCCTGGGAGAACTTCTGTTTTCGGTTTCGCGAATGCGGTCCGAGGTCGGCCCGAACGAGTCTCCCGTGCGTACGTCGCAGTTCAACAACTTCAACTATGCCGTCAACTTCACCAACTTCATCGGGCGAACGGAATGGAAGTACGGCATCTTTGCGAGGGCGCCCTCACTTCGCACCGAGCTGGGCGGGCTTTTCCAGGATTTCGAGCTGGGCATCGGCCGAAGGCACAAGATCGGCTTATACCTCGAGCCGGATGTCCATATCAATGCCAACCTGCGCGCCAGGATTGGCGTCGTTGCCATGATCTTCACGGGCGACGAGTCGAACAATTTCTTCGAACCCCGGGCGCGCCTCGTGTGGGACGTCGGCCCCCACGAGTTCAGCGCCGCCGCCGGGCTGCATCACCAGGAAGTTATCGGCCTCAACGACCGCCGCGATGCCACCAACGTGTTCACGGCCTGGGTGAATGCGCCCTCGGAAGACGTCACGGAAGCCACTCATTTCGTCGCAGGATACCGGTACCACCCGAATCAATGGTTCGAAGTATCGTCCGAGGCCTTTTACAAGTTCTTCGACAACATTTTCATCGCCGAGTGGACCGCCTTTCCTCGCTTCACCACGCGCATGCAGCGGGCGTCGGGGCGTGCTCTGGGCTGGGATTTGCGTGCGGAAGTGCGAAGATCCAACTTCTACGGCTTTTTGAACTACGGCCTGTCGTCGGTCGAATACGACGCCAAACAGGCTTCGCTGGCGCTCTGGTACGGTACCGAGACCTTGAATTTTCGCCCCCCGCATGACCGAAGGCACCAGTTGAACCTGCTGCTCAGCACCTCCGTGTATGGATTCGACGTGAGCGCCCGATGGAATTTCGGGTCCGGCCTCCCGTTTAATGAGGTCGTCGGATTCGACGGATTCACGTTGCTGGACGGAGTGCAAAACCTGTTCACCATCCCCGACGATCGACGGGTCATCTACGAACGGCCCTACGAAGGGGTATTGCCCGCGTACCACCGGCTGGACATATCCATAGACCGGAAGTTCACCTGGGACCGCCTGGCTCTCACGGCTCAGGCCGGCGTGATCAACGTATACAACAGGCGCAATATCCTCTCGTTCGACATATTTACCCTGAAACGCAGCGATCAACTTCCCATCATCCCTACACTGGGATTAAAAGTTTCCGTTGAATGATATGCAGCACGCGCATTCCTCGCCCCGGCGGCGTATACCGGCCGTATTGGCGGCGCTTCTCATACTATCCGGCACGATGGGCTGTGAAGAAGACGTCTCCCCCTTCGAAAGCTCCGAATTTCCGTTTACGCTCTGGGGCCTGATCAACCCCCGGGCCGACACGCAGGCCGTGCGCGTATTCACGATCGAGCCTACGCTGACGAGCATCGAAGCCGCTCCTCTGGACGCGTCTGTGTCCATCATCAACACAGTCACGCAGCAGCGGCACGTCCTCCAGGACTCGATCACGCTGCTCCCGAATGGGGAAGCCCGCCACACGTACTGGTCCGTATTCGACGTTGACCACAACGAGCGTTATTTCGTGGAAGTAGAGCGATCCGACGGCGCACGCACCGTAAGCACCCCCATCGAAGTGCCTCCCCTCATCACGATAACGCCCCTGGAACCGAACACCAACTCCGTCTCCGAGCTTATTCTTCCCCTAGAGATCGGGGGAGACCCGCCCAGCATGCCGCGTATCGATGCCGCGTACAGCAGCTTCGCGGTGGACCCGGATGGAGAACTGGTCGAAGAAAACCCCGTCGTCATCTCCTATGCGACTCGCCCCCAGTTCGTCGACGGTATCTGGCGGCTCGAGATCGACATCCGGGAGGATTTCAGGCTCATCAGGGAGGATTTCAACCAGAAAGATATCATCGGATCCATTTGTACAGGCGACATCACCCTGAGCGTTCATGTAGGCAATGAAGAATGGCAATCCCCCGTGGGCGTATTCGACCCGAACATCCTGGTGGAGCCAGGTACGTTGTCCAACGTAGAGAATGGATTCGGATTCTTCGGTGCGGGATACGTCGAAACGGTTATCGTCGAAGTCCCACTCATCCTTCAGGTCCGGGCCGGCTTCGCCGACTGCACCGATGATTCATGACACCGGCCGCCTCAGGATCGAGAGCGTCTTCGCCAGAGAGTCTCCAGGGCGTCTCCGGATTGCTCGGCCCGTTGACCATCCTGCCCCCCCTTTCGTGCGTACAGGGCGGCCGCCAGAGCAGCCGCCTGCGCCGGCGTGACCGCCCCGCCCCCCCGGGCTTCGAGCCCCTGAAGATCCTCCGGCCTGAAGTGCTCAGCGACAAAGTGAGTGGAAAACGCGCCGGACCGGAACGCTTCGTGCTCCATCACGAAGCGGCAGAATGGAATCGTCGTGGCTACCCCCGACACATAATATTCCGAGAGGGCTCTTTTCATCCGTTCGATCGCTTCCGCTCGTGTGGGAGCGTATACGATGAGCTTCGAAATCATCGGGTCATAATGGATCGGGATCTCGCCTGCACCATCGACGCCTGCGTCGACACGTACGCCCGGGCCGTGCGGGGGGCGATGCACCGTCAGCGTGCCCGGACTCGGCAGGAACTGGTTCGCAACATCTTCCGCATAAATCCGGCTTTCGATGGCGTGTCCTCGCCTTCCGATGTCGGCCTGGGTATACCCCAGCGGTTCGCCTTCTGCGATGCGCAACTGCTCGGCGACCAGATCCAGGCCGGTGATCAGCTCCGTCACGGGATGCTCGACCTGCAACCGGGTATTCATCTCCATGAAGTAGAAATTCAAATCCGCATCCACGAGAAATTCCACCGTGCCGGCACTCACGTACCCACACGCGTTCGCTACGCGCAGCGCCGCTTCCCCCATCCGGGTACGCACCTCTTCGGTGAGGATACTGGAAGGCGCCTCCTCGATCACCTTCTGATGGCGTCGCTGGATCGAACACTCCCGTTCGAAGAGATGCACGCCCTGCCCATAACGATCGACGAGAACCTGGATTTCGATGTGACGGGGCTGGCTGATGTATTTCTCGACGAACACCCGGCCGTCGCCGAAAGCGGAAGCCGCTTCCCGGCCGGCCGCTGCGAAGGCTGCCGGGAACGCGTCGGGACGCTCGACGAGACGCATCCCTTTGCCTCCCCCCCCGGCGGCGGCCTTGATCAAGACAGGATACCCGATGTCCTCGGCCAGCGCAGCGGCGGCGTCAACCTCCCCGATCGCGTCTGTCGACCCCGGCGCCATAGGCACGTTCGCCTCCCGCATGAGCGCGCGTGCTGTCGTTTTGTCGCCCATTTGTTCGATAGCGCGCGCCGGCGGGCCTACAAACCGGATCCCCGCCTCCGCACAGGAAGCTGCAAATCTGGCATTTTCTGACAAAAAGCCATAACCGGGGTGAATGGCCTGAACCTTGCTCTTTGTTGCAACAGCAATAACTTTTTCGATGTCCAGGTAGGATTTCTGGGAAGATGCTTCCCCGATATGATACGCTTCGTCCGCCATACGAACGTGTAGCGCGGTTCGGTCGGCATCGCTATAGATTGCCACGGTTTTGACACCTCGCTCTCTGCACGTTCGCATTACACGAACAGCGATCTCACCCCGATTGGCAATCAACAGTTTATCTATTTTTTCCGGAGTTGAGGTGAGTGGATCTCTACGTTCTGTCACGGATTCTTACCTGGCTGCATCTGTGTATTAAATGGGAGAAAGCTTCTCCCCGCATAGTGCCCGTAAGAGGCAGCGGAGAGACGTTGAGCCGTAAAACCTTTTGAGCCTGACTCAGGTTCAATCTCAGATAGTTAGTGATGATACGCGAACTGTGCAAAACCGCTCTGGCAGTACCTATGCGCATCCGGCGCGTAACATCTGATAGTTAGTGTATACTTCCGAGGGGCCTTTTATCGCGTTGTAAGGATGGAAAAACAAAAGAATTATTACCAGATATTAGGGGTCGACGAAAATGCGACGACCGAGCAGATCAAGAAAAAATACCGCTCGCTCGCCCGTCAATTCCATCCAGACCATAACCCGGACCGCCCCGATGCAGAAGAGCGCTTCAAAGCGATCCAGGAAGCCTACGACGTTCTTTCCGACAAAGAAAAGCGCAAAGAGTACGACCGCTACCGCAAAGACCCGTTCGCGGGATTCCAGGCGTCTAACGGAGATCGTTTCTACCGGAGCGACGACGGCACTTACGTTCGGTATCAATCCTCGAACGCGGGAGAAGATTTCTTCGGTGACGCCGAAAACCCCGGCGGCTTTTCCAGCTTCTTCAACCAGGTCTTCGGGGTCAGGCCAGAACAACCCGGCGAGAAAAAGGGAAAAACCAGGCGAACGTCCGCCCTGGACATTTCGACCCGGCTTCGCCTCTCGTTCGAGCAGGCCCTGCACGGAGGGAAAACCGAAATCACCCTCCCCCACGGCGAAACCATTCGAATCAACATCCCGAAAGGCGTCCATTCTGGCTTTAAAATCCGACTCAAAGGCCGCGGTGAAGTAGGCACCACCTCGACGGGAGACCTGTACGTGACCTTTGAGGTCGAACCTCATCCGTACTACAAGCGGCGGGGGAACAACCTCCAGATCACGTGCACGATAAACCCCCTCGAAGCCATTCTCGGGGTTACCCGCCACGTTGTAAATGCGTATGGCAACCGCGTCAAGGTCAACATCCCCCCCGGCACACAGCACGGAACCCGGCTGCGCTTGAAAGGCCAGGGCGTACAGACGGAGAAGGACGCCGGCAACCTCTACGTTCGCGTCGAGATCAAGGTCCCGGAATCGCTGAGCGAAACACAGCGATCAATTCTCGAGGACGCAGCCAGAAAGGCAAAGCTGATCTGATGACTCGAACAATACGCGTATAAAACCCGTGGTTCGTTCAAGACTCCCCGGCATCTGAAAAGGAGTATGCCCCGCCCCGGGATAAATGAACACCTCGTATTCGGCCGGCGGTTTTCTTGCCTCCATCAACGACTGCTCCAGGGCCAATGCGTGCTCTACCGATACAGTATCGTCCAACACGCCGTGATGCACCTGAACCAGAGGCAATCTCGCGCTGAAATAGACCGCTGATCGCCGAATAAATGCCGTGCGCAACTCGGCCAGGGGCCGTTCTCCTCTTCGATAGGGCTCCAGATACGTCTCCTGCAAATAAGACAATCCCGGCAAATCGCGCAACGAATCCCCACGTAGCGCCTCCGCCGTCGCTTCCCGAATGCTTTCGACGAAAAAATCCGTCGGACCGAAAAAACTGACTACCCGATCTACCCTGGGATCCCTGGCAGCCATCAACAATCCGACGCCGCCTCCCCTGCTGATGCCCAGAACGCCTATCCGATCGCTATCCGCCTCCGGGATCTGTTGTACAACGACGTTCAACAGGGCGATAGCATCGTCGACATCGAAATCCCAGGGGCTCGGAGAACCGTCGGATCGATAGGTCGTCTCTCCCAGCGTAACGGATTCTGAGCGGAAGGACGGGATAACCCACACAACGTCCTGCAAGAGATCGGGCAGACCCAGGGCCAGCAGCAGCAACGTCTGATCGACGTTTACCCCCTCATCGCCGGGATGAGCATAAACGACGATGGGCCGTTTTTCACCGGAGTCGAGGTCTGGAATGACGACGGCCCCGACGTGTTTCACGTCTCCCACGACATGAGATACTATATGAACGGCGCCGTTCGTTATTCCAGAAGAATGCAGTGTGTCGGAGAATACCCGTTCTACGCCCCGTGCAGAAACATCGCGAGACGCCCAATCTTCCAGGATAGCCTGTACCTCGCTCTGAGCGGGAGGTGCAAACAGTTCGATCAGCACCCGTTCCACATCGACACGGTCGTCCGCGACGGGGTCATTCGAATCACACGCGGTGAACAGGAGCGCAGACCCCAGCAGGAACGTGAATACTGTGTATGGACGAATGTGAGTATTGAAATACATAAAGTACCCTACGTTCGATATCGCTATATTGGAAGACTCAATGATGGTATGCTCATCGATACCTCCCGGGATGCCTGCCGAAAAACGCGGCAGATGCACAGTACCATACAACGAGCCATACAACGAATCAGATGCCCCGTGTATTCATGGACCAGCAACGGTCGAGCATCGAATCTTTGTACCCCCCGGGTCAGTACTTGTATTTTGCCGCTGGACCCGATACCCATCTGACCGTGTAAAGGACCAGATCGTTGTATTATATTTTTGCAGGGGTTCCTTCTCGCACCGGGAGTAATTACTTTAATATTCCTCTCCAATGATTAACCGCTCCAGTCGTTTCTCGTTCATAGTCAGGGTTGTATGTGCAATCACAGGGCCCGCCGGCGCCTTGTCCTTCGTACTGGTATGCCTTTTCATGGGCCTGCCCGCGACGCCGGCTTACGGACAATCGGAGAAAACGACCGACCCAGATTCGTCCAGAGTCACTACCCTGCTCGCTGAGGGGGACACACACTACCACCGCTTCGACAATCGCCAGGCACTCGATGCGTACTTCAAAGCCTACGACCTCGCCTCTACATCCTTCGAAGTGCTCACCCGGTTAGCCCGAACGACGACCGACTATGGCCTCGACCTGTATGCGGACAACTTGCACAAAGAAGCCGAGCGGTCTTTTTATCAGGCCCAGGAATATGCCCTGAAACTGGAACAGCTGTACCCGGACAACGGCCTGACCTACCTCCATCTCGCCCGAGTCGGCAAAAACCTGGCGTCATTCCGGGCCGGTCGAGACAAAATTCAGCTGGGTCGGGACATCGAATCGTATTGCCTCAGGGGGATGCAACTGGCCCCCAAAAACGCGCGGCTCAGGGTGATCTATGCCTCGTTGAACCGGGAAATGGCCGACATGAACTGGGTGGAGCGCACCTTCTCGGAAGCCTTGTTCGGGGAACTGCCGCGCGGCAGCCTCGAAAACGCCCTGTCGCTGCTCGACGAGGCCATCTCGCTGCAACCCGATCTGCATCTCGCTCATTACGAGATGGCGCTGACCTACATCAGCCTCGGGCTACCCGACGAGGCCATGCCGTTCCTCGAAAATTCGGTTTCTTTGCCCGCACAAACCTCCCAGGACAACCGGAACAGGCAGCTGGCCAGCCGGATGATCGAACGCCTCAAGAAATAGCCCCTCTATCCAGCGCTTGTTGTATACGGACCTGCGCCAGCTCGGCCAGTTCTGAAGCCCCTAAGGCCGCGACCCGATCGGCAGGTATCGGATTGAGCACGTAGACGTGTATACGATGGCGCCCTCGTATGGTGAGGCTATTTTTCGGGAGAGCATCCCTCGTTCCCGATATCGCGATCGGCAGGATCGGCATGCCCGTTTTTTTAGCCAGGGCGAAAGCACCGGACTTGAACGGAGACATTTCTCCCGTCTCGGACCGCGTCCCTTCGGGATAGATGTACACGCTGCTGCCCTGTTTGAGATGGGCCTCGCTTTCCTTCATCATCTCAATGATGCTCTTTCGATCTCCCCGCTTCAAGATCACGTATCTATTGAGCACCATATTCCAGCCGACGAAGGGGACTTTCAGCAGTTCGACCTTGGCTACCCATTTAAAATGAAAAAAAAGCCGGAATCCGGCCAGGATATCTACCATGGACTGGTGGTTGGATACAACGACATAGGTCGCCTTACGATCGATGTTTTCGCGGCCATGCACGGTCATGGACCACGCCGGCATGATCCACACATACATAGAAGCCCAGAGGCACGAAAACCAGTGCAAAATCACGAGCCTGCGATCGAAGAACCCTGTAAGGCCTCGAATCAGCAGCGCCAGGATAAACATGACCGTCGAGGAGGCGAAGAAAAAAACGAGAAAAGCTATACTGCCCAATCTGTACATCATGCAGATACCGTCTCGCTGGATCACAGCACTTGTTCATCGATGTTGCGCAGGTTGTGCGCAGCAGCTCGTTGAGCCGGCTTTGAAATGATGCATTGCAGCCGGTTTCCGTCTGTTTTAGCCAATACCGTTTTAGCCAATACCGTTTTAGCTAATACCGTTTTAGCTAATACAAAGCCGTTGTGGCTGAACGATGGCGCACAGATGCGTAACATCCATTATTCATCGATGTTACGCGCCGGATGCGCATAGGTCCTGCCAGAGCGGCTTTGCATCGTGCAAAGCCCCGTAATCCAGCCTGCACTGTACCGTTTGCGTAGCGTCATTTTCACAGCCCTCAGGGGTTTAAAATCTGTTCGGTAATCCGGGTGGTGCGGATAGCCGTCTCGCCAGTGCTCGGGCACGACCCGGCCCCGTTCAAGGCGGCCACGACGGTTTCGACCAGCGGCTGGTGTACATGAGGAGGATCCGGCAGCTCGAACTCTTCCACCCGGTCGTCCCGGACGAGTTGTACGCTGCTCGGTTGGAAAAAGCCCATGGTCACGTGCCCCTCCGTACCGTACACCGCCACCCCTTCCTCCTCGTGGTTGGTCGAATAGGCAAAAACACCGCTCCCGAGCACTCCGTTCGCGAAGCGCATGGAGAGGCTGACGGTATCCTCCGCTTCGTACTGTTGTCCCTGATTGGACACCGATCCTGTCGCCTCTTCGACTGGGCCGAAGACGTGGTCGAGCCAGTCCAGGGTGTGTGTTTGCATGTCAACGAAGAATCCACCTCCGTTCACGGCCGGATCGATCTTCCAGGACTGATCCGGTTGAGCTCCCGCCTTCTTGAAGTGGCGAATAGACACCACACGCGGAGCGCCGATCGCTCCATCCTGAATCAGCTCCCTCATTTTTTCGAAGCGAGGTAGTTTACGCCGGTAATACGCCACAAAGAGAGGAACACCGGCTTTGTCGCAGGCCTCCAGCATCTCTTCACATTCTCGAACGGTCAGCGCCATGGGTTTTTCTACCAGAACCGGCTTGCCGGCTCTGGCCGCCTTTACCGTGTATTGCTTATGGCTCGACGGTGGGGTGGCGATGTACACGGCATGTACGTCCGGGTCCTCGATGAGCGCGTCCGCGTCATCGTACCACCGATCGACGCGGTGGCGCTTCGCGTAATCGGCCGCCTTCTCCGCACTGCGCCGCATGACCGCGACCAGTTCGGACCCTTCGACATTCTGCAAAGCCGGCCCGCTCTTGACCTCGGTTACATCACCACAACCCACAATACCCCATTTAATTTCTTTCATTGTTCATTTGCTTTTGTACCTCGATTTCGACTCCATCCCGGGCCAGATATTCAGTGATGTTACGCGAACTGTGCACAGCAGGCTTGTTTACGGGGCTTTAACACGTGTGCAAAGCCGCTCTGGCAGGACCTATGCGCATCCGGCGCGTAACATCTGATATTCAGTGTATGTACCCGGATGGTTGAAGATAACCCCACTACTCCCTTTTTTCTACTTCCCTCCGCTTTCTTCCAGAGTTCTCCACCCCCTGCCCTTCGCTTCCGCAGATCCCTTTCTTCAGCTGGGTCCACAATTGAGACTTCAACACACTCACGAGGCCCACGGGGAAGCCAATAACTGCCGAAAGCAGGTTGGCATAAACCTTGCGCCATTCGTGTATCTACTTCTAACCCGGTAGGAGTCTTTTTATCTGGCTAGCATTAAGACCCTTGTCGCTATGGATGAAAGCACAACATCGGGCTTCTGGTTTTCTCCCCACCCCAACCCTTCCTCGAAATCCACAGAGAAGAAGCCTGAAGTAAACGAACGAACAGACGGAGAAAGGATCGAGAACGAACGTCCCCAACCTGCCCCATTGAAATCATCGATGTCCTCCGAACCCGGCGTTCCTGTTCTCATCTGGAACACGAACCGCTCGGAAGCCCTTCAAATCGAGCAGAATCTGCACATTGCCGGGTACACCAATACCTTCTGCGCGACCACGTACAACGAGGGACTCCATTTTCTGGACAAGCAGATGTTCGACGTGTTCCTCGTCGACATCGACCTCGGCGAAATATCCGGTTTGCAACTGGTCAAAGCACTCCGGGATTCAAACACGTATCGATATACACCCGTATTTATCACGACCCAGGAGCCTGTCGTAGAGGATATGCTGAATGCGATGAAAGCCGGGGCCAACGATTTGATGAGTAAACCCTTAACGCCTGAGATACTCACGCAAAAAATCTCGCTCCATTTGAAGGTATCCTCCTTTGCCTGATACGGGCGCTGCCAAGCAGGCCGGCCGGATCAGGTCCAGAAAGGCTGGCTGAGGTATCGATTCCCACTATCGCACAGAATGGTCACCACGATCCCTTCGCGGATATGCTCGGCGACGCGGAGCGCACAGGCTACGTTTGCGCCTGCCGAAACGCCGACCAGCAGCCCCTCCTCGCGGGCCAGGCGGCGCGTCATCGAAAACGCTTCCTCGTTCAAACAAAACAGGTCCTGGTCGGAGAGCGTATCGTCGTAAATGCCGGGCACGATGGCCGAAGCCAGATGGCGCAGCCCTTTCATGCTGTGTTTGGCCTCGTTAGGCTGCACCGAGTAACACTGGATAGATTCGTTGAAGGCTTTCAGGCAGCGGCTTGTGCCGACGAAGGTACCGGTCGTTCCCAGCCCGGCTACAAAATGAGTGACCTGCCCTTCCGTCTGGTTGATGATCTCTGCACCGGTGCCGTCGAAATGGGCGCGCCAGTTTGCGTCGTTGTTGTACTGGTTCGCATAGAAATACCCGTTGGGCGAATGCGTCATTTTTTCTCTGACGAACCGCTGAGCGCCGTCGGAGCCTTCGTCAGGATCGGTGAGGGTCAGCTTGGCCCCGTAGGAGCGAAGAATCCGCTTCCGCTCCTGAGAAGCGCTGGCCGGCATCACAATCTCGACCGGGATCCCCAACGCCGCCCCGATCATGGCGTAGGAAATGCCCGTATTCCCGCTCGTCGAATCGATGAGCGTCTTTCCAGAGGTCAACGCCCCGGATCGCAACGCATCGACGACAATCTGCAGCGCTGTTCGATCTTTCACCGAGCCGCTCGGATTCAAGTGCTCTGCCTTGGCAAATACGGAAACCGTGTCCGGGAGATGCTCCGTTACCTTTCGAAGCCTGATCAGAGGCGTATTCCCAATCTGAGAGATGGGAGGAAACTGGGTGTTGTCCAATAACGCTGCTGTCGATTCTACAATTGAGAAAAGCTCCGATTGGTGGTTCGGTATGACACTCATAATCAGATACTTACTTCGTTCCAGTTACGAATCACACCCTCCTGAAAGAACCGTCTCAGGGCGAAACGTGAGCAGGTTGTAGGATACTCCCGGAAGGTTTTAAAACATAATAGGACCCTTCACCGGTCGTGGATCGTGGGGTAGGCCATCGTAATGGTAAGAAATTTACCACTCATGCACACCTCCGGCGCAGGGCGTGGTCTAAGATAGGTGATCTTCACAAAAAGTGGAGCCCCGGCCAGTGAAATTAAGCCCAATAAAGGAGGTGCATCGGCAAGAGGTGTTGCATTTTGCCAATTATTCGCCAAGCAGTACGGGATACCCGCTGCGTTTCCACGCTCTGAGCTGCCCTTCCAGCACATAAATCGAATCGAAGCCGACGAACCGCAGAAAGATAGATGCGACCTGGGCTCGAAACCCGGAACTGCAATAAACGATCACCGTCCCGCGGCGGGAAACGGCGAGTTCGTCGTGCTGAAAAAAAAGCAGGCCAAGCGACATGTGCGTCGCGTAAGGAAGATGGCCCCTCTCGTACTCTGGCTTCGTGCGAACGTCGATGATGGCCGGGATGTCCCCCTTGCCCATCAACGACATCACCGAATCGGGCGTCACTTTCAACGTAGGGATCTGCCAGTATAGAGAGACGAGTACGATGAGAACGGCGGTTAATACAGCACCGAAAAAAAATCGCCTTTGCAGTATACCTATCATTACAATTCCTTCTGCAAGCTCTGCACCCCGCCTTCGTTGTCGGACTTCTTCCATGACAATCCGTGAAGATTCTGAGAAAGAAACGTAGTAGGAAACGTCTCTACGCCTTCAAAACCCAGTTCTATATCACGTCCATCGTATGGGATATAATTCGTTTTGAATAGATAATCCCATACACTCAACGTCAAGCCAAAGTTGACACCGTACCGATGCTCCTCAGGCCATTCCTTCGCATGGTGCCAAATATGCATTTGTGGGTTGTTTAGTATATACTTCAATGGCCCCAGTTTGATCGTGAAATTCGAGTGATTAAAGTGTCCGACGACCAGAGTGAAGAGGTGTACGATAAAAAAATCGTCGATGCCGAAGCCGATCATGGCCAGTGGAATGTATTCGATGACCCGGTACACCACATTTTCCATCCAGTGGAAACGAAGGTGCGCGGCAAACCCCATTTGCTGCACCGAATGGTGGACCTTGTGGAATTCCCACAACGCCGGTACACGATGCAGCAACCGGTGGATATTCCACTGGATGAAGTCCCTGACGATTAACAGCGTGAGGAGCTGCAGCCAGACCGGCCAGCTTTCTACGTGCAACGCAACCAGGTTGGTGACGCCGAAGAAGGCCAGAACGTCGTTGAAGGCATTAACGACGACGTCCGACGCGGCGTTATAGATGATGAGGGAGAACAGAAAAAAATTGAAGAACATGTAAAAGAAATCCAGCCAGAAATCCTGGCGAAACCGGGGCTGGTTTTTGCGCCACGGCCGGATCAGCTCGAGAGCGAAAAAGATCAAAGAGACGCCCAGGAGCCAGTAGAAATAATTCCCCCAGTGGGGGTGCAGGATTTCGTGCCACAGGTACCGGGCGTATCCCTGGTAACTTTCGAGGATAATGTCGATGTACTTCTTCATGCAAGGGTCGTTAAGCGGGGGTCAGCAGGCAAGATGCCTCCAACATCTTACCTGCCGTCCGGTCATCCGGCCTGGATCAATCCTGGATGTGGGCTTCCAGGAACCATAACGACTTATCGAGCCCCCTGACCATTTCGGTAAAGAGGTCGGCCGTTCCCATATCGCCTTTGGTTTCGGAAGTGTCGATAGCAGCGCGCGTGCTGGCCGACAATGCGGCGTATCGATCGACCAGGGCGGCCACGTGATCCGGCCCGGAGGTGATGCCTTCCGGAAATTCAGAAAGCCGGGAGGCAGCCGCTGACTGGCGTGCCGTACCCTGAGCGGTGCCCCCGAGAGCGACGGCGCGTTCTGCCACCTTATCGATGAATGCTTCCAGTTGCTCGGCCAGCGAGTCGAACAGCTCGTGCAGGGCGATAAACTGCATACCTTTAACGTTCCAGTGGGCCTGTTTGGCCTGGCTGTACAAATCGAACGAATCCGCCAGCTGCTGGTTGAGCAGTTCAATCATCTCGATGCGTACGTCGCCAGGCAGATCTATGCTCGTCTTGTGAAGTTCTAACTGTTGCATGAGCTCGAGTCCTTTATTTGACGGTAACGGAATATGTGTCTATCCAGCACTACGCCTGGAGGCCGGCCAGGCTCCCGATACGGAATTCATCGATGGCCTTCTAGCGCTTGTCAAGTTTGCCTAGATCACGCTCCAGCAAGCTCACCATCTTGTGAGCAGCGCCGTTTACCGCTTGCTCGATGGTTAATGCCCGGTCGCTTACAGATTTTGGCTCGCGCCCCGCAAGCCGCACCTCAAGCAAGCACCGCTTGTCAATCACACCTGACTTCGAGGTGCTGTTCTCGTCACTGAGGTGCACTTCTATCCTGGTAACTCGATCTTCGAAGCGCGCTAAAACGTGAGTAAGCGTTTCCTCGATATCTTGAACACGCGCCTTGTTCCCCGAGATATTCTTGTCTGTATTTACTTGGATATGCATATTGGTTCTCTCCTGTTACGGTAGGGTCGTAGGCCTCCCTATTGATCGATACAATGTACCATCATAAGCCTAGTGCCGACCGGTTATCAAATGATTTTCGCCTCGTTGGTACTATAAAAAGAGACTGGGACAAACTCGCGAATCCCAGCTTACTGCTCCCGCCAGAGGGTGCATGAACCATCTCGCCTACGGCGCACCATACCCGGGGGTTGTTAACAACATGCGGGTTACAATGTCATTGCAATTCATGCGTCCCTGGTTTGAACGTAAAGATGGCTGCTGATGCTTCCTGTTTCTCTTCTTTACCCCCGTGCCTTGATTTCGGACCAAAAGATACGAAAAAGACCTCTGCCCGTAGTATCGCTGCACAGTCCGCGTGACATCCGTTAAATAAGTGATGTTACGCAGGTTGTGCACAGCACCCCGTTTTCCCGGCTTTGAATGACTGCCTTGCTGTCGGTTTCCGTCTGTTTGAGTCTTTTCAAAGCCGTTGTGGCTGAACGATGGCGCACAGATGCGTGACATCCGTTAAATAAGTGATGTTACGCGCCGGATCCGCATTGGTCCTGCCAGAGCGGCTTTGCATCATGCAAAGCCCCGTAAACAAGCCTGCTGTGCACCGTTCCCGTAACATCACTCAATAGGAAGCGTCATCCCGCACTTGATGCGGGATCCAGAGACCGTTTAGATCCATTTCTGCGTTTTCTGGATTCCCAATCGAGTTGGGAATGACTGTAAAAAGGGATTCGCCAGCAACAATCCATATACACGTCGTTTACACCACGATGCATAAAAATTAGACGGCGCCCCGGGTTGAGAGAGCGCGTCCTTTCGGGGCGTATCATGGCTGGACGTGGCAGCGGAACGCCATGCCGGCGATGCAACAACGACGTACCCGAAACCGTTCGAAAGGATTTTGAAGGGGAGAGACCTCTCGCCCCAGCCAACACCGTCAACTCAGCATGAACACTGCGCCCGTTCAATCCATCCACCTGACGTCCGCCCATCGCCCGTTCGACACACGCATCTTCGAAAAAGAATGCCGGACCCTGCAGGAAGCCGGCCTATCGGTCACGCTGATCGTCCCACACGAACGAGACGAAATCCGGCAGGGCGTTCGCATTAAGGCCGTTGCGTTGCCCGGCAACGGCAGAGAGCGACTGACGAGTACGACACACCGGGTATACCGATCGGCCCTGGAGGAAAGCAAAGAGGCCATCTATCACTTCCACGACCCCGAGCTATTGCCCTGGATGTTCGTGCTCAAGTTCAGGGGGCGCCGGGTGATCTACGACGTCCATGAGGACACCCCGCGTCAGGTCATGTACCAGCACTGGATTCCCCGATGGCTGCGGCCGGCAGCTTCCCTCTGGATCACGATCCTGGAACGGCTCGCCGGTATGTGGTTCGACGGTATCCTGGCTGTAAACGAGGTCATCGCGTCGCACTTTCCCTCGAAAAAGACGGAAATCGTCCCCAATTATCCCATGCTCCGTGCCTTCACTGCCGACGACGCACCGGCCTACCGGCATCGCGATGCGGTGGTCGCTTACGTGGGCGGCATCACTGAAGTGCGCGGGATCAAAGAGATGATCGAGGCCATCGACCGCGTCGAGGAACGATACGGAGCTCGTCTTCTACTGGCCGGCTCGTTTTACCCGCCCCGGCTCGAGAGCGACATGAAAGCGACATCGGGCTGGAGGCGCGTGATCTTCAAGGGGTGGCAGCCCCACCAGGCCGTCCCGGGCCTACTCGCTACGTCCCGCATCGGCATCGTGGCGCTGCACCCCGAAAAGCAATATGTCGACAGCTTTCCGACCAAACTCTTCGAATATATGGCGGCCGGCCTCCCCGTCATTGTTTCGGATTTTCCCGGGCTGCGGCGGTTCGTCGAAACCCATCGATGCGGCCTGCTGGTCGACCCATTATGGCCCGAGGCGATTGCCGAGGCGATCACCTATCTGCTGGCTCACCCTGACGAGGCGGAAGCGATGGGCCGGCGCGGGCTTCAGGCGGTGCGCGCCTCGTACAACTGGGAAGCCGAAGGCAGAAAGCTGATTGCCCTCTATCGTGATGTGAATCGTGATGTGAACTGACGACGGTCGCCCATCGATACACCCCTACCAGGGCAATGCCTCGGCCATGCAGATCCTGGCCTTTTTTTTCTTGCCCCGCCCCCGGCCCTCGCCAAAGGAAATCCGTGTATAAGCCCACTGGCACGTACCGACCTCCCAGTTTCCGTATACGTCGGGCCCCATTTCGATCTTTAAAATAGCGCCGTACTGGTAGTTCTTGCGATCCCGTCGGTACGTAAAGTCGCCGAGCGAATAGGCCACCAGCTTGTGGTATCGCCCTACCGGGTACGACACGATAGGCTGAGGGCAATGGGAATGATGGCCAACCACCACCGTCCACTTCTTGAGCAGGTCCCGAGCGATCAAAATCTGATGGGGGCTCGGAAACAGCTGCATTTCATAACCCCAGTGAACGATCAGGACGTTCGCCGAAGCATCGGGGTCATAGTAGTTGTCAATTTCGTGCATCAGGGTAATGAACGAAACCGGCTGGTTCGACCACTGCGTGGCTGAGACGAGGTTCACATTGCCCGGCAGGTCGATACGGGGATTTCGCATCGAACCCAGCACCGTGAACCCTTCGCGGGAGAGGGCGTCGTGCATGTGGTTGAAGTGATCCCACCCGAAATCACCGGCGTGATTGTTCGCGCAGGACAGCACCACCTGAGCGGGATCGTTGAGTTTTTTGAGGAGATCCGGGATGAGCCGGCTTACCCGCTGCCCCATGAAGACACGTCTGACCCTTCGCGAGGTATCGGTCAGCACCCCTTCGAGGTTACCGACGAGGTAGTCTACGTCGGAAAAGAACTCGCGGACGTCGTCGCACACATCGATCTCGGCCTCGCCCACGCGCATGAGATCGCCGACAAACCCGAGGCAGAGCTTCGGTTCGATCGGATTGAGGCAGGAGAGGCCGGGCAGGCTCGTGGTCAGGTGTTTATACTTTCGGGAGGGCCCCAGGACGTTGTTTTTGGCCCAGGCGATGAGCTCGCGCGTCGAATACGGGGTGGACAAAAAGCGGGGTATTCGATCGGCGCGAGGGATCGGCTCGACACCAGACTGTTTAATCATCAGAACGGCACAATTAAAGATCTACGGGCACTTCTGAGGCACGCCCCAGATCGATTTGCTCGAGAAACGTACAAATGGATCCCTGACCGTAGATCTGCACGGTTTGGTCGCTCGTGCCCAGCTTATGCCACTTGACGAGCCGGAGCTCGTCCTGATCGATCTCTATGACCGTAATGCCATCGTCGTACAGGGCGCAACCGACGTTAAAATAACACGGAAGGGCTTCTCCATTGTCGTCACAGTCTTCGATGTCACGGTCTTTGAGGCGCTCTTCGGCGAGCCGGCGTTTGAGATGGATAGCGCGCTCTATGATGGTAGGGTCCTGGGACGGATGGGTGCTCAGCATCGTGATCTCGTCTTTCAGGCGAGCTGCGAACGATTTAGACGCGTAGATGGCACGGTGGGTATGCCCGCAGATGAGGATCACCTTGTTCTCTTTCGCCCAGGCATACAGCGTACGCTCGTATCCCCTGGGAATCTGCGATTTGGTGGCGGACTTGTGCCGGTAGATCCTCGTCTTTTTCGCTACGGGTTTGAATCGTTTGAACAAGCGGACGAAGAACCGGCTGAGCCAGACGCGTTTGTCCGAGTTGGTGCTCCCCTGGTGCCCGTGGACGAGCAGGATGCGTATATCTCCCTGGACGGTACGCATTTTGAGCGCCTCGGCGGCAAAGTCTACCTTCCGGGGATGATTCCGGGTGGGATCGACCAGCCGCCCCCACTCAGAATCGTGGTTGCCGAAAACACGATGCACGCGCTCGTCCCCAAACTCTCGAATGCACCTGTATACGCTGTCGTTGTACCGCTGAACGATCGAATCGATATCGAATTGCCAGAATTCTTCGATATCACCGAGCAAAACGAGATGATACCCTTCGTCTGCGTAGTGGGTTAGCGCCTTCAGAAAGGTTGTTTCGTTATCGACAAAGTCGTCCGACTCATTGCCGTCGCCGAGGTGCAGGTCGCTCACGATGACGTATTTGTATTGTCCGGGGTCCAGCACCCTGACCTCGTCACTTCCCCACAAGTCTGAGAGTCGTTGATGGGTTAGTCCCTTGTCTTGAAGCATCTGGTAGAAGCCATCATGGTGGTCTACAACAATAATAAACCTGCGCCTGGCGAGATCAGAGCATGAGCCCCGCAGACGTCACAGGTTGAAACCGTTCGTGCATCGCCTCATCCCAGCCATCGGTGAGTACATCGAACAAACGATGATTCGTTTTTTTGAGGCGATTGTACGATTTTTCCAAATCCATCAACAGCGTAATACGCCGGTTGTTGCAATTCAACTCTCCCCCGGAGCGGGAGGCGACGGGCACAAATCCCATGACCCGAGTATGAAAGAGGTAGGGACTGTGCTGTTCTCCTTCGAAGATGTCGGTCACGTAGTGCGTATACCCTCGTTGAACGGTGTCGTATGTGGCCGCATTCATGAGCGCGAGCGCGACGCGAATCTGGCGTCGGTGTTCGGGAACGACGGCAAATCGGCCGATGTCGGCGATGCGGTGGGTCTTGATGAACGCTTCTACGTCGATCGGAATCTCGAACACGACGTCGCCGTGTTCGAGGTAGGGTTCCAGCGAAGGGGCGTAATCGACGCGAAGCACACCGGCCGGCTTTCCATCGAGGGTGGCATAAAACCAGGACAGGGTGGGGTCTTCCAGATCCTCGACAGGAAACAGGTCTTCGGCAATCTGTACCCAGTTCTTTTCTTCGACGTAGGTCGATTCTACGACTTTCAGTGCCCCTTCTCGCTGGCTTTCATCGCTCACTCGTATTGCCTTGATTCGGGTATTTTTTTTCATGATTTCCTGAATGTTCGTTTTCCACAAAGTGAAGCGATTTGCAGCATCATGTGCTGATGGAGCTCAGCCAATGACGTTCCCCCGTAGGATGAAGCATGGATAGCTTCGCCGATCTCGATCCGCATGGGTTCCAGGGCCGCGAAGTGCCGCCGTCGCTGTCGATGGGGATACCGAATGCCGATGGGCAGGATCGGAACGCCTGTATCCAGTGCCAGGCGGGCGGCGCCTTTCCGTCCACGCAGCAGCCACGTCTCGTTCTTGTTCACCCTACCTTCCGGGAATATGCCTATGGATTCTCCATGCTCGAGCACCGAGCGCGCCAGTGGAAGGCCGTGTTTGCCCCGGACGACGATTTTCCTGAGCCCTGTCAGCCATCGGGGGCGAGCCTGCTTGGTTGTTACAGGGATGATCCGTCCCATCTTAAAAAACGAGGAAACAATAGGAATAAGAAGAAAATTCCAGTCGGCTACAAATCGGACCAACCGTCCTTCCCTGAAGCCCGTCAGCAAGGCCGGCAACAACAGGGCTTCTTGATAAGAACTGTGGTTTGCTACCACGATAAAGGGATCCGGCAAGCTCAGGAGACGATCGACGCCGGCCACGCTCAACACATGTCTTCGATTGAATGCATTCAGCAGGGATATAGCCAGACGGGTGGTAGGATCCGGCATATGGATCAATGAAGAAGGAAGCGACTTCAGCACGTTGAACTAATGCGTGTTCTTATCCATACTATGTAATGCACTCGCAAACTCAAATAATATATACAAATATCAACAAATCATTACCAAATGATTACTTCAAGAAAAATTATGGAGCCCCCGTGGACCGCGCGCCGTTTTCGGCGTATCACGTCCTTTACGCACCGTTACCCTTTCGGGCCCCACGTCTTTCAGGCATAACAACGACCGGTCGCCACGGGCATGAACCTGGATACTACTCAAATCTTCGACCTCATCGCACAGCATTCGTACTGGTTCATCTTTCTGGCCTTATTTCTCGAAAACGCGGCTTTTTTGGGTTTCGTCTTCCCCGGGGTGACGATCCTCTTCCTGGCCGGCTTTCTCGTCCCGGGAGGCACCGTCGAAGTCGTACCGGCTCTGGCGTGCGCCTATGCCGGCACGATCGTGGGAGACAACGTCAATTATGCGCTCGGCCGGTGGGGCATCCACCGCATCGGATGGGTGAAGCGATTGCTGGACAAGAACCCGCGAGCAATTGCGTTCATCAATAACCAGCCCGTGTGGTTGTATACGTTCTTTCATTTTCCGGGGATTCTCCGCCCGGTCGTGCCGCTCGGCCTCGGCTCCAGTCGGTTCTCGATTCGACTCTGGCTTCTCATCGATCTGATCGGGGCCCTGTTATTCGTATCGGCGTACATCGCGGCCGGCTACCTCACCGCCACGTTATCGGCCGACCTGACGAGCGGTCAATCCGCTGTAGGGTATATCGCCCTCTTTTTTACCGTCCTCGTGATTCTCTGGGGCATACGCATGTTGTTCATACACAAACCCTGGTCGAAAAAAACCCCATCCGGCCCCGCCCCGGATTCCGAGGGCCTTACGGAGACGAAGGCCCGGACGTAAATCCTGCGCCGTCCGTCATCAGCCCCCCGGAAGCGCATATGCCCGCACCGCATTGCGTTATTCCAGGGTTTCATCTGCCGGATTAAAAAAAGGCCCCGGTCCAATCCGACAGGAAGCCAGACAGACCTACGCACGTACAACAGGTAGACACCTGGAACAACCCACCTGCTTCATATGCCGGCCCTCAGTATTTTCGACATGCTCAAGATAGGCATCGGCCCGTCCAGCTCTCACACCCTCGGGCCCTGGCGCGCCTGCCAGCGATGGCTCAGCGAACTCCGGGCCTCCGGCAGGATCGACGACATCGAGCGAATCAAGATCCACCTCTACGGTTCACTCGCCCTGACCGGCAAAGGCCACTGCACAGACCTCGCGATATGCCTGGCCCTGATGGGCTACGACCCGGAAACCGTACCTGTCGAAGACATCAATACGATCGTGGACAGGCTAAAACAGGCCGGCGGGTTGTCGCTGACCGAAGGCCACGCGATCCCCTTCGACCCAGACACAGACATTGTTTTCCACCCTTCAGAGCGCCTCCCTTTCCACGCCAACGGGCTTACCTTCGACGCCTCTCTGGGCGGGATCAACCAATCGGACACGTACTACTCGGTAGGCGGCGGCTTTGTAATCAAAGAAGGCGAAGAAATGCAGGAGACCTCGGGGGTTACGCTCCCCTTCCCCTGCGAATCGACGGCTGACCTGTCAGACCACTGCACCCGGCAGGGTTTGCTCATCGCAGACATGGTCTGGGCCAACGAACACGCCTGGCGCAGCTCCGAAGAGATCCGGGGCGACCTGGCCCGACTCTGGCAGGTCATGAAGGAAGGCGTGTACCGGGGCTGCCATACTTCCGGCGAGCTCCCGGGCGGATTGCACGTTCGGCGGAGGGCGCACGAAATCAATCGCAGGCTGTTGGGGGACGCACGATACGAAGATCCCGATGCCTGGATTGCCGCTATTCGGTCGCTCAACTGCGGCTTCAGGGACACCCTGAAATGGGTTTCCTGTTTTGCCCTCGCCGTCAACGAGGAAAACGCCAATCTGGGCCGCATCGTCACTGCTCCGACGAACGGCGCTGCCGGCGTAATTCCTGCTGTATTAATGTATCATGTCTGTTTTTCGGAAGAGGTGAACGAGCCCGAGGACACGGCGCGCTTCCTGATGGTCGCCGGCGAGATAGGGACGTTCTTCAAGAAGAGAGCCACCATATCGGCAGCTATGGGGGGATGCCAGGCCGAAATCGGGGTTTCGTCCGCGATGGCGGCGGCAGCCCTGACCGAAGTACTCGGCGGCCAGGTGGCACAGTCGTTGATGGCGGCCGAGATCGCGATGGAACACCATCTCGGCCTCACGTGCGACCCCATCGGCGGCCTCGTCCAGATCCCCTGCATCGAACGCAACTCGATGGGGGCGATCAAGGCCATCAACGCGGCCGAGCTGGCGCTCCATGGCGACCCATCGACGGCACGCGTCTCCCTGGATAATGTCATTCAGACGATGTGGGATACGGCCCAGGACATGAACCATAAGTATAAGGAGACCTCTCAGGGGGGACTGGCCGTCAACGTTTCGGTTCGCGTTCCGGAATGCTGAAGGGGGAAACGCATACGCTGCCCTCCCGACCTGGCGTTCTGGGAATCCTCTCAGTTTCCCGGTAGACCGAAAAAGCCGGCGGGGAAGCTATCGAAAAACGATCAAGCCTCGACGAGCCGTTCAGAGGCAGCTTCCATCCCCCTCTCCAGTGTATAGAACCCGGGGGTGAGGCCGTACTTATCTGCGTATATTCCATGGAGATGGGCCTTCAAAGCCTGGGTTGCGTATCTTTCGAGCACTACGACGATGCATCCGCCAAAGCCGGCTCCGGTCATCCGAGCGCCGTAGACGCCGCCGTAAGCCTGCGCTTCCGAAACCAGGAGATCCAGTTCCGGACAGCTCACTTCATAGTCGTCTCTCAAACTCTCATGGGATGCATTCATCAAAGCCCCCAGCGTGTTGAGGTCGCCCTGCTTCAGGGCATGGACCGAGGCGAGAACGCGGTCGTTTTCGCGAACTACATGCCTGCAGCGCTCGCCGACGGGAGACGCCAGGGCGTGTGCGTGGGCCTCGAACAACTCCGGGCTCACATCGCGCAGTGCGTGGATTTCTGGGTCGATGGCCTGAAGTATCGAAACCGCCTTTTCGCAAGCGCTCCGCCGTTCGTTGTAGGCCGAATCAACCAGTGCACGCGGCGCCCGGCTGTCGACGATCAACAGCTGTGCACTCCCCAGTGACATAGGAACAGGCTCGTGCTCCAGACTCCTGCAATCCAGGAAAAGGGCATGCCCGGCTTTTCCGAGCCGAGAGGCAAACTGATCCATGATCCCACATCGCACCCCGATCACTTCATGTTCCACCTTCTGACACAACAACGCCCCTCGTACTGGATCGATCGTGACGCCGGACAGGCCTTCCAACACCTTCAACACGGCAACTTCTAGCGCTGCCGAGGAGCTGAGGCCCGAGCCGAGGGGTACGTCCCCGTAGAGCACGACATCGAAGCCGAGAGGCATATTCACTTCGCGATGGACAGCCGCCGTGACGCCTTGCAGGTAATGATGCCACGTCCCGCCCTGTGGAACCGCGTCGTCGAGCGAGAAGTGGTGGTCTTCTTCGACATTGAGGGCGTAGGCGCGGACGCGGCGGTCGCGGCGGGGCGCAGCCATGGCATACACCGCCTGCTCGAGCGTCGCAGGGAGTACGAGGCCGTCATTGTAATCGGTATGGTCTCCGATGAGGTTCACGCGTCCTGGCGCACAGGCCCACGTCAAGCCCTGCCGGCGTCCGTATCGATCCTCGAAATGCGGCAACAGGCGCTCTTGTATCTGAACAGGGATGGTCGTCATGAGAGGGGTTCGCACCTGAATTCAGGAGGGTTTGTTATTGTTGACCGGGGGCTGCAGGGGAGTTTCGGGAAGCTCCCGGAGCCGTTCTGCGCTCTGTTCGGCGGAAAGATCGCGCTGGGGCTCTGCCAGCATTTCGTACCCCACCATAAATTTCTTGATGGTTGCCGAGCGCAACAAGGGGGGGTAAAAGTGCATGTGGAAGTGCCATTCCGGATGCGGCTGCCCATCCGTCGGCGCTTGATGAAGGCCGGCAGAATAGGGAAACGAGGTGTCGAACACGTGATCGTATCGCCGGGTTACTCTGGCCAGGATATCCGCGAGGGCATGGCGCTCGTCTTCGCTGAATTCCAGCAGAGACGGGCGCGGGGCGCGGGCAACAACCAGGACCTCGAAGGGCCATACCGCCCAGAACGGCACCAGGGCTACCAGGTGATCGTTGGCGCACACGATGCGCGCGCCTATGTCGAGCTCGGCGTCCAGGTAGTCGGTGAGCAACGTGCGGCCGTGCCGGTTCCAGTACGTCATGAACTGAACACTTTCCCTGGCCGGCTCGCCGGGTATCGTATGCTGTGCCCAGATTTGCCCGTGAGGATGTGGGTTGCTGCAACCCATAACGGCCCCTTTGTTCTCGAAGATCTGCACGTAGTTGATGCCCTCCAGCGAACCCAGGCTTTCGTATTCGTGCGTCCATACGTCGACGACCTTCCGGATAGCGCCTGCGTCCATGCCGGCCAGCGTCAGGTCGTGCCGGGGTGAAAAACACAATACGCGGCAAATGCCCGTCTCGGGATGCGCTGAAAAGAGCGAATCAGTATCAAAGGCCCCCCGGGACGACGCAATAGGAGCGGATCCGGCTCCCGCAGGATCCAGCGAAACAGGGGCCTCGATAACAGAACCCGGCCGGTGTCGTTTCAACGCTGCAAAATCGTTGTCGAAGACGAACGTGTCCGTATATTCCGGATTCTGGGATCCCAGCGCGCGCCTGTTGCCCGGGCACAAATAACACCCTGGATCATACCGCGGAAGATCCAGGACGGGTGGAGCCTCGAGCTTCCCCTGCCAGGGGCGTCGCGCCCGGTGCGGCGACACGAGCACCCAGTCTCCAGTCAGGGCATTTCGACGCCGGTGTACGTGTTCGTTGAATGAAAACGGAGAATCCATGAGATTCAGAGTTGGGAGTGCAGGGTGCAGAGTGTGATGTTCAGGGTGCGGGGTGCGGAGCGTTACCCGTTCCCCATGTATATACCATGCAGGGATGTTACGCAAACCTCTGAAGAGTTGCTTATTAACGGATGGTACGCATCTGTGCGTTATCGTTCTGACCGGACGGCTTTGAATGCGCGCATACAGCTGATAAACGACTGCAAGGCTGTCATTCAAAGCCGGCACAATGGGGTG
>CAZGHT010000011.1:0-37794 GCA_964525535.1 uncultured Rhodothermaceae bacterium
AGCTACAGATCGCAGCCTTGCTAGGCCTGTACCCTACCAACTAGCTAATCTGCCGCAGGCCCATCCTTGAGCACCGGAGTTTTCATTTACACAACATGCGTTGCGTAAACAATATGCGGTATTAGCCATAGTTTCCCATGGTTATTCCACTCTCAAGGGCAGGTTGCCTACGTGTTACTCACCCGTGCGCCACTTTCCGTTTTAATAAATTAAAACTTCTCGTTCGACTTGCATGTGTTAGGCCCGCCGCCAGCGTTCGTCCTGAGCCAGGATCAAACTCTCCGTAGTAGAAAGTTAAATCTTTGAGCTCGTTGTACTCACTTGTATTCCGTCAATTAAATTGACAGGACTCGCTATGCTTCCATTCTCATCAAAGAACAATTTTCGTGCCTCTTATCCTCTCAGCGAGGCCGAGACAGGACGACTAAGTTACTGCAATTTATTTTGCAAAGCAACCTGAGCCGCCAGGTTTCATTGAGTCTTCTCAAACTCACCCCGAAGGAAGTTGTTTCGAAAAACCCGCAGCCCGTTTGTGAAGAGAAAATCAATTTGAACGCAACACGCTCGATTTTTCTCAATTCTACCCTGACCGGGAATCACAAACGGATTCAGCAAGTAAAGAACACCCAAATGACCTGCCCGCTTTCTTGCAGGGGTCGTCTCAAACACCCGTTTAAGCAGCAGGTTTCCTGACCAGGAAATTTTTTCCACGACATATTAAATCTTCATTGTTTCTGCTCATTTGTGCAATCTACATTCCAATCTTGACGCTTTCTGACGCCTTTTGCCAGGGTCGGATGGCTTGTTACCGCCTCCGCCTGAAGCCGGGCTCCCGCCGAAGCGCTGCGCTGGAATGGATTACCTCACAGGTTTCTGTACCATGATGATCGAAAAACCCCTGCAGTTTTTGCGCTCGCTATTCACCAACGTATACTTTGGCGCCGGCCTCTTGCTGGTAGCTGTACTCGTATGTGTCGGATACCTCGCCGTCGATCGCTGGCTCATGCCGTCCTATGTCCGCCATGACATCTACGTATCGGTCCCGGACGTCGCCTACTTGCCCGTAGAAGAAGCCGAAGCGCACCTGCAGAGTATGGACTTTCGCGTCGAGGTGGAATCCAACCGATACAACCCCCAATACCCTCGCGATGTAGTTTTAGACCAGAACCCGGACGCCAACGTCCAGGTCAAGCCGGGGCGTCGCATCTACCTCACGATCAACACCGGAACTACCCCCGAATCTACCGTCCCTACGCTGGTGGGCGTATCCCTTCGCGAAGCGTTAAATCGACTCAATGCGGCCGGCCTGATCGCGGAGGATCGTGACATACGCCCGGACTCCATACCGCATCCCTATCTGAATGTAGTAACCAAACAATTTCCCGAACCCGGGACCATTGCGGATGAGGGCTCCCGAGTGCAAGTCTGGTACAGCACGGGGCCCGGAACCGAATACGCTAACGTACCGGCAGTAACAGGCATGCGAGCCGATGAGGCGAGTCAGTTCTTGCTCGATCGCCGGCTTCGTTCCGTCATCCTCGGCGGCGGGGCACAGCCCGAGCTGGACGTATCCCAGATGGAAGTGGTTCGGCAGAGCCCAGAGCAGGGCACGAGAATCAAGGAAGGATCTGAAATCCGGTTATTCGTGGAGGCCGACCGGGAGGACGACGAACCGAACTAAACCGTCCGGCTCATTCGTCTACATATACTGCGAAGTCGTCTTCGACGTCCACCACAATCCGTTCTTTGTGTTTGGTTTGCACCGTCCGACCTACAAAGGTGGGTTCAATGGGAAACTCCCGAAATCCCCGGTCGATCAAAACGGCCAGCTGGATGGTTTTGGGCCGGCCCAGGCTGATGACGGCATCGATCGCGGCTCGGGCGGTTCGTCCCGTGAACAATACGTCGTCGACGATGACAACATGTTTGTCATCCACGTCTAGCTCTTTATTCACCGGAGAAGAAACGGGCCCCTGAGATCGATCTCGATCGTCCCGGAACGAAGTTACATCCAGGCCGTGCACCCGGTCCAGCAGGGTATTGGTGGAAGCGGGTACATGACTGGCGAGGGCTCGCGCTAACGCGACTCCACCGTTTTGAATACCCAGGAACAACAGATCGCCGGCCCCCTTATTTCGCTCGACGATTTCGTAGGCAAGCCGAACCAGCGTCCTTCTCACTCGCTCGGGAGATAGCATCAAAGTACGAGCCATTCGACCTTGGAATTGGGGGGTTGCATTTACTGGAACATGGCCTTGATACTGCCCCAGGTACGCCTGATCGCCGTTGAGGTATAGTTCACTTGATCTCGGGCAAGAAGCTCACGTACACCATCCTTGTAGATCACCTCGAGCCGGTAATCGACAAGGTCGCTCGAAGACTTGAATACCTGGTCATCCCGGAACACATACGGCTTATTGGGCCCATGCGGCGCGATGCTCTCCACGGGTACAAATCTATTGTTAGAGAGACGCGTCATCCTCTGGAGTTCATACTCCCTGACGTCCACCTCTTCTCTGACTTCCCAGGATATCACAATAGTGTTTCCTTCTTCCTCTACGTTAAAGAAATTCATCTGCACGGTCCCATGGCCAACCATCGAAGAGGCGGCCAGGAACACGGTTGCGATAAGCGATAAGATGCGCGTTTTCATAAGGAAAGCACCTACATGAGGATAGTGCTTAATCTAAGCGGTGATTTCAGACAGTGCAAATAAGATGCGGCAATAGCAACGAAAATTTAATCAAATAACATGCCTAACCTTCGCGATTGGGGCAATTTTCGCGCTGGCACTCCCCATAAAGATTCAACGAATGTTGCTTTATATCGAAGTTGAAAATCTCAGCGACCATCTCCTGAATACCCTGCAATCTCGGATCGCAAAACTCGAAGAGTTCATTACAATCCATGCAGATGAGATGGTCGTGTTGCCGGTAACTGTACGCGCGCTCGTACTTGGCTTGATTTTTACCGAACTGGTGCCGTATGACCAGATCGCATTCCAACAGCAGATCGAGCGTATTATATACAGTGGCGCGACTCACCCTGGATTGATTTTGCCGCATTCTCAAGAACAACTCGTCCGCATCGAAGTGATCGTCGTTGGCATAGGCCTCCTCCAGTACAGCAAATCGTTCAGGGGTTTGCCGCTGGTTGCGCTTCTTCAGGAACCGGCTGAAGGTAGCGCGCACCTCTTCCATCTGGTCCGGTGAAATGCTCACTATGTCCGAAATGAATGCAAATGGGCAGGATTGACGAACGGGAACGCAACAGTAGGTAGAAGTACACTATCCCGGTATCGGGGTTCCATGGCTCAGGAGCCATCTCTCCTCGATATCGGCCCAGATGTCTTCGCTTATGTTCTCCGCCGGCCGGGTTGCGTCCAGCCGCACGATACGTTCGGGAAAATGCCGGGCCAGCTTATCGTAGGCCTCGCTGACGCGTTGGAAAAAACGACCTCCCTGCTGTTCCATACGATCCTGGCCGGCTTCATCCCTCTGTTGCACCCTGGCGATCGCCTCACGGAGCTCGATGGCGAGCAAATAGGTCCGGTCAGGCACGAGCCCATCCGTAACGCGAAGATGAAAATCGACCATCCAGTCGAATTCGCCGATATCTCGACCGACGCCTTGATACACCGTAGTGGAGTCAAAAAACCGGTCGCAAATCACAACTCGCCCTTTTTCGAGCGCGGGTTTGATCTTTAAGGCGACCAGCTGCGCCCGGGCCGCCGAAAACAGAAGCAGCTCGGCAAAAGGAACGATTTCGTTGGATGGATCCAAAAGCCATCCCCGAATCTGTTCACCGAGTTCCTCGCCGCCGGGTTCTCGATATACTTCCACCGGAATTCCAATCCGCTCGAAACGTTCTTTGAGAAGGGCTATCTGCGTACTTTTGCCGCTCCCATCGATGCCTTCGTAACTGATAAACATGAGCCTGGTGCTGTTTGATTCTTTGATACGAGGGTGTCCCCGATGCGCATCCCCCGGGTACCCCTGCCGGCTAAATTTCAGAACCACGAAAACATTAAGCCCGCCTGGAAGTTCTTCTCGGGTATACCGGTCGGGTATTGTTATTTGAAAGCGGGCGATCCCCCGGATAGAACGCAATGGACCAAGATTACGCCCATTCTTTTTCCGAAAACCCGTATTTCGAAAACGACTAATCATAGAACCCCCACTTTTTGCGGCCTGCTTTGTACCATGTACGGTGCGCTGATATTTAACCGCTGATATTTAACCGTAGCCAAACAGAACCGATATCAATATAGTGGAGAGATCTATTCTCACCCAGACGCCGATTTACGCCTAACTTCTACCTGATGCGCCCGCCTACGTCGGGTTCGATCAGGGCTCACATACATCTGTTCGCTCTTGTACTTAAACAGGGTGTTACACTGCTTTTTTGTACATTGCCTTGTTGCATAATGGCTTTAGTAAGGTTATTATGTTGCGGATCGGAGAACGGTTATGGGTATGCCCGTATATTACCTGTGAACCAAGATTCATTGTACTCTGAGTGGACCATCAAACAGTGCCAGATGAGTATGTTCGATTTCGGATTTGACGACCTCGAAGACTCTACTGACCCGTCACGTCTTAGCAATCTCGTCGCATCTTACGAACGAGATAGGGAAGGTGCCTACTTCGATTCCGACGCCCTCGAAGATATTGCTACATACTATTTCGAGCGAGGGCGTTTTGAAGACGCGCTTGGCGTAATAGATCGCATCATCGAGGCGCAGCCTTATTCTTCGGATAGCTGGATGCGTCGAGGAATCCTTCTCAACAACCTCGGTAGAAATAAAGATGCCCTCGTGGCATACGGGAAAGCGCTGTCCTTGAACCCGACCGACCCCGAAACCATGGTCAACATCGGGATCACGCTCGATGGCCTCGGGCGAGGTGAGGAAGCCCTGACGTACTTCTCTGAAGCGCTGGACGTCGACCCCATCAATGAAGACGCCCTCTTTCACAAAGGGGTCGCGTTCGAGCGATCGGAACGCCTGGAGGAGGCGATCCAGACCTTCGAACGCTGTGTCGAGTTGAACCCGGACCACCCCGAGGTATGGTACGAATTGGGCTATTGCTACGACCGAAAAGGAAACGATGGGCAAAGCCTCTCCTGCTACGACCGGCACATCGATAATGACCCGTATTCCTACGATGCCTGGTACAACAGGGGGATTGTTTTAAATCGAATGGGCCGGTACAAAGACGCAGCAGATTCGTACGATATGGCCATCGCCATCCACGAAGGATTCGCCTCGGCCCATTACAATCGAGGCAATGCGCTGGCCAATCTGGGCAACCTCCGGGGTGCGATCGAAAGCTACCGAACTGTGATCGAGATCGAAAACGGAGATCCGGCGACGTATTACAATATTGCCCTCGCTTACGAGGAGTTGAAAGAGTACGACGAAGCGATCAAATATTTCCGTCTGGCTCTGGAGGAAGACGAAAACTACACCGAGGCCTGGTACGGGCTGGGATGTTGCTACGATGCCATGGAGCGATTCATCGAAGCGCTCGAGTATTTCAATCATGCCATCAAGCAGTGCCCCAATTCGGCAGACCTCTGGTACGCCAAAGCCGATTGCGAATACAATGCCGGCATGCTCGAGGAGTCGCTGGAGTCGTACCGCACTGTGATTCTTCTGGACCACGCGAATCGTGAAGCCTGGCTCGATTATGCGGAAACGCTGTTTGAAGCCCAACGCATGGAGGAGGCGCTTAAGGCGTACGCCAAAGCCCAGCATCTGGAACCCGGTCACGCTGCCTCTTATTTCCAACAGGCCAAGGCCCTCCTCGCCCTGGGCCGGTCGGACGAAAGCATTCGCTCACTAAAAAAGGCGTTCCGGCTCGACCCGGCCAAAAAAGAGGAATTTCGTCACACCTATCCGGAACTCTATCGAGACGCCCACATCAGGCACGAACTGGGCCTTGACAAATAATTATCGACCAATCCCGCCAGCACGTCCGTTGGCCGCTCTGTTCTGAACGATATTAGGGAGATATTTACTTTATCGTTCCATTCATATTTCCACTAGTTCCTAAATCGTGAAGACTGATACCAGAGCCACTCCCATCGATCTCATTCTACATGTGGGCCGGGGATTCCTGATGGGGACTGCCGAGATCATTCCGGGCGTAAGCGGCGGTACGATAGCCCTCATCGTCGGCGTGTACGAACGCTTGATCGAAGCCATATCCGATTCGTTCGCGTTATTGTTCACTGTTGCCAGCTTCGACAGGCACAAAATTACGGCTCAGTTCAAGAAGATAGAGTGGACTCTGGTCATTCCTTTGTTATTGGGGATGGGATCGGCCATTCTCTTGCTCGCGAAACTGCTCGAGCATCTCCTCGAGGCGTACCCGGTCCAATGCAGAGGGTTATTTTTTGGACTCATCGCTGCTTCGATCGCCATACCCTGGCTTCGTATACAAGAGAAAGGCCTGCGCGCCGTAGGGCTGGCGATCATGGCCAGTATTCTCGCCTTTTTTGCAGCCAGCCTGTCCCCGAGCGAAATCGCACAACCGAGCTATCTGCAGATTTTCGGCGGCGCCACGATAGCCATTTGCGCCATGATACTGCCCGGCGTTAGCGGAGCGTTCCTGCTGCTGGTTCTCGGCCTGTACGCTCCCACGATGGCCGCCCTCAATGCGAGAGATCTTCCGTATATAGCCGTATTTATGCTCGGAGCCGCAACTGGGATCGGGCTATTTTCACGCTTCTTGAAATGGCTGCTCCATCGTTTTCACGATGCAACGATGGCTGTCCTGACCGGCCTGATGCTCGGATCGTTGAGGGCGCTCTGGCCCTGGCAGGCCTGTGAGGAAATTCTCGTTCCGGAGAAATCGGAGCCGGTGATAACCAATTGCCAGATGCTGCTGCCCGGGTCTTCGGATCCCATCTACAGTGTGATCGCCCTTGCCCTATTTGGTTTCGGGCTGGTGACTTCGATCTTGCTTTTTGAACGCCGGAACACGTCAGCGTAACCCGCGCCGCTCCCGATGTCGCAGGTCAGGGGAGAATCTTCGAAAGGCCGGCTGGAAATCTCCCCACTTCGATCACTTTTTCGATTTCATTGGTGGCCGTGTTGATCACAACGACGGTGCCCGTATTTTCGTTGTTTCCGAAATTGTACCGCGGGGTATAGGCGCCAGTCGTGTTGTTATTCGAAATAAACACGAATGCGCCGTCGGGAGTCACCGCACTGCCATGAGGCTCGGCCAACCCGTTTCCGCTGATGGTCTGAGTAATCTGCAAATTGCCCGCATTGATGACGGAAACGGTGTGGTCCTCTTTATTGCCCACATAAATACGCTGGCCGTCGGGTGTCCAGACGGGTTGCCAGGGCTGGTTGCCGCTTACTTCCGTAGACCCGATCAAGCGGACTCCCGGCGGTTCGCTCGTATCTAATATGCGCACTTGATTGAACTGTTGGGCGGATGCGGCCAGACGTGTGCCATCCAGCGATAGCGCGAAGTGGGCAAACCCGTTAAACGGCGCCATGAAATTTGTGAACGTCACGCCATCGTTATTCGCATCTACAATGATCAATTGATTCCCTGCCAGGCTCGCCGTATAGGCAAAATTGCCGGCGGGGTCGATCTCCAACGCATGAGGGCGGGGAGATCCAACCTCGATCTCACGGAGGCTCATGTCGGTGCGTTCGATAATGCCGACACTTTGCGGCGGGCTTACAGCTGAGAGCGAACGGGAAACGAACAGCTGATCGGACTGAGCATTTAAGGCGAGCAATCCGGGGGATTGAAAGGGGGCTTGCCCCACCAGCTGGCCGGTTACGTCCGGGTTATCTACAGAGATTTTGATCACGGCATTGTCTCCAAGCAGAGACGCGTAAATGGCAGAGCCATCGGGTTCGATCTCCACGTCGTGAGGCCGGGCATTGGGCGTAAAATTGAAGGCTACATCGGCATCGGTGAGATCGATGGTTCTAATGACGAGTTTGGCGTCAACATCGATAACCGATATGAGGGCGTCTTCCCGGTTGGGTACAAAGAGCAACGGGCTATTGGTTGCCGCAAAGGGGACGGTACCGGAATTCGGGATCGTTGCGTTCAACGGTCCATCGAAGCGGGCTCCCAGTTTGATCCACCGGCGAAGAAAATTGAGCTCTACCTGATTCAGGGTGTCGGCGCCCAATTCCATCGGGTGCGGCCCCCCGACAAGCCGCGACGCCATCTTGATCATCAGGCTGTTGTCGTCATCAAAGGGAATGACCGCTTCGCCAAAATCAGATCCGGCCATGACATTGGTCCATGTATCGAGCCGTAATCCTCTGGCGGCATCCGCCCCGACGTGGCAGTTGACGCAATACCGGTCAAAGATAAGGGGCTGGATGCTTTCACTGTAGACGATGTCTTCAGCATCGAAGATACTTTGAATATCCAGCGGGGAGGCCAGTTCACACCCAACCAGCAGGATTGCAAGTAATAATAGACGAGCTATATGGGTTCGCTCGGGAGATATCTTCATCTTCTATTGTGATGTTACGCGAACTGTGCACAACAAGCCGCTCTGGCAGGACATAGGCGCATCCGGCGCGTAACATCTATTATATGGCAAGGCCGATGATCGCTTTCGCTCAGAGGCGCTTGGTACGTAATTAACGGCAACCTGGTTCTCAACGGGTATAACCCGTTGAGCATAGTACGGCATGCCGGGCCCGACGGGTATCCCAGATGTGCACCTAATTTATGGCAATAAAACTTAAAGTGCTAGTAGAGCTTGGCGCATGTAACCGATTGCAATCATTTGCCTTACGAACGGTGTCTATCGTACGATAGTCACCAGGTGGGTTTTCGAAAAATCGTTCCCGCGCGCCTGTACGATGTATTCCCCGGCCGGCAGGTCGCCCCGCTCGAAGTGTATCCTGTGCGCCTCGTTGGCCGGCAGGGTTCCGCTGAAGAGCACTTTCAGCCTGCGCCCCAGCAGATCGTAGACGTCAATATCGACGTGCTGTCTCTGTGCGAGGCGCAAGGTAATCGCCGTTTCGAGCTGGAAGGGATTTGGATAAGGAGCCGCTATTTCTACACGAGCGGGCAACGCCTCGTCTACCGAGGAAGCAGTAATGGCGCTCAGCGCAGGCTCAAGGACAAACAGGCCTTCATCGATACTGGTGGCCACCAGAATCCCGCTGTCAAAAAACGGATAGTTGCTCCATGAGCCGTTAAAGGCCATCGACTCGTCATTCGGGAGTACGTCAAAGAAAGCCACTTCAACCGGGTCGGTGGGGTCTTCGATATTCAGGATGCGAACACCGCTCGTATAGTTCGATTGGTACAGGTAATTCCCGACCACATACAGGTTATGATCGATAACAGACGTAGCGGCTACATATTCATCGGCCACAATCGGATCGTCTACGTCGGCCAGATCCCAGATGATGGTACGCGTCGTTGGTATCAATCCACGGCGTTCATCGAGCTCATCGTCCATGAAAAAATATCGGTGGTCCTCGCTGAGCCACCCCTGATGCGTATAGGCAACGTTGGGGTAGGATACAGCAACCACTTTTACGGGATTACCCTTGTCAGACACATCCGAAATGCTGAGGGCCGTTTCGTTCGAGCCGAAACAGAGTTCTTTGCCCTGATAGTCGGCGTCCGGGCCGTTATAGACGACACACTGGGCATCGTGCGTGTATCCTGTGCCCGCTCGCCCTGTGCCGGCGTCAGCGAAACAACCGGCAAACTGAGGGGACGCCGGTGATTGTATGTTTATCATATGCAACCCTCCGCCGCAGGTCGTACCCGACGAGTTGGACCCTACGGCGTACGCAAAACCCGTTTCCTCGTTGATGACAATATTATGAGCGCTTCCGAACCCACTGTATACCGCGGTCTCTTCGAATAAGGCCGGCGGGGACGCCACGGAACGCAGCTGGGTAAGATCGAACACTTGCATCCCGTGGCTCGCGGCCGCATCCGCCACGATGAAGGCATGGTCTGCATATACTTTGACATCCCGCCAGACGCTGGCTCTCGTTGAGGTAGGGAGCACCCCGATCACGGCAGGGTTAACGGGATCGCTAACATCCACAAAGGAGGTCGCGCCGTTCATCCCAACCAGCGCGTATTCCTTCCCGGTTACCGGATCGGTCCATCCCCAGATGTCATTGGTGGCCGTGGCCGTCACATTGAGCCCCCCCAACAGATCATCAACGCTCAGAAATGAGAGCATGTCTATTTGCTCACAGGGAAAATCACTGGCGAGCCCATTCTGGCAGGCAACACGGGTTCCTGACATGGAACTTCTTTTGAACGCAGATACGGACTCTAAACCGCTCTCTGACGGTCGTGTAGCGGTTCCACGTTTGTGGACGTCTTGCGCTTTTACGAGAACAGGGAACCAACAGACTCCGCAAAGAGCCAGAGCGAGCAAACGATTGTACATAGCGAGTGGTGACATTTTAATGGTCGAGAGGACACCCTTACTTCCAGTCAAAAAACAAGCCAACATGCATCGTGTTTCTTCCCATGGAACAAATCGATGCCAGAGCGCCAACGGGGGCAGGTCGATCCCTGAGCGGGGTAAGCGAATCATTCGCCGTGGTATCATGCTAATCTCATACCCATAAAGGTTGCATTACGCTTAAAAAATAACGAAATTAGCTCTGCGACATTAAGTTAATATTTGCACGTTCCGTGCAGATAATTTGTAGCTGAACCTCCCTCCCTCACAGCTACACGTAAAACGCCCGTTCTGTTGGTTCAGGATCGGGCGTTTTTCACGTTTTTTAAGTATCCCGGGTACACCGTACGGCAACCTCTTCTCGGTATAGCTGTTGAAGCGTGTTGATGTCGCATAGTAACAGCATGCACAGCACGCACAGTAACAGCACGCACAGTAACAGCACGCACAGTAACAGCACGCACAGCAAAAGCGATCGTATTTCAGGACACTTCTCTGGCTTTTATTGCCTGGCAGCTATCCCGTGAATTAGAATTAGACGATACAAAAGTATAGTATGGAGACAAAGACGGTACAGCAAATTCCGGACAATCTGGCGAATCGACTGTTTGATTCCAGAACCATTATTATCAGTGGAGAAATAAATCAAAAACTGGCAGCGGGTGTCGTTGCTCAACTGATCGGTATGGCAGCTGAATCGGATGCTGACATTACCCTTTTCATCAATTCCCAGGGAGGGCATGTCGAAGCCGGCGACACCATCCACGATATGATCCGATTCATTCGCCCTAAAGTTCGCATTATCGGCACCGGGTGGGTGGCCAGTGCTGGAGCGCTGATCTTCGTCTCGGTACCGACCGAGGACCGGTACTGCCTGCCCAATACGCGCTTCCTGCTCCATCAGCCGGCCGGCGGTGCAGGAGGGACGGCCAGTGACATTGAAATCGAAGCCGGCGAAATCCTGAAGATGCGCCAGCGACTCAACCAGATTTTCGCCAGGCAGACCGGCCAGAAGCTCGAACGCATCGAAAAAGATACGAACCGCAACTTCTGGTTGGGCGCCGACGATGCAAAAGAGTACGGACTCGTGGGCCACATTGTCGAGACGATCGACGAGGTGCTAAACGGCTCATAGACTACAGAAAACGCTGGACTGCACGCCAAATGCAGTACAAAAAAAAGCCTAAATTCCTTTCTCGGGATTTAGGCTTTTTTCTACAATTAGGGGAGTGTACAGATCAATCAATACAGATTCATAGTTCGATTATTCGATCAATGTTTTTACTTGTGAGCTCGCTAGTGGGCCAGGCTTCCCCCACCCGGAAGCCTGGCCTCACTGCGACGCTATCGCTCTATCACTGTCTGTAGAAGTGCGGAGACAGATTTGCATAGTGTCCTCACACAAAGGATGCATTGTTTCATGCCGGCTTGACTTCCCCCACCCGGAAGCAAACCCGCTCAATACAACACGCTGCACGAGAACGGGAGATGTGCTTTGAGAAAGAAATGAACTGGTATCACTCCATCACGTGTACCAGTTTGAAGTGGTTATAATGTACAAAATCGAAAAAGGGTTGTCTGTAGGTACGTGATCCGAAATGAACGCCCTCGAAAACCCCCAACGTCTATAAGCCATTGCTTACCCTCCGGATTATCCACCGGAGCACCTCAAAGGCCTTTCCTGGCTAAATTGAAGCTTTTGGGGCCTATTTTCCCTTACATAGCTGTCGATTCCACTCTAATGGTATGATCCCCGTTCGATAAAGGCACTCTGGAAAAACCGACCTGCCAGGAACTGAAGTTTCGCAGATAGGCCGACCTCCCCCACCAGGAAGCTTCGGCCTACCTACGACGCTATCGCTCTGTCACTGTCTTTTGAGATGTGTGTAAAGACAGAATTGTGTGGTGTTGCTAGCACCAAGTGACTTAAATATATGACCCATGGGGTATCATAATATGTGGGTGACTACACCGAATACTATGTCGGTCTTTTTACCTACAAACCAGCAACCGAATGGCGCCTACCCCGGGGTCCCGCCATTCCGCTTTTTCTCCCTCATCCCGATAAACCCCATCAATCTGCCTGTTTTTCCCTGTTCTGCACGATATGAGAAAAAATGACGGCCCTGCTCGACGGTGCAATATTGAGATATCTCGCAATATTTGCCGGGTACGCCGGCGGCTATCAACTGCCCGTTAATCGCGGCTTTCAGATCGACGTGAGGCTTCCGCTCGCCGGTCCCCTCCATTACGTAACGAGAGTCGAAGAGACGAGCTACTTCGTCCCCTACCTCAAAATGCTCGACGGAAATGCACGGGCTCACATAGGCCCGTATTACTTCTGGATCGGCGCCCAGTGATTTCATCAGGGCAAGGGTTTTTTCGACAATCCCACCGACCACGCCCCTCCACCCGGCGTGACAGGCGCCTGCAATTCGCGCGACCGGATCCATGAGTAACACCGAAGCGCAATCGGCTGCGCTCAAACATAATACAAGCCCCGGTAAACGAGTAACGAGCCCGTCGAATCCCCTGTACAAACCCGGCCGATCTACTTCGCATATCCTGGTCCCATGCACCTGACCGGCTATCGCCAATCGATCCAGCGACACCCCTACTGGGCCAAAAAGCCTCTCCCGGTTGGCGAGTACATTTACCCTCTCATCCTGCGTGCTCAACCCAAGGTTCAAACTGTCGAACGGCGCCGGGCTGATGCCGCCATGACGGGTGCTGAAGCCGGCTATCCAGTGATCCATCCCCGTAACCATCTGCGGTTCTATGTATAACGCTCGGCTCAGATCTTGCATCATTCGTACGTGCCCTGCTCGTTTTCGTACTGATCGACCATCTTTTTGTAGAACTGCTTCAGAAGAGCCTGGAAGTGGTAGACGCCCTCCTCACACTCTACGGAAAATCGGCCTTTATCATACGCGCTCGAATGTAAACCGCGGTGAACGTGCTCGCAGATTACGATGTCTTCCTGCTGCACCTGATCGCTGAAGGCAATGTCCTGCTCGATGCGTTCTCGGGCCCTATCGCTGTCCACGTCCGCGTAAAAATAGTCGAACAGAACCAGAGTTTTGTCATGATCGACAGGCAAAATGACGTTGGTCTGCAACCGGCCAGGTAAGATGTTGAGCGTTAAGTTTGGGAATACGAAAAAATAAAAGGCATAGCCTTCTGAAGCGGAATAGGGGTTATCTGCAGCCGAAAGAGGACTTATCTGCACGGAATAATGCTCGGCGATTTCTGTTACATAGTCTCTGTACTCGAGAATGTCACATAATTCAGGGTGGACGTAGGGGAGATGGTACCCTTCGAGATAGTTGTCCACATAGACCTTCCAGTTGCAGGCTAATTCGTAGGTGACCCTTCGATAAAACTGCAACGATTCGAGCTTTGCAGGGGCAATTCGCTGGCTGATTCCCTTGAGCAGGCTTGATAGGGGCAAGTAGCCGGGATTGAACCGGACAAACAACAATCCTTCCCAGCTAGCAAGGTCTACCTGGATCAATCCATAGTCTTTTCGATCGAACAGGTCTACACGGTCAAACCGCGGCACCCCTCGCAATGAGCCGTCCAACTTGTACGTCCATCCGTGGTATTTACACTGGAGCATGTTCACCCGTCCGCGTTCGTGCAGTGCCAGAGGGCCTCCGCGATGACGGCAAACGTTGTAGAATGCTCTTATTTCCCCGGTTTCGCCCCTCACGACGAGGATTGACTCCCCAAGAATGTCGGCCCGCAGAAATTCACCGGGAGAAGATATCTGCGATTGGTGACCTACGAAATGCCAGGTAAACCCTCGAAGAAGCTTCCGATCCAGCTCGAAGAACGATGGATTCGTGTACCATGAGGCGGGAATGGTTTCGGACCTCTCTATCGGGTCTATCCGCAACGAGGAAGAATCCAGGTGGGGAAGAATATACGCCCAATCCATAAATAGAATGCGTACTGTGGCCTGTGTTTTTGTGGTCCGGTCAATAACGAAAAACGGACCGTGCTATGCAACCATCTGAATGGGCGATCACCCTGATCGCGGCCCGCTCCTCCTTTCAAACGACCGTTTCTACATACTCGCGTAGAACCGACTTCACGTTCATCAGCTCGTCGAAGAGGGTCTCCTTATTCTGTGTTCGGAATACCTGCTCTTTTAACAGAAGATCGATCAGAGGGTCTTCGTAAAGGGCTCCTGAAGCCACTTTTCGATTATACGTGAATCCCAGATTACTCGCCAGGCGATTCGCAAACTTCAAAATACCATGCAATATCCTCAGGGCCAACCCCATTTCCGTCGGGGGTACACGATGATGATGCCCTTCGATAAGATAACACAGCGGTTCTGGCATGTTCAGCGATCGCATCATATAGGCGCCCATTTGGGCGTGATCAAAGCCGAATGTGTTTTGCTCGAGACGAAGCAACTGGTTGTCTTTTGTGGTTATGGGGACAGGCGCTTCGTAAATTCGTGCAGCTTTCTCAGGGAAATTGTGGATCAAAACCAGCTTCCCGAAATCGTGCAATAGACCTGCCGTGAACGCCTGATTCAAATAATCTTCCCTGCCCTCGGAGTCCAGCTCTTGTAAGATCGACATAGACGTGATCTGCCTGGCCAGAAATGCTGTAGCAATACTGTGGCGCACCAGGTCGATAAATGGTATTGGAAAGGAGGCATCGAGCGCCGTTCGAAGATCGATCAAACTGATACTCATCAATATACTCGTCACGGTACCCGGGCCGAGTGTGATCACTGCTTTGCGAATATTCGTTACCTCCTGACGAAGTCCGTAATAGGTGGAATTGACAATACTGAGGATGCGCGTTGTGGCCAGCGGGTCATTCCGCACGATATCTACAACCTCTTCGATCGTAATGTCATCGGTTTTCTTGGATAATTCCATCGCCTGCACGAACGTATGAGGCAGGTTGGGTAATTCTATTAACGATTCTTCGATAGCCGTCTGGATCTCGGTCTGATTTGCGTCCATTGATCACATGAGACAGGATGAAAAAGGGGTCTCAATGGGTATCGGCGTATGTAGTATTGCGTTAAGCAAACAGTGAACGCGGCTGAAAGAGATTAAGAGCCTGAATGGGCGTCCAGTGCCCGCCTGACTGCATCCGCCGGCATCGTCCTCGATGTCCATTGAACGTACGAAGCTGCCGCCTGGCCGATGAGCATCTCCATCCCCCCTATCCCTGTCGCCCCTCTTCGCTCTGCCTCAATCAGGAGACGCGTTTTTCGGGGGTTATAAATAAGATCGTAAACGATCTGGCCCGATGAAAAATCCTCGGCCGTTGGCCACGGTGTTTGATCCGTGCCCGGATGCATCCCGACAGGCGTTGTATTGACCAGCAAGGAGCAACGTCGTACGTGCCGTCCACTTTCCCGGAAGGTTGTTATACGTAATGCACCACGATCGTCGAAGGTAGCCATGTCGCGTGCAAGTGCTTCCGCTTTGCTCGGCGTGCGGGCGATCAGCGTCAGCGACGAAGGAGTATACTGAGACAACAAGGCATAACAAACGGCCCGAGCAGCGCCTCCTGAACCGAGTATGGTCATCTCTGCATCGCGCAACCGGGATGAATAGGGCTTGAGCGGGTCCAGGAATCCCTGGATATCTGTATTGTCGCCATATAACGAGGGGGGTGGGCTTCCCTTTTCACACTGGCAGACGATCGTGTTCACCGCCCCGACGGCCCGCGCCTGATCCGACAACACATCGACCAGCTCATAGGCACGCTCCTTGTGCGGAATCGTTACATTCGAACCCATGAATCCTGCCGCTGCCAGCCCACGCACGGCCGGCTCGAATTGATGCCCGGCGACGGGCATACACAGGTATACGGCATTAATCTCTTGCTCGCTTAGCGCAGTGTTGTGGATCAACGGCGACAGAGAATGCCCCAGTGGAAATCCCAGCAGGGTAATCAGACGTGTTTCTGCGTCGATGTCCCTCATGAATTCCCGGGCAAGGTAATATCGCCTATCGAAAGCACTCCGTCCGATTCTTCGCTTATTTTGTCCGCCCTGTTGATCAACGCGATCAGGGTTTCTCCCGCCTCGGGTTGCACCGTATCCTGGGTTGTGAAAATGTGCAAATCCCCATTTTTTCTCACCAGACAAAGAGGGATGGCGTTCGTCCCGTAGCGCATCTTAAAATCCTGAAACGTAAAATCTTCAGTGAGCTTACCCGTTTTGATCGAGGCCCCGCTGATAAACCGGGTGTTCAACGCCGTATAGGTGACGTCTTCGCCGAACAAGAATCGTCCGTACGGCGGCTCCTCAGCCTCACTCGGGGCGAGCGGATCTTCACCGTTTTGAGCGCGCACCGGCAACTGGTAGATTTCGTTACTGTCGAAGTACTCATGAAAATTCAAGGTGGCGTGGGCATTGATCTCTTCATTTGGGGTCAATACCAGGATCCGCCCATATTCCCCCAACTCGAGCTCATCGACCATGTCCTTCGTCAACATGTGGGTGAGCCTGGCATTGAGGCCGGCCTGCTCCGCATGCGCGATATTTCTCGGGTCGGAATCGAGAAGCATGACCTTGTATCCTTGCTCCTGGATTACCTTGGCGAGCCGGCGGACCCAGGATTGGGCGCCGATGAACAGATTCCCCTGCGGATTCCGCTCCGCCAGCTTTAGCGCCTGCGCGATCGGAGCGGCAATCAAACCGCTGATGGCTACCGTCCCGATAATGACGAGAAAGACGATCGTTACCAGCCCTCCGGCCACGTCGTCTTCCGGGAATACTTCATCGAGCCTGAAACTGAACAAGGCCACCAGGGCCGCGGCGACGATCCCTTTGGGGCCGAGCCAGGATAAAAAGATATATTCGCGCCAGTTCAATTTGGCGCCAATAGCAGAAAACAAGACGGCCAGCGGACGAATTGCAAACATCAAAATAATGAGAAAAAGCAGGGTCTGGTTATTGATGAACCGCAGGTCACCCAGATCCAGGCGTGTACTGAACAGGATGAATACCACCGCGTACAGAAATACCCTGAATTCGTCCTTGAACAAAAAGGCTTTCCGCGCAGGCACATAGGGCTGATTGGCCATGACCACCCCCATCAGCAACGTCGCCAGCAAGCCAGTAGCTAACAGCCCCGATTCTTGCATCAACAATTCTGTTACCGCAAATACACCGACCACCGCCATGATGGCGATGGCATTTTTGAGGTGGTCAGGAATCAGCCGTCTCTTGTACAATATGACCAGCAACCCGGCGCAGAATACACTCAACCCCAGACCCACGACGATCACCAGACAGATACCGCCAATCGCGTGGGGAATCGCCTCGCCCATCCCTCTGATCTCCAACCCTCCAACAACGATAGGCTCATTTAAGAAAATGACCGTTTCCAGTACCAGGATCGAGAGCACAGCCCCAATGGGATCGACCATGATCCCTTCCCACTTCGAGATGCTGCTGATTCGACCCGTCGACCGGACATGCCTTAGAAGAGGCAATAACACGGAAGGCCCGGTCACTACCAGGAGTGACCCCAGCAGAATAGACATCCCGAGATCCATATCCAGCAGGTAAAAGGCGGCGATGGATATGCCCGGCCAGCTGATTAATACACCCACCGTTATGAGATTGCGAACGACGGGCCCCGTATTTTTTAAATCGCTGACGTTAAAACGAAGACCGCTCTCGAACAGAATAAGCCCTACAGCGAGCGACAAAAGGGGGTATAATCGATCGCCAAGCAACTCGTCGGGATCTATCAATTCCGTAACCGGCCCGGCCAGAAAACCGAATATCAGCAATAATAGAATGGAGGGGATCTTGAATCGCCATGAAATCCACTGAGCTAATATCCCCAGGACTACGACGCCCGCTAACCCTAACAATAGGTACTCGTTCAAAACAGATCGCTCCTAGTTTTTATTGCAGTAAGACCTACGCATCAACCATTTCTATCTATTTGATGGATGTTACGCATCTGTGCGTTATCGTTTTGCCCGGACGGCTTTGAATGCGCTCATATAGCTAAAAAACGGCTGCAAGGCAGAATATCAAAGCCGGCCATACGGACTGCTGTGCACAACCTGCGTATCATCACTACTTGACTAATCTCGTCGAGACGAGGTAGAAATTCAACCGGTCCCTCGCATTTCACTTCGCGGCCCCTTTTGTGTGTATGTCCGGTTCGCACCACTGCTCTACTCTGACAAGGGCTCATCTGTCCGCGCGCCCCCTGGGGGATCAAAAATCTTACCGGGCGCCCTTTTGCGAAGGATCGATTGAGGTACAGCGCGTCGATAATGTCGTACCTTTCGGAGATGCGTCTATCCTGTACAAGTCGCGTAGGGATTTTTGTGCCTCGCCTCAACTCCCCGTGAGCGTCAGGCTGCGATCAACTCAGTGGCTTCGCTAAACTTGACCCCGACCAGCTTAGAAACTCCCTGTTCTTGCATGGTGACGCCATACAATCGATCGGCGAGCTCCATCGTTCGCCTGTTGTGCGTCACCATGATGAACTGGGTTTCCTTCGAAAACTCCCGGATCAACTGCATGAAGCGCTCCACATTGGACTCGTCAAGCGGCGCATCGACTTCGTCCAGAATACAGAAGGGACTGGGTTTGACGAGATATATCGCGAAGAGCAGCGCCGTTGCCGTGAGCGTCTTTTCCCCCCCGGATAGCTGGGCAATTGCACTCGGCCGTTTCCCTTTTGGCTTCGCGATAATCTCGATGGGCGATTCGAGCGGATCTTCCGGATCGGAGAGGATTAAGTCCGCCGTATCGTCTTTACCGAAAAGCGTCGAAAATAGTCGGGCGAAGTTGGCTCGCACTTTTTGGAAGGTCGCATCGAAATTCTCTGCGGCCTTCGTATTTATTTCGGTGATGGTGTCCATCAATGACTCTTCAGCCTCTTCGAGGTCGCTCTGCTGCGCTTTCATAAACTCATACCGATCCTTCTCCTCTTCATAGGTTTCCAGGGCCAGGGCATTGATGGAGCCGAGGCTTTTCAGGCTCGCACGGAGCGATTTGATCTCTGGCTTCGCATCCGCGGCATCGAAGCCGTCCGGAATAGAGAACGGGCTTTCTTCCAGAGAACGTTCGTAGGTGTCTTCAATGCCCCTGAGTAATTCCGCCATTCGCGTCTGCACCTCAGCCCGTTGTACGGCTTTCCCGTTTTCCTCGCGCAGGTTCTGCTCTCTCGTCTGCCGGACCGTTCTGAGCGTTGCTTCCAATTCGGAAATGCGCGTGTTCGTCTCCTGCCGAGCCTGCTCGGCATCGTTGACCGCTTGCTCCAGAGCGGATCGGCCGGCGAGTAATTCATCGAGCTCCACGTCCAGCCGCCGTACCCCGTGCTCGTTTTCAGCGATCGTGTTCTGGAGGGTGCCGATATGCTCCTCCCTCGATTTTTTCTGGGCCAGAAGGGCGGCCATATCCTGCTTATTGCGCTCGTAATCGCGCAGCAAATTTTCATGGTGGTTCCGGGCCTGAACAGCAGCGATGCTCGCATCGTTGAAATAGTTCAACGCTTTGTGGTTGTCCGCTTCTGCACTTTTGAACCGGGCCTCGGCTTCAATACGCTGCGTTCTAAGCGCTTTGAGGTGTTGCTCTGAAGTATCTACCGGTTCTTGGATCGACTGGATCTCCTGGTGAATGGATTTGGCCGATGCTCTTTGATCGGCGATGCGATCCCGGGTTTCAGAAAATCGCTGCTCCAGGGACTCGAGCTCGTGGGTCGCTCGAACGTGCTCCCTTTCCATCTCGGTGAGCAGCCGTTCGGCTTCGACGACCCGTTCCCTGGCCTCGTCCACAGGAAAACTGTCCAGTGCCCCGCGGAGCTGATTCACACTCGCCGTTTTTTGCTCGAGCCCGGATTCCAATGTGCGCAGGTTTTGTATACAGGTCTCGTATTGTTCTCTACGCTGCAAACGACCGAGGTGCGCCACATCCCCATTGTGCCTGCTTCCACCGCGGATAATCCCTCGCGCATCCATCCATTCACCGGATTCTGCCACATATTTGATGGGCATGCTGGCGCCATACAACATGTTGGCCATCTCGTCCATGGTCTCGACGAGGTCCTGACCGTGCTCGAGGGACTTCACGTAAAAACAGTTGTATAAAAGCGCTTCAGCGAGCTTCTTATATTCAGGCCGGCTCACCCGAACCACCGACGACAGGGGATAGGCCCCCCGATCAGCCGCTTCCTCGATGAACTCCGCGTACCGGGTCGGCAAACGCAGCTTATCGAGTATGATGATCTCCGTCTGCCCTTTTTCCTGCGTCCGAAGAATGGATACCGCCTTGCGGGCCTCCTCTTCCGTCTCTACGACGATACAGGAAGAAAAGGACGAGAGGGCGGCATCGAGTGCATGCTGATCGGAGCCGTCACACCCCAGGACATCGGATACCGTTTGTAAGGGCGCTTCACTCCACCCCTCGTATTCTGACAAAAACTGCACGGCCTCCGAGAGATCTTCGTACGACGTGATGAGGCTTTCGAGCAAGGACACCTCTGCAGCCACGGCATCGTGCTGGCGTTCTACCTGTCGAAGCGCCTCGATGGCTTTCTCGCACTTTTGTTTCGTTTTCTTATATTCCTTCTCCGTTTCCCCGAGTACCCCCCTCGCCCGCGTCACCATCGTTTTCGCATTTTCCAGGTCCCTGCTCGTGCGCTTCACTCGCCCCTTTGCCTCGGCCATGCGTGTTTCAAAACCGGCAACCTGCTGTTGAGCCGATCGGGATTCGTCCTGGACGAGTTCCAGCCGGTTCGCCAGGCGATCCACCTGTCGCCTGCGGTCGCTTTGCTCCCGCTCCGCACGCTCCTCTTCCTGGCGAAGCCCTTGCAGGCGCTCCCAATACGCTTTGGATCTCGCACTCACTTTTTCGCTTTCTTCTTTGGCATTGTCGGCAACCTGCCGGGCCTTCTCGAGAAGCGGCTTCGCTTCTTCCAGTTCCTCCTTGAGCGCTCTGCTGTGATGCTGCAACTGCTCGATTCGTTTATCCGCCTCCTTTTGCTCATCGCGGGCCCGCGTATTGGCGTGCCGCGTCGATTCGAGGCGCTCCAACGCCAGCCGTTTTTCGGTATCCAGCGATCGCACCTGCTCCAGATGCTCGTTCAGCGCTTTCTGCCGGTTTGCCAGTTCTTGCTCTTTCGCAACGAGATCAACCCGTAGCGCTTCAACTTCGGCCTCCTCCCGGGTCTGCTCCGCCGTGTGCCGATCGGCCTTCTGACGCAATGCCTGTATCTCCTCGTTCAGCTTCTCCTCGGCGCTCTTGTATCGGTCCAGCTCTGCCTGCGCGAGCGACAACTCGAGCGTTTCGAGACGCGACTGCAGCTCTCTGGCCTGCCCGGCCTTTTCCGCTTGCTTCTTCAGCGTCCCAACCCGTTTACCGATTTCTTCGGTCAGGTCTCTGATCCGGGTCAGGTCCGCCTGGGTTCCGTCGAGTTTGCGCAGTGCCTGCGAACGCCTTTGCTTATATTTGGTGATGCCCGCCGCCTCCTCAAAAAGCCGGCGACGATCCTGCGTGTTCTCCGACAGTATTTCATCGACCATCTTCAGTTCGATCACCGAGTACGCACCGGGCCCCATCCCCGTATCCATGAACAACTCGAGGATATCCTTCAATCGACACTGGACGCCGTTGAGCGTGTATTCCGACTCTCCAGACCGGTATAACCGCCGGCCAATGGTCACTTCTGTATACTCCGTCGGCAAGACCCCACGCGTATTCTGTATCGTGAGCATCACTTCAGACATACCCAGGGGCTTCCGGTTCGACGTGCCATTAAAGATGACGTTGTTCATCTTGTCGGAGCGGAGAACACGAGCGCGCTGCTCCCCCGTAACCCAGCGGACCGCATCGACGATGTTGGATTTACCGCACCCGTTCGGGCCCACCACTGCCGTCACGCCAGGGTCGAAGTTTAACTCGGTGTGTCTTGCAAAGCTCTTGAAGCCATGCATCGTTAACTTACTGAGATACATAATGCGTGTGGAATCTCTTACGGAAAGCGTCGATAGGAGAAACTTAGAAATGAGAGAAGAGAGAGAAATCTACGTCCATGCAACAGGAATTCATACGCGGAGCTTGCCTAAAGGGGTCCTTCCAGATCACTGATTCCAATCATTGACCCTGACGCCCCCGACACCGTCTCTCTCGGATCCAATAGCACCATCTGCTCTATTCTTCTGAACATATTGTACCGTATTTCTTCTTACAAATGGATGTCACGCATCTGTGCGTATTCGTTTTGCCCGGACGCCTTTGAATGCGCGCATATAGCTGAATAACGGCTGCAAGGCAGGCATTCAAAGCCGGCAAAACGGGGTGCTGTGCACAACCTGCGTATCATCACTTACAAATGGATGTCACGCATCTGTGCGTATTCGTTTTGCCCGGACGCCTTTGAATGCGCGCATATAGCTGAATAACGGCTGCAAGGCAGGCATTCAAAGCCGGCAAAACGGGGTGCTGTGCACAACCTGCGTATCATTACTTACAAAATCGCACCGAAAGCCTCACCTTCCGGAGTTTATCCGTGTAATCCCCAGCACGAAGGCAGTGCTGAACAGAGGCGGAATGCGCGGTAAGCATATTATGATACGCCCGAATTCAGACGAGTTCACCACAATTCGTCCACACCTATCAACAACAGTTATCCACAAAAACGGGGTTCGTTCGAATGCGCAAAAGGAAAGAGGGGATGCCTGAAGGCGGTGGTATGCACCTTCACAACATCCCCTCAGTGACTGCAGACAGGCCGGCTCATCAAGCCTCGATCAGTGTGTTTTCCTTGACCTGTTCGAACATCAGCCCGGAATTATCCGGCGCAAGACCGATCTGTATGGTATCGCCGTCTTGAATCCAGCCGGAGAGAATCTCCTCCGCCAGTTTATTCTCGACCTGGCGCTGCAGCACGCGCTTCAACGGACGTGCACCAAACACGGGATCGAAGCCTTTCTCCGCCAGCCAATCTTTACCTTCGTCAGTAAGGTGCAATTCGAGATTGTGGCTCTTCATTGCGATCAACCGAATACGCTCGAATTGCACGTCGACGATCTTTCTGATCTCTTTTCTGCCCAGGGGGCGGAACATGACGATCTCGTCGATGCGGTTGAGGAACTCCGGGCGAAGCTGTTTTTTCAGAAGCGCCATGAGTTCGTCATCCAATTGCCGTTCAGCGGCCGGGGAAAGTTCGCCATCCAGAGCGCTCATACGTTCCTGGATGACATCGGACCCCAGGTTGCTCGTCATGATTATGATCGTATTCTTGAAGTCGGCCGTGCGCCCTTTGTTGTCGGTCAGGCGGCCGTCGTCGAGCACTTGCAGCAAGATGTTGAACACTTCGGGGTGGGCCTTTTCGATTTCATCGAGCAGAACCACAGCGTAGGGCCTCCTTCTGACCGCTTCGGTCAGCTGCCCTCCGTCGTCGTGCCCGACATAGCCCGGAGGCGCACCGATCAGGCGGCTGACGGTATGGCGCTCCTGATACTCGCTCATGTCAATCCGAACCATGGCTTGCTCGTCGTTGAACAAAAAGGCCGCCAGGGCTTTGGCCAGCTCGGTTTTACCGACGCCTGTACTGCCCAGGAAGATGAAGGAACCTATCGGGCGAGAGACTTCCTGCAGGCCGGCGCGCCCCCTTCGGACGGCATTGGAGACGGCTTCGAGCGCATCTGTCTGCCCGATGACGCGCTTCTCCAGTTCCTCTTCCATCTTCATCAATTTGGACCTTTCGCTCTCCAGCATACGCGAAACCGGTATGCCCGTCCATCGGGACACGATAGAGGCGATATCTTCAGCGTCGATTTCTTCTTTCAACAGAGCGCCATGCTGCTGGATCTCGTCCAGCTCCTCTTTAGCCTGTCCCACCTCCTGTTCGAGGTTCGGAATGCGGCCGTACCGGATCTCGGCCACTTTTTCGTAGCTGCCCTGCCGCTCCAGGTTTTCAGCATCGATGCGCAGCTGCTCGATCGTTTCTTTGGCCTGCTGAATGCGCTGGATCAACTCCTTCTCGCTCTGCCACCTGGCCTGCAGCTCTTTGCGAGATTCCTCCAGATTGGCACGCTGCTCGGCAATCTGTTCGAGCTTATCGTTGTCGCCGTCACGTTTCACCGCTTCTCTTTCGATATCGAGCTGGCGAATCTGGCGCTCCAGGGCATCCAGCTCCTCGGGCATCGAGTCGATCTCAATACGCAATCGGGCGGCCGACTCATCGATGAGGTCGATGGCTTTGTCCGGCAAGAAGCGATCTGTAATATAGCGCTGGCTGAGCTCAGCCGCAGCGACGAGCGCCCCATCGAGGATTCGCACGCCGTGGTGCACCTCGTAGCGGTCCTTGATCCCACGCAATATGGATATGGTATCTTCAACGCTGGGTTCATCCACGACGACCGTTTGGAAACGGCGTTCGAGCGCTTTGTCCTTCTCGAGGTATTTCCTGTATTCATCCAGGGTCGTCGCACCTATGGCACGGAGCTCTCCGCGAGCGAGCGCCGGCTTCAGGATATTTGCCGCATCCATGGCGCCTTCAGCTGCACCCGCACCAACCAGCGTGTGGATCTCGTCGATGAACAATACGAGTTCTCCATCCGATTCGGCCACTTCCTTGACCACCGCTTTCAACCGGTCTTCGAATTCACCCCTGTATTTCGCTCCGGCGATCAGGGAGCCGATGTCGAGCGCAAGGACTCGCTTCGACTTCAGATTTTCGGGGACGTCCCCCTGCACGATTCGGATCGCCAGCCCTTCCGCAATCGCCGTCTTACCGACTCCGGGTTCACCGATCAATACCGGATTGTTTTTCGTACGCCGGGACAGTATTTGCAAGACACGCCTGATCTCTTCATCACGCCCGATTACGGGATCGATTTTCCCTCTCCGGGCCAGCTCGTTCAGGTCTCTCGTATAGCGGTTCAGCGCATCATACCGTTCTTCTGCATGTGGGTCGGAGGCCGACTGCGTCCCGCGCAGATCCCTCAAGATTTCCATCAACCGCTCCTTGGATGCACCTTGCTCTCTCAAAAAGGCGCCCAGCTCAAACTTGCCTTCGACAAGGGCGATGAGAAGATGCTCGCTCGAGATATACTCGTCCTTCAACATTTCCGCTTCTGCCAGAGCCCGGTCGAACACCTTTTTGAGCTCCTGGCCGACGTACTGACCGGAAACACTCGACCCTGTCACCACAGGAAGTTTCTTGAGCCGCTGATCGAGCCTGGCGTCAAGCAAGCCCGCGTTTATACCTATTTTTTGCAGCATCGTAGTCACAATGCCGCCGGGATCACTGACAAAGGCCTTCATCAAGTGGACCGGTTCGACACCCTGATGGTTATGCGATGCCGCTATATCCGTCGATTTTTTGATGGCTTCTTGAGCCTTAACCGTAAATTTTTGGAGATTCATCTATTGTGGTCAGCTATTATGGCAGACAATATGGCGCAATTTTTCTACACGTACAGAGATCCAAAAACATACCAGACCCCTATTAATGCCATACTGGCAGTTTCTCCGGCTCCTGAAGTGAGTCGCCCTCGAAATGCGCCTCTCATAATAGGAAACGCTTACAAAACCCGAATACACACGTTTGCGCATGAGCCGAGGGCTGTGGCTCACACCAGAAGAACCGTTTTCCGAACACCCCGTATCTATTATAGGGTGTTTATACGATTGACTTATCGGAATTTTATTCGTTCGTTTATTACGTGATGTTACGCGAACGGTGCACAGCAGGCTGGCTGACGTGACTTTGCACGACCCCCGGATGACCCATGGATACCGAACAAACCCTTTCTGACTATCTGGCTCGTTATAACGAAGCGAAGAACGCCTCCTGGCGAGAGCGACCCACTGCATCTTTCGAACGAGAAAAGCCGAAGCCCTCTCCCCGGCAGTCCGGCATCCTTTCGGTATCCAATCGCTCAAACCGGCTCCAACTCTTTTTTCGCCCTGAAGCCATCCACCAGATTCCGGATCTGGACACCTTCTGGATGGAATACCTTCGCAACCCCAGAGCCGGGCTCGAGCCGGCCTTCAAGGCCGTTGATGCTGAATTCCGTGAAGCTGAGAAAATCTATAATACCACCTTGCTGAATAGCAGCGTGGTAAGCCTGGGTCGAAAAGCCCGGCAACACCTGGAACAGGCTCGTTCCTGCTGGGAATCCGGGAAGATAACGGAAGCATTCCTGCACGCAGATCAGGCTCTCCATTATCAGATCGATTACCTGATTGCTGCATACCAGCGCATTGCAGCCGAACAAGTGATAGAGTCCAGAGATTTGATCGAACTTCACAACTGGACGTCCATTCCTTCCAGATTGGAACGCTTGCATTCAAGAGCGCGCGGGCTCTATGAAACAGGCACGTACTACCGGAAGAATAATCAGGCAGACGATGCCCGGCGATTATTCCTGCAGACCCTTGATGCGACGCGCGCTGTATCTCTGGAAGTGTACACGGCCAGAGAGCTCAAGAATTTTTTGAGGTACCTGACCCTGGCGCTGACGGCGAGCGGACTCGCTGGTCTGATGCTCTGGTAAGGAATGGGGAAAGCGAGAAACGAAGAGGGGGGGTATCGTGGGAAACGGGGCTACTGCTTAAAGGAATCCTGAAGGGCGTACATGGCTTTTTTCAATCGAGGTTGGGGCGCCCTGAGGACTTCCTCATCGGAGATATCCTGTGTGATAATGCGATGATGGGGCAGATTCAGCACCTTACGCTTATACAGCTCTGCTTTCTCCAGCCTGCTCTTAGAAATGCTATTCTCCTGTCGGTAAACGCCGGCCTCGGTGGGGTAACGGCCTGTCGTTAGAATTGTCAGTAGTGTTTTAAACATCTCTGCCCTGGAGCCCGATATAGAGCTGTACTGGTGGTCTGGTTAATAAAAAATCGTCAGGTCGGTCTAATTAGTGAAGCAAAAAATGCCCCAAATAGCTTTATTTAACGACAATAAAGCCAGCATGTTTCAACCCGTTCAAGTAAAACGTGCAATCGATGTATACACTGAATAATCGCACCGTCACCCTCCAAATAAAGGAAGTACGAGTAATATAGCAAGTGCAATTCACCCCTTTTGCGTTTCTTGGCCTACTTTTTCGAGAATATTACAGCCCGGAGCCCCTGTCAAAACACTCCCGGCGCTCTGATCAGGGAACGTCTGTGCAGAAGGCCTGCTCTGCGAACTCCATGGCTTGTTTGTATAAAAGTCCTATATCGTCCGCCATCGCAATCGCTTCGCGAGTAGTCAGCTCGGTCAGTTGCCTGTGCCTGTTGCGAGCCTCTTCGTACCGGTTTCTCGCTTCCTCATGGTTTGCTAATTCAACGTCTTGACTGGTATCGGATTCGCACCGTTCGATGCTTTCCCTGGCATCGACGATTAGCTGGCCGCATATCGCCCGGCATACCTGCAGTAAACACCGAATCGAGTGCTCCACCGCCTGATCGGCATGCCGCTCCGCTTCGGCGGGCTTACCCGCCTGCCAGGCCTCACTAGCCTCCAGAGCGCTATCCGATCTTCGGTCCATGGGCTCGCGTACAGAAGGATTTTCGCAGGTCATCTCATAGTGCAATTGCATCCGAATCCAATCCTCTTCAAGCTGCATCAATACATGGGCGAGTTGCTCTCTCTTATTTTCAACGTAGGTGTGCCATCGGGGGGCTACTGGTCTATACATACTCCTTCACGTGTCCTTGATGCAGCTCTGCACAAAACCGATTGGGCCTATCCCCTTCGGTTATGTTCAAACGTCTATCCGAATGCCTCATTATGTACTTGGTTTGTCTAGATTCCGGGCTTACCCGTAACGGCCCTTGTGCATTCGTACGAGACCCTGAAGCGACAACATCCCGTCGAATCCAGAATACACGACAGCCTCTCGATCCATTCATCCTTTCAAGAATCCAGACGTGCGGTGTGGACCCTGCATCAGCAGTGAAGCGATACGTACCAGAAGGCCGTATACCTGTGCACAGGGCTTGGTGGCGCCAGAGGTCTGGTTAGGGTACTCTAAGGCTATTTCTGTGTCGTATTATGAATAATTTGCACGAAAGGTAAGCGCCTGTACTCTGGGATACACCTTTTGAAAATAAAGAATTCTGTTAAATAATTGTTAATACTGGTTATTTAACCAGCAAGACCTGGCGCGTATAGACGGTATTTTTGCTCACCGTGCGGATTAGATACATGCCGCCCGGCAACTGATCTGCGTGAAAATCGAATTGATGACGTTCGTCCGGCTCGAGTACCCCATCGTGTAACAGGGCCACACGCTGCCCCAGAGTATTATAAACGCCTATTTTGACTCGTTGAGGTTCGGATACCGCCAGATAGAACTTGGTCTGGGGATTAAACGGATTGGGATACGGCGACGTCATTTCAATGTTGTCCTCCAGGCCCATCTCCGCGAAGCGAACCGGACTGTACTCAACCTTTCCGTCAAAATCTACCTGTTTAAGCCTGAAGGCATGCTTTCCCGGCTCCGCCGTCGTGACTTCATGGCGGTACGATCGGGAAACCGATATCGTCCCGGCGCCTTCGACGAAATCGATGGGGGTCCAGTGCCAGTTACCCGGGAGCACTCCGTTCTCGGGGGTGGCGCGTTCGATGACAAAGCCGGCATTGTTCGTCTCTGAAGCCGTTTCCCAGTGCAGATGAATGCTTCCCTGGTCGACGAGGACATCGAAAAAGGTCAACTCCACCGGAAGTAGATTGACGGACTCCCACCAGGCAATTTGACCGAGAAGCGATTCGCTTTCCATGAGACTGCCGGCAATCACGTCATGGTCTCCATCTTTGTCGATATCGACAGCGGTTACAAATGACGGTCTCTCGAACTGGTCGTCTACCGTATGCGTCTTCCAATCCGTCCCTTCGCCATCTGTATTTTCCCACCAGTTGATTGCGTTGTCGAGCGCGGCAGCGCCAACCACGTCGATATCGCCGTCTTTGTCGATGTCGACGGGAACGGCCGAGACAGCTCCATCGAAACCCGTCTGGACGTCGTGCTTCACCCAGGACGCCCCCGCAGAAACGTTCTTCCACCAGGCGATCTCGTCGGCGTCGTCGGCTACCCCCAGCAGATCCGGAAGGCCATCCTGGTCTATATCAGCCGGTATGACCGCGTTGATCCCGTCAAAACTGGAATCGACCACGTTTTTGACCCAGGTCGTAGCGTCTCCCCCGGTATTCTCCCACCAGGCGATCGTATTCGCGAAATCGGCGGAACCAACGAGATCGAAGTCGCCATCCCCGTCAATATCCAACGTACATATATGGCGGGCTCCCTGGAACGTATCGTCTACGACGTGCTCATTCCACGATTGCCCGGAGCCGTCCACATTTTCCCACCAGGTAATCTCATTATCCTTGAGCGCGGCTCCAAGCAGGTCCAGGTCACCGTCGTTGTCCAGATCGGCTGCAAATACGTGGATGGCAAAATTGAAACTGTCCGCGACCGAGTGCTCGACCCACGTGGAGGCATCCCCAGCCTGGTTCTCCCACCACATGATTGCATCCAACCCTTGAGAGGCGCCGAACACGTCGAGGTCTCCGTCGCCGTCCAGGTCTGCCGCCTCGACGAAACGCGCTCCTGTGAATGCGTTTGTGACGGAACGCTTCTGCCAGGTCCCGGATGCAAATTCGTTTCGCCACCACAGGACGGAGTTCATGGAGGCGCTGAAAAGGTCTAGATGCCCGTCCCCGTCGAGGTCGGCGGCCTGGACCGAGTGGATCCCCTCGCTCATCTGATCGACGGGGTGTTTCGTGAATGCGATCTGAGCCTGAAGGCCGGCCGGAAAAAACAGGCACCCCCCCAGTAATACCGCAAAGATACCGGAATAAGGGCGTCGAAAAATACGAGAACCGGGGAGGGCTCCGGGTCCACTATGGGAAGAATATCCCGGGACTAACAGGAAGAAGCAAGCCAGGTAAGGCATCATGGCTGGTCGTGTTCGTACTCGTTGAGCAGAATGAGGGGTAACGCGAGCAACAGGCAAAAATTACCTGTTCACGTACAAGTTGGGCGTACGAAATTGAGGGGATTTGATGAAGGCGCATAGGGGCCTTACATCCGTGGTGTCATCAAAAACGCTTACAAGAGGTACCATAAACTACGTAAGCGTTCGCTCAATCAAAACGGCCTTATGTATCAATTACCCAACATTTCATGCTCCTTTGGCTACGCAAATCACGTGCCTTCAACTGAGTGGTTTGTACGCCATTCCACCGGTTCTCTATGACCGAAAACACCATTTCGAGGGGGGCTCCGTCCTTATGGCTGGCCTGTAACATATCGAAATGCTTGTGCATGCCGAAGCCGATCACTTCGAACCTGTTCCGCCCGCCCTCTTTCTGACGAACCCAGAATTTGACGTGAGCTCCATCCCTTCCCAGGCGAACGGGAGGCCGGCATAGTTCCAGCGATCCGGCATAAAATACGGGCTCGCTATTCGCCGGACCGAAAGGCGCAAATTGTTTCAGCACGGCCTCGAAGCGCCGGTCGATGTCCTCCAGCTTCAGACTTGCATCTACCTGAATCGCAGGGTGCAACATGTCCGGTTTTATCAGGGATCCCAACACGTCGTTGAACTGTCGTTTGAAGGCGGCGAGGTTTTCGGGCTTGAGCGACAGCCCCGCGGCATAATCGTGGCCGCCAAAAGCGGTCAGGGTGGAAGAACACGCTTTCAGGGCATCGTAGATATTCACGCCTTCGATCGAACGCGCTGACCCTTTCACCTCTCCTTGCACCGTCGTAAGCATGATGGAGGGCCTGTAAAAGCGGTCGACCAGCCGGCTTGCCACGATACCGACAACCCCCGGGTGCCAGTTCGCATCGTGTACCACGACGCCGTGCTGGTTGTCATTGCTGAGCTGACGTTCTGCTTTTCGTTCCGCCTCCCGCAGCGTCTGGCGATCCATTTCTTTCCGCTGTCGATTGGCCGATTCGAGCTCCTCAGCCAGCCGGGCTGCATCAGCCGCCTCAGTACTCATCAACAATTCGACCGCCCGTTCGGCGTCTCCCAGCCTCCCCGCCGCATTGATGCGGGGCCCAATGCCGAACACGATCTGGCTCATCGACAGGTTCTCCAGGTCAATACCGGCCGTGCGGGCCAACATAGCCAGCCCCGCACGCGGTACGGAACGGATGCGCTTCATTCCCTCGACCATCAACACACGATTCTCTCCCTCCAGACGTACAATGTCACTCGCCGTGGAAATCGCTACGAGGTCCAGATACGCGTACGCGTCCTCATCCGGGAGCCCTGACCGACGGACCAGGGCCTGTATGAGTTTAAAACCAACTCCACACCCGGATAATTCTTTGAAGGGATACGGACAGCCAGTACGTTTGGGATCTAAAACGGCAACGGCATCCGGGAGGGCGTCCCCCGGAGTATGGTGATCGCAAATAATCAGATCGATCCCTTTCTTGCGCGCATAAAGGGCCTCCTCGGTCGCTGTAATGCCACAGTCCAACGCCACGATCAATCCCGCACCTCGTTCGGAGGCCGCCTCGATGCCGGCTTCGCATAACCCGTAGCCGTTTTGAATGCGGTGGGGTATCCAGAAGCTGGACGAGATGCCGAGGGTCTTTAGAAAAAGGCTCATCATGGACGTCGCCGTTACCCCATCGACGTCGTAATCTCCATAGACGACGACGTGTTCTCCGTTTTCTTTCGCCTGTTCGATTCGGGCGACGGCCCGGTCCATGTCCTGCATCAGCCATGGATCGTGCAGGTGCTCGATGGAAGGACGGAAGTATTGCCGCGCCGACTCAAAACTGTCTATGCCGCGTAGGACCAGCGCCTGCGCGAGAGGCGCTGAAAGGTCGTTCAACACGCTGCTCAGGGTTCTAACCGACTCTTCGTCCGGCACTGTACGGAATACCCACCGATGCTGCATCATCCCTCTTCTGTACTGGATCTGAATATAGCCTAAGATACGATGGGGCTGAAAAAACCGAAACCGGGGGGATGTGAATCTCTCGTCATTCAGCTATAAGCGGTTGCCCCGTCAGCGCTACTCAGAGCCTATCCGTTGTCAGTCACTGAGAAGCATCATCACTTCCTGGGGGCGGCCCAGTACCAGTTTGACTTCTTCCAACGAGGGTTTTTCACAGGGCCTCAATCGATAAGCGTGTGTGAACTTTTCGAAGGCTTTACCTGCTGCAGGCGAAAAATAGAGGTGTATTTCTCCGTTCGGCAAAAGTGGCGTGCTAAACAGTGCGACGTTTGCCGGCCGACCTTTTTGATTATATGCCTTTAATATGGTATTGCGTAACTCACGATGCTTTCCCCTGGATACTTCTCCCGGAAAAAAGCGAATTCGATTCCACATTGCCTTCATCCTGTAGAGCGCGTTGGCGTATGATAACCCGTATTTCGTTATGCTGTGGCGGTATGAAAACCCCAATAATGTATCCCTGTAACGTTATGATTCTATTACCGATATATTAGTGGATTATTATAATACCTTTACCTCTTCGCTATGCCCGACAGCAACGCAAGAAATTCGTCTCTCAGACGCACCAAACCGGTTTTTCCGGGTTCTTCGACAGGCGGTTAAAAGTCAACCACGTAATCATTTTTTAACAAAAAGGAAATACAGAGATTGTCCATCCTCAACGCGATCGGGCTATATTACAGGTACAATTCATAAGGCATATCTGTCCTTCCCTAAACTATCATGATGATTCAGCCCGGTGCCCGACAGACACCGGGCTTCTTCTTTGGGCGGTGCCGCCCCGGGCGATACGCCTCCGTGCTCGTGATTCCGGGCGCAGACCTTACTTCACAGCCAGGGCTTTTTCCCCGATATGCTGGTGCACAACCTCTTCGATTTCACGTATGAATCGATCGGGGGCCTGGTCTACCCAGCTTCTGAATTGCTCGGTCACCGCGGCAGCGGGCGGCTGTGCTTCGAATAATCGCTCTATGTTGAAGTTGGCGTCGTATATACCTCCGCCGTACTGCATCAGGTCGAGTGCATTCCAGTATTGCTCCACGTGGCCTTTCACGGGAACCGCCAGGATAGATTTGCCCAGGTACATGGCCTCGCAAATGGATTCGAAGCCGGCCGTACAGATGAGCCCTTTGCACCTTGCCATCTTATCGAGAAACTTGACGTCGCTGAGCTGATGAAAGGTCAGCTTCTCGTCTATCTGGTGGACTTCGCCCACCGTCTGGTTATCCCAGAAACAGTGCAATTCCACCTCAGGATGCCTGTTGTGCCAGTCGATCACAGCATCTGCATACCCCTGATTGAGCAGATAGATCAGGTAAAAATCCTCTTCTACATCGGTCGGCAATTCGAAGAGTTCCTTGCGCAGCAGCGGCGGCATCACCGCGATCGTGTTCTTGTCCTCGGCTTCATAAAAAGACAGCCCCAGCTTACGCACAGCGCCAATGGAAGTAATCCTGGTAAAATGCTTGGCGCCCACTCTCTGCGACCAGCGCCCCGGTGGAAATGGGTACACCGGGTGATGAAACATGTATTGATGCCCGATACAAACCATGGGCGTCGTTGGCCTGTGGAACAGGTTGTAGACCCCGGCCAGGGGTTCGTAAAAGTTAATAACTACTTCAGGGCGATATTCCAGGAGGGACTCCTTGATGGACGACAGGCTTTTCTTAAACGCTTTTCTCTTCCTGATATTCTGGGTAATCGTCGGCCAGAGCTTTATGCCCTGGTGTTTGCCGTCGACGGCGAAGTTAGGACTTTCGAAATAGGAAACGGGCACACCGATCTTGTCCAGAAAAAACTGAGGAACGCGCCGTCGTTCGTTCAGCCCGATTAGAACATTTGAAACGGTATGGCCGGCCTCTTCCAGAAAAGACTTCAGCGACAAAGCTTGCGTGAGATGACCGCGCCCTTCCCCCTGCACAATAAACATACAGTTTATCGATCCCATAACGTACGTAGACCCTTTTCTTTGTGAAACAGCGTTCGCCATCGAACGCACCCGGGCCGGAAACGTTGCGCCTCAGGGGGGTGGGAACCGTTTCCTGGCTTTTTGGGCGCTTTCAAAACCGTTGTGATGCAGTGACGACGCACAGATGCGCAACATCCGTTAATAGGTCACACCGGTATTGGGAGAGCTTACTTCGGCCGACGATGCCGCTTCACCTTTCGTTTTATCCTCGGGGGGATGAATGACATAGAGGCGCTCCGGACGGTTATCGGGATCGACCCACCGCAGTATCTCCAACGTGCCGTCGAGGTGCTCAACCAGCGCTGTACAGCTTTCCACCCAGTCCCCTGTGTTGCAATACAGGACCCCGTTAATCTCCCTCGTTTCCGCGTGGTGAATGTGGCCGCAAATGACTCCGTCGACTTCGTATTTCCTGGCTTCATTTACCACAGCCTCCTCAAAATTGGCGATATGCTGGATCGCGCGTTTGGTCTTATTTTTCAGATAGGCCGACAAAGACCAGTATCGCAATCCCATCGCCTTTCTCAGATGATTATACCAGCGATTCATCACCAGCGTCATCTGATAGGCCGTTGCACCCAGGAGGGACATCCACTTCGCATAATGAATTACGCCGTCGAACTGGTCGCCGTGGAGAATAAGCACCTGCCGTCCGTCAACCGTCGTATGAATGGATTGCATCTTGGTAGAAATACCTCCAAAATGCAAATCTACAAATCCTCTGGCAAACTCGTCATGGTTGCCTGGTATGTAGGTAACCCGGGTGCCCTTGCGCGCTTTTCGGAGCAACTTCTGTATAACGTCATTGTGTACCTGGGGCCAGTACCAGGACTTGCCCAACGCCCATCCGTCAAAGATATCCCCTACCAGGAAGAGGTAATCGCTTTCGTTTTTCTGCAAGAAATCCAGAAGAAATTCGGCCTTCGTATTTCTCGTTCCCAGATGGAAATCCGAGATCCATATGGTCCTGTATCGATATTCTTCGGTTGCCATTGTAGTATTCTCAGCGATAATTCACTCAATAATAGATGTTACGCGCCGGATGCGCTGACGTCCTGACGGAGCGGCTGTGCATACCTGCACAGCCGCGTAAACCAGACTGCTGTGCACAGTTCGCGTAACATCACTCAATAATAGATGTTACGCGCCGGATGCGCTGACGTCCTGACGGAGCGGCTGTGCATACCTGCACAGCCGCGTAAACCAGACTGCTGTGCACAGTTCGCGTAACATCACTAAGTAAGGGGTAGTTCTGTTAATACTCCACTGTACGACCTTCCCCAATCAGAGTATACATACAATACACGATGCAATGCGAAGCGCGGATGCGGTATACGTACAGGCGCTTCGTCGAACGAAAGCAGGAAAGCGTGCACAGAAAGCGCTTTTATCAATCAAATATAGCCAATTTCGATATCGATCAGAAATTAAAAAATGATTAGCAAGCCTTTGAATAACAGCGTCTTACAAAAAACGCCAGGCCCCATATGGGGCCTGGCGTTTTTTGTCTTGGACTATGTAGGACGTCTTACTTCAGCAGCAACATGGTTTTGACTACTGTCGTATTCTCTCCTTCCAGGCGGTAGAAATAGGTGCCTGACGCAAGGTCTGTTGCGTCAAAATTCACCGTGTACGTACCAGCCGCCTTCAGGCCATTTTCGAGTACAGCGATTTCCCGGCCGAGGATGTCGAATACCGACAGCCGCACTTCTTGCGCCGTATCCACCACGAATTCAATCGAGGTCGTCGGATTGAACGGGTTGGGGAAGTTTTGCGAAAGTGCGAATTCAGTGGGCACGCCGTTGTCGCTTTCTCTGTCAACGTCGACACGAACGACGGGCTCGCCGCCAGACGTGAATCCGTTTTGAGCGAGCGCGGTCCATGGGTTCAACCAGAGGTTGTCGCGGAACGCACCCCAGTAGTCCGTCTCTTCGAACTCGAAGTGGCCATCTGGATCCGTGACCTGGAACATGCCTCCATCGACAATGATGGGCGAGTTGTCCCCGATGCGTGGGTCCAGGCCGTTGTCGGCCGTACGGCTGATGCCGACAAGCATCGGATCGGCGATCACGTTGCCATCGGCAGCCAGAATCGTTTCGGCGAAGTCGCCGTCGACGATGTCGGCCAGCTCTTCACCGGCTCCGTAGCCGAACCACAGGTTCTCTTTAAACGCCAGGTCACCGGCTTCGAGACGCTTGCGGCTGTCTTCGGCCGCGTCGTCAGGGAGGTCTTCGATGTTCAGCGCGACACCGGGGTAGTCGGTAAATACCGAGTACCAGTACTGGCCGCCGGCGTTGTCGCGGATCGCGAACGTGCGGTCGTTGTTGTCGCCGCCGGATACGGTTGCATCCTGGCCTGAGCCGATGTAGGTCACGTTAGCGATGATGGGGGTCGACAACGGCGTGGCGTCGTCGCCGCCGGCGTCACCGCCGTCGTGCTCACCGCCACGGCCGGCGGTATCGTCGTCGTGGATCGAGAACCAGAACTGGCCGCGTCCGCGGAAGCCCTGGTCGTAGTCGTACGTGTCGTCGCCGCAGAAGGCGCCGACGAGGTACTTCGTGTTGACCGTGCCGCCGAACCATTCGAAGCAGTCGTCGAAGTTAGCAAACACTTCAACGAACTCGATGGTTGTCCCGCTGCCTACCGCACCGAGGGTGAGGCCGTTGATTTCGTCGCCTTCGACGCCGGAGATCGAGAATCCACCGTGGCGGATCGATACGTACCGGAAGGTACCGGAGTTGTCATCGTCGTCCGTACCGCCGTAGAGGGCGTCTTCCGTATTCGGAATCCCTTCGATCTGGTTGTCGTTGGTCGGCTGGTTGGTCGTTGCATTGCCGAGGATGATGACGCCGCCCCAGAGACCGCGGTCGCGCTGGGTCAGGTCGGTCGGATCGTCAACGTCGTCCAGCTCACTGGTGAAGATGATCGGGTTGTCGGCGTTGCCGTTGGCGTTGATCGAAGCACCGCGACGAACGATCAGGGCGCTGGCGCCGTCATTCGAGGGCGTCTGCAGGCCTTTGATAACCGTGCCGGCTTCGATCGTAAGCGTGGCGCCTGATTCAACGAAGATCAAGCCATCGAGCACGTAGGTGTTGTCCGCCGACCAGGTCGCATTTTGCGAGATATCATCGCTAACGATGATTTCGCTGCCCGGGTCACGGAGGTCGCCGAGGAAGCCGGTGTCATCGAGTGCTGTCCAGCTCGTGAGCCAGTTATTGCGGCCAAATGCTCCCTGATAAACGGCATCATCGAAGAAGGCATCGTCGGGCAGCTCAATAGCGCCTACGAGAGCGGGGCTCGAAACGTTGGGACGCGGGTCGAGCCCTCCATCATTGGTACGGCTGATGCCGGCCAGTTGAGGATCTACGAGCGCATTCCCTGCATCAGCGAGAATCGTCTCGGCAAAGTCGCCGTCGACGATATCAGCCAGCGTCGTGCCGGCTCCGT
>CAZGHT010000011.1:37894-52993 GCA_964525535.1 uncultured Rhodothermaceae bacterium
CCGGGTTCGATGGTCAACGTGGCGCCGGCTTCGACGAAGATAAGGCCGTCCAACATGTAGGTGTTGTCTGCCGTCCAGGTCGTATTCTCCGAGATGTCATTAACCACAGTGACTACTCCAGGCGCCGGCGTGTGATTGTTCTGCGCGAGCGCCGTCCAATCGTTTGTCCAGAGAGACGCCGTTGGGTTAAACGCGCCGCGGAATGCAACATCCATGAAGAAGGAATCGCCGATATCGGCCGTACCGCCTGCAGCGGGTCCGCTGGCGCTAGGACGAGGATCGAGCGAATTGTCCTGAGCGCGGCTGATGCTGGCCAGTTGAGGATCTTCGAGTGAGTTTCCTCCATCGGCAAGGATCGTCTCGGCAAAGTCGCCGTCGACGATATCAGCCAGCGTCGTGCCGGCTCCGTAGCCGAACCACAGGTTGTTGGCAAATGCCAGGTCGCCCGCTTCGAGGCGCTTGCGGCTGTCTTCGGCCGCGTCGTCCTCGAGGTCTTCGATGTTCAGCGCAACGCCCGGGAAGTCGGTGAAGACCGAGTTCCAGTACTGGCCGCCGGCGTTGTCACGGATCGCGAACGTGCGGTCGTTGTTGTCGCCGCCGGCTACCGTAGCGTTTTCGCCGGAACCGATGTAGGTCACGTTGGCGATGACCGGCGTAGAGAACGGCGTGGCGTCGTCGCCGCCGGCGTCACCGCCGTCGTGCTCACCAGAGCGGCCGGCGGTGTCGTCGTCGTGGATCGAGAACCAGAACTGGCCTTTGCCGCGGAAGCCCTGGTCGTAGTCGTACGTGTCGTCGCCGCAGAAGGCGCCGACGAGGTACTTCGTGTTGACCGTGCCGCCGAACCATTCGAAGCAGTCGTCGAAGTTAGCAAACACTTCAACGAACTCGATGGTTGTCCCGCTGCCTACCGCACCGAGGGTGAGGCCGTTGATTTCGTCGCCTTCGACGCCGGAGATCGAGAATCCACCGTGGCGGATCGATACGTACCGGAAGATGCCGGAGTCGTCAGCATCGTTGGTGCCGCCGTAGAGGGCGTCTTCCGTATTCGGAATCCCTTCGATCTGGTTGTCCATCGTCGGCTGGTTGGTCGTCGCCTCGCCGAGGATGATGACGCCGCCCCAGAGGCCGCGGTCGCGCTGGGTGAGGTCGCTCGGATCGTCAACGTCGTCCAGTTCACTGGTGAAGATGATGGGCGAAGAAGCGGTCCCGTCAGCGATGATCTCGGCGCCGCGGCGAACGATCAGGGCGCTGGCGCCGTCGTTCGAGGGCGTCTGCAGGCCTTTGATAACCGTGCCGGGTTCGATGGTCAACGTGGCGCCGGCTTCGACGAAGATAAGGCCGTCCAACAGGTAGGTGTTATCGGACGTCCAGGTCGTGTTTGTGCTGATGTCATTGACTACAGTGACATCTTGCGCTTGCACCGGAGCAAACGCGAGAAGCAGTGCCGCCAATAACACTGGAATGTGTAATAGTTTAGTACGCGATGGCTTCATGAAAAACCTCGTGTTTCAGATTATAGAGTGATGGTGAAAATGGTTTCTGTGTCCGCATAAAAACGCACAGAACGGTCTATGCACTTGATTACAGGCCAGTCGAACTCAACAAGCGCTTACTTTGGCGCATAGATATTCTTTATTTCAACTCAGTTAGAGCAGGATTTAGTTAGCAGAAGCTATTGGATGAAAAAGTCAAATCCGTAAACATAGCGTTAAGGTTTGTTCTTGATCATACCGGGGGCTTGCATTTGATTCGGGGGAGTACTTTGAGGGCGCTTATTACGTTGTGGGCACGGGGAATTGACTCGAGCGATCCTCGGTTAGATTTCGTAGCTGAAACCGATCGAAAAGGTGAGGCCTGGGTCGTACTCGAAGTAGGTGAAGTCCTGGCCTGAAAATCGATACGTTTCTTTGTAGGGAGAATCAAGAAGATTTTTAGCGCTCAATTTTATGCGCCAGTTGTAGGGCAGCCGCTGTGAGAACGTGAAGTCTAGCTGAGGGCTCGGGCGTTCGAACACGTCAGGCGTTCCTCCGAGTGAAACGTTCGATAACCGGCGTCCGAACACATTGAAGAAGAACCCTGCTGCGGTGCCGCTTTCGACGTTTTCATAGCTGATATCGGAGTTGACAATAAAGGGCGATTGCCCCTGAAGCTCTCGGGTATCGTCGGCATTCGGATCCACCCCTCGCCGGGTCGCGAGTTCAGACTCTGGAATGTCGATCGTAGAGTTCACGAACGACAGGTTGGATCCGAACGAGAAGTCGGAAAGAACGGGCGTGATGAAATCGAGGCGCGTGCGGACCTCTACCTCCGTACCAAAAACAACGGCCTCGTCCACGTTCTGAAACTGGATCTGTCCATTGGTACCCCCGATGATCGTGCGTTCGATCGGATCGAAGAGTTTCTTGTAGAACAAACTGACGGCGAAGATTTCCCCGGGGCGCGTAAACCACTCCCACCGAAAATCGACATTCGTTATCAATGTGCGCTCCAGGTTCGGGTTACCGATGAAGAAGTTCCCGTTGATAAACTCAAAACTCTCAAAGGGAGCAATTTCGCGGAAGGTGGGCCTGGCCAGTGTGCGCGTAACGGCGGCCCGCACGTTCATGTTGTCGGTGAGCGCATACACGAGGTTTGCGGAGGGCAAGATGTCCGACTCGCTGAGATCCCCGATCCCCTGCGTGGAGTCCTCGCTCACCACATCGATTTCGGTAGTCTCCAGCCGGGCCCCCCCGATGAATTTGAATTTCGTCGTAATGGGCAGCTCGACCATGCCGTACGCGGCTCCCACGTCGCGCTGGCCGGTGTAGTTGTTGCGCGATTTGGACTGGTCAACCACCGTATTGCCAAAATTGAACCGCAGCCGGCCTCCACCCAGCGTGTCTACCGAGACGATGCCCATGTTTTGATTCTCGAAATAGGTGAAATCGTCACCGTCATAAGGCTGATTCGGGGTAATGCTGAACGAGCGCTCGGTGAAGTCGCGGTCCGCTTCCTGGTATCCGCCGCCAAATTTGACTTTCCCTGTCCGCCCGCCGCTAAACTTCAACGGAATGGAGATGTCTATTTTAGCGTTCTGGTTGCTTTCGTCGAGTTCACGAAACAGGCGGGACGGATCGCGGAAACCGGAGGCTTTCGTGGTCAAGATGGTGTCCTGCCCGATGAGTCGCCGGGTATTTGCAAAGAAGCGGATATCGGGTTGATCCTGCTTGGTATCTGCATAGGATCCTATCCATTCAACCGTTGCATTGGCCAGTGCGGGGAAAAAGTGTTTTCCTCGGAGCTGAAAAGAGAGCAACTCGCGCTCGTTGTATTCGAGCGTACGGTTTACGAATTCCGAGGTCGTATCGTTCGCACCGAACTCTTTGGGCCACGTTCCCACCTGGAAACGGGCTGAGCTCTCCCCCGTCCTCGTGTAGAGTGTGTTGAAGCCCACCTCATTGTTCGGGGTGAATTGAAAGGTAAAGTTCGCCAATCCACCCAACGAGGATTCTGTGGCGCCTTCAGCGTCATCCAGAAGCAAGTCGGGAGCAAGTTGGTTGGCATTAAGCCCGGCAAAAGAATACCGGCCGATTTCACCCTGTTCGTAGAGCGACGCACTCCGGGAATACGTACCCCCTATGATGTAGCCGAGAGGCCGCCCACCCAGGTCGACATTGTTACCCAGTGAAAGGGAATAACTCTGATTCGTAGGGGCTGTAACATTCCCGGTGCGCGGGGCCATGATGTTGTTGAAGGACTTGGATACATCATCCAGCTGGCTGGCCAGTTCTTCGTTAAATCGCGCCAGCTGGGGCGATGGGATATCGACGTCGGGATCCGACAGTTCGTCAGGGATATCCCGGGTGCCGTCGTCGTATCCTAACCAGTCGGAGTCTCCCCCCGAGTAGGTCAGATAATCATCGCCGAAGTTCGTCTCCGTATTAAAAGACGTGGAGACCGAAAATTGTAAACTGAAATCTTCGGGAAAGGCTTTGGTGCCGATATCGACCAGTCCACCGCTGAAGTTTCCGGGCTTATCCGGGGTGAAGGTTTTCAAGGTCACGATGTTGTCGAGCAGGTTGGCCGGGAAGAGGTCGAACTGCACCGCCTTACGATCGGGGTCGGAACTCGGCAGTTCAGCGCCGTTGAGCTGGGTATTCGAATACCGCTCACCCAGCCCCCGGACGTAGACGTACTTTCCACCTACGACGGAGGCCCCGGTTACTTTTTCCATGGCATCGGCCGCATCCGATCCACCGGAACGGCTTATCGCCTGAGAGCTTATCGCGTCGCTCACGGCGATCGCTTTCTGTCTATCGCGAAGCAGCACCGCTTCCGAATTGCGGATGGCTCTAGCTTCAACGACCACCTCTTCGAGCCCGATCGCTTCCGGCGCCATCGCGATCTCTAATCGGGTGGCTTCACCCTCCAGGACTTCGGTATCCTCGATGGTTACCGTGTTGTACCCGATGTAGGATACAATCACGGTATAGGTGCCTGGTTCGAGAGAGGGAATAGTAAATCGTCCGTCGAGGTCTGTCGTAGATCCCTGGAGGGTACCGTCTATACGTACGTTGGCTCCAATCAACGTTTCTCCATTCTCCTGATCGACAATGACTCCTGTGATAGTCCCTGTCTGGGAGAATGCCTCTGCGTGAACGCCTGCAACGAGGCTGAGCGCGAAGAGGAGTTTGGAAAACCATGCTAGGTTCAGCTTCATACTTGGATATATAATCTCTTGGCGGGAATTTTTTATCGGGGGATATTATCTGAATTCACTGTCGGCAGTTTAGACAAGGCAGGTTAAAGTCATATTACCTTACTGTTACCCAATTATTAATAAGTGGGGGCTCCCTAGCTTTTCACACATTCTCTATGGTTGCCGGTCTTCATTTAGAAAGGCTTTGTGTTTCAACAAGAAACTCCTCGCCAGGAGAGGAACTTCACGTTGGCTGATGTGTGCCAGATTGCTTTGTATCACGCCTGGATATATGTGAGATCCCGGGGGACGGAGACCCATTGAAATCGAACCCATCGAATCCGACTCTGATCATTTTCGCGCTCTGGTTGATGGTCTTTGCGTCCAGCAGCCAGGTCATCCTGATCTCCCCCATATTACCCAACATCAGCGCCGACCTGGGCGTCCCGGAATCGCGCTTGAGCTGGCTCGTCACCATTTATGCGATTTTTCTCGGGGTCTTCGCCCTCACGATGGGTCCGATTTCGGACAAGATCGGCCGGCGGCGCATTCTCCTGCTCGGGTGCAGTTCGATGTCGATCGCCCTCTTCTTGCATGGCCTGGCCGATTCTTTCGTCGCCCTCCTGACCGTTCGAGGCCTTGCGGGCGCGGCCGGCGGCATGTTGAGCGGCGCGGCCGTCGCCTACGTGGGCGATTATTTTCCGTACGAAAAACGAGGCTGGGCGAACGGCTGGGTCATGAGCGGTGTAGCGGCCGGCCAGATTGCAGGGATCCCGCTCGGCAAGTTTCTCGCCGGCGCGTTCAGTTTCAAGTGGCCCTTTATCATGTACGGCATAGCTATGGCCATGGCCGTCTTCCTCGTGGCCCAGTACGTCCCTCAGCCCAACGTGGTCCGGAGCCGTGACCGGTTGACGCTGCGCCGGGCCGTGAAGAACTACGGCCAGCTTCTCAAAGAAACGCGTATTGTGGCCGCTGCAGCCACATACACCTTGATGTTCGCGGGCATCGGATTGTACCTCGTATTCTTGCCGACGTGGCTGGAGACGGAAATCAACCTGTCCAACAACGACATCGTTTTCTTATTCCTGATCGGCGGGGTCATGAACGTGATGACCGGGCCGATGGCCGGGCGCATATCGGATCGCGTGGGCCGAAAACCGCTGATCGTCAACTCGTGCATCGGGTTGAGCGTTATCATGCTTGCAACCACCTTCGTCGTATCGGGCCGGTGGATCGCATACCTGTTCTTCGCCCTCGCCATGGTGATGATTGCCATGCGAATCAGCCCCTTCCAGGCGCTCGTAACGGCGCTGGTGTCTTCGGATCGCCGGGGTATACTGATGAGCCTCTCCATTGCCATCGGCCAGATAGGTATGGGCGTGGGAAGCGCCGTCGCCGGGCTCGCTTACGAACAATTCGGAGAATACGGATATTTCAGCAACACCTTGCTGGGCGCCCTATCCATGCTCACGATGGCTTTTGTGGTAGCCCGGTTCATTCCTGAACCGAAAGGCGACGAAGAACAGGCTTCGCCTGATGGAGAGGAAGATGGTGTGGACGAGTCCATTCCTGTACGGGAACGGTTATAGGCGGGACCCGTGAGCTGCTGAACGGATATGCAGTCTCGGAGCGTGAGGGGAATTCAGGGGGAGGGTCCGTCCTCCTCTTCGGATTCGCTTTCTGTGGCCCGGGATACGACGAGCTCATCGAACTGGTCCATGAGGGCGACAATAGCATCGGGGCTGTCCAGCACGTAGTGGGCGCCCGCTTCGAGGAGCACGGCTGTGTGGCTTTCCTGGTCGAGAAAGGGGGGCACCGTACCGACAGCCCACATCCCTGCCTGGCGCGCAGATCGCATATCGTCGACCATATGACCGACATAGACGGCATGTTCGGGGTCCACTTTTCGGCCGGCGGCATCCAGGATCGTCAGGGCCCTCAACAGCGGATAGGGATCCGGCTTCTCGCGGCCTTCCTGTTTTTCTTTGGACAGCACGAGCGGAAAGTATCGTTTCCAGCCGAGCCGTTCGACGGTCCAGTTGGCCTCAGCAGCCGGCCGGCCCGTAACGATACCGAGGATGAGGCTGGTTCTGCTCAGCTCCTCGAGTCCCTTGACACTGATCAGCGGCTCTTCTTCGGCGATAAACCCATCCCAGTTGTCTCCCCGGTAACGCCGCTGAAACTCCTCGACGATGCGCCCGAACGACACGCTGATGCCGGCATCGGAGATGATGGCGTGGGTGAGCTTCCAGTCGTCGCTGAATCCGCCGAGGTTCTTATACCGTTGAATCGTGCCCGATTCGATTTCTCGGCCCGTGAAATGAGACACTGTTTCCTCGATAGCCCGCCGATAGGAGCGAGAAACATCGATGAGCACACCATCCATGTCGAAGAATAAAGCCTTGATCTCCACGGTTGACAAATAAAATCCTGGCAGGGCCAGCGTTGGGGGTTCATGCTTACGAATCGAGCCGCCCGGCGGCCCGCAACGATTACGAATTCATGACAACGAGGAATTCGTCGTTATCACGAGTACCACGCATCTTATCGAGCAGAAAAGCCATCGCCTGGACCGAATCCATATCGGCGAGCAGCTTTCTGAGAATCCATACACGGCTGAGCTTGGCCTCGGAGAGGAGGAGCTCCTCGCGGCGAGTGCCCGACTTGATCGTATCCATGGCGGGGAAGATGCGGCGGTCGGCCAGTTCGCGAGAGAGCACGAGCTCCATGTTGCCCGTTCCTTTGAATTCCTCGAAGATCACCTCGTCCATGCGGCTTCCCGTGTCGATCAACGCGGTACCGATGATCGTCAACGATCCGCCCTCCTCGACGTTTCTTGCCGCCCCGAAGAACCGCTTGGGCCCCCGCAAGGCGCCGGCTTCCATACCGCCGGAGAGCGTCTTTCCGGTATTGGGCGTCACCGAGTTGTGGGCCCGGGCCAGGCGCGTGATCGAATCGAGCAGAATAACGACGTCCTGCCCGGCTTCGACCAGCCGCTTCGCCTTCTCGAGGACGATGTCGGCGACTTCAACGTGGCGTTCCGGCTCCTGGTCGAAGGTCGACGAGATCACCTCGGCCTCGACGTTCCGCTCCGTATCGGTGACCTCCTCCGGTCGTTCGTCGACCAACAGGATGATGAGGTACACTTCCGGGTGGTTGGCGGTGATGGCGTTGGCCATTTTCTGCAGCAAGATCGTCTTACCCGTCTTGGGTTGGGCCACGATGAGGCCACGTTGCCCCTTGCCGATGGGCGCAAACAGATCCATGATGCGCATGCTGTAATCCGTGGGGTGATACTCCAGGATCAACTGATCCTCCGGATACAGGGGCGTCAGATAGTCGAAGCTGGAGCGCTCCTCCAGTTCGGAGGGCACGCGGCCGTTGATGCTGTTGACCTGAATGAGGGCAAAGAAACGCTCGCCTTCCTTCGGAGGGCGCACTTCGCCGTCGACCGTATCCCCCAGGCGAAGGCTGAACCGCTTGATCTGGGAGGGCGACACGTAGATGTCGTCGGGGCTCGGGAGGTAATTGTATTCGCTGGATCGGAGAAAGCCGTACCCGTCGGGCAGGACTTCGAGCACGCCCACCTTGTTGATCATCCCTTCGAGTTCCGTCTTGTTCGGGTCGTAGGCGGCCATGTACTCCGGGCGCCCTTCGTATACCCGTCTTCGTTGTTCTTCTCTTGCTGCAGAAGATTTACGTTTCCGTGAGCCGGTACTCCCGGTGTCACGTTTGTCGGAACGGCGATTGTCACGGTCGCTCCGCGACCCGCTGCGGCGGCTGTCACGCTCGGAACGACTCATGCGGCTGTCTCTGTTATCTCGGCTGTCATTCCGGCCGTTGCTTTTACGTTGTTCGTAACGCATTTCAGATTTCTTGGGATGATTACGATCGCTTTTCTTTCGGGGCTCTGTGCGATCATTCGTTTTCCGGCCCGATCGACTGGATTGAGATTCTCCGCGGCTGTCTGGTTTCGACCGAGAAGACCCACGAGCATTCCGCCGATCCGAACGCGCACTGCCTTCGTCGGCGTATCTGGAACGGCGAGCTTCTCTTTTCTCCCCATCCATTCGATTATACTCTTTCATGTCATCACCACCCTCCGAGTGGTCTTTAGTATCACGATTTGCTTTTGAGATATGCGATGCATCGGAGCCATTTTCATCGACATCAACGGATGAATCGGCTGAGGACCGAGGAGATTTGGCCGCGTTTGCGCCTGCCTTACGGGGTTTCGCTTCGGGCGCCGGCGCGGAAGAATCGGAGGGCGAGGGGACTCCTCGCTGCGTGGCTTCGGCCTCTGCCTCTGTCTCTAGAATAAGGTAAATCAAATCCTGTTTGCGGAGGCCTGAGTACCCGGTCAGCCCCAGGCCTCGAGCGATGTCTCTGAGATCGGCTAGTTTCTTGCTTTTTAATTCCGAGATTTTCATAACGCGTGATGTAGATGTATGCTCACGCAACGACAGTTGCTTAATGATTATGTGGGTATTCAGGGAATGCCTTGTGCACGTTGTGCACGTTGAAAGTATCGCCAGATTGTGTCCGTATGCTGCGAACGTTGATTCATCGTCCTCTCCGGCGCGCTCCTAGAGCCCGCGCACGTACACCTGATGCAAGGGCCGTCGATGTTATGCAATGGACGCGATGGAAGCTGGGCCAAACAAGAGACAGTTATCTATGGGGAGGTAGGCAGGAATTTCGTTGAATGCTACAGGCTGTGTCCTTTATCAGCAAGGTAATCAGGAGGGGACACAATAGATTCTAGCTTTCTTTCGAAATGCTGTTTGAGTAAGATAGGGCTTATTACCCTAATTTCAACGATTCTTGTTCTCCTTCTATTAATTTTTACAGCTTTCGACAACGTTCAACAGATCTTGCCACTCCATTTTGTTTGAAAGAAATACGTTTTCGGGCATTTATTTACGTCTCGCATTGCCCTTCATACACAATGTCAAAATTTTTAGAATTCACTGACGGGCATGTGCACGTTGGCCTGAACCCCTTCGCCGGGGGAATATCCTCCGACACCAACAAAAATCTTTCCTCATCCGACGCCGTCCTCTGCCTTTTTGTGCCTGACCAGTGAATCGAATTGTTATGTCAACATCGTACAGGGCAACACGCTACAGGGCAACACATCAAGGCGGTAACAGGTCGGGAAATTGGGACACGATCAGATGCGACCCGGCAATGAGCAATGCATCTTCGGATCGAGCTCGCTGCTGAAATTCATGATACACGTCTACGGCACGGGTGCAAACTCGCGCATTAACCCCCCTGCGTGTCAGATGAACGAACAGTTCATCCGGGGGAAACGCTCTATCTGAATCGATTGGCAGGACCCAGACCTCCGCATCGTACTCCGCCAGCTGACCTGCCATTTGGTTCACATCTTTATCCCTCATCAATCCAAACGCCACATAGAGATGCCCAGACCCGGGTACTCGTTTCTCGCTCACGAACTGCAAAGCAGCACCCAGGCTTTCGCAATTGTGACTAACGTCCATTACGATGAGAGGTTCCTCGCTGCAAACCTCCAGCCGCCCGCGGATCCCGGTCCGCGTTTTCACCTCAGACAACCCCGTCTCGACGGCGCCGCGATCCGGCATGGCGTCTGGATAAAGGAGCTCAATCGCCCTCACGGCGAGGGCGGCGTTGGCCCATTGATGCCGGCCGGCCAACCCCGGCTGTACATTCACGTAGGCCCCCTCCCTCGTGTGAATGGATACCCCACCCCGCGCGGCTTCCCAGCGGGCCTCCTCGCGCACATCATGAAAGGCAGCCCCTCGCTTCAGGGCCGCATCGTAGACGACCCGACGCGCTTCAGGCCGCTCCACGGCAGACAACACCGGCGCCCCGGGCTTTATTATCCCGCTCTTCTCAGCCGCAATGGCTTCGAGCGTATCTCCCAGAATGGCCGTATGATCGTACCCGATGGTGGTCAATATCGTAAGTTTGGGACTCAAAATGTTCGTCGCGTCGAGACGCCCTCCCAACCCGGTCTCGACCACGGCCAGATCGACGCCCTCCTCGGCGAAATACAGAAAGCTCAGCGCCACGGTCGCTTCGAAAAAACTCGGAGCCACCCGGTCGAACAGGGCCCGGTACCGCGCTACACGGTCATCCAGCCACTCGAGTGAAGGTGGATTGCCGTTCACCCGCATGCGCTCTCCGAGGCGAAAAAGATGGGGCGAGGTGTGCAGGCCGACCCGCTTCCCGATGCACATGGCTATCGCTGCTATGAAGGCGGCTGTCGAGCCTTTGCCATTCGTACCGGCAATATGCACTGACGGATACGCCCGCTGAGGCTGCCCCATCCCATCGAGCAGCGCCTCTATGTTGGCCAGACCGGGCTTGACGGCCTTCGCTCCCAGGAAAGCAAACCCGGGCAATGCGAGAAGATACCGTTCACCCGCACTCAGCAATGGTTGTTGTGCGATACGATCCACGTCGTGAGAGTCCTATTCAAGGAGTGTTATTTCCCGCTTATTTCCACCGAGGTGGGTAAATCGGATGCGGATCGCATCGTCCGGCAACAGTTCCTCAACACGATCCGGCCATTCAACGAGGCAGAGGCCTTCCCCGAAGAAATAGTCTTCGTAGCCGAGTTCGTACCACTCGCTGACCTGCTCCACCCGATACGCATCGAAATGGTAGAGGGTTACTTCCGGGGCACGATATTCCTGGATCAGCGTAAAGGTCGGGCTGCTGACGCGATCCGCCGGTATGCCGAATGCGAAGCAGACGCCTTTGACGAACTGGGTTTTCCCCGCTCCCAGCGTGCCGTATAACGCAACGACATGGCCGGCGCGCAATCGCCGTGCGAACGCCACGCCCGCCGCAACCGTTTCTTCCGCCGATCCGGTGATGACCGAATGGGTGTCGCTCCACATCGGAGCGTTCGGAGCGTCCATCAGGCTTGCTTTGACGTCATCGTTACAACGGGCAACAGGACTTCTTCCATCGTCACTCCTCCGTGCTGCATCGTATCCCGATACATGTTGACATAGTGGTTGTAATTGGTCGGGTACACGAAGTAATAGTCTTCCTTGGCTATAATATAGTTGGTGTTGATACCTCGACCGGGCAGCCCGTACTCCTCGGGAGACTTGACGAATATGGCGTGGCGCTCATCGCAACGCAGATTGCGGCCGAATTTGTACCGAAGCGCGGTAGACGTCTCTCGATCTCCGATCACTTTGGTGGGATGCAGGCTTCGCACGGCCCCGTGGTCGCTGGTGATCACAATGGTGCAGTCTTTCTGCGCGAGCGACTGGAACGCCTGATACAACCACGAATGCTCGAACCAGGTTCGCGTCAACGCCCGGTACGCCTTCTCATCGGGCGCGATCTCTTTGAGCACCGCCGAATCCGACCGGCTGTGCGCCAGAATGTCGACGAAGTTCACGACGATGGCGCTCAGCTCGTTCTGGGTGAAGTCGTTGATGTGCTGGGCAAACTCGCGCCCGTGCTGGGTAGTGACCAACTTCTGGTACCGCATCCGCGCGCCCACACCGGCCGATTCCAGCAGGCTCGCCAGAAACGCTTCTTCGTTCCGGTTCCGGCTGTGTTCGTCTTCGTCGCCTTCGGACCACAAGGAGGGAAATGTCCGCTCGAGGTCGCGGGGCAGCCATCCACTGAAAATCGCGTTGCGGGAGTAGGGCGTGGCGGTTGGAAGAATGGAATAATAATAGGACTTGTCGATATTGAACAGCGGATACATCAGCCGCTCGAACTCGATCCACTGGTCGAAACGCATGCAGTCGATGACAAAAAAGAAGACCGGTTTCGAGGCCTCCAGGGCCGGCAATACGTAGGTCTCGATCACTTCGTGCGAGAGCAGCGGGCGCGCCTCGCCGGCCGGTTTCCCTATCCCTTCGATCCATTCTTTATAGTTGGCCTCGACGAAGCGACCGAATTCCCGGTTGGCCTCCCGGTATTGATCTTCGAGTACCTGGCGGACGCCCTCGTCTCCTTCCAGGCTCATGTCGTATTGCACGAGCTTGAGGTAGAGATCGACCCACTCGCTGTGCGTCAGCGGGTTCATCAACGACATGCTGATCTCGCGAAATGACTGGAGATACTCCTGAGACGCCTTTTCGCTACGCAGCCGGGATCGATCCAAAATTCGCTTACAGGTCAGTAGAATCTGGCTCGGGTTGACCGGTTTGGTCAGGTAATCGCTGATCTGCCCGCCCAGGGCTTCCTCCATCAGGTTCTCCTCTTCACTCTTCGTTACGAGTACGACGGGCAACTCGGGGACGAGCTCCTTGATCTCGGACAACGTCTCCAGGCCCCCTTTGCCCGGCATCTGTTCGTCGAGCAACACCATGTCGAAGGGGTGCTGCCTCACCCGTTCTACGGCGTCCGATCCGTTCGTAACGCTGGTCACGACGTATCCCTTCGTTTCCAGAAAAAGAATATGAGGGCGCAGCAAATCGATCTCGTCGTCCGCCCAGAGTATTTGTGGAGCTATCATCCCGTAAGGATCAGTGGTTCAAATTCGTAGTTTGTGCGTATCTAACAGATGGTACACGCCGGATGCGCATACGTGCTGCCAGAGCGGCTTTGCACGGTTGCAAAGCCCCGTAAACAAGCCTGCTGTGCACAGTTCGCGTACCATCACTATCTAATACGTCCGGTGACGGTATAAGAAGGCCGGACACGGCTTTGTTCCAGCCTCTGAGTTCCAACCTCTGAGTTCCAACCTCTGAGCTCCAAGCCCTGCCCGCCGGGCTGCCCGTTTCGGTATCTGCAGCCTGCCCATTCCTATTCTGCCCCACGATTTGCTATCTTACCCGCTCACCGTCTTCCCCAACCTGATCTCCTTCAACTCTCTACCATGAAGCATTCCTCGCGATCGTATAAACCCATGGAAGCTGCTGTCCAGGAAGCCATCAACCAGCAAATACAGGCTGAATTTCAGTCCGCCTATATCTACCTCGCCATGTCTGCGAAATTCGAACGCATGAGCCTCAAAGGGTTTGCCCAGTGGCTCCGTATGCAGTGGCAGGAAGAAACCAACCATGCCATGAAGTTATACGACTTCATGCTGCAACGAGACGGCGTCGTCGAGCTGGGTACGATCGAAGAACCGGTCGTCGACTTTTCGACGCCGCTCGAAGCCTTCCGACTCGTCCTCGAGCACGAACAATTCATCACGTCCCGGATCAACAACCTCTACCACCTCGCTACCCAACACCACGATTACCCCCTTCAGATCCTCCTGCACTGGTTCATCGACGAACAGGTGGAAGAAGAGGACGCCGCCCGTTCTATCATCGACAGCCTCGAACTCATAGGCGAAACCGGCCCCAATCTCTTCCTCCTGGATCGCGAACTGGGATCCCGGCAGTCCCCGGCCTGAGGTATTCTCCCGGCGCTTGATTTTAAGTACAATCCGTGAGTGTTGAGGGGTAAGCCGTCTCAGATCCCCTCGATCCCGTCGAGGGCAGGCTCTCGACTACGCTCGGGATACGTGCATTCAGCGGACTGCTTACCCGACAAAATTTTTGTGGCTGCCCTTATTTTCTTGAAACACTCTTCCTGCTCACTGGTACTGGCCAAAAAATTAAACCATCTGGTTAAAGCAAAAAATCAATGGGTGAGGCAGACACCGAAGACCGCATTCTCGACGCAGCCCTCAGCGTTTTCTCGAAAAAAGGGAAAGACGGCGCTCGCATGCAGGAGATCGCCGATGAAGCCGGCATCAACAAAGCCCTGCTGCATTATTATTTCAGATCCAAAGACAGGCTGTACGAGGCGGTATTCCGCAACGTCTTCACCCAGTTCACCCTCCAACATGCACAATCGGTCCGGGAAGCGCCCACGTTTGCGGAGACGCTGAAATCCTTCATCGACGGATTCATCGAGTCGATACGCCAAAAGCCGGATATCGTGCGCCTGATGGTCAATGAGAACCTCGCCGGGGGTAATACCCTGGGGCGGCTCATTACGGAGAAAACGCATGAGTCGGCCCCTCCATCCATACTCAAATTAAAATTGACAGAGGCCGTAGAGAGCAGGGAGATACGTGCTGTGAATGTGGAACATACACTGCTCACCATCCTGTCCTGTTGCCTCTTTTTCTTTATATGGGCGCCTACGATCCGGATCAAGGTTCCCGACAGCAAGAGATGGGATACTTTCGTCGATGCCCGAAAGACGCACATTTTCGAATTACTCTACCAGGGAATGATTCACCCGGAGGTGCATCCGTCGGAAGTCCCGGACACCCGTGAACGCTCAACGTAACGCCTGCAACCGCCCCGATACACGACCATGCTTTTTCGTCATACATTTCGTCATACATTTCGTCCCCCATTTCGTCCCCCATTTCGAGACCGTTTTCATGGCGGTTTTCATGGCAGTTTTCATGGCAGTTTTCTTCATGTCTGTTTTCAGGGCAGTGTGCGAGGCCT
>CAZGHT010000011.1:53093-83627 GCA_964525535.1 uncultured Rhodothermaceae bacterium
GCAGTTTTCATGGCAGTTTTCTTCATGTCTGTTTTCAGGGCAGTGTGCGAGGCCTCTGGCCGGCATGCCTGCAGATCGGACTGCTGATCGGACTGCTGGGTACAACGGGAGGATGTTCCTTCACGCCCGCGGTGGAGCAGCCCCCCGCCGTAGCCGAACTGCCTCCTGCGTTCGAGGCAGATCGGCAACCCGATGCCGCATACCCCGACAGCGCCCTCACCCGCCTGAACTGGTGGACCGCGTTCAACGACCAGACGCTCAACGCACTGGTCGATACGGCCCTCACGCGCAACCTGGATCTCAAAGTGGCCGTCGCTCGCGTGGAAGAAATCCAGAACCAATACCGAATTGCGCGATCTCCCCTCTTTCCCTCTGTACAGGCGACCGTCGATGGGAACCGCCAGAATATCCCCTCCAATACGGGGGCGTTCAGCTCGATCCGAGGAGACGGGGACGGAGGAGACGGCGCTCCCGGTGGATTCCAATTCCCCGACCGCTTCGAAACCGTGACCTACAGCGCCTCTCTGGGCCTGTCCTACGAGCTGGATTTCTGGGGCAAGAACCGCAACACGGCTCGTGCCGCGTTGCGTGAATTTTCCGCCACCCGAGCCGATTATCAGACGGCGCTGCTGGGCGTTATTTCCGAAACGATCGCGACGTATTTCGAGATCGAAGACCTCGAGCGTCAAATCGCCCTGTCCTCGGAAATTGTACGACTGCTGGACGATCGCGTCCAGTTGAGCGAGGATCGGTACCAGCGAGGACTCATCAACAGTTTCGAATTGTATTCCATCAGGCAAGCGTACGAGATCGAACAGGCCACGTTGCCCGTCCTCGAAAGCTCATTACGGGAAGCCAGGGGCCGGCTGGGCATCCTTATCGGGGCCTATCCTTCGCAGGCCGAGGGTATGTTGGCTGGCGCAGCTGCCGGCGAGTTGCCCTTCACGCCTATCCCTGCCGGGCTGCCCTCGACCTTGCTGGCGGAACGGCCTGACGTGGTTGCGGCAGGGCAGCGCTTCGAAGCGGCCCGCCTGCGCATTGGCGCGGCCCAGGCGGCGCGTTTTCCCAGCTTTTCTCTGACCGCGTCCGGGGGCACCCAGAGCGCCGACCTCGCCAACCTCGTCGAGGTGGGAACGCAGGGTTTCTCGATTCTGACCGGCGCTGTGGTGACCCCCATCTTTCAGGGGGGCCGGCTGAAGGCGGAGGTCGAAGTAGCGCGGGCTCAGTACGACCAGCTGGCAGCTACCTACGAAAAAACGGTGCTCACGGCCTTCAAGGAAGTCGATGCCGCGCTCGTCAGCCTGGAAAAACAGACGGAACGGTATCGTTTTCTGCAAGAAGCGGCCGCCAACGCCGAGCTGAACACGCAGGTTCAGGTCGACCGATATCAGCTCGGCATTGGCGATTACCTGGCCTTTGTGGACGCCCGCATCAACGAGTTGCGAACGAAGACGGCGCTCGAATCCGCGATGCGCTCGCTCGTCAACGCAAGAATCACGGTACATCGATCCCTGGGCGGCGCCTGGGTCGACGCCGAACTTTAATCCGGTTTCAACTCCCATGAAGAACAATACATTAGTTTCTGCCCTGACCATCATCGGCATTCTGGCTCTCGGGGGGGTAGCCCTGTTTACGCTGCTCGCCCTCAGGCCGACACCGCCGAAATCGGAACGCCCGAAGGTAGTGCCCCTCGTCTCAGCGGTTGTCCCCGAAGTAGAAGGGGGATCGATCACCATATCGGGCAATGGCACGGTGCGGGCGAAGCGCGAGATCAACCTCGTCGCGGAGGTATCCGGGAAGATCCTCGCCCTCTCTTCGTCCGCCGAAGCCGGCGGCTTCTTCCAGGAGGGCGACGAGTTATTCCGGCTCGACCCCTCCGATTACGAAAATGCCGTCGACATGGCGGAAGCGGAAGTGACCCAGCGGGAGTACGAATTGCTGCTGGCGCGCCAGGAGGTCAACGTAGCCCGTCAGGAATGGGAGCGGCTTCAACGACAACGCGGCGAGCTCGCCCCGCCGGAAACGACGGCCCTCGGAAGCCTGGTCTTCAGGGAGCCTCAGCTCAAGCTGGCCGAATCGCTGCTGAAAAGCGCCGAGGCGCGCCTCGAAGACGCACGCCTGCGCCTGGCGCGGACCCGGATACGGGCTCCGTTTAACGGCCGGGTGCGGCAAAAGCTGGTCGACATCGGCCAGTATGTCACACCCGGGCAAGCCGTTGCCGGCATCTACAGCACGGACGAACTGGAGATCCCCGTCCCCTTCCAATCCAGCGAAGCCATGCTGATCGACAGGCTCTGGCAGCGAGAAACGAACCGCGGCATTCGGATCCCGGCGCGCGTGTTGGCTACGTTTGGCAGCGAGCGTTACGAATGGGAGGGGTACGTAGATCGCACGGAAGGTACCCTGGACGCAGCCACCCGGACCATCAACGTAGTGGTCCGCGTGCCGCAGCCTTACCGGGCTACCGGCGAGAATCGCCCGCCCCTGCTGGTGGGCATGTACACCCGCGTGGACATCGAAGGAGCGACCTACGACACCTATTACGTCATCCCTCGCGCTGCGCTGAAGGACGGGGACACCGTCTGGGTCAAAAACGACGGACGGCTGGAGATTCGATCGGTGGACATCATTCAAGAGTCGGACGGCAACGTGTTCGTCCGGAGCGGCATAGCCGCGGGAGATTCGCTGGTCACCAGCAAGCTCGACGTCTTCTCCGACGGCATGGAGATCCGTACAACCACCGAGTGACTCCGGGCGGAGTGCCCCCTGCGCCCTCCTTTTTCATTCCAGCATACGTAGTAAACCATGAAGAAAGCGATTGCCTGGATGGCTCGCAACGGCGTTGCCGCCAACCTGCTCATGTTGTTCATCCTGGTGACGGGATTCATCAGCCTGTCGTCCATTCCCCAGGAAGTGTTTCCCGAATTCAGCCTGGATACGATCCAGATCACCGTCGAATATCCGGGCGCTACTCCCGAAGAAGTCGAAGAGTCCATCGTCCGCCGCGTCGAGGAGCAGATCGAAAGTGTAGACGGCATCCGCCGGCTGACCTCGACCGCGGCTGAGAACGTGGGCACCGTATCTGCCGAGCTCCAGCTGGGCACCGACGTACCGGAAATCCTGGATGAGATCAAGGCAGAGGTCGACCGCATCGTCACCTTCCCCGAAGAGGCGGAAGAGCCCGAAGTGCAGGAGCTGACCAACCGGCAACAGGTCATCTCGCTGGCCATCCACGGCAACGTCGACGAGCAGGTGCTCAAGGAGCTCGCGAACCGGATCAAAGACGACCTGACGGTCAACCCGGAAATGTCCTTCGTACGCGTTTCCGGCGTACGCGACTACGAGGTATCCATCGAGGTATCGGAAGAAAACCTGCGCGCGTATGGATTGAGCCTTCCCCAGGTAGCCGCCATCGTGCGCCAGGGGAGTCTCGACCTGCCTGGCGGCACCGTCGAGACCGAGAGCGAAGAAATCCTGATCCGCACTGAGGGCCAGAACTACACGAAAGCAGACTACGAAAACCTCATCGTGCTCGCCCGGCCCAATGGCACCAAAGTCCAGCTCGGCGATATCGCTACCGTACGCGATGGTTTCCAGGACGCCGATCTGATCACGGAGTTCGACGGCGAGCCGGCCGCATTCGTCGAGATTTTTCGCACCTCCGACGAACAGGTGCTCGAAATTGTCGACGTCGTGTACGCCTACGTCGAGGAGGCCCGCCGCTCCTTGCCGGCCGGCATCACCCTTTCGATCTGGCAGGACAATTCCAAAATCCTCAAGAGTCGCCTGAATCTTCTCGTCAAGAACGGTGCATTCGGCCTGCTCCTGGTCATCCTGGCGCTGGCATTGTTCCTGGATCTTCGACTGGCTTTCTGGGTGTCGGTCGGCATTTTCATCTCTTTCGTCGGCACGTTCACCGTGATGGTGTACCTGGACATCTCGATCAACCTCCTTTCGCTGTTCGCATTTATCCTGGCCATCGGGATCGTCGTCGATGACGCCATCGTCATCGGCGAGAACATATTCTTCGAACAGGCGCATCGCAAGGGGTCGCTCGTTCAGGCGGCGATCGACGGAGCGACGCGGCTCGCGCGTCCGGTCATCTTTGCCGTGCTGACGACCTGCGCCGCGTTTTCCCCGTTGCTGTTCGCACCGGGCACCATCGGGAAAATCATCGGCGGGATCCCCAAAATCGTCCTCACTGTGCTCGTGCTCTCCCTGATCGAGTCGCTTTTCATTTTGCCGATGCACCTGTCCCACAAGCGCAAGAAAGGGAGCCGGAACGAGTCATTCCTGGGGGCACTCGGTCGTGGCATCGAACGGGTACAACACTGGATCAGTCGCCGGCTGGACGCCTTCATCAACGGCCCTTTACACCATTCGATCAGGTTCAGCACGCGCCGGTACGGCGTGGTCATGGCCATCGCGACGGTGGCCGTCATGCTGTCGCTCGGTCTCGTCATCGGGGGCTACATCAAGTTCAGCTTCCTGCCCGACATCGAAGGCGAAAACGTGATCGCCCGCCTCGAGTTGCCTGAGGGGACGCCTTCCGAGGAGACGCTTCGCGTTGCGCGTTATATTCAGGGGCAGGGCGAGGCGGCTGCGGCCGAGATCCAGGCGGGCCTCCCCGACGAACACCCGCCCATCGTTCAGCACATTTATGCGAGCATCGGGCAGCAGCCTTCGCGCAACCAGGGCCCCGGGGCGCAGAGCGGCACCGTACTGCTCCAGTCCAACGTGGCAGAAATCAACCTGGAGCTGCTCACCGCCGAAGAGCGGGTGCCTTCCGCCGAATCAATCGAGATCCTGTGGCGCGACAAGGTGGGCGATATCCCCAACGCGCAAAGCCTGTCCTTCTCTTCCGCGCTCATCTCGATCGGCAAGCCGGTACAGGTAGAGCTTTCGGCGCCCGATCCGGCCGTGCTGGATGCCGCGGTCGAACGCATCAAGGACGAGCTGGCCCAGTTCGACGGCGTCTTCGAGATCCTGGACGATCAGGATCAGGGCAAACGCGAGATCGAGTTGTCCCTGCTGCCGCAGGCGCGGTCGCTCGGCGTCACGCTCGACGACCTGGCGCGCCAGGTTCGGGCCGCCTTTTACGGCGCCGAAGCGCTGCGCATCCAGCGCGGCCGGCACGAGGTCAAGGTGATGGTCCGCCTTCCCGAGGAGGAACGAGATGCCCTGGCCGACATTCAGGACCTCCGCATCCGCACGCCTTCGGGCGCGCAGATTCCGCTGTCGGAAGTCGCGGAAGCGTCGATAGGGTACAGCACTTCTGCAATCCAGCGCCGCGATCGCCGGCGGGTGATCACCGTCACCGCCGACGTCGACCCCGAGGTCGTCTCCGGCCAGGAGGTGGTCACCGCGCTCAACAACGGCCTGGTGCCCGAGCTGCGGGCGGACTACCCGGGGCTGCGCCTGAGCTTCGAAGGGGAACAGCGCGAGCAGGCCGATACGCTCAGCGCCCTCCTGCGCGGCTTCGCCATCGCCCTGTTTGTCATTTACGCCCTGTTGGCCATTCCTTTTAATTCCTACACGCAGCCCCTGGTCATCATGGCGGCCATCCCCTTCGGCATCATCGGCGCCTTTCTCGGTCACCTGTTGCTCGGCCTGCAGCTGGGCATCCTCAGCGTGTTCGGTATCGTCGGCCTCAGCGGGGTCGTCGTGAACGACTCCCTCGTGCTCGTCGACTTCGTCAACCAGAGGCGAAGAGAAGGGTTGTCCATGCCCGACGCCATCCTCTCGGCCGGCAAACAACGGTTCCGGCCGATTCTCCTGACCTCGATCACCACATTCCTCGGCCTCTTCCCCCTCATCCTCGAGAAAAGCGTGCAGGCGCAGTTTCTCATCCCGATGGCAGTCAGTATCGCGTTCGGGATCGTCTTCGCCACGTTTATCCTCATGCTGGTGGTGCCGGCCCTGACCATGATGGAGTACGACATCCGGACTTCGTTGAAGAGGCTGTTCTCGAGCTCTTCGGACGACGACGTCGACCAGAACGTCCCCGAAGGCAATGGGTACGGCCCGGCAGAACGCGCCCTCGAAACCCAGCCCTGAGTACGACGAGGGCGCTCTACCTCGTAGAGCGCCCTCGAAGCCTGCTGAAAAAGTCACGAATGTATCGACGGCTCTCAGTCCAGCAGCTTGATCATGATGTTTTTATAGTACACCTTGCTTTCCGGGTCGTGGCCCTGGAGGGCGACCGTCCCGCTGGACAACAAACGACCCGCCATGCTCTCGGGCCGCTCCACGTCTTCTGGCTCCACGTAATCGACCATGGTTTTGCCGTCGACCTTTATGACAACGCGGTTGCCCTGCACCATGATATGCTGGGTAAACCACTCGTTGTCGTTGGCCGGCGCCTCTTCGACGTCGACGATATTATACAGGCTCGACGTCCGGCGGTGGTCTCCGTGTGTATTGTTCACCTGCACCTCGTAGCCTTTACTCGGCCATCCTTCTTCCTGATACTCGGTGTGAAAATACATCCCCGAGTTCGAGCCGGGCAGGGTCATGACATCCGCCTTGAACTCGAAATTCGTGAAGTCGTGGCTGCCAACCTCGCCCATGTAGTACAGGTGCGACCGCGGGCCGTCTACGACGATCATCCCGTCTTCGACGTAGAACGTCTCTTTGTTTTCGCTGGCCTGCCATCCATCGAGGGTTTCCCCATCGAAGAGGCTGATCCACTCGCCGTCCTGGGCAGCGACATCCGTGTACGCCGCCAGGGCCAACACCAGGAAAGCCGCGAAGCTGATTCGTTTCATGATTTATACGGTTTGATGAGTAGGTAGTACAGGGTCGACCTCTATTCTACTGATCGGCCCCCCCGGATACAAGAGCGCGCCCTGGAAAGAGAAACACACCTTATGGAAAAAAATACCCGTTTCTTTCGGTAATGGCGCCCCCATAACCAGACACTCGATTCATAACACTCGATTCATAACACTCGATTCATAACACTCGATTCATAAACGCCTTTTCTTACCCGCCGATTGGCGTTATAAGGCCCGATAGACCACCGCTATCCAACGCTCCACCCCTTTTCTGCATAAATTACACTAATGCCGTAACTCGAAGGAAGCGGTTCCGTAGTGTACACACATACAGACTGCCTGAACCAACAGTCTTTTTCGTATTTCCGATCTTATCACTTGTAGCTTCCTTGAGGGAGGGTCTTGCTATGAAAAAAGTAACCGTGTTTGCGGTTGCCATGCTGTTTGTTTTGGGCATGACGACCGTTCAAGCAAATTCAGTGGTTTCCGACGATAACAAAGCCATTGAACAACTGAAAGAAGATGCCTCTAACGCCGTTGAATCTGGCAAATGGGATGCGTTCAGCGAGAATCTCGTCGTCGCGCTCAAATCGGACAATGACGGCCTGGCATCTACTGCGATGGGTATGGTTATCCGGTACGGGAACAGCCTCGACGTAGAAAACGCTGTATTTGACGTCATGCGCATTTACAGAAATCACGACAACGAAAGTATGCGTCGCATGGCACTCGTTGCTCTGGGCCAGATGAATAACGACTGGGCCATCAACTTCCTCGAACGCGCCGAGCGCTTCGAAGGCAACCCCGTACTCCGCCAGACGATCCGCGCTGTCGTTGCGGACTATCGCCAGGCGCACGCGAGTTAATCGGTACCCGGCGCCTGTCAACTCCGGCCGGCGCACGATTGAAATCACAGGTAGGGAACCTGAATATCCGAGAGATATTCAGGTTTTTTATGTACTCCCCCTTTACGATTTGTTGCACGAAGGATTGTGCTGCATGCTACCTGTACTCTATCACGACGCGCACTACGTAGTCGTCAACAAGCCGGCCGGCTTACTCGTTCACCGGAGTTCCATCGACCGCCAGGAACGCCGCTTTGCGCTGCAGATGCTGAGAAATCAGATCGGCCGGCGCCTGTTCCCCGTTCATCGCCTCGACAAATCGACATCCGGCGTGTTGCTCTTCGGCTTATCCCCGGCAGCGGCGAAAGCGGCCGGCGCCCTGTTTGCCGATCGGAAAACGGATAAAACGTACCTGGCCGTCGTACGCGGCTATACCCCGATGGAGGAGACCATCGATTATCCGCTCAAGGACACCCCGGAAGGCAAACGGCAACGCAAACTACAACGCAAACTACAACGCGAAGGAGCCTGGAAAGGCGCCCCCCGAGAAGCCAGGACACACTACCGCTCGATCGGAAAGGTCGAGTTGCCCTACGCCGTGGGACGATATCCGACGTGCCGGTATTCGCTGGTGCGCCTCAAACCGGAGACGGGGCGCAAGCACCAGTTGAGGCGCCACATGAAGCACATCTTTCACCCCATCGTAGGCGACAAAAAGTACGGCGACCGGCAACACAACGCCTTTTTCGCAGCGCATTTCGGCCAGGGCCGCATGTTGCTCCATGCCGAAGAGCTGGCGTTCACGCATCCCTTTTCAGGCCTACCCCTGCGCATACGGGCGCCTCTCGACGACGCCTTCTCCGACCTCCTGGAGTCGCTATCGTTTCAATGAGCCTGACCCGGGGCGCTGCGCGCTCAATGGGGCAGACTCAGAGAGCAGCGAGCAGCCCCCCATCGATCACCAGATCGATTCCGGTGATCCAGGACGCCTCGTCGGACGCGAGAAACACCGCGCCCGACGCGATGTCCTCCGGCTTACCGAGCCGCCCCAGCGGATAATTGGGGATCCATTCGCGCCTCGCTCGCGCCTCCCAGTCCTCGCCCGGCTTGAGCCGCGTACGCGCCATCTCGGTGTCTACCAGCGCCGGCGAAATGGAATTCGCGCGGATCCCATGCGACCCATAATCCACAGCGAGCGAACGCGTCAGATTGAGCACGGCGCCCTTGGACGTGCTGTACGCGGAATTGCCCGGTTGACCTCGGTGCCCGGCTACCGAGGCTATGTTGACGATCGCACCGCTTCCCTGCGCTTGCATGGAGCCGAGTACGGCCTTGCAGCATAAAAAGACGCCTCGGACGTTAACATCCATCATCGCGTCCCACTTCTCGGCGGGCGTCTCAGCCAGCGGCGTTCGGCCGAGCAGAATGGCCGCGTTATTGATCAACGCATCGATTCGCCCCCACCGCTCGATCAAACCCTGCATGATGCGATGTACGTCTTCTTCGCTGGATACATCCCCGCTGAGCACGAATACGTCGCCTTCCATTTCGGCTGCGGCCTCTTCCAGCTTCTCTTTCCGCCGGCCGGTTATGGCTACGCGCGCACCTTCCGATGCACATCGGGCCGAAATCGCTTTCCCTATTCCTGTGCCGCCTCCTGTGACGAGGACAACCTTATCTTTTAACCGCATACGTGTTATATTTTACGTCAATGGTCAGGTCGCGCCTGATTTTTCGAATGTAGGTATATAGGGCGCACGTGTGCCGAATGCAAGATGCATGAATCGCCGCGAACCCTGCCTTCATACATCCCGCGCTCGGTGACGAGCCTATCCTGACAGTTATCCAGGCAATTATCCTCTACGCCATCGCCATCCGTGCCATCGCCCACCGCAACACCGCTCATCAAAAAGCTGGGCATCAAACCCGGCTACCGGGTCTTCTTCCTCGACGAGCCGGCGCATTACCGTGCACTCCTCGGGCCGCTGCCCGAGGGCGTCGTCGTGGAAGAGGCACTCACCCTCGAACTGGACTTCATCCACTACTTTTCCCTCGACCGCGATCGACTCTCCGAGTCCTTTCCTGCGTTGAAACATCACCTGAACAAAAACGGAGCGCTGTGGATTTCGTGGCAAAAAGGGGCTTCGAAAAAGAATGCGTCCTCTGACGACACCCCCCTGAACGGGAATCACGTCCGAGAGATCGGACTGCTGCATGGGCTCGTCGACGTCAAGGTCTGCTCCGTAGACCGCGTCTGGTCCGCCCTCAAGTTCATGTACCGAAAAACGGATCGCACATGAATGACTCGGTGATGTTACGCGGCAGTGCAACATCGGACCGGGTTGACCAGTAGGTACATCGAGGAACTCTTCATCCGCTCAGGAAGTCAGTGAGAGGATCCCCAGAGTACTGTAATCGTCAACCACAGGAGGACCGAGGACATGGCCGGCCACAGTAAATGGTCTAAGATAAAGCGCGCCAAGGCGGCTACCGACGCGAAACGTTCGAAAGTGTGGGCCCGCGTCACCCGCGATATCATGGTGGCGGCGCGCGAGGGCGGCGGCGACCCCAACATGAACGCGCGCCTCTCGCTGGCGGTAGAGAAAGCGAAGGCCGAAAACATGCCCAAGGACAACATCGAACGAGCCATCAAACGGGGCACCGGTGAAATCGAGGGCGCTGATTATTCCGAGGTCCACTACGAAGGGTACGGCCCGGGAGGGGTGGCCATCTTTGTCGAGACCCTGACGGACAACATCAACAGGACCGTGGCCGACCTCCGACATCTGTTCAGCAAACACGGCGGCAGCCTCGGCCAGTCGGGTTCCGTTGCCTACCTGTTCGACCGAAAAGGAAACATCGAAATCCCGGCAGAGGCGTACGAAGAGATGGAACTGTTCGAACGCGTCGCCGACGCAGGAGCCGAAGACCTGGTCCGAGAGGACGACCTCTTCATCGTCACTACACCGGTGGAGATGTTCGGCGCCGTGCAGTCCGCGCTGGAAGACGCCGGCATCAAGACCGGAGAGTCCCAGCTCATCCGAATACCGACAACGACCGTCTCTCTCTCCCCCGACGAGGCCCGCACGGTAGCGAAGCTGCTCGACATGCTCGAAGATCATCAAGATGTCCAGGCGGTCTTCAGCACGCTGGACTTCGACGACTCGACGATCGAGGCCCTCTCCTGACTCGATCGGGCTACTCCCTCACCGCGTTTTTCATCCATCGACACGAGGCAGCATGCGTATACTCGGCATAGACCCTGGATCCAACGCTACGGGGTATGGGGTGATCGTTGTCGGCCAGAGCCTCGCCGGCGAGGAACAACCGGGTACAGGAAAAAAGGCGCAGGGACGCAACCAAAGGCGTAACACGAGCGATGGCGCCCGAGGGGAGGAGCGCCTGGTCGAATGCGGCGTCGTACGCCTCGATCGCGTGAAAGACCACGAGATGCGCCTGAAACAGATCTACGACGAACTCACCGGGGTGATCGACCGATGCCAGCCTGACGAAGCCGCCATCGAGATGCCGGTGTACGGACGCAACCCGCAGTCGTTGCTCAAGCTGGGCCGGGCCCAGGCGGCCTCTATGCTGGCCGTGCTGAACAGGGGCCTGCCGATCGTGCAATATACCCCCAAAGAAATCAAACGAGCGGTGACGGGGCAGGGCAATGCGGCCAAAGAACAGGTAGGATTCATGGTCCGATCGATCCTGGGCATGAACGAAGAGAAATGGACCCGGATCGCACACGACGCCACAGACGCGCTGGCCGTGGCCCTGTGCCATAGTCACCGCGATACGGCGCCTCCGGCGTCGTCCCGCTCGGGCGGCTGGGCCGGCTTCATACGAGACAATCCGGAACGCGTGGGATGAGACGTTTTGAGGCCCGGGATTTCGGGTGCGGGGTCGAATCAGTCGTAAAAGTAGCCGCGCTCTTCGTCGCGAACACGAACGACTTCGGCGAGCTCGTCTACGTCTAACTCATTGTTACTCATCTTCGAGATCATCTGGGCCATCTGCCGGTCCTTTTGCGGCGCCTGATTCCATTCCGGATGAGCTTGCTCCACTATACTGATCAGGATACGTAGATACGGATAGCGCTCCTCAGGCGTGTTGAGCTGCGTGATGGCTTTGGCGAATAGCTCAGCGTTACGGCCTACTTGCCGATCTACGATTTTCTCATGCTTGTTCATGAACGTGTACTACTAAAGAGTAAAGAATATAGAAGGGGTTGTTGACGATCAGGAGATTCGATTGAGGCTCAGGTGGAAAAAGAGTGGGGTTGTTCGTTCAATCTCTCCAGTGAAAATGACACTCATGTTTTAAAATAACCAATATTTTCAACTAAAATATTCACGCATACAAAATGTTTATGAAGAAAGACGATTGAGTCTCCAAGAATGTGCCGTTTTTTACGTATCGCCCGTGGGGTTGCATTGGAATTTGCCCCCAATCTTGCGTAACCTACGGGCAGAATCTTCACTCCCTGACAGGCGTAAGTAACTTTTCGGCTTCATTCCGCGGGAAGAGAAATGGCTATCGCTTCCAACAACAAATACAGTCCTTACCGTCTCGAGTTGTTACCGAGCGTACCGGCGTTTCACCGCCGGGCGAGGCGCAAAGGACCGCTTATGAAGGGCGAACTCGTTTACTACGGCCCCATGCCGAGTTATTACGGAATCGGTGAGGTCACTCGCGTAGTAGGCCCCTACGTGGCCGTCGATTTTCGAGGAACCGGGTACTTCGGCGTTCACGAGGACGTGTTCGAACAACAGTATCTGATTCCGGTTCCAACAGCCACCATCCCACTGCTGTAAAAAAAGGAGGTCATAAGAGGCGTAATAGAGGACCGACTCAGCTAATTTCTCGTCGCGTATGCATTTCATGCGAAATCTGGGGTAGAACGAACATTTTTTAATCCCCATAACGTATGGTTGGATCGGACCTACCGGGCCGCGCACAGCTCCCACACCCTGGAATCGTATTGAGGGTATCGCTTTATGGCATCGCTTTCACTGGAAAACGTAACGAAAAGCTACGGCGCTAAAGTAGCCGTGGACCATATCACGTTCGAGGCACAGGCCGGCCGTGTACTCGGTCTGCTGGGGCCTAACGGAGCCGGCAAGACGTCTGCCATCCGCATGATTACGTACATTACGACACCGGATGAAGGCGTCGTACGATTCAACGACCGGACGGTCGGCCCCTGGAGCCAGGAACGCCTGGGGTACCTGCCCGAAGAACGAGGCCTGTACAAAAAGCTGAAAGTCCAGGAACAACTGCTCTACCTGGCCGAGCTGAAAGGCATGGACCGTGCGACCGCTTCCCGGCGTATCGACTACTGGCTGCAGCGGTTTGACGCGCTGGACTGGAAAACCAGGAAAACCCAGGAGCTCTCCAAGGGCATGCAGCAAAAGATGCAGTTCATCAGTACCATCCTGCACGAACCAGACCTGCTTATCCTCGACGAACCGTTCAGCGGGCTCGACCCGATCAACTCGGAACTGTTGAATGACGTCATCCAGGAGCAAAAATCGCATCACCGGGTCATCCTCTTCGCATCCCACCGCATGGAGCAGGTCGAACAACTCTGTGACGACATCTGCCTGATCTCCGACGGGCGCATCGTCATCCAGGGCGCGCTGCGCAGCGTCAAGCAGAGCTTCGGCAGAAATCGGGTCATTCTCGAATACGACGGCGAAGGGCAATTCATCGACGACCTCGCCGCGAACGAAAAAATCGCCGTCATCCACCGAACGAACAACCGGACGGAACTGCGGCTGCTCAATGGGACGCCGCCCCAGGAAATCCTGGAACGAGCGATGAATAGTGCGCGCGAGATTTACAAGTTCGAGTGCGTAGAACCGTCGCTGAACGAGATTTTCGTATCGGCGGTCGCACAAGCGCAACCCACAGTAGCTGAGAAAAACAAACGCTGAAAAAATCAAACGCTGAAAAAATCAAACGCTGAAAAAATCAAACGCTGAGAAAACAGGGCAGCAAACACAGCGACCCTTTAAGACCGCTACGTAGCCATGAAAAAAATCTGGATCGTCCTGAAGAGTGAATTCATCCGACGCATACGTTCCGTGTGGTTTATCGTCGGCACCCTCCTGGCTCCCGTCCTGTTGATCGCTCTTTCCACCCTGCCGGCCATCCTGGGCATAGCGGCCGTAGGGTCCGAGGAGCGCACCATTGCGGTCGTGGACGACACGGGGGTCTTGCTCTCGGAGCTGGAGCCGCTCATTCGGGACCAGTACGACATCACAGCGAGTGATGCTAGCCCCGAAACGCTCCGCGAACAGGTTCTCGACGGCGCCTACGACGGGTATCTATATATTCCCGAAAGCCTTATGTCGGGAGAAGGGGAAGCGGAATTCTATTCGGTAGAGGGAAGCGGCCTATCGGGCGCCTCCAGGCTGGAGCGCGGCCTGACGCGGGCGCTGGAAGAATACCGGCTCGAGACCTATGACGTGTCTGACGAAATACGGGCGATCTTGAGCACCTCGGTACCGTTACGAAGCATAAAAATTACGGAAGAAGGCGAACAAGAGGATAATGCGGCGTTTTTCTCGATCGTCGGGTACATCATGGGATTCATCATTTACATCGCCATGTTCATCTACGGCGCCTACGTAACCCAGGGGGTTCTCGAAGAAAAAACGTCGCGCGTGATCGAAGTGATGATTTCCTCGGTCCGCCCCTTTCAGATGCTGATGGGCAAAGTGCTCGGCATCGGCGCGGTCGGGCTGGTCCAGATGATCGTCTGGAGCGGCCTGATGCTGGCCGGCACCCTCTTTGCCGGATCCGTGATCGCCCTTTTCCTCGACCCGGCAGATCTCAACGTGCCCATCGACGCGTCGCAGGAGGAACTGCTGCAGGCCGTCGACATCACGATCCCAACGATCGATCCGATGGTGTTCGTCTGGTTCGTCCTGTTTTTTATCGGGGGGTACCTGCTGTATGCCAGCCTGTTCGCTGCCGTTTCGTCCGTCGTCGAACAGCAGCAAGACGCACAGGGGCTGTTGATGCCGATCTACATGCTCATCATCATCCCGATCATGTTCATCGCCGTTTTTGTGGAGAGCCCGAACAGCGGGCTCGCTACCGGGTTATCCATGGTGCCTTTTTTCTCGCCGATCCTCATGGTCGTCCGAATCGCGGTCACCCAGGTTCCTCTCTGGCAGATACTGCTCTCGTACGGGCTCCTCATCGGCACCTTTCTCGGCGCCATGTGGCTCAGCAGCCGGATTTACCGGATCGGTATTTTGATGTACGGGAAGAAACCCACCCTCAAAGATCTCGGGCGCTGGATACGCCAGTCCTGAAATCCGATGCGCACGACTCGCATCGCCGTCGAGCGGAGCAGCCGGCGCTTCGTTAGGAACTTGTCGTGTCGCCTGGCCTAGAATCAGTACGTGACGTTACGCGAACGGTGCACAGCAGGCAGGTTTTGGCGGCTCCGCAAACGTACCCTGCATACATGCAACGCCGCTCTGGCAGGGCCTATGCACACCCGGCGCGTGACATCCATCGGTACGCATGGCATTGCCCCACCCGGCCCTCTGGCGGGCCTGGCCCCTTTTTCGCCTTACGATCCCTCTGCTCCTATGATTGCTGGCTCCATGATTGCCTCTGCCGGACGGAACGCGTCCTTTCCCAGCTCTCATCGCATGCGACGGCGCACGAGGCTCGTCGCACTCCCCCCGTTCGTGCCGGGCCTCATTAGGCTGTGCCTGCTCGCTGTGGTCGTCCATGCGCTTTGCCTTCCTTCGCCCACGTCGGCCCAGTATTTCAGGTTCGGGAAGAACAAGGTGCAGTACCAGGCCAAAAAATGGTCCTATCTGCAATCGAAGCACTTCGACATTTATTTCTACGAAAACGGCCGGTTTCTGGCGGAATTCACCGCTCACGCGGCCGAGGATGCCTACGAACAGGCGCGGTACCTCTTCGACTACGACATATCGAAGCGAATCCCGATCATCGTGTACCAGAGCCATAACGATTTTGCCGTGACGAATGCCGTCGACCTGCCTACGTTCTCCGAGGGCATCTCCGGCGTCACCGAGCCGCTCAAAAACCGGATTGCCCTGCCCTTCGTGGGCGACTACCGCGCGTACCGCCAGACCCTCCACCACGAGCTCGTGCATGCCATCATCAACGACATCTATTACGGCGGCACCCTGCAATCCATCGTCCAGAACAACATTCGCCTCCGCATACCGCACTGGTTCAACGAAGGCCTCGCCGAATACGCCTCGGAAGGATGGAGCTCCGACGCCGACGACTGGCTCCGCGACGCCACCGTTCATGACGACGTGCCGGACATCCAGATGATCAACGGCTTCGCCTCCTACCAGGCCGGCCAGGGCTTGTGGGACTATATCGCCGAGCAATACGGCCGGGAAAAAATCAGCGAAATCCTTCAGCGCCTCCGTATGACCCACTCCATCGAAGGCAGCTTTCAACGCGCAACCGGCCTGACGATGCACGAACTCTCGGACCGCTGGCGAGCCGCCCTGAAACAAATCCATTACGCCGAGCTCGTCGCCCGGGAAAGCGTCGCCGACTTTTCCACCCCCCTCATCACGGCGGACAACGGCGGCTTCTACAACACCAGCCCGGCGCTCTCCCCCCTGGGGGACCGCCTCGCCTTCATCACGACGCGCAACGGCCTGTTCGACGTCTATCTCGCGGACACCAACGACGGCGCCATCCTCGAGAAACTCGTCGAAGGCCAGACCAACGCCGAGTTCGAAAGCCTCCGCATCCTCACGCCGGGCCTGTCCTGGAGCCCCGATAACCGGCACCTCGCCCTCGCCGTCAAGAGCGGCCCCTCCGACGCGATCGCCGTCATCAACGTCGAAACGCACGAAACCGTCCACTACCGCGTTCCTGCCGTGGACCAGATCGTGTCCGTCTCGTGGAGCCCCACAGGCGACCGGATTGCCTTCGAAGCATCGATCGACGCCCAGAGCGATATCTTCGTTTTGGACCTCGATTCGCACGAGACCATCAACTATACCAACGACGTCTTCAGCGATCACGAACCGAGCTGGAGCCCCGACGGCGCCGCTCTCCTGTTTCACAGCGACCGCGGCGCCTATACCGCCCTGGGCACGTACACCCCGGGTGACTTTGCGATGCACGATCACGACTACCGCCAATACGACGTGTATCTCCTCAACCTCGAATCCGGCCTCGCCCTGCGCCAGACGTACAACACCCTGTGGGACGACCGGAGCGCCAAGTTCGGCGCTTCGGCCGGCACGTTCTTATTTATCTCGGATAGAAACGGCATCTTCAACCTGTACGAAAAGGACGTCGCCTCGGGGGACGTGCGGCCGCTCACCGACGCCCTGTCGGGCATCACCCAGGTCGCCCTCTCCGCCAACGGTGAAGTGGCGGCGCTCGTCAGCCTGCAACAGGGCCGGCCCATAATCTACCGGATGAACAACCCCTTCGAACGCCGCCTCGACAGCGACGAGCTCAAACCGAGCGTCTGGGCGCAACGCGTCGTTCAAGAAACGCTGGAGCCGGCCCCCGCCATCGCGCTCGCGCCCCCTTCCACGCAAAAGTCGAATCCCTTCATGCGCGATGCCACCGACGGCATCGCCTATGCGCGCCAGCCCAACTCGGGCAACACCCTCCTCGCCGACCGCCTCATGCTGCTGGCGAACAGAGCCCCCCTCTTGTCCTCGTTGCCCGCCGGGGACGGCGATTCCGACGCCAGCGCCTCCAACGCCTACACCTGGGACAGCACCCGGTACGGCAACGTGCGGGTCGACTTCAGGGAGTTCATCAATACCGACCGCCAGGAAGCCGATGACGACCTGGATTTGATCCTCGACCCGTTCTCGCCCAAAGACCACCTCGACGAAGAAGGCCGCTACAAACCGAAGCGATACAAACTCCGCTTCTCGCCGGACCTCGTCTACGGCACCGCCGGCTACGACGCCCTCTTCGGCATCCAGGGCATCACCCAGATCACCTTCAGCGACATGCTCGGCAACCACCGCGTCTTCGTCGCCTCCAACCTGCTGATCGACCTGCGCAACTCCGACTACATGATGGCCTACTCGTACCTGCCCGAACGGGTCGACTGGGGGGGCTCCTTCTTCCACGTCTCACGCCTCCTGCCGGACAATAACCGCAGCACCATATACCGGTACCGCCAATACGGCGCCCGCCTCTCCCTCTCCTACCCCTTCGACAAGTTTCGCAGGATCGATGGCAACCTGTCCATCATCGGCGTCAGCCAGGCCGACATCATCGAACCGTCCGACCCGGCCACCACGCGCACCCTCTTTTATCCGTCGCTCACCTTCACGAAGGACGCGACCACCCCGGGCGTCATGTATCCCCATAGCGGCAGCCGCTTCTCGGCCAGCATCGCCGGCAGCCCCCTCGATTTCTCCGGCAAAGACGTGCGCTTCGTGACCTTGCTCGCCGACGGCAGAACCTACCTCCCCCTCGGGCGCGCCCCGTACGCTTTTGCCGTCCGCCTTTCGGGAGGCACCTCCCTCGGGGCCACCCAGCAGCTGTTCTACTCCGCCGGCGTCCAAAACTGGGTCAACCGCCAGTTCGACAACGTGAACGGCTTTCCAATCGAAGACATCTCCGACTTCATCCTGGCTACCCCCATCCTGCCCCTCAGAGGGTATCACATCAACGCCCTGAACGGCACGAATTTCGGGTTGCTCAATGCGGAATTTCGGTTCCCCCTCGTAGCGGCCCTGTTGCCCGGCCCCTTCCCCGTCTTCCCCTTTTACAACATCCAGGGCATCGCCTTTGCCGATGTCGGCGCGATCTGGGGCGGCCGCGGCCTCGATAACCCGTTCAACGTTTTCACGACCGACGAGGCCGGCGACCGCGTATTCGACGACCTCGTCGCCAGCGCCGGCTTCGGTGTACGCGGCATCCTCCTCGGCTACCCGCTCCGGTTGGATTTCGCCTGGCCCCACAACGGCCAGGAGTTCGGAAAACAGCGCACCTACATCTCGATCGGCTTCGATTTCTAGCGGCCGCCCCGATGGTTTCCCCGGGGCCCCGCTTAACTCGCTCCGGATTCTGCCGATACCAGGCACAGACGCTCTACACAACCCGCCTGGTACCCTCAGCGATGCCTTCGCACCAACCCCTGCCCTCCGACAAGGAAAACGTCATGCTGTCGAGCCGATTTCGCGACCCGGAAAAACGGCTCCTCTTTGCCCGCGCCCTCCTGTTTCCCAATCGCATCGAGTTCAGCGGCATCGCCCTGTCCGGCTTCTATCGCCGGCTGCTGTTCCTCAAACAGATCGAACGCGTAGAGTGGAAAGTGGGGCAGTCCCGCGCAGCCAACCTGACGATCTGGACGCGCGACGGGCAAAAAATGCAGTTCTGGATGAACGGAGCCGGCCTGTGGAAATATATGATCGACGCCAATGTGCGCAACCTTTCCAGGCAGCTCCCTACCGCCTCGTCCCCCTCATAGAGGCGCCCTCGAATACGCTCCGACCCCCCCGGCAATGGAACTCCGAGTCGTCGACTCGAATTGAAGGCTATTTAGTTTTTAACGTCCTACACTCCGACTCCTGCCGGGGTTCACATGATCGAGTGCAACAGCTAACAACGTGCAGACCTCTCTAAACCAACTCAGCCCCGTCGAATACGAATTAGTCATAGACGCTACGGCCGCCGACCTGGCGCCGCAGATCAACAAAAAACTGCGCCAGCAGCGAGCCAGCATCTCCCTGAAAGGCTTCCGCCCGGGTAAAGTACCTCTCCCCTTGCTCAAAAAGATGTACGGAGAATCCCTCGTCGTCGACGTCATCGAAAAAATCGTCATGGAGATCTTCAGCGATGAGATCATCGAACCGAAAGAACTCCGCGTGATCGGGCTCCCCCGCCTGAGCACACTCGATTACAAACTCGATGGAGACCTCCACGCCGTCCTGAAATTCGGAGTCCAACCCGAGTTCGACATCAAAGACCTCTCCTCTGAAGTCATCCTCAAACTGACGTACGACGTTACTGACGAAGACATCGACAGCCAGATCCAGCACATGCTGCGTAGAGAAGCCGATCTGCGTACCCGCGAGGAAGAGGAAACCGTCACCGAGACGGACTACGTCGTCATCGACATGCAACAGCTCGACGACACCTCGGCCACGCCGATCATCGGCAAAAAGGAGGAGGACCTCTCCTTCTTCCTCGACGACGACAACCTCCGCGACGACTTGCGCGAAGTGCTCATCGGCAAAAAAGCCGGCGACCGCTTTAAGGTAAGCCTCGCCGTCGAGGACGCCCCCCCGACGAACCCGGCGTCTGACGCCCCGAAATCGGACCTGCTCGTCCTGCCAAACCAGGCCGAACAGGACGAATCGGAAAAAGAATTGTACGAAGTCCACATCCGTGACGTGCAGGAACGCATCCTCCCGGAACTGGACGAAGAGTTCATCAAGGAGCAAACCCGCGATGAGGCCGAAGACGAAGACAGCCTGAAGGCGTTCATCAGAAAAGAGCTCGAACGCCTGTGGGATGAAGAATCGCGCAAACTCATGGAGAGCGAAATCGCAGCGAAGATGCTCGAGCTGCACGACTTCCCCGTTCCGGACCCTGCCATTGACATCTTCCTCAGTACCTTTATCGACGACCTGCGAAGCAGGAACAACGACAAGCTGCCCGAGGGTTTCGATTACGACACCTTCCGGGAAGCGAGGAAAAATGACGCGGAACAGCTGGCTCGCTGGTCCATGATCCGCGACAAGGTGGCCGAAGAGGAGTCGCTCGACGTCGACGACGACGACCGCCGTGCCTACCTGGCCAGGCAAACCGGCAGCGAAGATACGGTCGACGCCTTGCTCTCCTATTACAAGTCCATGCAGAACGACCTCATGGACCGCCTGGATCAACAGCTGCTGGAGTCGAAAGTGTTCGAGCAGCTGGCGCGCCGCTTCACGGTCGAGGAAAAGACCAAAGACGAATACACGGACACCCTGAAAGAACGGTCTGCCGCCCGGGAGGCGCTCAAAATCTAACCCGCTCTCCGGGAAACGTTCTCTGAGCAACTCAATACAAGGTTGAAGCGGTAGCCTTTCGATTCACCTACGACATAGCCTACTACCTATATGGTTGATGATTTTCTGAAATTCAGCAAGAGCCTGACTCTGCCACAGGACATTTACGGCAAACCCTTCGAGGAGCAGACCGTCGGCGCTCTGGTTCCGATGGTCGTCGAGCAAACCTCACGGGGCGAGCGCGCATACGACATCTTCAGCATGCTGTTGAAGCAACGCATCGTCATGATAGGTACGCCTATCAACGACCAGATCGCCAACCTGGCCGTCGCTCAGCTGCTGTACCTGGCCAGCGAAGATCCCGAACGCGACATCAACGTGTACATCAACTCGCCGGGAGGCGTGGTGTACAGCGGGCTGGCCATTTACGACACGATGCAGTTCGTGACGTGCCCGGTGGCCACGATTTGCGTCGGCCTCTCGGCTTCGATGGGGTCGGTCCTGCTCGCCGCAGGCACCAAAGGACGCCGCGCCTCGCTGCCGAACTCGCGGATCATGCTTCATCAGCCGTCCGGCGGGAGCCAGGGGACCGCTGCAGATATCGAAATTCAGGTTAATGAAATTCTCTGGCTGAAGAAACGCCTGTACGAAATTCTGGCCGAACATACCGGCAAAACGCTGGAACAACTCGAGCAAGATTCGGAACGCGACTACTGGCTGAGCGCGGAAGACGCTAAGGAATACGGCATCATCGATAACGTGCTCAAGCCTCAGAAAAACGGCGGCTCGTCCAGCAACGGCAAAAAGGACTGACCCTGCTTACCGAAAGAAACGAAGCCCGGTAGACGTGTAGTGTACCGGGCTTTTTTTATGGATCGACGGTGGATAACGGCAGGCGCTGTTTAAAGACCGTAGTAGTCCGACAGGGCGGCCGTCATGACGTGTTTTACGCGCTCATCGGTCTCCTGAGGCGCCAGCGCACGAAGCGTCTGCATGCCGGCCCGGTCTTCGATGATGTGCAACGCTGAAACAGCCATCACGCGGTACCCTCGCTCTTCGTGGTGTTCTACGATATCGAGGAGAAAGGGAACGGCGTCGTTGAGATTCACCTTATCTTTGTGATGGTTCGCAAAGTAGATGATGTTCTGTAGATCGGAGACGGACACCTGTTCGTAGTCCTTGTCGATCTTGTTGGTCAGCTGGCGCCCGAGGAGATTCCACCAGGAAGCCCGACGCGCCTGATCGTAGTCTACGATGTACTCTTCGATGAGCGACTGCTGACCGGTTCCTGCCGGGACCTGCGCCAGTGCGCTCATCGGAGCGGTGAACAGAATAACTACAGCTATGATAGAAAGACGAACATGATTGCTCATGATGTGTACCTCTTTTCGTTTAAGGACGGAAGGAACCGCCAGGGGCTCATCAGGCCCGCCTGACGAATCCGGGTCGATCGTCGCTCGAACCGAGTTCGAGACGAGGATCAGTACTGAGCAAAATGTTACGTGAAGCGCGGATTTGGTTTCAAACAGGAAGGGGTTTCTTCATTTTTGCTTAACAAAGGAAGGGCTTTCTTTAATAATACTTAACAACGGATGTCACGCGCCGGATGCGCATACGTCCTGCCAGAGCGGCTTTGCACACGGGCAAAGCCCCGTAAACCAGCCTGCTGTGCACAGTTCGCGTAACATCACTTAACAACGGATGTCACGCATCTGTGCGCTAACGGCTTCGTTATCTGGCTTTCTGCAGTTTCTTTTTGCGCTGATTCGGGTCGAGATCCCGCTTGCGGAGGCGAACGCTGGTGGGGGTCACCTCCATCAGCTCGTCCTCCCGGATGAACTCAATGGCTTCTTCGAGGGAGAATCGGCGAGGAGGCACGAGCTTCTCGAAGGAGTCGGCAGAGGCGGCCCGCATGTTGGTCAGCTTTTTCTCTTTTGTGATGTTGACGTCGAGGTCAGCGTCGCGGCTGTTTTCGCCGACGATCATGCCGAGGTACACCGCTTCGGTCGGACCGACGAAGAGGGAGCCGCGTTCCTGGAGGTTGAGGACGGCGTAGCCGGTCACTTTGCCGGCCCGGTCGGCGACGAGCGCCCCGGAGGTCCGGTGCACGATCGGGCCGGCCCAGGGCTTGAAGCGGTCGAAGAGGTGGGTGAGCAGGCCGGTGCCCTTGGTGTCGGTTAAGAATTCGTTGCGATAGCCGATAAGCCCGCGGCTCGGAATGTCGAACTCCAGGCGCACGCGCCCGGAGCCGTGGTTGATCATCCGGGTCATGACGCCTCTGCGCTCGCTGAGCTTCTGCATGACGTTGCCCATATACTCTTCGGGCACGTCGATCATGGTTTTTTCGAAGGGCTCGTGTTTTTTACCGTCGATCGTCTGCGTAATCACTTGCGGCATGCCGACGGAGAATTCGTACCCCTCGCGCCGCATCTGCTCGATGAGGATCGCCATCTGCAATTCACCGCGACCGAAGACGAGGAACGAATCCGGCGTATCGCTTTCTTCCACGCGGATGGCCAGATTGGCTTCCGCCTCGAGCAACAGGCGGTCTCTCAGGTTTCGCGACGTCACGTATTGCCCTTCGCGGCCGCTGAACGGGCTATCGTTGATGCGAAACTCCATCGACATGGTGGGCTCGTCCACGTGCAGGGGCGGCAACGGGTGCGGGTTTTCCGCGTCGGCGATGCTCTCCCCCAGCCCGATGCCGGCAACGCCGGCGACGGAGATGATCGACCCGGGGCCGGCCTCCTTGACCTCCGCCCGCCCGAGGCCTTCGTACACGAAGAGCGCCGTTACCTGCGCCCGGGTCTGGGAGCCGTCCCGGTGGCACAACGAGACGTGCTGCCGGTTTCGGACGGTGCCCTGCATGACGCGTGCGATCGCGATCGGGCCGAGGTAATTGTCCGGCTTGACGTTGGTGACCAGGATCTGGAGCGGGGCCTCCGGATCGGACGCCGGGGGCGGGATCTCGTCGACGATCGTCTCGAACAACGGCCGCAAGTCGGTCAGGGCCTCCTCCAGGCCCACCTTGCATTGCCCGTCTTTAGCGACGGCATATAAGACGGGGAATTCGATCTGGTTTTCTGAAGCGTCGAGATCGATGAAGAGGTCGTAAATCTCGTTGAGCACTTCTTCGGGGCGTGCGTCTTGCCGGTCGATTTTGTTGATCACGACGATCGAGGGCAGGTTGAGCTCGAGCGCTTTGTGAAGCACAAACCGCGTCTGGGGCAAAGGGCCCTCGGCGGCATCGACGAGCAGCATGATGCCGTCGACCATGCGCAGGGTGCGCTCGACCTCGCCGCCGAAGTCGGCGTGGCCCGGCGTATCGACGATGTTGATCTTGATATCGTTGTAGGTGATGGCCGTATTTTTGGCCATGATGGTGATGCCTTTCTCGCGCTCCAGATCCATGGAATCCATGACGCGCTCCTGCACGTCCTGATTGTCCCGGAACGTACCGCTTTGCCAGAGCATGGCGTCCACGAGGGTCGTTTTGCCGTGATCGACGTGAGCCACAATGGCAATATTGCGTAAATTATTCGCAGACATAGATAATTTGCTTCAGATAATTCGTACGTTCAGGACTGAGCACGTCAGACCAGCCTCTTTCGCATTTCGTTGTATATTGTTCCAACATGATATCGTTAAGAAAAAAGACAGCAACGCCATGAGTGCCCCTAAAAAATTGACGGATGAAGAAATAACGGAAGGCCTGTCGGCGCTGGATCAGTGGTCGCTCGTCGGAGGAAAGCTGCAGCGAGAGTATCAGTTTGCAGATTTCATCGAAGCGATGGGATTCATGACACGCGCTGCGCTCGTCGCCGAAAGCCTGAATCACCACCCCGAATGGTTTAATGTATACAACCGGGTGAAGGTCGACCTGGTCACGCACGACGTGGACGGCATCAGCAATTACGACCTGCAGCTCGCCGCGCGGATGGACCAGCTGGCCGGCCGGTAAGGGCCGCCCTCCCCGCGCTCCGTTTACCGTTCACGGAGCGCCAGGCGGATCAACTCTTCCGCCGACTGGAGCTCCGGCTGCCCCCGCAATACCTTACGCAGGCTCCTTTCCGCAGCGGCGCGGCTCAGCCCCAGGGCTTCGAGGGCCGCCAGCGCATCTGCTCGAGCGCGCTCCTTCTGCTCGCCGGCGCCCTCCGCCCCCCCAGCAGGCCCGCCTCCCATCCCTTCCAGGCGGGCGAAACGATCCCTGAGTTCGACGACCATCCGTTCGGCCACCTTCTTTCCCACGCCGGGGATCCGGGTCAGGAATGCGGCATCGCCCTCGACCACGCGACGCCTGAGTTCGTCCGGGGACATGGCGGACAACGCCGCCAGCGCCAGCTTAGGGCCGATCCCCGACACCCCGATCATCATCTCGAACACGTCGCGCTCCGTCCGGGTCGAAAACCCGTACAGATGCAACGCGTCCTCCCTGACGTACTGGTGCGTGAACAGCTTGACCGCTTCCGCCGGCGCCGGCAAACGCTCGTACGTCGACGTCGGGATATGGACGTGATACCCGATACCGTGGACGTCGATAATCACTTCTGTCGGTTTTTTTTCGGCCAGCTTGCCGGCCAGGTATGCGATCATGGCGTACTGTTACCCGATGGGTGCAAGGGACGAGGGTCGAACGACCGAAAGGCTGCGCCTGGATTCATGCGGTGTGCGGCGTTCGATAGGCGGATCGATTCCACCGCATGACGATCGGCAGCCTCCGGCCGACGCCGAACGCTTTTTTGCTGATCCGGAGCCCTGGAGGCGCCTGCCGGCGCTTGTATTCGTTCCGGTCGACCTTCCGCAAAATGTCGAGCACGAAGCCGGCCTCCTGGCCCGTGACACTGGCGATCCGATCGAGATCGACCTGCTCTTCGATGTAGAGGCGCAGGATCTCGTCCAGGATCGGATAAGGGGGCAGCGAGTCCTCGTCCTTCTGATCGGGCCTCAACTCGGCCGAAGGGGCTTTGGTGATGGTTGACCGGGGTATCAGGGCTGTGCCGGCCTCGGCGTTGATGTATTCGGCGAGTTCGTACACCTGCATCTTGAACACATCCGACAACACAGACAGCCCGCCGTTCATATCTCCATAGAGGGTGGCGTACCCGACGGACATTTCGCTCTTGTTGCCGGTCGAGAGCAACAGGTAATTGAACTTGTTCGAGAGGGCCATCAGTACAATGCCCCTCGACCGGGATTGGATGTTCTCTTCGGCGACACCGGGCTCCGTGAGTGCGAAGACGGGGTCCAACATGCCTTCGAAAGCCGATACGGCGCGTGCGATCGATATCTCGTGGAACTCGATCCCGAACGCTTCGGCGAGCGCTTCCGAGTCCGACACCGACCCGGGAGACGAATATTTCGACGGCATGGTGACGCCCACGACGCGGTCGGGGCCCAGCGCTCGCACGGCCAGGGCGCACGTGACGGCCGAGTCGATGCCTCCGGAGAGGCCGACCAGCGCTTTCTCGAAGGCGCCCGTCTTTTCGAAATAATCCCGGATGCCCATCACCAGTGCGTCGTGCACGAAGGAGATGTCCTCGTCCCGCCGCACCGGGGGCAGGGCCGCCTGCATGTCCCAGAGTACCAGCTCTTCTTCGAACGAAGACGCGGAGAGGATGAGGTTGCCCCGGGCGTCGTGCACGCGGCTGTCGCCGTCGAAGATGAGCTCAGTATTGGCGCCTACCTGATTCACATACACGAACGGGAGCCCGTGTTCGGAGCAGCATTCCGCAATCAGACGATTGCGTACGGCATGTTTACCCGTATAATACGGAGAGGCGCTGATGTTCACGAACAGATCGGCCCCCTGGGCGGCGAGCTCGTCGACCGGGTTTTCGTCGTAGAGCCGATACGGCACGCCCTCTTCGTTATTCCACATATCCTCACAAACGTGCAGGCCGAGCCTGAGGCCCCGCCACGATACGACGTTGCAGCCGGGCGACGGCTCGAAATACCGGTTTTCGTCGAACACGTCGTAGGTCGGGAGGAGCTTCTTGCACGCAGTAGCCAGGTGGCGCCCTCCTTCGTACAACAGAGCCGCGTTGAACAACCGTTTGCCCGAGGGGTGGCGATTGGGGATCGGGGCTCCGAGGATGACTCCCATGTCGGCCGGAACGCGTTGCGCGATCTCTTCGAGCGTCCACGCGACCGCCTCGACGAAGAAGCTGCTCTCCAGAAGATCCTGCGGGGGATATCCTGTGACACAGAGTTCGGGGAAGACGACCAGCGCAGCCCCTTCGGCCCGGGCACGGCGGGCGTAGTCGATGATCTTCCGGCTATTGCCCCGGAGGTCGCCAACGATAGGGTTGAATTGGGCGAGAGCAATCTTCATGTACACCGTCGGTTGAATCCAGGTAAAACGATCGTATCACGATGAATGTCGACACGCCCTAAAACGTTCCTATCCGGGCCGGCTTCTGACGGCCGGGGGCACACCGAAAAAACCCCGAAAAAAAACACAGAAAGAAACTACAGAAAAAACCCCGGAGCACATGCAGCGCCCCGGGGCTGGGTCCTTCCATGGATCGGTCCATCCGATGGACGTTCTCCAGGTCAGGCAACTTCGCACACACGGACTACTTGACAGATGTTACGCGCCGGATGCGCATGCGTGCTGCCAGAGCGGCTTTGCACGGTTGCAACGCCGCGTCAAACAGCCTGCCGCGTAACATCACTACTTGAGGAAAATCATGCGTCCGGTTGAGACGAATGTAGCCGATTCGGCCTGGGCGTTCACCTGGTAGAGGTAGAGGCCGGAGGCCAGAGACGACGCATCCAGGCGCAGGGCTTGTGCCGCCCCTGCCGCTCTGGTTTCCGCGGGCAGGCTCAAGACTTTGCGCCCGAGCATGTCATATACGTCGACGCTCACCGAAGCGGCCTGAGGCAGGTCGAACCGGATGGTCGTCGTCGGATTGAACGGGTTCGGATAGTTGCCGAGCAGCCTGAACTCGCCCGGCACTTCGTCGAGGGCGCTTTCGTTCGATACGCCGCTGACGATCGTGAGGGGCACGAACTCTCCGCCGGCGGCCAGGGCAGCGAACAGCCCGAAGTCGGGACTGCCGGCCAGGAAGCCGGAGGCGAGCACGGTGAGCGCTTCGTCCGCCAGGCCGAGGTTGTCCAGCGGCGCCGTGTAGCGCGCCACGAGCGCAGACAGGTCGCCCGTCCAGACGTTCAGCGGGTAGTCGTCAACGGGGACGGAGACGTAGGGGACGAACGTTCCGAACGTCAGGTCATCGGCGAGGGACAGGGCCGGCTCCACCGCGACGAGCACGTCGACGGCCGGCGCGTCGGAGGCGCCGTGGAAGATCAGCAGGTCGACGCCGCCTTCGAGCGCAGACTGCTCACGGCCGAAGTCGACGAAGAGGTCGAAGGCCGTGGGCTCAGTATCGGCGGCACTCAGATCGCCGCTCGCGACGACGACATAGGTTTCACCCGCGTTCAGCGAGAGCGTCTTTTGGAAGATCGATTCATTCACGTCTGTGCTGGTCGGCGGAGCGATGTCGATGGTGATGTCGCCGGCCGGCAGATCGATGAAGCCGGTGGCCGTCTGGAACAGCACATCCTCCAGCCTGGCCAGTTCGGCGCCGTCCTGGCTGACGTAGATGTCGACCGAGCCGGCTCCGGGGTCGGCGGAGTTATGGATGACCTGAACCCGGGAGGTCGTCGACGGATCGAGCAGAACGACGAGGTCGCCCACGGCGGCGATCAGGCCGAAGGCCGGGTCGTCGTCGGTCGCGGGGTTCAGAAACCCAGAGGCCTGTACGACGACGGCGGCGCTATCGAGCCCCAGCGTTGCGAGCGAGGCGAGGAAAGAAGCCACGACGCCGTCATTGTCGTCCGGGAGGGTGACGTTCAAGGTATAGTCGGCCGTAGGCAAGGCCAGGTAGCCCTGGTACTCGCCGAAGGAGATATCGTCGACGAGGGGGCGGGGCGATCCGAGCGCCGTCACATCGACGGTGGGCGCGTCGGGGGCCCCGTGAAAGACCAGCACGTCGGTGTTGGACGAGTCGGCGGCGGACTCCTGCCCCATCGCGTCGATGAAGAGGTCGAACGCCGGTTCCCCTCCCAGCGGGTCGCCGGCCGCCGTAACGATGAACGTATCGCCGAAGGTCAGATTGACGGTTTTCGTGAATACGGGCGCGCTGTTGTCTGCGGCATCCGCGCCGGTGATGTCGATTTTGACGTCGGGCGCCGTCTCAGCCGTAAGGCCGGCCGGCAGATCGATGAAGCCGGTCGCGGTGCGGAAGGCAAAATCGTCCACGGCTAACTCGTCGTTGACGTACACGTCGACCGTCGAAGCCGCTGCATACGGGGAGTTATGGATAATCTGGACGCGGGCCGTGTTCGCAGGCAGCACAGCGGCAGTGCCGTCGGCAAATACCGCCAGCAGCTCGAAGGCAGGGTCATCGTCAGTGGCAGGAGCCAGAAATCCGGAGGCCAGCACAACGAGGGCGGCGTCAGCGGCGCCGGAGAGCCCCGCGACCGCCGAGTATGCCACAGCGCTTCCGTCCTCCGTGGTGATGTCGATGTCGTAGTCGGCCGGGGGAACCGAAACGTAGCCGGCAGAGAACGCGCCGAACGCGATGCTGTCGACCAGTACGCCGGCGGAGCGTTCGACGACGTCGACGGCCGGCGCGTCCGGGGCGCCGTGAAAGACGAGGAATTCGACGTTGCCGGCGGTGTCGGCCGTCTCCAGGCCGGCCGCGTTGATGAAGATGTCGAACGCCGGTTCGCCGCCGGCGGGATCGCCCGCAGCTACGAGGATGTAGGTTTCACCGTCCACAAGCCCTGGCGCCTCGATCGTCTTTGTGAAGACCGGGCTGCTATTGTCCGGTGCATCGGCCGCAGTCACGTCGATCGTGACGGCGACTCCCGCCGCGAGGTCGACGAAGGGCGTGGCTTCCTGAAAGCTCAGGTCGTCGATCGTGAGGCTGTCATTGACATAAATGTCTACGGTAGAAGCTGCTGCATAAGGTGAGTTGTGGATAACCTGGACCCTCGCTGTCTGAGCAGCGACCGACTGAGTCATCCCCATGGTTCCTATCGCCAGGAATAGTAACAGCAGCACAGGTGCTCCGAGAACGCTCCGTAGAGGCCCGCGAGCGAATAAGGCGTAAGTATCCTTCGATTTCATAGAAGTTCGTTGGTTGGGTGTTAACTGAATTTAGAATAGGGCGTCGCATATACTGGTAGAATTCCGTAGATCGAGCTCGAATCGCACAGATCCACGTCGCCCGTGGGCGCTCTCTGCCGGGGGAACAGGAAATGCGCGTTCGAGCGCGAAGCTGCCAGGATATTGCGATGATGAGATCCCAGCCAGAAAGGAGGTTTTTGCACCGCCTTTTATGGCCGGGCAAGAAGAAAAGCGCTAATCTTCTTCGACAGAATGAATATTCCGATTCGGACATTCACTACTAAAACACGGGAAGGACGGGATGTGACTACCGGTGTCAAGGGTTCTCAGTTCTCAGTTCGGGGTTCTCGGTTCACAGTTCGTAGTTCACAGTTCTCAGTTCTCAGTTCGTAGTTCACAGTTCACAGTTCTCAGTTCGGGGTTTTCAGTTCTCAGTCCTCAGCTTCTCGCGGGGCGCCAAAACCTGGACGGTGGCCTTCGAAGACGCTGCGAAGTTGCCCGGAAGAAAAAAATCCCCTTCGAGGACGCTGCGAAGCCCTCCGACCGAATACAAACCCCTTCCGCGTAACTTCGTCGCCGATCAGAGTGCTGCAGAACCTCTGCTGAAGAGCGTGAGCCGCTCTCAGACTGCTGCAGAACCTCTGCCGAGACGCTCCGACCTCTCTCGAAATCCGGCGGCAAACCCTCCGAGAAGTTATCGCCGCGCTCAGACTGCTCCGGGACTTTCCCGTGCTTCACCGAGGGCTGCCCGAACGCGGTCGATACCCCTCAGCGTAGCTCGG
>CAZGHT010000012.1:0-83148 GCA_964525535.1 uncultured Rhodothermaceae bacterium
TGGATGTTACGCATCTGTGCGCCATCGTACAGCCTCAACGGCTTTGAAATGGCTAAAACAGACGGAAACTACCGGCAACGCCTTATTTCAAAGCCGGCTCAACGAGCTGCTGTGCACAACCTGCGTATCATCACTGAAAAAAGTACACTCGCCCTATGAACCATGGAATGAGCGTTACGCCCGGCATTATGCACTACAGACCCTATCTTGTTATCGCCCTTTTTGTCCTCTGCTCGGCCTGCCAGCCGAACGGGTCTTCCAACGATCCTCTCGATGGAGAGGCCGCTTCGAAGCCGAACATCTTGTTCCTTTTCGCGGACGACCAGGCGTACGACACCATTCACGCCCTGGGAAACTCCCTGATCCAGACCCCTCATCTGGACCGGCTGGTCGAGGAAGGCATGACGTTCACGCACGCTTTTAATCAGGGGTCGTGGACGGGGGCCGTATGTGTGGCCAGCCGGGCCATGCTCAACTCCGGCCGGTATATCTATCATGCACGCGAGGATATCGAAACGGTAACACTCTGGGGAGAAGTGTTTGGTGAGGCCGGATACGAAACGTTTTTGACGGGCAAGTGGCATAATGGAGACGCAACGGCCATAAAGAGCTTCCAGGAGGGGAAAAGCATCGGCAAAGGCATGTTCGAAACCCGGGGCGGACCTGAAGGGCCGGGATACGATCGGCCTACCCCGGACAACAACTCCTGGTCTCCCGTGGATCGGACCCTGCTCGGCCACTGGTCGCCCCGGGTGAAAGATATCGAAAACACCGATGCGGGCAGGGCCATGGGGAGCGACTACCAGGTCGAGCAGCACACGAGTGCGCTTTATGCCGATCAGGCCATCCAGTTTCTCGACGACCGAACCGAAACCGCCGGGAGCGCTCCATTCTTCATGTACGTGTCCTTCAACGCTCCCCACGATCCGCGCCAGGCCCCGCGAGAATTCATCGACATGTACCCGCTAGACGCCATACCCCTGCCGGCGAGCTTCATGGCGGAACACCCCTTCGACCAGGGAGAACGGAATACGTTGCGCGATGAGATCCTGGGGCCGTTCCCCCGCACCGAAGAAGCGATCAAGACCCACCTGCAGGAGTATTACGCCATCATTTCACACATGGATTACCAGATTGGGCGCATCCTTGAGACGCTCCGAAACACCGGCCAGGACGATAATACGTACGTCATCTTTACGGCCGACCATGGCCTCGCAGTAGGCAAACACGGATTGCTGGGCAAACAGAACCAGTACGACCACAGCATCCGGGTTCCCTACCTTATCGCGGGGCCCGGGATAACGCCGGGCGCCCGCAGCGACGCGCTCGTCTATCTTCAAAGTACGTTCCCAACGACGTGCGACCTGGCCGGCATCCCCATCCCGAATACCGTCGAGTTCAAGAGCCTGCTTCCCCTCATCAATGAAGAATCCGCCCGTTCGTACGAGGCCATATTCGGTTCCTATCGTCATTTCCAGCGCATGGTCCGGACGCCTTCCCACAAACTGATCCTCTACCCGGTGGTCGATGAGATCCAGCTCTTCGACCTGAAGCAGGACCCCTTCGAGCTGAACAACCTGGCTTCCATGCCGGCGTATCAGGATACGATACGCATGTTGTACGACACACTCCTGGAACTGCAGCAAGAGGTGGGCGACACCCTGACGCTCCCCGAACTATGAAGCGCGCTTCAACATTCATGGGTTTGTACTTAAAGGGGCAGGCCGACCGGCATCGCGGGGGGATTCAATTCTTGAATCAGGGCTTTGGACCACTCGACGCGCCGGCTCGTGCCGATGACCGCCCCGTCGGGGACGACGGCGTTGCTCGGAATAACGATGATCCCGTCTTTGATGTAATAATACGCCCCCTCCCCTTCCGTGACGCCGTCTTGATTGGCTATAACGACGCCATCCCGAATGCTCGCGTTCATATCGATGACTGCACCTTCGATGTAACAGGCTTCTCCGATGCCGGGTTTGTCGGGCCCACCCACTGGATGCCGCAGGGCTTGATCTTCCCAGTGATAATACTCCGCGCCGAGATAAACGGTGTTCTTCACGGTTGACCGGGATCCGACGTAGGCCCGGACGCCCAACACCGAGTTGTATATGCGGCAATGGGTCAGGTAACTTCCTTCAGCGATAATGCCATCCTGTACGTAGGAACTGTGGATCCGGGGAGGCGGCAACGAATCTTTCTGCGTGTAGATCGTCGAGGAGGAGTCGTAAAAACGCAGCATGTCGTCCGACTTCGTCAATGCGATGTTGGCTGCGTGATACGACTTGATGCTCCCTACATCGCTCCAGTATCCATCGAACGGATAACTCATGACGTCGTGCGTGTCGATCGCCTGCGGAATGATTTCTTTGCCGAAATCGACGGCATCGGGCTTGCTGTCCAATACGTCCCGCAGCACGTCACGATTGAACATGTAAATGCCCGTCGAGGCCAGATACATGCGGCCTTCCTCCTGCATGGCTTCGGACACAGGGCTTTCCAGGTCGATCAGTTGATCGACAGGGGGCTTTTCTCTGAACACTTCGATCCTGTTGTTCTCGTCGGTTTGCATGATGCCGAAAGCCGTCGCATCAGCCATGGTCACCGGCGTCGTAGCGACCGAGATGTCGGCATGCGCGTTCCGGTGATGCGCGTGCAAATCGCAATAATCCATCTGATACAGTTGATCGCCGGACAGAATCAAGACGTGTGAAAACTGGTGGCGATCGAGATGGTGGAGTACTTGACGGACGGCATCGGCCGTACCGCGATACCAATCTTTCGACGCGTGCGTCTGTTCGGCTGCCAGCACGGACACAAACCCCTTATCGAAGGCTCCCAACCGATAGGTGTCCATAATATGATGATTTAATCCGGCAGAATTGAATTGCGTCAGGATGAAGATGCGGTTGATCCCGGCATTCAGGCAATTCGAAATGGGAACATCGATCAGGCGATATTTACCCAGGAGAGGTACAGCTGGCTTTGAACGGGTTTCAGTAAGTGGGAAAAGGCGAGTACCTGCTCCTCCACCTAGAACTACAGCAATAATGCTATCCATGATTAATTACAGAATATTGAGATGAGCTGGAAGACACCTCGGGCGTCTTTGGGCAAGGAAGAAGGGTACCTCAGCGTCAACAGCTACGGATGAGAATTACTACGAACTCGAAGAAGACCGGCCAGATGAAGCCTGCCCATCATATCCGATGTATCGACGTCCGAGGGTTCATCATAAACGGGAAAAGCGATTCGAACCCACTCCACGCCATGCGCTCGCTTTGGGTAAATACGACGCTCTCCGCCCTATCTGGAAATGAGATTTATGAATGAACGGGACAGGAAAAAAGATGTGTCTGGCAAAACAAGCGCCCCGGCAGGATGTGAACCGGGCCATAAAAGCGCTTGCAGTATTCATATATACTCTGGGAGATAAAGTTTCTGATTTTTTAATCCACCCCGTCACTTCGCATCAACGCCTTCGTTCCGGGCGAGCTGTTCGCCTCCTCCGGTCCTCAGGGCATTCCGCAGTTCATCATCGCTGGAGGCCTTATTCCAGGCCGTCACAAAATCGTCGGCATCGATGCGCTTCACGATTTCGGAGAGGAATCGAAGATGCAGCCTGGGCCTGTTTTCCGGGCTGACGAGAAAGATAAACGTGGTGACGAGGTTTGCCCGGCTGTTGCCTTCAGGGGCGTTTTTTTTCTTCCGGTCGAAATGCAGGTCCTCGAAATGGATAGAAACCCCGTCCTGGCATCGAACGAGGAGGAGTTCCGCAATTTTGATGTCGGGTAGCCGGAGGTGCGGGAGCGCGATCGACCGGGTGAGCGGGGAAGCGCCATACCGTGCTCCTTCGAGGAATCCCCGGGCCAGGTGATCGGCCGAAACGGGCAGCCGCTGGGACAGCATCGCAGCTGCTTGTTTTACGATCTCTTTGAACGACGAGGCTTCTTCGAGGTCGAGGACGAGCGACCGTTCGACGGCGCGGTCGAAGATATCCTTGTAGTCGAACAGGTCGTCTTCACCGGCCGTCGGGGGGGTGAAGACGATGACGGTGTCTCCTATTTCGGGCTGAAAGTTTTCGAGTTCGGTGAGTATCGTCAGTTGATGGCCCCGAATCCAGAGCAGCGGGATCACGTCCTGTTCGTACTCCTCGACGACGTGGTCGTACGTCAGGTCGGGCTTGAGCGTAATGGCTTTGATCTTCCCTCCCTTTTCGTACCTGAGCGTCAGAGAGGCATAGTCCGTGTTCTCTGAAAACAGGGGGCGCCCACGGAGGTGCATGGGCAGTTCGCTGACCAGATGCCGCTTCTGACCGGAACGCGACTGCAGCTGGTAGACCCCGTTCGTTTCGAACACCTCTCTGAAATGAAGGGCGGCGAGCGAATTCACCTCGTCGTTTCGGGTCAGAGCGAGCAACCGGCCGATCCCACCGAGATCCAGCTCATCGACGACCGTCTCCGAGAGGGCGTTGGCCTGCTCGGCCTCCAGGCCGGCCCGCCGGGCGATCTCGACGTTGCCCGGGTTCGAGTCGATGACCAGCACCTTGAACTCGAGTTTCTGGAGGAGTTTAGCGATCTCCATGGCCCAGCCATGGCCCCCGAGGATGAGCACCCCTTGCGGGGAGGGCGAGGCCAGTCCCAGATAACGGGCCCAGGGCGACAGGGTGAGGCCGTATACCGCGACGGTGCCGACGATCACCAGAAACGTGATCGGCACCAGGGGCGCGACGACGTCGATGCCGAGCACCTCCTCCAGGCGAAAGGAAAAGAGAGAGGCCACGGCGGCAGCGACGATGCCTCGCGGCGCCAGCCACGCCAGGAAGGCCCGCTCTTTCCAGTCCAGCACGGTGCCCCGGAGAGAAGCCCATACGGCAATGGGGCGGATCAACACGATGACGACGAGCAGGAAGATCCAGGCCCTGGCCGTAATGAACGATAACGCGCCGGGTTCGATGCGAGCGCTCAGAAGGATAAACAAACAGGCAATGAGCAACACCTGCAGGTCTTCTTTGAACTCCGAGATCCTTCGAACCGAAACCAGCTTCTGGTTGGCCAGCATGATGCCCATCAGCGTGACCGTGAGCAAGCCAGACTCGGCCTGCAACACGTTGGAGAGTTCGAAAAACCCGATAACGAGCATCAGCGCCACGGAATTGAGCAGGTAGTCGGGCACCAGCCAGCGGCGCAACACGACAACGGCGATGGCTGCCCCGGTAATGCTGAGCCCTATGCTGACGAAAAAGACCTTGAACAACCCCAGCAGGGCCTCGAAGAACGTATCGGCCAGCGACTCGTGAGCGGCCCCGTAGGACAACAAGATCCCCTCGAGGACGAGCACCGCCAGAATCGCCCCTACCGGGTCGATCGTGATGCCTTCCCAACGAGCGATCGTCGCTACTTTGCCGCTGGGCCGGACGTGTCGTAACAGGGGGATCACCACCGTCGGCCCTGTGACCGTGAGTATCGCGCCCAGCTGCAGGGCCATCTCGGGGGTAAAATCCAGGATGTAATACGCAGCGAGCGCACAAAGCAGCCAGGTGATCAACACCCCTACGGTGATCAAACTCACCACGGACCTTCCAATTTCTTGAAGGTCGGATACGCGCAGGCTCAAGCCCCCCTCAAATAGAATGACGCCGATGGCCAGAGATACGAAGGCGTACAACCACTCCCCGGACAGCGACTCCGGGGATAAAAAGCCGGTGACCGGGCCGGCGACGAAGCCTACCAGCAGCAGCAGCAAAATCGAGGGAATCTTGATGCGCCACGCCAGCCATTGCGCACCTATCCCGAGCACGATAACGCTTGCTATACTTATCAGGACATGTGGCTCTTCCAAAAGCGACGCACCATGATGATGAGGGAAATCCACGGTAGGAAGCCCCTTCTACCAGCTACGCGCTATATTGTTGTCTCTTTTTGACCGTCCCCTTCAATGCGTGGACACGTTGCTTCGCATACCCGCATAGCCCTCGGGATGAGTCTGGTGCCATTCCCAGGCGCTCTTGACGATCGCCTCGAGGCTCGAAAAGCGCGGCTCCCAGCCGAGTTCTTCCCGAATCTTACGACTGCCGGCAACCAGTGTGGCCGGATCGCCCGGCCGTCGGGGGCCTACTTCAGCCGGGATGGGATGACCGGTAACCCGGCGTGCCGTCTCGATCACCTGTTTTACGCTGAATCCTTCGCCGTTGCCTAGATTATAGGTACGGCTTTTCTCCTCGAGTGCGTCGAGCGCCAGCAGATGCGCCTGGGCGAGGTCGAGGATATGCACGTAATCGCGCACACACGTGCCATCCGGCGTATCGTAATCGTCGCCATAAATCACCACACGCTCTCGTTGCCCGAGGGCAACCTGAAGCACGATAGGGATGAGGTGGGTCTCGGGATCGTGGTCCTCGCCGTGATGCATCGACACCGCGCCGCACGCGTTGAAATACCGGAGGGCGGCATATTTCAATCCATGGATGCGGTCCATCCAGTAGAGCAGGCGCTCCAGGATGTATTTCGATTCGCCGTAAGGGCTCCCCGGGTGTATGGGCGCCGTATCCGTGATCGGCATCTCTTCGGGGATACCGAACAGGTTTGCCGTCGAGGAAAGGATAAATTTGCGTATGTCGAGGTCGACGGCACACTCGATGAGGTTCAGCCCGTTCGTAACATTGTCTCTGAGGTACAAGAACGGGCGCTGCATGGATTCGCCGACGAGCGTGTGCGACGCGAAGTGCATGATGGCATCCGGCCTGTGCTCAGCGAGCGTTTTTTTGAGCGCGTCTTTGTCCGCCAGGTCTCCCTCGACAAAGCTCGCCCCATCGGGTACGGTCTCCCGATGCCCCTGGTACAGATTATCGAAAACGATCACGTCGTCTCCTCTGCCGATCAGTGTATTCACTACGGCACTTCCGATGTATCCGGCTCCACCTGTTACAAATACGTTCATAGATTCGTTTTTCCCTTTAGAGATGCCCATCTGGCTTGATGATGATTCTGAACTATGATTCTATCGTAACGGGATGCGCTACATCCGAGAACGGGGGTACGACGCCGGGCTCCTTTCGGTGCGAGGCCGGCCTTATCGGACCGAGAAACGGTATATCGTAGTGGATCGAAACGTGTCCCCCGGGGTAAGCACGGTCGACGGGTAGTCCGGCCGGTTGGGCGAATCGGGAAAGTGTTGCGTCTCCAGACAGAGGGCGGACCGCTTCGCATAGGCGACCTCTCCCCGGCCGACGTAGGTCCCATCGAGGTGGTTTCCCGTATACAACTGCACGCCGGGCTGATCGGTGAGCACCTCCATGAAGCGTCCGGACGTAGGATCGTAGACTTCAGCGGCGAGCTGCAGCCCATCCCCATCGCGATTGATCACGTAGGTATGGTCGTACCCGTAGCCGTTCTCGATCTGTTCGTCCTCCGCCTCGATCCGTGAGCCGATGGGCGTCGGCGTCCTGAAGTCGAACACGGTGCCCTCGACGCTTCGGAGCTCGCCCAGTGGGATGTTCGTTTCGTCTGTTGGTATGAAGCGGTCAGCCGGGAGGCGCAATTCGTGATCCATGGCGGAGGACTCGCCGCCGTCTTTGAGGTTGAAATAGGTGTGGTTGGTCAGGTTCAGGATCGTCGGCGCGTCGGTGGTCGCTTCGTAGTCGATTCTGAGGCTGTTATCGTCGAGCAGGGTATAGGAGACCGTAACCGAGAGAGTACCCGGATAACCTTCCTCACCGTCGGGGCTGACGTAGGTCAGCCTCACCCCGGGACTCCCCTCTTCGGAGAACGAGTCGGCCTCCCACCGTTTTTTGTCGAAGCCCTCGAGGCCGCCGTGCAGGTGATTCGGGCCGTTGTTGGTAGCCAGCGTATAGGTCTCGCCGTTCAGCGTGAACTGCCCCTTTGCGATGCGGTTGGCGTACCGGCCGGTGATGCACCCGAAATAAGGGCTGCCTTCCAGGTAGGTGCTGAGCGAGTCATACCCGAGGGCAACTTCACCGGGTGTCCCCTCCCGGTCCGGCACGCGAATAGAGGTAATGATGCCTCCATAGTTGGTGATCTTCACGGTCATGCCGGAGGCATTTTCGAGCGTAAACAATGAAACGGGACGGCCGTCCGGCATTTCACCAAAAGGTTCTTCTAAAGCCATGTTGACAGTTTCAAGGTTCGAGGGATCGTCGTTCGGAGCGCTCTGATCCGATTGATCCTGGCAGCCTGCACTCAGGAGGAGCGCCAATGCCGACAATCGAGCCAGAAGGGTATAGAATGAATGCATGATAAAAGGCCTCGTTTGAGGGTTTCGGATAGGCTTTAGTATACGTCACGTCGAGGAATCCGTCTACCCTTCCACCAGCAATACCCGCAACGATCGAGGGCCGTGCGCCCCGAGCACCAGGGACTGTTCGATGTCGGCCGTCTTCGAGGGGCCGGCGATGAACACCCCGAACCCATTCTCGGACACATCCAGCCGGTCGTACGCATCGTGCATGTCGCTCACGATGGCGGATGGGTCCAGAAGGATCACCAGGTGCTGGGCGATGAACGGGGCCACGCGGAACACGATGCGTTGCTCGGGCACCCAGATAGCCCCGTTTTCGGCTACGCCGAGCACGCCTTCGCAAACGAAGACGTCCAGGGCCTCGAGCGCCTCAGGGGCCTCGACCTCATCCAGGTTCATCGTCCCTCGATATGCGGACACCACCGACGCGGTTAGAGCGGCGGCGGGATACCGTTCGGCGATTACGCGGCCAACGTCAGCGCGGTCGACCGCCTCGACTGCGCCGCCGACGTTGGCCACCATGCTCATGAAGCGGTCGTAAAGATCGGCCGGCTTCGATCGCTTCAGGTCGGTCCACAGGGGCAGGTCCATGGCCGGGGGTTTGTTGCGCCTGATGGCGGCTAAGATGCGGGTTTTATCATCCATGGGTCACCCGATTTCTGATATACCAGTCCCGGAAGCTCTCGGGCGGAGGGGCCGGCAGTTCTCGATGGCGGCCCCACACGTTCTTTTTGCGGTACAGCAGCCATCGGGGCATCTTTCGCAACATCCATCGTACGAGCCGGCCGGCCTTGCGATACCGTTCTGGATCGCTGAACACATGGCCGGCGGCCCGCATCATCCATCTTTCCCCTCTGCTGGCATGGCCTTCTCGGACGACGATCTGCCTCCATTTGTACAGCTGGGTATGAATATCGATTTTCACCGGACAGACGTCGCTGCAAGACCCACACAACGTGGACGCGAACGGCAGGCTGCCGTATTTCTCCAGATCGAAGCCGGGGGCCAAAATGGCTCCTATGGGCCCCGGCACCGTGGACCCATAACTGTGTCCACCGCTTCTCCGGTAGATGGGGCACGTATTCATGCACGCGCCGCAGCGAATGCATTTGAGCGAATCTCGAAAGTCTGGCCGGCCCAACTGGTCCGTTCGGCCGTTGTCGACCAGAATAATGTGGATCTCGCCTCCGGGGCGCGGCCTGTGGAAATGCGAAGAATATACGGTGATGGGCTGCCCCGTCGCACTTCGTGCGAGCAGGCGCAAAAACACGCTCAAGTGCTTTGCCGTGGGAATAACTTTCTCGATGCCCATCGACGCAATGTGAAGGTTCTGGGTATGGACCCCCATGTCGGCATTGCCTTCGTTCGTACAGATGACGAATCCTCCGGTCTCGGCAATGGCGAAGTTCACTCCCGTAATCGCGGCGTCGGCATTCAAAAAGCGCGCCCTCAGATGACGACGTGCCGCTTCCGTGAGATACGCCGGCTCACTGACGCCTTCTTGGGTGTCGAGATGTTTTTGAAATAATGCGCCGACCTCTTCTTTTTTCATGTGGATGGCCGGCAGTACGATATGGCTCGGGGTATCGCGGGCAAGCTGGACGATCCGCTCGCCGAGATCGGTATCGACGACCTCGATCCCCTGCTGTTCGAGGAAATCATTGAGCCCGCACTCCTCGGTCAGCATCGACTTGCTCTTGACGATTCGTTCGACCTTGCGGCTCGCCAGGATTTCGTGGACGATCCGGTTGTGCGTTTCCGCATCTGTCGCCCAGTGGACGTGCAGCCCGTTTTGCGTGGCCGCGCGCTCAAACGCCTCCAGATAGGTATCCAGATGGGCCAGGGTATGCGCTTTGATACCTGAAGCGAGGTCACGGAGTATTTCCCATTCGGGAACGTCCATGCTGGCACGGTCTCGTTTGGCGCGGACGTACCACAAGGTTTCGTCGTGCCAGTTCGTCCGATCGGTATTCTGAACGAAAGCGGCTGCTTCGGCGGCGTGGTCGACAACGTGTCGTGCGTGTTTGTGGGTCATAGGATTCACCGGGACGGATCGCCAGATAAAACGGTCGACAGAATTTCGGCCACATGCAAGACTTTTACCGGAATCTTCTCTCTACGGATGATACCGTCCAGATGCATCAAACAGGACATATCCGAGCTGGTGACGACCTCTGCTTTGTGGGTCATGTGGTCCTGGATTCGATCCAGGCCCATCTTTAGCGAAATAGCCTCCTCCGTGACGGCAAACGTACCGCCGAAGCCACAACATTCGTCGCTGCGGCGCAGCTTCACGAGATCGAGGCCCTGGATCGTCGAGAGCAACGAAGCCGGCTTATTGAAGGCCGGTTCGTTCAGTTCCGTGGCCTTGCCCAGGCGCAAGCCCCTGAGGCCGTGACAGCTTTCGTGAAGCCCTACCCTGTAGCGGAACGTCCCGGGAAAACCCTGGACGTCCAGGACATCTACGAGAAACTCGCACAGTTCGTATACCCGATCGCTGAACGGCGACCGATCGTCCTCGACGGTATCTACGTGCTCGCGGACGTGGAGCACACAGCTTCCCGACGGGGCGACGATGTAATCGTACGGGCTGAAATTTTCTGCAAACAATTGCATCGTCTCTTCACTGTCGCCCTCGAAGCCGGCGTTCGCCATCGGCTGCCCGCAACAGGTCTGCTCGAGCGGAAACGCTACATTACATCCAAGCTTTTCAAGGACATTCAACGCAGCAATACCCACGTGGGGAAACAGGTGATCGATATAGCAGGGAATAAATAATGCGACGCGCATTGGTATCGTGGCGGGAAGATCGCTGAATCACAGGTGTTACGCAGTCATAAGATACGATCACAGGATGCGGATGGAAACGCCTGTCGACAACACCTGTTTGAGCTGGACTTCGTCGATGATGTCGACATCGTAGAAAGCCACGAATTCAAAATTCACCGTTAGCCAGGCATTAACCTGCATGGTCACAAGGTTTTCCCATCGTATGTCGGGTTTGTCGATCTGGCCGAAGGCGCCAAACACGTTCAGGGTCGACTTCAGGTTAACATTTTCGACGACATCCCGGTTGAGCTTCAACGTGGTGTCGAATCCCGGTTCAAACCGTACGGCCTCATCCGGATCGTTCCCGAAGTCTTCTCTGAACCGCTCGATGCTCACGACGGTCTCTTTAGCTGCGACACCCATCAACCAGGTAAACCATTCGCGGGGTTCGTACGTGAAGCCTATAGTCTGGGTCAGCACGGCCGGTGCGAAGAAGGCAGACACCTTGGTGGGAGGATCCGTGTCGTAATCGAAACCTTCTGCGAACTGGGTACGCAACGTAGCCGACAACGTGGGCTGCCATTGCGCGAGGCTCGTCTCGTTCTTGAATTGCAGCACGGCGCCCAGGCGGATGATGTCGTCCGCCTTGCGAACGTCGAGCGTGTCCTGCTTGAGGGCCCCGATGGCGAAGCGGGCCTCGTATTTCTGAACCCAGTTGGGCGTCGTACGCGTGGCGGCGCCGTCCAGGCTGGCTGTGAAAGCGAGCGAATTGATTCCCCCTTCTACCCAGTTGTCGTAAGAGGCCTGGCTCCCCGCCAGGATGGCTTTCAGGTCGGTATTCCAGTCCGAGGTGTCGGCCGGCGCTTCCTGGCCATACGCCGCCCAAGGGACTATACAACCGAACAAACCCAGGAAGAACGTGATTTTTTTTACCTGTAACAGGAAGGACTTCATAACATCGTAGCTTTTTTATCAGGGGGTGCGAGAAGGGTCCAGACGGCGGAATGCAGGCCGGGCTTCATGAATGGAGCTTTTTTCGGGTACACGTCTATTTTCCGTACACGTCAGCCGGGTCGAATACCTGCTCGCCGACATCGACGAGCTCACCGTCCTCGAACTTCCGATAGAAACAAGACACCTTTCCGGTATGGCAGGCGGCACGGCCTATCTGTTCGACCAAAAACAGCAGTACGTCCCCGTCGCAATCGATATACATGTCCTTGACGAGCTGCGTGTTGCCGCTGCTTTCCCCTTTCACCCAGACTTTGTTACGCGACCGGCTCCAGTAGGTCATGATACCGGTCTCTACCGTTTGACGGACGGTCGCTTCGTTCATATAGGCCGCCATGAGCACCTGCCGGGTGTCATGATCCTGTGCGATCGCCATTACGAGTCCGTCGGCATTGTATTTGATCTGACTCAATAAGGGGTTGAGATTCATACGAGTATACGTTGTTCAATGGGCCGTAAACGGATACGATTACCCCGTTTTCTCGTTCTAGTTGCATCCCAAGGTAGCAGGATTTTTTTTCAATGATGACGAAGAAATGTCTGATTTTTGTCGTTTTGTGCCTGAGCTCCGCCGGTACTTCGTTCTCCTTTGACGTCGACCCCGAAGAAATTCAGCGACGTCTTTCCTCGTTGGAGCCCATGGACATGGACGAAGTGCTCTGGCTGGCGCGATGCATCTATTCGGAAAGCGATCGGGCGGATGAACGAAGGCTCGTCGCCTGGGTGGTTCGAAACCGGGTCGAGACCCGCTATCGTGGCGATACGTACCGGGAGGTGGTCCTCGAGCCCTTGCAGTTCAGCGCCTTCAACGCCCCTTCCCCGCGAAGGACGTACCTGCTCAGCCTGGATCAGCATTCGACGACCGAGAGCTGGCTCGGAGCGCTGGACATCGCGCTGGAGGTGTACAAGGCCGACCCCGCCCATCGACCGATATCGCTCGAGACGCGCCACTTCTACAGCCCCGTCTCCATGGACGGCGGCAAGGCGCCACCCTGGGCGGAGCAGGCCGAACCGGTCGCCCCCGACCCGTTGGGCATCGATCCCCGGCGATTTCTGTTCTACGAGGACATCGATGAGGCGGCAGACCCCTATTCGTTCGTCGCCTCAGGGCATACACCCGGGGATCACATCGACACGTACCAGAAAAAAACGAGGGAACGACTTCGGCCCTCGGCCAGAAAATCATCACTCAGAGATCGATGGAAGCCGAGCGGACGCGTATACCGCCCCGCCCGCCCGGGCGCCCTACGGCCCAGGCGATAAGAGCCTCATCCTGGATACGGCTCCACGGCCGGTCCGGCATTCGAAGGGGATCCTTCTCCAAAGGAACGATTCAGCGATTGTATGATTGGAAAGGGTAGACCGTCGCTGACCCATCCGCTCTTCAGGGCGGCAACCCTTTCGTACACACCGGGTGTGCCTGATGCTTCGAGAACTGCTTACGATTCCCCGGCGCGTTGCGATTCTCCTCGTCCGCGCCTACCAGCGGTTTATTTCACCGCTTTTTCCTCCTTCGTGCCGGTACATTCCTTCCTGCTCCGAGTATGCTGTCGAGGCGCTGAACAAGTACGGGTTTTTCAAAGGCCTCGTACTGGCCGCCTATCGCATTCTGCGATGCAATCCCTGGGGCGGTCACGGCTACGACCCGCCCCGGTGGTTCGACGAACCAAAAAGCGAACGACACACATGAGTCACGAGGCATGAGTCACAAGGCACATCTGGAAGCATCCAGGAATACCGCGGTTCGTTGTGCCGTGGTTACCGTCAGCGATACACGCACCCGGGAAACGGATCGAAGCGGCGCCTTGACGCAGAGCCTGCTGCACGACCACGGGTTCGAAGTAGTTGCGTACAAGATCGTGCCCGACGAACCCAGGGAGATCTTCGAGGTCCTCGACACCTTGTCTCAGACCGCCGAGGCGATTCTGTTTAACGGCGGCACCGGCATCAGTAAGCGCGACAACACCTACGAAGCCGTGTCGGCCCACCTCGAAAAGTACCTGCCCGGCTTCGGTGAAATTTTTCGTATGCTTTCTTATCAAGAAATCGGGGCTGCGGCCATGCTTTCGCGGGCCACGGCCGGCTTATACCGCGACGCCCTGGTTTTTTCGACACCGGGCTCAACCAACGCTGTACGCCTGGCCATGGAGAAACTGATCCTCCCCCAGCTCAAGCACCTGGTCTGGGAGGTGCTTCGCCAGAGTGCATGATCGGATACACACAGGGCCGGGGGTTTCGACGAAACGCTTCTCGTAAGATCGATGTATAAGGGCCGCATTATCTAACTCTATTATCATCCCTGTTCAACGAATGGCGTCGCACCCACCCTTTCAACTCCACAACACGTTAACCGGTACTCTGGACACGCTGACTCCCGGCGAACCTGGCCAGTTGCGCATGTACACGTGTGGCCCAACCGTCTATTCGTACGCACACATCGGCAATTTTCGCACATTCCTCACTTCCGACCTCATATATCGCACCGCGCGCGCCATCGGTTGGAACGTACGCCATGTGAGCAACATCACCGATGTGGGGCACCTGACCGAAGACGACGTTGCGGATGCCACAGGAGAAGACAAGATGGCAAAGGCGTTGCGCTCCAAAGAAGGCGAACATTTTGCGACCGTATGGGATCTGGCCCGGTATTACGCCGACTCGCTCGTTATGGACTGGAAATCGCTGAACCTTCACGAACCCGATGTGCGCCCTCGCGCTACCGAACACATCACTCAGCAAATTGCCGCCATCGAGACCCTGATCGCGCAGGGCCACGCGTACGAAACCGATACGGCCGTCTACTTCGACGTGAGCAGCTTCAAGGACTACGGCAAGCTGTCCGGCAACACAGACGCCCGGCATCTCGCTGAGGCCGTGCGTGAGATCGTCGTCGACCCCAACAAGCGCCATCCCAGGGATTTCGCCTTATGGAAAAAAGACGACAACCATTTGATGCAATGGTACAGCCCGTTCGGCCAGGGCTTTCCGGGCTGGCACATCGAATGTTCGGTCATGTCCATGATGTATCTCGGTGAACATTTCGACCTCCACGGGGGCGGGGAAGACCTCATCTTCCCGCATCACGAGTGCGAAATTGCCCAGTCTGAAGCCCTGACGGGGGCTCCCTTTGCGGACATGTGGGTGCATACACGTTTCTTGCAGGTCGAGGGTAAGAAGATGTCGAAGAGCACGGGCAATTTTTTTACCGTCCGGGACCTGACCCGGCCAACATCCAGCGGGGGCCGAGGCATCAAGCCGCTCGCTCTGCGGCTTGCCCTGATCAGCGGCCAATACCGCAAGCCGTACAACTTTACGTTCAAGACGCTGAGCGACTGTGCCCAGATCGTTCACCGGTTCGAGGAGGTTCAGCGCGTAGTAGACGAAGGCATTGCAGCACAGGCCCCGGGACCGGATGACATCGGCGAACGCCTCGACGAGAGCTACCAGCGAACGCTGCACGCCCTGCTCGACGACCTCAATACGCCGCTGGCCATTTCGTCGGCCCTCGAAGCCGTCAAACAAGTATTGCGGGAGGGTACCCTGAACGCGGCTTCGGCAAAACGCACTCAGGAATGGCTGGACAAGACCAACGCGTTGCTCGGCATATATAGATACGACAACGGATTCACTGCCCACACCGAACCCACTCCGGAAGACGACGACCTGTCGGATCGGGTGGAAGCCCTGCTCGAGGAACGCCAGCAAGCCCGCAATGCACGAGACTATGCCCGCGCCGACGCGATCAGGGACGAGTTGGCCGCGATGGGGATCGAAGTCGAGGACACCCCTGAAGGCCCCAAGTGGAAAAGAAAATCGGATCGGTAACAGGAACCTATGGAAATCCTCTTCCCCATGACGCAACGCCCTCGCCGGTTGAGAACCACCGAGGCGATGCGGAGAATGGTGCGCGAAACCCGGCTATCCGTCGACAACCTGGTGGCGCCGCTGTTTCTGGTCGACGGCGAAGGCGTCCGCGAGCCCATCCCGGCCATGCCGGGTCAGTTCCGCCTCAGCATCGACGAGCTGGTGCGCGAAGCGACGACCCTCCACCGGCTCGGCATCCCTGCCGTCGCGCTGTTTCCCAACATTCATGACAGCCTCAAGGATCCTTCCGGCACGGAGAGCCTGAACCCGGATGGGCTGTATCCCCGAGCGATCAAGGCCTTAAAAGCCGAACTTCCCGACGTGCTGGTCATCACCGATGTCGCCCTGGACCCCTATTCCTCTGACGGCCACGACGGCGTCGTCAAAAATGGCGTCGTAGCCAATGACGCGTCGCTCGACGTCCTCTCCCAGATGGCATTGCTTCAGGCCGATGCAGGAGCGGACATCATAGCGCCCTCCGATATGATGGACGGCCGCGTGGCGGCCATCCGAGACGTGCTCGACGATGCCGGACACGTCCATACTTCGATCCTCTCCTATGCGGCCAAATACGCATCGTCGTATTACGGCCCTTTCAGAGAAGCGCTCGACTCCGCCCCGCGATCGGAGGCAGGCATACCGACTGACAAGAAAACGTATCAGATGGACCCTGCGAACGCCAGGGAGGCCCTGCGGGAGTCCTATCTGGATATCGAAGAGGGGGCGGATATCGTTATGGTGAAACCGGCGGTCCATTACCTCGACGTGATATACCGCATCGCCGAGCACGTGGACGTTCCGGTGGCAGCCTATCATGTCAGTGGGGAGTATGCCATGATCAAGGCGGCGGCACAAGCCGGCTGGCTGGAGGAACGCCCGGCCGTCCTGGAAGCGCTGACCGGTATTCGACGAGCCGGCGCCGATGTATTGTTGACCTATTTCGCCAAAGATGTAGCCGGCTGGCTCCGCTGACCGCTACCGAACGTATGAGCTCTTGTTATGCATATTAACCCCCTCGATTACGGCGCCTTAAAAGGCGGTCTCGCTCGCATGATGGATCGCTACAAAGAAGAAGGCACCCTCACCGGAGATCACGAGGCCGACCGATTTATTCGCCAGGATCCCAATGCCGCCCTGCTCGGCCTCCTGTACGATCAACGCGTACGCGCCGAATACGCCTTTACCGGCCCACAACGGCTGTACGAACGGCTCGGACACCTCGACATGAAAACGATCGCCGCCTTCGACGAAGATGCGTTTCGTGCGCTCTTTGCAGAACAACCTGCCGTACACCGGTTTACGAACAAGATGGCGGACACAACCCGGGACGTCGCCCGCATCTTGAGCGAAAAGTACGAGGGCGACGCCTCAAACATCTGGTCCGATGGAGCCGACTTTGCCGAAATCAAGAAACGGGTCAAAGCGTTGCCCGGCTTTGGAGAACAAAAGGCGTCCAAGATGAAGTACGTCCTCCACTACTTCGGCTTCAGGGACTTCTCTTGACGCATCGTCAGATGCCGGTTCATATGCCGGGTCATATGCTGGCAACAACCGCGTTTCCGTCCTCGCGCGTGTTCAGCAATCCGTTGATCCGTTGCGTTATGTGGCCGGCTTCGATCGCCTTGATGAAACGCTCTCGTTTGCCGCGGGTCTTCAGTTTGATGCGGCCTTCGATCGTGTACGTCAACACCATCTCGGTGACCCCGTGCCGGCGCAAGACGTGCCGTGTCTGTCCGAGCGGGTCTCTGTATACGAGTAGCAGATAATCGTTGAAATCGTTGTGCTGGACCGCCATGAGGTCCTCCGCTTCGAAGTAATTGGTGTTTTCTACGGTAGCGCAACCCGCACAGGCGAACAGGGAAAAAACGAGTATGAAGATGAGTTTTTGCATGGTTTTGGGGCCTTATATTGATCTCGAATCACGTCTTTGAAGTTTCGGAATGAGGCCAAAAACCTTAAGACGCAGCGGACAGGAAAATAAGGGCGCGCTTTCCGAACGAGTCGTTCACCGCTTCCAGAACGCGACGGAGAAAAGGACCAGCACCGTGAAGAGCTCGAGCCGGCCCGCCATCATAAGCAAGGCGAGCACCCATTTCCCGAATGCAGGTATCGGCGCATAGGTCTCGGTGGGTCCGAAATCGCCGAAGGCCGGGCCTACATTACCGATCGAGGACATCGCAACGGAGAAGGAGCTCAACACGTCCAGCCCCATCGTCGACATCACGAGGGTGCTGAAGCCGAGGAGGGCAAAATAGAGGACGAAGAAGGACAAGACATTGCCCATGATTTCTTTCGACACGATCTGCCCGTTGATCCGGATGTGCATGACTGCATTGGGATGGATGAGTTGTTTCAACTCGGTAAACGAATTTTTATACAGCAGGACGTGGCGGATGACTTTGATCCCGCCGCCGGTGGAGCCGGCCATGCCTCCCGAGAAGAAGAGGAAAAAGAGAACGCTATTCGCCATGGCGGGCCATAACTCGTAGTCTGCCGTCCCGAAACCGGTCGTGGTGACGATGGCAACGGCCTGAAAAGCGGCCTTTCTGAACGATTCTGAGAACGAAGCGTACGTGAGGGCCTCGGTACGTCCTGCCGAATCCGTATAAGCGAGCGGCTCCCACACAGCTACGACCAGCAACAGCGTGCTCACGGCCATGATGCTCAGATAGACGTTCAGCTCCGCATCTCTGCGCAGGCTCACGAACTGCCCGCGCAGCATGCGATAATGGAGGGCGAAGTTGATGCCTGCCAGGATCATGAAAACGATGATGACCCATTCGACATAGGCTGACTGGAAATGGCCGACAGAAGCGTTCTTCGTCGAGAACCCGCCGGTCGCCATTGTGGCGAAAGCATGGTTGACGGCGTCGAACAACCCCATGGCCGGCCACAACAATAGCACCTGAACGGCTGTGAATCCGACGTAAACCAGCCAGAGCCGTTTCGCCGTTTCTGCGATTCGCGGGGTCAGCTTGTCCGCCGTCAGGCCGGGCACTTCCGCTTTGAACAACTGCATGCCACCCATACCCAGGACAGGCATGATGGCGAGGGTGAGCACGATGATCCCCATGCCTCCCAGCCAGTGGCACAGGCTTCTCCAGAACAAGAAGGACGCCGGCAGCTCTTCGATAGCCGGCGTATCGACCCCGCCCAGGATGGTCGCCCCGGTGGTAGTCAGCCCGCTCATCGTCTCGAAGAAGGCATCGGTATAGGAGGCCAGGACGCCGGAAAACACAAAGGGCAGGGCGCCCACCAGCGAGAGGACGAACCAGGCCAGCGAAACCACAGCGAACCCTTCACGCGACCTCAACGGCTCGCTCGACCTCCCGTACGCCCGATATCCCCCGGCGCCCAATCCCAGCGCGATCCCCGCAGCCAGCCCGAAGCTCCACCAGACCCCATCGCTTTGAATGAGGCTCACGAACATCGGCGCGAGGAGGGCAACCCCGAGAAAGAACAGCAGAATGCCCAGCGTACCCAGCACGGCCTTCAGGTTTAGAAGCATGCGACCTCAGTATATAAGGAAGGATAGTACGCATCTATGCGTACCGTCACCAAATGATGACATGCAAACGCTACTACCGCCATAGTAAGAACCGGGTTCTCCAAACGCCAAACCCTACCGGGCTTTTTCGAAGATACGCTCTGCCCTGGGGATCGACCTGGACCGAACGAACACGATGGCGCGATCGCCGGGCTGGATGTGAGTTTCCCCCGTAGCCACCTCGACGTCCTTCCCGTGCATGACGGCGCCCAGGATCAGGTCGTCGGGCAAATCGAGTTCGGCGACCGGTTTTCGCGTGATCAGGGATCTCTTCTTGGCTTCGACTTCCAGGATCTCTACGTCGAAACCGTGTACGGTGGCCACACTCAACACGTGTTTCCCCCGAAGGAAGTGCAAAATTTCGCGAGAAATGGCGAGTTTTTTACTCACTGCGGCATCGAGCCCGATGGCCTGGCTGATCGGCACATAGGCGGATTTGGAGAGGATGGCCACCGTTTTCTGAACTCCGAGGTGTTTAGCCATCAGGCAGGCGACGAGATTCGATTCTTCGTCGTCGGTGACGGCTACGAATGCATCCATTTCGCCGAGCCCTTCGGTGACGAGCAAATCTATGTCTGTCAGATCCCCGTGGATGACGAGTGCATTTTTCAAGTTTCGTGCTACCTTTTCGGCCCGGTCACGGCTGGACTCCACCAGCTTGATGCTCCGGAACTTTCGTTGCCCCAGCTGTTGTGCAATGAGCGCACCCACACGGGTGCCGCCCAGGATCATCACATTCTGTATGCGTTGCTCACTTTTGCCCAACAACCGGGACACGTGAGGCATGTGTTTGGGCCGGGCGAGCACGAACACCTGGTCGTTCTTCTGCAACCTGACGTCACCCCGGGGCAACAACGTGCGTATGCCGCGACTGACGCCTACGATACGAAAGGGTATATCGGGCTGCCTGGAGGCCAGTTCTTTCAAGGAGACCCCCAGGACCGAGGAGGTCGCGTCAAGACGCATACCTACGAGGTGGAGCCTGCCGTCGGCGAACGTCAACACGTCGGTCGCGTTGGACCGGAAGATCAGGCGGGTAACCTCCTGAGCGGTACTTTCTTCAGGATGGATCAGGATATCGATACCAAAATCCTGGGCCTTGATGATAGACTGCGATTGATCGATCACATTGGACCGCACACGAGCGACGGTCGTTTTCACGCCCAACCGGCTGGCCATCATGCAGGAGACGAGATTGACCTCGTCAATGGTCGTCACCGCGATGAGGATATCCGACTGCCGTACGCCGCAGTCCATCAACACCTCGGCCGACGTGCCACCGCCGTGTATAGTCATCACATCGAGGCGATTTTTCACGTAATCCAACGCTCCCTCATCCACGTCCACAACCGTCACATCATGTTGTTCAAGGGCCAGAAGACGAGCCACATCAAATCCGACTTCGCCAGCTCCAATCACGATTGCCTTCATGCGTTCCGTATTCCATTGTCAGGGTTCAATCCTCAATCAACGGCAATCTAATCCAAAAAGTTGTCCCCTGGTGTTCTTCCGTTTGAAATCCTATCTCGCCGTTCAATTCTTCGACGCTTTTTTTCACGATGGCGAGCCCCAAACCCGTTCCGCTCGTCTTCGAGGAAAAGTTAGGCTCGAATATACGGTCGACCACGTCACGGGATATGCCGGTCCCTTCGTCTTCGACGGTGCTATAGGCCCATTTCGTATGCCCATGCTTTCCCTGCTCCAGCGAGGAGGACACTTTAATCCGCACGTTTTTCTTCTGGGATGTCGCTTCTATCGCGTTCTTGATGAGGTTGATGTAGATGCGGCGGAGTTCTTCTTTGTCTGCGAGCAGGATCAGCGGTTCGTCGGACACGTCGATCTGTATCTCATTGTGGACCTGTTCCTGCATGAGGTCAACGGCTTCGTTCAGCACCCCATTGAGGTCCAGGGGTTCGAGCAAGCGCTTCGGCATGCGCGCAAAAGAGGAAAATTCGTTGGCGATGCGAGCCAGGGCATCCACCTGTTCGATGAGTGTGGACGTAATCCGGTCGAAGAGGTGGTTGAACCGTTCTGATTTGCCGTCTCCCGAAGGATCCTTACCGCCATTTACTCCCGCGAAAGCGCGCCGGAGGTGCTGTACAGACAGCTTCATCGGAGTCAGCGGATTTTTGATCTCATGAGCCACCTGCCGGGCCATCTCACGCCAGGCGAGCTGCCTCTCCTGCTGGGCCAGTTGCCTGCGGCTATCGGCGAGCTGTTCTTGCATCGCGTTGAACGTGTGCACGAGTTCGCCGATTTCATCCCGGGTATCGACGGGCAGCGGGCGTTCGAACCGGCCGCGCGCTACGGCCTCCAGGCCTTCGCGCAGCCTGCCGATCGGACGTGCCAGGGCATTGGCCAGCAGGGATGCCGTGAGCATCACCGCGATGACGAGCAACAGGAGAGCGCCGAACAAATAGGCCACGGTACGAGCGCGTTCCTCCTCGATGCGTTCCTGTTCCGGCAATGTGGGCACCGAGATGATGTAACGCGGCTCTCCGTTCCGATCCGGCAGCACGCGATAGCCGGCTGTGTATTGAAAGGTCCCGACCTTCTGCGGGGCGAACGCATGCCGGCTGCCCTGATAGAACAACTCGTAATAGGCGCTGGACGGAAGTCGCTCATCGATCAGCCGATCCCTGACCAGTTGTTGCCGGCTCGTTCTGGCCAGCCCCATGCCTTCGTACACGTTCAAGTCCAGCCCGACTTTTTCGGACAACTCATGGACATCCATCCGGCTCAACACCTCCGAAGGCAGCTCTCCGAACTCGGCATTCAGCACCAGATATTCTTCGACTCGCTCCAGCTGGGCCTTTATCCAGCTTTCGATCGCATTTTCGTTTTCCGAGGTGATTACGCGCAGACCGAACATCCCAACGATGCCGACGGCAAACACGCCGACCCCTAAGAACGCGTTCAGAACCCGGTCTTTGAACCGGAGCCGGCTTCGCCTCCAAAACCCATTCTTGAGCCATACCAGGCGCGCGATGAGGTACAACGGGGCGCCCACGCATATGCCCGCGACGATAAAACGGAGCAGATAATAGAGATGATCGAACAGGTTCATCTTCGACGTGCGCACGGCGGTCACCGAGGTGATCGGCGCGCTGGTCACCGAGGAGCTTTCGACGAGGATGCGTTTGTAGTAGGTGACGTATTCCCGGTCGCCCCGCTTCTCCTCGTTCCACAACTCCTCCTGCAGCCGAAGCTGGTCGTACACGTCTTCCCTCATCCGGTAGTGCCCGAACTCGGCCCCTATGCTGCGCACCAACACATCGCCCTGGAACTGGGCGAGGGACAAATTGCCCTGCAGCTGGCTGACGCCCTGGGGAAGCAGCACTTTGGGGAACAAGGTGCTCTCGTCGTGGATCAGTGCCTTGGGTTCTGCCCTGGCGACAATCCAGCCGACTATGCCGGACGTGTCCGACTGGACCAGGGGCCCGATGCCGCCGTACTGAAATCGCTCTGTCTCGAAACGGCCGGTCAGGATTTCGACCAGAATGCTGTCCGTCCCGCTTTCTTCGAACATGGACTTCAACGTCAAATATTCATCGCGCACCGCCGTATCGATGAATGCTTCCGAGGCATCTTGATCCCCTTGAACAAAATGGCTGACCCGGGCCGCGCTGGAATCGAATACCGCAATACTTACGTCGTGCGTCACCAGGGAGGACAACGAGGAGAGGCGATGCAGCCGCCCCACGAGTTCATCGACCTGTTCCTGCCGTTCTCTACCCGCCGGCAGGCCGAGGCTGCCAGCCAGCTCACCGCTATCACGAGCGTCATACAGGATCTCCTCTAAGGCGAACACGACACGAGGGTCCTGCCTGGAGTCAAAAGAATTGGCCGCCTCGACCATACGGCTCCGCAATTGAGCGTCCATGCCGCGATCCAGAAAACCGTACAGCGGCACGGACAGCAACAGGATGGCCAGCAGCACCCCTCGAATGTGCAGCCATTGGGGGAGCTTCTCGGGTTGCCTCGCCGCAAAAACGCTGCCCATCCAACAGGCGGTAACAATCACCATCACAAAGAGCGCCGGGGCGCGGTAGACGGGATCCTGCCACGTAACGCCGTAGAGCCAACCGGCCAGCAGTATCAGCCCCCCGATGCTCGCCCACAGCCCGTACAGGGGCCCGACGAACGGCCAGTACAACCGCCCCTGCTGGACTGCAAACCAGGCCAGCGATACGTTCAAGACAAAAACAGCGACGGCAAAAATATTGAGGGTGCAGAAGACGAAAAAGACGAGCCGGTCCGGTATGAGGCCGGAACGATTGACATAGTCCAGGGTGCTGTCGATGACTGATCGAAAAATCAGCTGGCCGAGGATGTGATTCAGTACGACCATCAGAGATATTGACGCCGCAGCGAGAAGAAGAACGCGCAGTGCGGCCCACAGAGCGCTGGGGTTGTGCCGGCTGTTCCGATTCTGTGTTCTGCGCACCCATGCAGTGCTAAGGCCATGGATGAACCGGAAACACCAGATCGAGAACAGCAGCATGAACAGGGCGGATATGAACATGTCGCCGATAGAACGGAACAACCCCCATCCGAAATCGGAGGCAAAGTGGGAAGGATCGAACAGCGGGGAGAGGGGGGCCTTGCCTCGCTGCCAGCGTGCCGGCACCTCCAGATACAAAAGCCCGAATCTCATCCCCCACCAGGCCAACGCAAACAGTACAAAGTAGACGATATTCCGAACGAGCGCCTGCATCGCGTTATCCGAATCCTTCACGTGAAACGAGGCCGGCAATCCCTGCATCAGCAGGACGATCGCTCCCAGAAACAGGATCGCAATCAGCAGGGTCTGCAAATCCGTGTACCGATCGGTCACCGCCATCCTCAACGCTTCTTCGGAGGGGTACGCGATATAGACGTATCCCTGGGTTTCTCCGCTGGGGTCGACGAGATGGCGCACAATGCCCCGATCTTCCGGCAGGTCCGGCGCTTCGATGCCGGCGCCGAGCCCTACGCTCACCGGGAGCTGGGTCAATCTCCGCCAGCTATCTGACAGGCTGTTGCTCTTCAAATACTGATTCTCGACGGGCATCTGAACGCCAACGAGCTGCATCGCCCGTACCGAGCCTATCACGCGATTGTCGTACACGACCGGATGCCAGCTTACGAGAGCTTCCCAGATGCCGCGGTCCACGATCGCTTCGAACCTCACATCGTAGGGAAACGACGAACTCGCGGGCGCCTCTCCTATCGGCATGCTGAACCCTTTCCAGGCGATAAGCCGCGGAGCGACGGTATAGAGCTCAATCGACTCCCCGTCGTCGATCTGGATCTCGGAGAACAGGGCGATGAGCTCCCTTTCGCCGGCAGGATCTGCCGTGAATGTATACCTGCGCAGCGATTCGATGACCGCTTCGCTCTCAGCTACCTCGAGCGCCCTTCGATGGACGTCGTTGAAGGTACGCTCGAAATCCCGGTGGATACGTGAAAAGGCCTGTTCCGCAACCTGTTGTCGCTCTGCCTCGAGTCGATCGTCGATCCGACCCAGGTGGGCGTGTTTGAATACAGAAACGCCCCCCAGAGCCATCAGCAACAACCCGAAAACGCCGAGCATCCATCTCGAAAAAAGCATAGACCGGACGTTGTGAGGGAAAAGAGGCTTCATAGGTAGGGCGGGGCGAGTCGATCATACGCCCGGAAATCATCGTTCGGTCGCAACGATCCGGATGTTCTTGATCTCATAGCGCCCTCTATATTTGTGAATGCGGATTTCCATCCGATAGAAGGCATTACCTGAATAATTCATATAGTTGCCATACAAATACCAGTCATCGCCAACGTGCAGCTTCCGTTTGAACGAAAATGCGCCGGGCGGATACTCCTTGAAAAAGTCTTTCAAAATATAGGTAGCCTGCGACCGGCTGTATAACCGGCCGGCGCCGAACAGAGACACTTCGACATAGGCGCTGGACTGGCTGGCCAGTGCATTGGCGTTGCCCAGCGCGATGGCATCCCGAATCTTTGAAAGAACACGGTCCAGATCGTCCTGCATAGACGCCTGAGCCGGACTCAAGGAGGATAACAATAGGACCAGTACTAAATATCCTTTCATGATTTGTCGTCAGTTCCGTGTTCGACGAATCTCTTTCAAAAAGCGAACCGTGGTCGATTTCACTTCATTTCGTCCAAAATACGCAATTCTACCGCGGTACTCATCCCGGCGGTTGTCATTTTTCCTGGACACTCAGCCTTATAGACTGTGCAATCTCCCCGGTTTCGCGCGTGATGCGCCGGCTTGTTGGGCCTTCCCGATCGATGCGGACATCTAAAGTATGCGAGGGTCTATCCGATATCTTCTCTGCCCTCCTTGAGGATATGTCACTCGCCTGGGAATCTTCATTGTACTCAAAACACGAAGGACCAACGTACAATCCATGACACATTTCCCTGTCTTTTCCAGATCCCTATTCTGCCTTGCTATGGTGGTTCTGCTGAGCCGGTGCGATATCCCGACAGAATCCCCGGACTTCAGCCTGACGACCAGCGTCAAGGCGCCGCTGATCTTAGATAAAACGTTTGTCTTGCTGGGGCCCGACGAGACGGGGCTGACGCCGTTGATCGACTCGACAGACGCATCGTTCGACACGTTATTTTCGGTAGATCCGGGCAACAACCGGCTGCTCATCAACCAGGATCTCGACGATCTCGATATCGGAGACCTCGACGACCTGATCAGCGAAGTCGCCCTCGATCCCATTTCTATCAGCGTCTCGATCGGATCGCTGGAAGAGCAAGAGTTCGAAACCGAAACGTTCGGTTCGGACATCGGCCTCTTCGTCACCGAAGAGGGCGCCCTGGGGCCGTTCCCCGTCATCCCTCCAGCCCCAACGTTCAATATCGGGGCTGTTCTGGTCCCTCCTACGGTCGATTTGATCAACCTGTCCGACGTGAGTGTCGAATCGGTTCGCTTATCGACTTCGACCGGGACTGTCAACCGGTTTGATTTCACGCTGGAGAACGGATTTTCGAGCGATGCGCTCGTCAGCAGCCAGGGCGGGGCGCCTGAGGTCATTCTGGAACGCCCGGATGGCGGTTCGACGATAGAGATTGCTCGGGCGAGCTTCAACGCGAGTCCTTCACCGGGTCAGCAGGCGACGGCCAGCATGGATGTATCGGAGAGCCTGCTCACCAACGACACCGTATACCGGCTCGATGTGACGACGGCCGACGGGGACGCCCCATTTGCAGCCGAGCCAGGAGCCGTGCAGATTACCACGATCGTCCGCCCGCTCGAATATGCCGAAACCGGCGTGACGGATGTGCCTGCTCAGTCCGACATCGACGCATCCGGCGATGCCCTGACCCTCGGCGGCGACACCGACTTTTCCGGAATCGTTGCTGCCGGCGGCACGGTCACCATCAGCATCGCCAACAGCCTCCCCTTCGACGTGACGTTGACCGACCTCACCGTCAGAAATCTGGGCGATGTCGGCGAGGTTGCTGCACCGAGCGTCATGCTCGACCTGGACGACTTGCCGGCAGGCACGAGCCGAACCATTCCTTCGGCCAGTGCCATCGATCTCGTGTTCCAGATGGAGGGCAAACTCATCGCGAGCGAAATCGAAGTCGACGTACTCGCCTCCAGCCCCGGCACCTCTTCCAGCGCCGCACTCCGACAAGAGGATGGACTCTTCACCTCGGTCGTCGGGACCGTCGTCGTAGACGAGCTGTTCTTCGTTCCTGAGGCTGAAGAATTCACCTCGGACGGCCTCCTGGCGATCGACGTCGACGACGTCAGCTTTGAAAGCGGGCAGGAGTACGTACAGTTGGAAGCCGGCACGCTGATGATCGAAGAGATTACCAACGAGATGGAGATGGACATGGACCTGCTCCAGTTTACGCTGCCGGGATTCCGGATGCCTCCGTACTCCGAAGCCGATTCCATGGTCATCCAGTTCCGCGGAACGACGGAAAATCCCGCCAACATGCAGTTTACCCGGTTATCGGGCAGGACGACCCTCCGGAATATCGCGGTCGACCTGGCGGGGGTCCGTATTTATCCGGTCGACAACGAAGCGAACTACAACGTCTTCGCGGTCAGTGAAGCCGGTGAGCCGACCGCATTAAATACCGACGACCAGATTCTCGCTTCGATCGCCCCGCAGAATCTGCAGATCTCACGTGTTGAAGCCATCATGGAAGCGAGCACCATAGACCTTACGGATGACGTCGACAGCGATGGGCGCCTGGAAGTCATGAACGACCAGGAGGCGGAGATCATGGACCTCGGCAGCCTGAGCGAGCTCAACGAATACGACCTCGAAGGCTTCGAGTTCAACGGGTCGCAGTTCACCTTCTCTATAGATACCAATCTCGGAGCGGACATCGTTTTTTACGCAGCCATGGTTGGATTGGACAGCGAGGGCGCCCCCACTTATCTGCGGGGCGAGGGACCTTTTGCCGTGACTGCCGGCGACACCATCGCTCAGAACTTCATCTACAACGGCGTCGCCATTGCGCCCGAGAACCTGATCAAATTCACCATTCCCGGCTCCCCCTCCCCCGACGAGGTCGTCACCCAGGTCGTCGAGATCAACCACACCAACTCGAATCTCGATGCCTTTATAAGCGCTCTGCCGGATGAGTTCAGGTACGTCGGCAAGGGGCTCGTCCAGGGCATGAATGGCCGCCTCGTGCGCCTCCAGAAGCCGTTCACGATGGAAGCATCCATCGGCGCCGGCATCCCGCTGAGTTTTACGGGCTCTTTTAATGCCGACGAGACCTTCGACGCCGACCTCACCAGCCTGGAAGACCTGACCGACCCGGAGGCCGACGTAGTGCTCAACCAGGGAGGCCTGGAGCTCGAGTATACCAACGGGTTGCCCGTCAGCGTCAACCTGACTATCGACATCCTGGATGCAGGCGGTCAGATCATCCTCTCGCTCCCTGATTCGGCGGCCGCCCCGTACACCCTGGATGCGGCCCCGGTCGACGAAGCCGGCCTGAGCACAGGGACAACGCCAGGAACGCTCGACATCGCCGTCACCGAAGAGCAATTGCGCACCCTGAGCAGAGGCGAAGAGGCACGCGTTCGCTTCGAGGTCAACACGAATCAGCAAAACCCGGCAACCCTTCGTGCTACCGACACCATACAAATCCGCCTTCTGGGTAATTTCGATCTGACCGTGCAGGTGCGGGATGAATAAACGATCGCGGCCGATGCAGGCTGTACGGCCCGATATCCTACGACTTTATTAGCTCAACCCTAACCCCCGATGAAACAGATACTGAACCGCTTCATTTTGTCTTTCGTTCTTTTTGCCTCTCTGGCGGACTTCCATCCGGCGACCGCTCAGATCGATACACGCGGCGTATCCATGATGAGCACGGCCGGCGGCGGTCCCTCGTACGTCAGGGACACGGATGCGTTGTTCTTCAACCCGGCCAACCTGTGGCTGGACGAACGCGGTTCGCGATTCGTGATGTCGCTGGGGGGTATTCAGGCCTATGGGGGTGGGAGCCTTCTGCAGTTCTCTCACTACACGAATTCGTTCACTCAGGGCGACAACCTGACCTCCGACGAGATGCGCTCGATCCTCGACGACTGGATGGGCGCGGTGGATAAAGGATATATCCGCAACGTGGGCCTTACGGCCGAGGTGGTCCCCCTGGCCGCTGTCTTCCGGGGGTACCGCTGGGGGGCCGGCCTCGCGGTCCGAACACGCGCTTATTCGAATGCAGGATTCAGCCGGGGGTTGTTCGATCTCCTGCTCGTCGGCACAGACCAGGAGGGGTCGTTTCCCGTCAACGTCGATATGCGTTCCGCAGTGACGACCGAGATCTCAATAGGGTACAGCCACTTCTTCCCCGAGTATCGCCTCTCCGTGGGCATAGCCCCTAAATACATTCTCGGCCTCAATTATGCCCGCACGACGATGGATTCACGCGTCGAGTTGAACAACGGGGCCATCACACACGAGTTCGACTATCTCATCCAGGCGGCCGGGCAGTTCAACAAAGACATCGGCGATGCCATCAACCTGTTCGAGTCGACGGGCTTTCTGGTAGATGCTGCTCCTTCCGAGTTCGACAATCCGTTCTCTGCGGTGTCCGGTGGAGGGTTCGGCTTCGACGTGGGCGCTACGTACGAATTCCGAAAAAACGTCTTGTTGTCCGCCAGCTTCACGGATATTGGCTACGTGCGCTGGACCAGAAACGCGGACGCGGTCACGTCGTCGGGCAGTGCACTCGAGTTCGACGGCCTGGATCTCGATCTCGATCGGGTCGACGAAGAATTTGACGGCGACTTCGGGGCGTACATAGAGGATTATTTCGAGACGCTCCTCGATGATTCGTACGATGAAGTGGACCGCAAGAAGGGGAGCTTCACGACGTACTTGCCCGCTGCTTTTCACGCGGGAGGAACCTGGCATGCCATGAAAGGGCTATTCGTCCTGAATGCCGGCACCTCTATAGGGCTCACTACATCCGCGGGCAACCTGTCCCGCCGGCCGTCGCTATACCTGGGGGGCGAGTATCACCCGGGCCGGCGGTTCTCTTTCCCGATCCGCACAGGGATCCGTATCGGAGGCGGCGGCGCGCTCACGATGGGCTTCGGGTTCGGCATTCAAACGCCGGTGTACGACTTCAGCGTCGGTCTTGCCGGCACACCGAAGTCGACCCTGCTGGGCGGCGGAGCTCGATACATGGTCGGTGTATCAGCGCTGACGTTCCGAATTTGAGCGATGCTGCCGGTGGAGATGTCGAACCCGTCCATGCCGGCCTCGGAACTGACTCACGCCAGAAAGGCATACGTAACCCCGGGGCCGCCCTCGTTGTAGGGAGCCTCTTCGAACTGCCCGATCTCAGGGAGGCGCTCCAGGTATTCGTGAATCGCATTCCTCAGGGCGCCCGTCCCTTTTCCGTGAACAATTTCGACACGGGCTATATTCGCCGCCACAGCATCGTCCACGAAGCGGGCTACGTCGGCAAGCGCTTCGTCCACCCGTTTGCCGCGAAGATCGATGCGATTGCTGGCCTTTAATGCGGTAAGTCCGTCTTTATGAGCCGCTTTGACTTGCCCTACGATGACCTTCTGTTTCTTCGGGCCGGCTACTTTCGTCAACCGGTCGACGTCCACCCGCATATGCATCGATCCGGCCATGATGACGGCCTCTTTACCGGAGAGTTCGAGCAATTCGGCAGGGGTCGATCCGCTATCGAGGATAACCTGATCTCCCACCCGTAAGGCCTCAGTCGATGGAGCCGGTTGCGAAGCGCTCTTTCTGCTGCTCCCCCGCTTCGAACGTCGCGCTTTGCGAGACGTCGTTCGCTTTTTCTCGTCACTCAGTTTTTCTTTGAAGCGCTCGAGTTCCGTTCTCACCTGCCGGGTAGGCTCTTTCGCGGCCTGGCTTTCTTTTATCTCACGTATCGTGCGCTCGATGCGGGCATTGGCCTCCTGAACGACAGACTCGGCTTCTTCCAGCGCTTTCTCTTTTATCTCGTTCTTTTGTTCTTCGAGTTCATCGCGCAACGTCTCGTACTGCTGCCGCTGCACCGAGGCCTCCTCCAACGTCTGCTCGGCCTCCTGGAGGCGGGTATAGAGCGCCTGATTCCGGGATTCGAGGCTGAGGATCAGATCCTCCAACCGCGCCGCCTGGTTGCCGATGAGGGCGCGAGACCGTCCCAGCAGCTCGGCATCGAGCCCCATCCGAGAGGCGATCTCGAAGGCATAGGACGAACCCGGAACGCCCATCCTCAGCCGGTAGGTCGGGCGGAGTGTAGCCTGATCGAATTCCATAGACCCATTCTCGATGCCGTCCGCCTGATGAGCGAACACCTTCAGAGAGCCGTGGTGCGTGGTAGCCACCGTGCGGACGTGCCGGCTCGTCAGTCGCTCGAACACCGCCTGGGCGAGCGCGGCCCCTTCGGCTGGATCGGTCCCCGTGCCGGCTTCGTCGATCAATACGAGGGTGCGCTCGTCGGCCCGGTCCAGCATATACCGCAGGTTGGCGACGTGCGAACTGAAGGTAGAAAGGTCATTCTCTATGGATTGTTCGTCGCCTATGTCGAGAATGAGCCGTTCGAAGACGCTGAATTCGGTCTTTTCGTCGGCCGGCAGGGGTATGCCGTACGCGAGCATCAGGGCAAACAGGCCTACGGTTTTCATCGCAACGGTTTTACCGCCGGCGTTGGGGCCGGTCAGGATGAGCGTAGATACCGTTTCTCCCAGAGACAGATCGAGGGGAGTCACCGTTCGCGGGTTTGCTTCCGGCGCCCCCCCGGTTTTGTTTTGCGCGTCGAAGTGCAGCAGTAATGCAGGATTTCGCCCTTTGACGATGCGAATGACGCCATTCTCATTCACTCGGACGGCATGAGCATTCAGTTCGTTGGCCAGCCTTGCCTTCGCTTGCAGCACATCCAGCCGGCCGTAGACGAGGGCTCCCTGCCGGATGCTGTCCACGTGACTGCGCAGCTGGTCAGCGACTTCGATGAGGATGCGCCTGATTTCGTGGTGCTCCTCGGCCTCGATGGCGCGCACCTCGTTATTAAGGTCCAGGCAGCTGGCCGGCTCGATATAGACGGTCTGCCCGGTCGAAGACACATCGTGGACAAATCCGCTGACTTTGCGCTTCGCCTCGGCCCGGACCGGTATGACCATGCGCCCGCTCCGCACTGTAGGTTGCGCCTCGGTCGTATAGCCCTGGCTGACTGACTTTTGCAGCTCTCGCATCAACGACTCGCGCAATCGCTGCTGCGTGGCCACCATCTTGCGCCGGATTCTCTTCAACTCCGGGGAGGCGCTGTCCTTCATCCGTCCGTCGACGTCAACAACCTCGGCGATTCGTTTTTCGAGGTGCGGGAAAGCGACCAGCTGATCGGTGAGTTCCTTCAGAACCGGATACTGATCCTGGCGGGCGCTAAAATAATCCCGGACCCGGCGCAGCACTTCCAGCAGGCGAGCCACGTCCAGCAGCGTCTCAAGTTCAGCGGACGCCCCCGACGGGGCAATGTGCCTGAACACCGCGCTGACGTCCTCGACAGGCTGGAAAGGCGCCGGATCATCGAAGGTATATACTTCCTGGAGCGCGACCACCCGCTGCAATTCCTGCCGAATCCACTGGATATCCGAAGAGGGGGTCTGTTGCTCGAAGCATTGCCGGCCCATGGGGCTCAGCATGAACCGCCCGATTCGATGCTTCAATGCATCGAACCCTACTTTCTCTTCAGTATTGGGTGGATAGAGCGTCATAACCTCCCCTGAGGCGTCATCGATATTCTCGTCAATATTCGAGGTAGGCGTGGTCGCCGACATTTATATGCCTTGGCGTATCCTTCACGCGTGCAAACTGGCCGATGAGCGAGTTTTCCAGGATGGCATTTTCCACATGGGCATTTGCAAAGACGATACTGTCTCGAATGATGGATCCATTCACTTCAGCGCCTTCTTCGATGGAGACGTACGGACCGACCACGGCGTTGGTCACCTTGGCGCCCGGGCCTATATATACCGGATTCTGGATCAGGCTGTTGGTTATCTCTCCATGGCGCAGATCCCCCACTTCCTTGGATAAAATAACTTTGGTTGTTTCCATCAATGCACTGATGGTGCCGCAATCCAGCCATTCGGACACGGTGGCCGTCTTGAACACCAGATTCGCCTTCAACATCTGGTCGAAAGCATCCGTGAGATAGTATTCGCCCGTCGGCCCCTTCTTATCCTGCTCGATCATAACGGCGATCTCTTTCTTGAGATTCTGTAATTCTCGAATATAGTATATTCCAATCAACGCTTCATTCGAAATGAGCTCCTTCGGTTTTTCGACGAATGCCGTTATGCGTTCTCCTTCCCGCACGGCTACGCCGAATCGACTCGGGTCTTCGACGAACTTGACCCAGGCGACCACATCGGCCCCTTCGAGCTTTGCCGTGGTTTCCATGTCGAAAAGCGTATCGGCAAACACAACGATCCCTTCTCCGTCCAGATAGTCTTTGGCGGCATACACGGCGTGCGCCGTGCCCAGCGGCCTCTGCTGCACGCAGAAATGGGCCTCCATCCCTCTCGAGTCGCAGATGCTTCGTAATTGATCCCGGATACCTTCCCCGAAATCGGGCCCGAGGATAAATACATTGGTGGTTGGTTTTCTGGGCAACACACGTACAAAAGTGTCCACTATTCGCTCCACCATGGTTCTGCCTTTGACTGCCAGCAACGGCTTAGGAGTAACATGAGAGTGTGGGCGTACGCGAGTACCCCGCCCTGCCATCGGTATGATTAGCTTCATAATATAAAGGTAAAGAAAATGTAAGGTTAGATACGTTGATAGAAGATCTGGGAGATAGAAGATTCGTTATACTAGCCCCGCTTATTTCGGCTTCATCACATACAGTTGAAGCGCCGTACGAAAATGTTAATTATTCGTATGAAAATCAGATGTTACGCGCCAGGGGCACAAATAAACGGCACAACCCACGTTCGTCCTTTGGCACCAAAGTTGACTAAAGCGTGTATACATTCATCCTGATCATTCGTTTACTATAACAGATGTTACGCGCCGGATGCGCATACGTGTTGCCAGAGCGGCTTTACACGGTTGCAAAGCCGCGTAAACCAGGCTGCTGTGCACCGTTCGCGTAACGCCACTACTATAAAATAAAGCCATGAAACCTATACAGACTATAAAACCTATCCCGCATGCGATCCCGATCGGCGCTCTCCTGTTGATCGTGGTATTGTTGTCGGGTTGCGCCAATGCCAGCAATACGGGTAAAGGGGCGGCGATTGGCGCCGGCGCCGGCGCCGCCGTCGGCGCTATCATCGGCAAAGCGACCGGAAAAACTGCAACGGGCGCCATCATCGGGGCGGCTGTCGGAGGCACCGCAGGCGCCATCATCGGACGACAGATGGACAAACAAGCCGAAGAACTGGAGCAAGAACTGGAAGGGGCATCGGTAGAACGTGTGGGCGAAGGCATTCAGGTCACATTCGACTCTGCCATTTTGTTCGAAGTGAACTCCTATTCGTTATCGCCTGACGCCAGGCTCAACCTGGCAGAACTGGGCGCCAGCCTGAGAGAGTACCCCAACACCGACGTTATGATTGCCGGACATACCGACAGTACAGGCCCCGAAGACTACAACCGGCAGCTCTCTGAACAGCGCGCCGATGCAGCAGCCACGCTTCTCGTGCGCGAAGGCGTCGACGCCAGCCGGATCAGCATCGTCGGACACGGTGAGAGCCAACCTGTTGCCTCCAATGACACGAACTTCGGCAGACAACAGAACCGGAGGGTAGAAGTAGCCATCTACGCTTCAGAAGAATACAGAGCCGAGCTGGAAAGCAATCAATAAAGGTCGGGAGATTATCGTTCTGTGAAAATTTTAAGCTGAATAGCAACTTGATCGTCCCTCGGGGGTCATACGAACGTACCCGCCAGAGAACAACTCGGGCTATCTATCCAGACCACGTAGACACAAAACGCACTGCTTTCTCTTGAAGAAGTTCTCCTGCTGCTGTATTTTTGTGTTCTAACATTTTTCTGGCCGATGCCATCACGCCCCGACAGAAACGGTCAACTGCTTAGCTAGCAACCATCAAATTTGTTCACCAAACCTAGATGTGGAGGTTATGAATCCTACTAAAAGCGCACTAACGCGTATATCCAGATTCGCAGTACCCACCCTTCTTTTATTCGTATTAGTCGCTCTGCCTTCTGTTGCTCAAGAGACTAAGACCGTGATCAAAGAAGGTCAGGATCACAAAATCAAGTATAACGAAGCTCTCGAGTTCGCCAAGAACAAACAGATTAATCAGGCCTACGACGCTTTCTCGGAAGCCGCAGAGCTGGCCGAGGCCGCCGGCGATACGGACATCGTCGATCGCTCCATGAAAATCATGGCGCAGATCGACTACCGCAGAGGCGTTCAGGCCTACAAGAACGAGGATTACGCGGGATCTTTAGCCGAGCATCAGAAAGGCATCGAGCACTTTAATGACTACGTGCCCAACCACTATGGCAAAGCCAAAGCATTCCAGAAGATGGATCGCTTCGATGAAGCGCTGCCGATTTTTCAGGCCGTAATGCAGATGGACGACCGCAAATCTGCGAACCTGGCTGAGAAAACCCTGCGTGATCATTACGTGTACATTGCGTCAAGCGCCTTGAGCAGCAACGGCAGCACGCCGAATCGAACCAATGCGCAAACCGCTTTAGACGCCCTCGAAGAACTCGAACTGTACGTCGAACCCGATGCGGATGTGTACTACTACCGCGCTGAAGCGCACAAAGCGCTCGGCCAGTACGGCGAAGCCATCGAGATGGCCGACCAGGCCCTCGCTCTTCATAAAAGCAGCCGGTCCGACAAAGCCAAAATTTACTTTGTCAAAGGGGAAGCCTTGATGTTCCAGGGCAATAATACCGAGGCTACCGACGCCTTTACCAACGCGTTATTCGGCGACTATAAAGCGCTGGCCCAGCATTACCTGGACGAACTCGGTTCCTCTGGCTGATTCTGGTCTGAATCCCCCTCAGACAACACCTGATACGGCACAGTGTACGGGCCTGCGTTGTAGTATTACGAGTTGAAGTAGTACTACGGCGCAGGCCTTTTTCATGACTCCTCCTCGCTGGACGCGGCGGATGCAGCCGCAGGACGTCCGCAACATCACTGAAAAAATCAAGAATCCATACGCAACTACGAGCGTATAGGACGTGGTTTTTGCAATTCTTACGATGATTCTGAATGGCGGTGTTTCTGGAAGTCTGAATTACCGTCTCCACGTCGCATCCTCAACGGGATCAGCTAATTATTTCGAGGAAACAAGGAGGATCTTACCATATGGCGATTTCGTCGCACGTTGCTCTGGACCCAAACGCTTCGATAGGGAAAGATACAACGCTAGGTGCATTCTGCGTCATCGAAGAAGGCGTCCACATTGGGGACGGCTGCAGGATAGGCCACCACGTCGTCATCCACGCAAACACCCGTATCGGAGACGGAGTCCGCATCGACGATCACACCACGATAGGGAAGCAGCCGATGCGTTCGGCCAACAGCGTGGTTACGTCTGATGCCATGCAGCCTCCGGCGCGCATCGGCGCTGGAGCTTTGATCGGCGCCAGCGTGGTGATCTACGCCGGCTGCGTTCTGGGGGAGCGGGTTCTGGTTGCCGATCTGGCCACGATCCGGGAGGAGGTCACGGTCGGGGATTTCACGATCGTGGGCCGCAACGTGGCCATAGAGAACAAGTGCACGGTGGGTCGCTATTGCAAGCTCGAAACCAACGCCTATCTTGCGGCTTTTTCGACGCTGGAAGATCGCGTCTTCGTTGCCCCCGGCGTATTGACGAGCAACGACAACTTCGTGGGTCGTACTGCAGAACGCTTCAAACACTTCAAAGGAATAACCGTGAAACGAGGGGGGCGCCTGGGTGTCGGGGCCGTTGTCTTGCCTGGCCTGACGGTCGCTGAAGATACGCTCGTGGCCGCCGGGGCGCTGATCACGAAAGACACCGCGCCAAACCTGATCTATGCAGGAATACCCGCACGAAAGTTTAGCCCCGTACCGGAAGAACAGAAATTAGAGAATCAGGGCTGGGAGGACGCCTGAATCGTATGAACCCAATAAGAATGGTCGACCTTCATGGTCAATACCTCGCGATCAAAGACGAAATTGACGGAGCCATCCAGTCGATACTGGATACGACGCAATTTATCAAAGGAAAACCCGTGTTGGAATTCGAGACTGCGCTCTCCACGTATCTCAGCTGTTTCCAGGCGGTAGGCGTAGCGAATGGAACGGATGCGCTTCAGATTGCCTTCATGGCGCTCGGGATTCGTCCCGGCGACGAAGTGATCACCCCTGCCTTTACGTTCGTAGCTACGGCAGAGGCTGCCGCCCTGGTGGGGGCGACTCCCGTGTTCGCGGATATCGACCCGAGAACGTACAATGTGGACCCGTCACACGTCGAAGCACTGATCACCCCCCGTACCAAAGCGATTGTGCCGGTGCATCTGTTCGGTCAATCGGCGGACCTGGATGCCATAATGGACATTGCAAACCGTTCGGGTATCACTGTCGTCGAGGATGCTGCTCAGGCCATCGGTGCAACCTATAAGGGTCAGAAGATCGGCAGCATGGGTCAGTTGGGCACCCTGTCGTTCTTCCCTTCGAAAAATCTAGGCGCCTATGGCGACGGGGGAGCCATCCTCTCCAATGACGAAGAGCTCATCCAACATGCGCGCATGATCGCAAATCACGGATCGAAGAAGAAGTATTTCAATGAAATTGTCGGGGTCAACAGCCGGCTCGATGCGCTCCAGGCCGCTATCCTGAAAGTGAAACTCAAGTATCTGGATCGGTACATCGATGCCCGACGCAAAGCCGCGCAACGATACGACGTACTTCTGGCGGATCAGGAAGAAATCACAACGCCCTATACAGATCCGGATTGTGAACACGTCTTCCATCAATACACCATACGGGTTCCACGGCGTGACGCGTTATCGGCTTACCTGAAGGAGCAGCAGATACCGCATGCCATTTACTACCCGGTGCCCTTACACCGTCTTCCTGTTTTTGCTGAAGCCTACAAGAATATCACGTTGCCCGAAACGGAACGAGCGGCAACGGAGGTGCTCTCTCTCCCCATGCATACCGAGCTCACCGACGAACAGCAAGAATACATCGTAGATCGTATCGTGCGTTTCTTGAAGGGCGAATCGGTAAGCATCGCCGCATCCTGATCGCATGTTCGAAACACGCACCGGGAACATTAACTAGCGACCTTCTGAAGTAGAACCTCCAAATCGAGTGACTGAAACAGACAAAAAAATCGGCATCGCTCAGGTCGGCATCGGCTATTGGGGCAAAAATCTGTTGCGCAATTTCATGGCTGTGCCTGAAGCTGAAGTGCTGCAAATCTGCGACCAGGACGAAGACCTCCTCCGGTCGTTATGCCAGCAGTACCCCGGTGTGTCCACGACGACTCGTTTCGGCGACGTATTGAACAATCGGGAAGTAGAAGCGATCATAGTATCGACGCAGACGCCGCTCCATTATCAATTTGCCAGGGCGGCCCTCGAAGCTGGCAAACATGTATTCGTCGAGAAACCCTTATCGCAACGCAGGGAAGAGGCGGAGCACCTGGTCCGCCTTGCGGAGTCGAACGATCTTCGGCTCATGGTAGGTCACTTGCTTCTGTATCATCCGGCATTTACGTACGTCGAGGACCTGATCCACCGGGGCGAACTGGGAGATGTCCGGTATTTGTACAGTGTTCGCGTGAATCTCGGCATTATACGACAGAAGGAGAATGCATTCGAAAGCCTGGCTCCTCACGATCTGTCGCTGGCCTTACTTTTCCTCCATTGCGCTCCCCTGGCTGTTTCGGCAACGGGTCAGTCGTTCCTGCAGGAAGGTGTAGAAGACGTCGTCTTCGCCTCTGTATTTTTCGAGGGGGGTAAGATGGCGCACCTGCACACGAGTTGGCTCGACCCTCACAAGATCAGGAAGGTCACCGTCGTGGGCAGCAAAAAAATGGCGGTGGTGGACGACATGCAGGGCAACGAGAAGGTGCGGCTGTACGACAAGGGGGTCGATCTCCAGCCAGGAGAGTCACAGCCCTACGCTAACTACGCAGAGGCCATGTCGCTCCGGACTGGAGATATCGTCATTCCGAAAATCAATATGCAAGAGCCGCTTCGATCAGAATGCCAGCATTTCATTCACTGCCTTATCGAGGGAAAAACGCCTCGTTCGGACGGCAGAAACGGCCTTATGGTCGTGCGCATGCTGGAAGCCGCCCAGAAGTCTCTCGCCGAAGGAGGCGTTCAGATCGAGATATGACGGGCCGCCTGGAGCCTGTCTGGCAGCCTTTCGTTCATTGCTGAACCACAACCGTACGTGTCCATATTTCCTCTCCAACAGCGACGCGAATCAGATAAAAGCCGGAGACGACTTTCCTACCGGAATGGTCTACCCCGGCCCAATGGATCTGATGTTGGCCGGCCGGCATGGGTAAGAGACGCGACGGTATCACCTTTTGCCCCAGCACATTGAATACGTCTACCTGCACTTCATCGTCCCGGTGCAATACGAGCGGGATACGGAGAGATCGGCCCTCTTCGTGGACGTACGGATTGGGAAAAGGGGTGCCCAACGTGGGGTATAATGCGTCCACTTCTTCGCCTGCATTCTCATGATAACCCTCCCAGCCCACCACCAGCCGCTGGCGCTCTTCTCCGACAGCCACGCCCGATTGGAAGGATATATCCCGGTTTTCTTCGAAACCGAGCAAGTGCACGAGTGGGTATTTCCCTGCGGGCAGCGCGCCACCGTCCATTCGTACCCCCAACACCCTCAACTGCCCCGTCCACACGTCATGGTGTATCTGGGCGGAAAAATCCGGCGAGATATCTGAGGCGACCTGCGCCTCACCGGCGCCATTGAGCAACAGAGCTCCCTGGATAGCCCGAACGGGTATCGACGTTTGAAGATACAGGACGCCGTTCCCGGCTCCACCGTCGACCCCCAGCTGAATTTCGTCAGACCCGACGGGGTTTTTTCGTAAGAGATGGGCGACAACGTTCGAAGTCGACGCGATCTGAACGTCGTCGGGCCACGCCCCCAGTAGAATGGCCTGAACGACAACCGTGAGATCTCGAACGTCCAGGGCCCCATCCGGCGCTTCGAAAGGGAAGAGATCCAGGCTGGTGAGCTGTCCAGAACCTGGATTCTCGACGCCCAGCACGTAGTCGATGCCGAAAACGAGATCGACGACATCTACGGCGCCATCCAGGTTGGCATCGCCTCGCCCCCCAATTCCCACCCCTGCTGCCGGCACCTCGCTCTGCCCGCCAGGCGCATTATGAACAAACGAAAGCGTAGCGGTTTGTCCTCCGAAATCGACAAAAGTAGGCGCATAGGTAACCACGAACGGCTGCGTCCCGCCCGGATCGACGGTGGCCGTCGCTGGCGTGATGGAGAACACCGGACTGGAACTCGACACATCGGTAATGACCAGCGGAGCGCTCCCTGAATTCGAAACGACGAGCTGTTGGTCCGGGGCAGTATCCACCCGGACCGCGCCAAAATCGAGGGAGGAGGGGGCTACATCAAATGACGCATCTCCCGTGGCGAGGCTGATTACATGACTGGAGGCTCCTCGGATGAGCTGAGCGTCGTCCCCCGTTCGGACGGCGAGCGAACCGAGGACGGTTTCCAGGGTGACTACAGCCTCCAGTTCAGGGGTTGCCGTCTCCAGCGAGAACCGGAGCGTCATGAGCGGATCGTAGGCCCCCTCGGGGAGCGCACCGCCCTGAATGCCGAGAAGAACGATCTGCGATTGGGTCTCCCCTCCGGCGAAAGAAAGGCTCCACTCGTCGGAATCCGAAATGGCGGAACCCGCCTCGACCGCGATGAGGTCCAGCGCAGCCACGTCCCAGCTGATTTCCATTTGGAGCCCCTGCAGCGACTCACTGCGCACAAAATCGAGAGAGACAGGAACATCAACGGTATTCGTGCTCGGGTCGAGGGTGCTGCTGGAGGCAGAAAAGGCAACGACACTATTGCCGGAGGTAGGATCGCCCTCACCGGTCACACTGAAATCGTCGATGCGAATGTTGGCCCCGGATGTGCTGCCTCCGAGGGCGACAAACATGAATACGACCTGAGACTGGCCGGCGAGCGACTGAGGGATCGGCATAGAGACCAATTCGTAGCTGCTTCCCACCGCGGGAAGCGCCTGCCCCCGATCTAGAAGAACAACTGGAAACGTGGCCCCTCCATCCACCGAGGCCAGCACGAGAAGGCTGTCGACCTCATAGGTTGACGTTCGCCGGGCCAGGTACTCGACGGAGCCCGAAGTGAGCCCCTGCAGATTGATCAACGGAGATCGCACACTGTCTCGCTCCGATCCCGAAACCGTGAGGTTGTTTTCCCCTGAGCCTGGAGAAGCGACACTGGTGCTCGTAGACCAGTTGCCTTCTGTACTCAGCCAGTTGGCAGGCAACACCGGCGGCGCCGCAGCGTCGAAGTCTTCGAAAAAGAAACGGCTCGCAGCCTGCCCCAGGGCCGGCTGAGATAGAACCGGCAGCGTACCAAACAGAATGAGGCATAGAATGGGAACCCAATCGGGTAGGTGTTTCATGGTCGTATTCATCCTTTGAGTGTAACAATGGGAAACACTCACATAGACGAAAACGCCACCTACACATACCTCTATATAAACAGGTCCGGGCCGTTCCTATCAATCACTGCACGGCCGATGAGACTCGAACGGTAGAGTGGGAACAGGTACGCGTTGTCCGAGGAAGATAAACTGCGCAACGTGAGCCCCCGGGTGGAGGCTCACGCAGATTGATGCAATTGCGCAGTTTATCAAGGCTTAAGGAACTCCTATGTACCATAATCCTCAAAAAAATGCCACTTACATTTAGCGCGTTCCTCCTCATCCATTGAGGAGTCCCCCTCGGGCACAACGGGAGCACTATCCAGAAAGGGATATGCCCCGGGGAGCTACTCCACTTATATCTCTGCATGACCTCAAGCCCCCCCTTGAAGCAATGCTCTCTGGCGTAGGGGTACAGGGGGTACGATGCCGGCCAGCGCAATCAAGGACAACATCCTGTACCCAGCGCCCTGAAACCTGAGCCCTGCATCCGGTTTCAGATTCACTATTCCATTCGTCTCCGATATTCATCGCCTTCCCCTGTCACGTCAACCATTCATCACAAAGTAGACATGAGTGACTGCGGGGCACAGTTATTATAAACATGCAAAACCCGATAAGCGCGCTATCCGGGTTATTCCATGTTTATTAATGTTAGAGGAATATAAAGATGAAAACTCACCGCTTGGGGGCCCTCCTGATCCTGGCGCTCATCGTACCCGGTCTCGCCTGGGCCCAGGACGGACGCATTACCGGCGTCGTCACAGACGCTGTTTCGGGCCAGCCACTACCTGGCGTCAATATCATCATCCAGGAATTGACCACGGGGACAGCCACCTCCGTGGATGGCACCTACGAAATAGACAATGTACCTGCAGGGCAATACACTCTGATTGCATCCTTTATCGGTTTTAAACGAAGCGAACTGACCGTCTCGGTTTCGGCCGGCGGAGAGGTTCAACAGAACATCGAGCTCTCTGAAGACCTGATCGGCCTGGAAGAGGTGGTCGTCACCGGGCAGGGATCCGGCATCGAAAAACGCCGGCTTTCTACTACGATCGACGTCATCACGCCCAAACAGCTCGAGGCCACCCCGACGACGCGGCTCGATCAGATCCTTCAGGCGCAGCTTCCAAACGCGCAGATCCGATTTTCGTCCGGCCAACCCGGTACGGCCTCCCTGATTCGTTCACGGGGCCCGGTATCGGCCAACGTCTCGACGACCCCGGTCATTTACATCGACGGGGTTCGGGTCGACAACCTCAACACAGCTTCCGGCCTCTCCGTGGACACGGGCGGCGCCCAGTCGAGCGCGATCCCGGACATCCCGACTGAAAATATCGAACGGATCGAGTTCATCAAAGGAGGGGCGGCAACGACGCTGTACGGTTCGGATGCCGCCAACGGCGTCATTCAGATTTTCACAAAAAAGGGGCTGCCCGGCCGCAGCGACATCACGTTTCAGACCGAACTGGGCGTCATCTCCGGAACGGAAGACTTCCTTCGGTTTGGGCGCACGGCCGACATCCTCTTCGATGACGGATTTTCTCAAACCTACCGGCTTTCTGGAAACGGCGGAAATCAGAATTTCACCTATAGTTTCTCGGGCAGTATGCACGATAACAACGGGTTCCGGCTGAACAACGGAAATACGCGGTACAACCTTCGCACGACGCTCAGCTCACAGGCCAGCGAAGTGCTGCGTTATACGGGATCCTTCGCCTTCGCGAGCAACGTGTACGTCAGGGACTACAACGCGAACACGAGTTTCAGTACCTTCGGCAACCTGGAGGGCGGCGATTTCGGGGACCTCGACGCCCTTTCCGACGCGGAGTTCGAAGAACTGCGCACCGAGCAGCAAGGCATCGTAAACGCAGTCGACATCGCCGGCGACACGAAACGATTCCAGACGTCGCAGGCGCTGGACTTCGCCCCGCTGAAGAATGTAACGGCCCGGCTCACGATGGGCCTTGACTACCGGGTCAACGTCGAGCAAGAAACCGAATCGCCGGCGTTTAACCTCCTGATCGGCAACGACCCCACGTCCAGCGACATCACCCGCGTGGACCGCCGTTTCCTCGGCCTTACCCTCGAGGGCAACGTACGCCATGAGTACCGGAAAAACGACTTTTCTTTCCTGTCCACCGTGGGCGGTCAGGTATTCCGCGACGAGGACGACCAGGTACTGCTGCTCGCCTCCAACATTGCACAGGGCACCTCGTCGATCAACAACGCGGCCGAGCAAACGGCGACGGACCTCGAATTCACCGTGGCGAATTACGGGTTTTATGGCCAGGAAAATATCGGCTTCAAAGACCGTTACTTCGTAGAAGGCGGGCTCCGGGTCGATTACAACTCGGCCTTTGGCGAGGAAATCGGAGGGGTCGTGTATCCCAAGGTGGGCGGCGCCTACGTCATCTCCTCGGAGCCGCTCTTCGAGCGACTCGTTCCCCGGTCGGTCGTGTCCAACCTGAAAGTGCGGGCAAACCTCGGCTTTGCCGGCAACTTTCCGACGCCGTTCGTCAACGACCGCACGGTCACAGCGGCTACGTTCGACAACCGGGTGGCGTACACGTTCGGACAGGTCGGGGATGCAGATCTCAAACCGGAGCGCGTTCGCACGCTGGAAATCGGGGGCGACCTCGGCTTGCTGAACGATCGCATTTCGGTAGAGGTCACCTACTACAAATCGCTGACCCAGGACGCCCTGTTTACCCGGCCTTTCCCCGAGAGCTCCGGACAGGCTGCTCAGCTGACCAATATCGGTGAAGTCGAGAATAGAGGGTGGGAATTTAATACCCAGTTCTTCGTCCTGAACAGCCGGGACGCGGACCTCAGAATCAACGCTTCGGTGAACACGCTGGATAACGTGGTCCTGGACAACGGAGGCACACCTGCCTTCACCGTCGGCGGGTTCACGTTCCTCGGCCAGTTCGTAGAAGAAGGGCAGCCGCTCGGATACCTTCGCGGTGGCGAACCCACCTTCGACGATCAGGGCAACTTCGTGAGTTCGGAACGCAATGCGGTGCTCGGCAGCCCGCTGCCCGACGTATTCGGCAACCTGAGCCTGAACCTGACGCTGTGGAATAGCCTGCGCTTCTTCGCCGTTGCGGATTACCAGCTGGGCGCTCAGGGCATTGCCGTGGACGACGTACTCCGGTTCTTCTCCGGCGTCCAGGACGACGACCGGTTCCCCAAAGCGCCTGATGGAAGCACGCCGGCCCTGAATCAGGCCAGCTTCTTCGACCTCGCCGGCGTATGGGTCGAAGACACCGACTTCCTCAAGATCCGCTTGCTTTCTCTGGGGTATACCATCCCACAGAAGTATTACAGGAGCCCCTTGATCCGAAGCATCGATGTCGGCGTTCGCGTCTTGAATCCGTTCAACTTTGCTACGTCCAGCTTTGACCCCGAAATCACCGGAGACAACGGCCTCAGCGATCGTAGTGAGCTGACCATTCAGGACGGGCTCAACCTGGGTGTATTCGGCTTCGGCACGGAGTCGCCGCCCCGCCAGTTCTTGTTCGACTTAAGAGTCCGATTCTAATACGCCCAGTCGCGCAGCAGCCGGGCGCCAGATCGCACGGCTGCTGCGCGACACCCCCACGCCAACTACCTATTTGTTATAGATACGATGAAGAGACATTTTTTGACTTCACTGGTTCTCGGCGGTGTCCTGATCACCGGCTTCTCAGCCTGTGATCTGTTCGACCCGCGAAACGCAGAGAACCCCAATGTTCTGGAGGGCGACTTTCTCGCCCTGGACAACTCGACCGAGCTCTGGCTCGAAGGCCTGGAACGTCAGATGACGCTGTCCTTGAACAACAGCTCTGTTACCAGCGGCGATGGGTACATCTCGGCAGCCGAGATAGCCTCCGATAATTATGTGAACACGCAGACGTTCTTCAACCAGTTCATGGACGATCTGATCTTCGATGTCACCGACGACGACATCGAACAGGCCCTGTTTGCGCTGGGCGACTTGCGGGAAAGCGCTGAGTTTGGCTTAAGTACCGTCGTGGGGAGCGACCCCGAGCCGGATCCCAACGACATTGCCGGCATCTACTTCTTCAAAGGCATGGCCCACCTGCTGATCGGTGAACTCTTCAACCTGGCGCCGGCCGATTCTGCCGGCCCCCCGGTCAGCTCTGCCGAACACATGCAGCTGGCTCTGGAAGCCTTCTCCGAAGCCATCCAGGGTTCGACCGCCCCTGCGGATCTCGTGGGTTATCAGATCGCCCGGGCGCGCACGTACCGGCACCTGGGAGATGCCGTGAATGCACGCGCGGATGCGGAAGCAGCGATTAGCGCCGACCCGGACTATCTTCGGTTCACGATTCACGACAATACCAACGGCCCGGTGAACGACATACAGGACGCCCTGTTCGACCGGGGCACGTTCGACGACCTCCAGCCATTGCCACGGCTCGACTTCCTCGACCCCAAATACTTCAATACGGCGCAGCCTAATCCGAGGGGGGATGACGAGGACGCCGACATTGCCTACATCAAAGGCGAGGAGGCCTTCCTGATTCTGGCGGAGATCCAGGCTGCCGACAACGACATCGCCGGCGCCCAACAGACCCTGAGCGATTTGTTGGACGTTGTGGCCGATCGGCCCCTCGAGCGCCTCGCGGACGTCAACGAAGGCCGCACGCACGACAACCCGGGCTCCAGGCCGAATACAGCGGCCTGGATGGTCGCAGCCAGTGCGAGCGACCCCATGGTGGCCGGCCTCGTCGTCGACCGGGACGCCGAGAATGAATATGCCATCGTTTCAGGCACGTCGGTCACCCTGGACGACATCAACGCGGTCGCTACCCAGGACGAGCTCCTCGAGTTGATCTATTTGATGCGGCAGGAGATCTTCCTCGCAGAAGGCCGCCGAATGACGGATCTCGGCATCCGATGGCCGGTGCCGCAGGACGAAATCACGTCCAACGCGAACATCAACGAAGGCGACCCCGCTACACAGGCCGTCGTGCCTGACTTCTTGCCGGCAGCGGAAATGGATGCCTTCACGATGGATGAAGCTACCCAGGAAGTCACGATCATGCACAACCTGAACAGGATACTCGTACTCAATAAGTCGTCCGACCTCGTGCTCCCGTTTTTCTAAACGGTTCTTCCACATCGCACGAGCGAAAGAGCGTGCGAAAAACCCGGTTCCCTTCTGGAACCGGGTTTTTCATTTTTTAAAACGCCCCGAGGCCCTTACTTTAGCGGTGTTTCCCATCACGATCATCGCAATTAATGGCCGGCAACATTCATATCGAAGATTCGACGGCGACGCTGGAGGCCTACTTCGAGCGGTTTCGTCGACACATCATTGGAAGAGATCAGACCTTCGAGACGCCGTATGGGCTCAAGCCGATCGTATATGCAGACTGGACCGCGAGCGGTCGGTTATACGGCCCTATCGAGGACAGAATCAGCGGCACCTTCGGCCCGTTTGTAGGGAATACGCACTCAGAGGCCAGCATTACCGGCACGTGCATGACCCGCGCGTACCGGAAAGCCCAGGCTATCATCAAGAGGCACGTCCATGCAGGCCCGAATGACGTCATCATTATGGCCGAAACAGGCATGACGGGGGTCATCTGCAAATTCCAGCGCATCCTGGGCTTGCGCGTACCCGGCAACATCCAGGATACGATCCACCTGCCCGAAGCGGCTCGGCCGATCGTCTTCATTACGCACATGGAGCATCATTCGAACCAGACGTCCTGGCTCGAAACGATCGCCGACGTCGTGCAGCTCGATGCAAACGAGCGCGGCCTCGTGGACCTCGACAAAATGCAGCGAATGCTCAAGGCCTACGAGAACCGCCCGTTGAAGATCGGGTCGTTTACGAGCTGCTCAAACGTAACGGGAATCCAGACGGAGTACCATGCGCTGGCGCGCATCATGCACGAACACGGTGGATATTGTTTCATCGATTTTGCAGCCTCTGCGCCCTACGTGCCCATCGACATGCACCCGGAGAACCCTCTCGAGAAGCTCGATGCCATCTTCTTTTCTCCGCATAAATTTCTCGGTGGCCCCGGGACGGCCGGAGCGCTCATCTTTGACGCCTCTCTGTATCACAACCCGGTGCCCGACAACCCGGGAGGAGGCACCGTGATGTGGACCAATCCCTGGGGGGAATATAGCTACCTGCCCGATATAGAAGCCCGGGAAGACGGGGGCACCCCGGGGTTTTTGCAAACCATCCGTGCTGCTCTGGCTGTCCGGTTAAAAGAGGACATGGGTACGGAAGCTATGCTGGCCAGGGAGCAGGAATTGCTGGCTATCGCCTTCAAAAGGCTGAGACGCATCCCTGGATTGTTTATTCTGGCCGATCACATAGAAGATCGCCTGGGGATCCTCTCATTCTACGTAGAAGACATCCATTACAATCTGATCGTTGTCCTGTTGAATGACAGGTATGGCATACAGGTTCGAGGAGGATGCTCCTGCGCCGGCACCTATGGCCATTTTCTTCTACACGTCGACCGCGCCCTGTCGAAGTCGATAACGGACCGCATCGACCGCGGCGATCTTTCGCTGAAGCCGGGATGGGTTCGGTTATCGCTGCACCCTACCATGACGGACGAGACGCTGCACGCCATCATCGATGCTATCGAAGAGATTGTCGCCAACATCGAGGAGCTGAAGAAAGACTACCGATACTGCTCTTCCTCCAATGAATACATGCACGTATCGGGCAACTGCGTACAACGACTCGACATGGACGACTGGTTTCAGCTATAGCGCCTGCATCCGTTTCTGGCGTCAGGGCGCATACCCTGCGGAGCCGGGTGAATACCGCTTCAGGCCCTATACTCGATCGCTCTCAAAAGTCTCCGCCCCCCAGAAGAATCACTTTTTCCCTGTTGTGTGGAATGTGCTTCAACGCATTTCGGGTATCGACAACCGCCTTCGCGTGTTCAGCGATGGTCGCATAGGGGAAGGCACTGTGGTTCGTCAGAATGACGGCGATATCGTGTTGTCTCAGCGCTTTTTCCGTCAATGGAATCCCGCGTAGTTCCTCATCTCCATGGATACCGTTCACCCAAATGCGGTCGACGTGAGGATCGCTGAAGCTGATCGACGTGATACCTTTGGCTTTCAGCAATTCGATCACTTTGAAGGCCGGAGAGTGCCTGGTGTCGTCAACGTCCTTTTTGAAGGCCACGCCGAGTATCAGCACGTTGGCGTCTTCCAATCGTACGGGTTGGCGCGCAATCGCTCGAATGACGGCGTCGGCGACATAAAAAGGCATATCTTCATTGATGCGCGCAGACAGCGTAATGAAGCTGGTTTCGAAATCGTACCGACGCGCCAGCCAGGACAGGTAATAGGGATCGATCGGTATACAATGCCCTCCCAGCCCGGGGCCCGGGAAAAAGGGCATATATCCGAAAGGTTTTGTGGCGGCCGCTTCCACCACTTCCCAGATCGAAATGCCTCCGATGCGATCGCATAACCTGGCCAGCTCGTTCACGAGGGCAATGTTGACCGATCGGAACGTGTTCTCCAGCAGCTTTTCCATTTCAGCCACTTTGGGGCTGGATACGGTGTGTACGTGATCGACAATCTGCTTGAGCGCTTTTTCGGCGAGTTCTGTGCAGGCCGGCGTCACCCCGCCGACGACGATGGGCGTGTTTGAAGTCGTAAACTGCTTGTTGCCCGGATCGATACGCTCGGGGCTGAAAGCGAGAAAATAATCGCGCCCGAGTTGAAGTCCTTTGTCTTTGGCGGCGGCTTCCAGAATAGGCTGTACGAGCCCTTCAGTGGTGTCCGGGTACGTCGTGCTCTTCAAAATGATGAGCTGGCCTTCCCGGAGGTGTTCAGCGATCGATTCCGCGGCGGACTTGATGTAGGACGTATCGGGGTCTTTGTGTTCGGTAACCGGGGTCGGTACGCAAATAAAAAATACGTCGATGCTCCCGCAGGATGAAAAGCCGTCGTCGGCGATGAGGTGTCCGCTCTTGACGACCGCTTCGACCGCTTCGTCCGGCAGGTCCTGGTTGTAATTATGACCTGCGTTCAAACGAACGACTCGCTCCTTGTTCAGGTCGATTCCACGCGTAATGAATCCTTTTCCAGCGAACTCTACGGCGAGTGGAAGACCGACATAGCCCAGCCCAACCACACCGATGGTTGCACTACGCTGTTCGATCTTGGTCATGAGTTCGTGAGCAGGTGCTATTCCAGGCACGACTTCGGCGTTGTTTTGATCTTCCTCTAGGATAAGAGATGACATGGTTTTGGTTCCCTCCGTATTTTCTTGCCATGCAGGAGTAGCTTCGCGCTGGCAAGCTTATTCTTGATGTGCTTCTTTTGTTCTGACTTCGACCAGGGAGTTGAACGCCGGCCATGTCGGCATGGTATCGATTTTCAAATGCAACATCAGGCACTCTACATCGAACCGCGTGCACTCGACACAGATTTCCGTCTTCCTCGCCTCGGTAATGCGACAGGCGGTAATCAGAACCGCTTCGGGTTGATGATCAAACATGATGTTTGCAAAATCGGTGAATGAGCCCAGAACGGGCACACCGTCGATTCTCATACCATGCTTCAGGGGGTTATCATCGATAAATCCGATCGGCAGTAGACTGAGTTCGGGATTCTGGCGTATCTCGCGCAAGGCCAGCTCACCTGCGTCGCCGGCACCGTATAGGACTACACGGCGGCCGTTACTGCGTTGTGTATGAATGAATTGACGCAACGCCTTTAAGCCGAACCGCACGCTAACCAATCCAACCGACAAAATGATCCAGTCGATGATAAACACGGCCACGGACGCATCGTACACCGCGTAAGCCACGGCGCCATACGTTATGACCGACGTTAGCGCCGTTGCCTGCAAAACCTGCACCATTTCTGATACTCCTGCGTGTTGCCAGATCCCCCGATATAACCCCATCAGATAAAACACGACCACCTTCACGGGAACGACGATCGGCAGGATGCGCAGCAGCGCTTCGCGGTTCGGCCCGGCGACGAGATCTTCGTAGCGAAGAAAATGGGCCAGTATCAGTGATGCCATCACCAGCATCCCGTCAGCGATCATCCCAAATGACGATTTCCAATTGGGTCCGAGCAGGGTCTGCACCCCTCTCACGAACTTCCCGTTCAAGAAGTACGTCCTCGTCGAGTAAAACCCCAACTGCTCGCGAGACGTGTAGACGTTGACGCTCGCCAGGAAAATCCCGAACACGATCAGCCCTGTAGCAAGCAAAACGAACAGAGCCCCAAACAGGATGGGCTCCGTGACGTGGAACAGCAACGCCGATCCTCCAGAGACGGTGCCGACGCTGTACAGCGTCAGCACGGCATTTTTTTCTGACAGTCCCAGGAAAACCAGCCGGTGCGAGCTGTGGTCTCGCCCGCCCTGTGAAATCGAGATGCCCGACAGGGTTCGCACGATGGTGACCAGCGTCGTGTCGAGGATAGGGATGGCCAGAACGAGGATCGAGACCAGGACAATGGCCAGTTCATGCCCTCTCGGCGCCTGAGCCTGGACGACGACCGCCAGCGCGGCCACCGAGTACCCCAGGAACATGCTCCCGCTATCGCCCATGAATATACGCGCCGGTTTAAAATTGTAAAACAGAAATCCGGCCGACACACCGGCGATGACAAAGGATAAAAACAGGCCCGTCGCATTTCCCGAAAGAGCAGAGAACCCCCCCAGCATCAGCGATGCGATGCATGCAATGCCGGCCGCAAGGCCATCCATGTTGTCCAGCAAGTTCAGTGCGTTGGTAATCCCGATAGCCCAGAACAACGTCAGGGGAGCCAGAATCCAATATGGGAATCCTTCCCCGAACGTATATCCTTCAACGAGCAGTAAGCTGGAAGCGGCAACCTGGGCAGCCAGCTTCCGCGAAGGACGTATGGTCTTGAAGTCGTCGACGAGACCGGTAACAAACATGATCGCAGCTCCCAGGCAAAGCGTCCAGGGCACGCCGGTCTGCGGGAAAACGAGAACCGTCAGGCTGCCGCTGGCAAAAAGGGCAATGCCCCCCATGAGTGCAGTTGGCTTTTTATGCCACCGGTCTTTCTTGGGAAAAGCAATCCACTTATAGCGATGGGCGACCCGGATGACGATCGGGGTAAAGAGAAGGCTCAGGCACCATGACAGGAGCCCTCCCATCCAGGGCGCCCATTTCGTTCCATCAACAAAAGGCTCCATGCTCAATCATTGGCTAGCATCACAGCACGTATAGCTATGAGAGATGAATAAAACAGAGCATTACAGAGACAACTCGGGAACGACTTCCGCGTCGCGCCGATGCGTACCGCTTTCAGACTCAGGAGCAAGGACCGTTTCGGACTTTGCCTCTTTGAAATAGTTAATGACTTGAATCAGAATCTGGTCAATGTTGTACGTAGGCCGGTACCCGATCACCTGTTTTATCTTCTCGATATTCGGTGTTCTGCGTCGCATGTCTTCGAACCCGGGCCCGTAGGTTTTTTCGTACGGGATGTGCACGATCTCGGAAGCGCTCTCGGTCAGACGCTTGACACGCTGTGCGAGCTCATTGATCGTAATCTCCTGATCGTTGCCGATATTGAAGATTTGCCCTTCGGCTTCAGGGGTATCCATCAATCGCGTAATTGCGCGGACCGCATCGGCGACGTACGTAAAGCACCTCGATTGCTCTCCGTCTCCAAACACATGGATGGGCTCATTGCAGAGCGCATTCTGCACAAAGTTCGGGATGACCATCCCGTACCGCCCTGTTTGCCGCGGGCCTACTGTGTTGAAGAACCGGGATATGACAACGGGCAGGCGTTTTTCTTCGTAATACGCCAGGGCGAGAAATTCGTCGATGGCTTTCGAACAGGCGTAGGCCCAGCGTCTTTTCGTCGTCGGGCCCAGGGTCCAGTCATCGGTTTCACCGAGATTCTCGATGCCCTCGTCGGTTTCCATCCGCTTTCCGTACACTTCCGACGTCGAAGCCAACAATACTTTCTTTTCGTAGTAACTGGCGAGCTTCAACACATTTTCCGTTCCTTGCACGTTGGTGATAATCGTCTCTACAGGCTGCTCCATGATAAGCCGAACACCTACCGCCGCCGCAAGGTGAAAGATCTGGTCACATCGAGCGATCTGTTGCTCCAGCGTATGGTAGTCCAGAATATCCGCTACCGTGGATTCGAAGCGTTCGTGGTGAAACAGATGCTGTACATTCTCCAGGCGCCCCGTGGAGAGATTGTCGTACACATGTACGTGATGGCCCTGATCGATGAGGTAGTCAGCGAGGTGACTACCGATGAACCCTGCTCCTCCGGTGATTAGATATCTCATGATCACATTGTTTGGCTAAGTATGTTCAGCTAACTGCTGACGACCGGACCTCTCAGTTCCTCCTTTGCGCAGCGCGTGTGGGAGTTTCGATCATCCGTCTACAGCCCACCCATTCCATTCCGGCTGTGCTGCTTCAATCGTCTTGCAGTCTATAGATCGGATAATTAGCTCGCTGCTTAAGCAAAAAATAAAAGATGCGCGATCTTATATAAGCGGTCCGGGAAGGATGACCTGATCATGAGGATACCCGGGGCGTACTCCACCAATCACATACCCTCGCCGAGAACCAAAAAAGCGCGACACGGAATCAGAGTTCGCTATGAGAATCTATCCGCATCGGTGCTTGTGTCATGTTCCCATCAAAGAACTGCCGTACTCCTTGGGTTGACGGACTAAGCCGGCGATAACTTCAAGATCTGTTCCAGAATGTCCGCAATGCGTTTTGCCGCTTTTCCGTCCCATAAAGGCGGAATTTCTCCCGTTTTTTGATCTCCAGAGAGGATGGCCAATACACGTTCTGAGATTTTCTCAGGGTCGAGGTCGAACAACTCGTTCGTCCCTACTTCAATCGTTACGGGCCGTTCGGTAGAATCCCTCAACGTCAGGCAAGGCACTTGCAGGTACGTCGACTCTTCCTGGATGCCTCCGGAATCGGTGACGATGACGCGCGCATGATCCATCAAGTTGAGGAAATCGAGGTATCCCAGCGGTTCCGACACGGTCAATCCTGAAATGGCCGAGAGTCGATCTGCCAGTGAGAAGGACTGCAGGCGGGCCTGGGTGCGGGGATGCATGGGCAGCACGACCGGCGATACGTCAGCGATGCGTTCGATCGTTTCTACGACTTTTTCCAGTTGCTCGGGACGATCCACGTTGGCCGGTCGGTGCATCGTCATAAGGATGAATTCTTTGGGACGCACCCCCATCTCCTGCAGCGTAGCTCTTTTCGACGCCTTTTCCCGAAAGTGCACGAGGGAATCGATCATCACATTGCCGACGAAGAAAACTCGATCGTCCGATACTCCCTCTTGCTTGAGATTGTCCAGCCCGCTCTGTTCCGTCACGAACAGGTAATCCGAAATAGAATCCGTCACGATGCGGTTGATTTCTTCGGGCATCGTTTTGTCTCGACTACGCAGCCCCGCTTCGACGTGAGCGATCGGGATATGGCATTTCGAAGCGACCAGGCTGCAGGCTACCGTCGAGTTTACATCGCCGACCACCAGCACGAGATCCGGCTTGTGCTCCATGACCGCGCCTTCGAACGACATCATGATGCGCGCCGTCTGAGCGGCATGAGAGCCGCTGCCCACCCCGAGATAGATATCCGGTTCCGGCAACTCGAGCTGCTTGAAAAACACCTCGCTCATGCGCTCGTCATAATGCTGACCGGTATGGACAATTACGGACTGGATACCTCCGGATTGTTCAAAGGCACGGTGAAGGGGACCTATCTTCATGAAGTTCGGCCTGGCCCCTACCACATTGAATATTTTCATCGGTATAATGGGTTTGATTGGATCAAACTAACGACGTGAGACACGATGGATCCGTGCGCGGCTCTCGGTCCTCGCAGAACCTTGATCTATTAGTTTGACGTTCTTGGTGAAATGAATTCAACAGTGTGTACAAGCGATTCGAAGGGCAGCGTTCGTTAACTGGGTTCGCGAACAGAGTTTGTCATTCTTATTTGCTCATTCGGGCTATTGTGCCGAGATGCCAACTGGACGCCCGGGGATTGGATCTTCAACTCAACACCTCCGATAACAGCAGAATGTTCCTTATGGGTTATATTACACAGTAGTACACGGTAACATTCGTTTCAAACTCGAGTGCCCCCATAAAGTCACCCAACGTCAAATTCTATACTTTGCATGAAAGGAATTATTCTGGCTGGAGGAAGCGGGACGCGTCTGTACCCGGTCACCCGCGTGTCGAGCAAGCAACTCCTCCCCGTCTACGACAAACCGATGATCTATTACCCCCTTTCCGTATTGATGCTGGCCGACATCAGGGACATCTTGATCATATCGACTCCCGAGGATTGCAGCCGGTTCGAAACACTTCTCGGTGACGGATCGAGCTGGGGGATGTCTTTTCAGTACGCGATTCAACCAAAACCTGAGGGACTGGCCCAGGCATTCGTCATCGGGGAGTCTTTTATCGGTGAGGATCCTGTTTGCCTGATCCTGGGAGACAACATATTCTACGGACGCGGCCTGAGTACTTTGCTGAAACACGCGCGGTCGCAGCGTGAGGGCGCCACGGTATTCGGCTATTACGTGAAAGATCCGGAGCGGTATGGCGTCGTGACGTTCGACGAATCCGGAAGGGTGATTGACATCGAAGAAAAGCCGGCACGTCCACGATCCAACTTTGCCGTCACCGGCCTTTATTTCTACGACAACGCCGTTATCGACATCGCCAGGAACCTGGCCCCTTCCGCCCGCGGGGAGTTGGAGATTACGGACGTCAATCAGACGTATTTAAAGCGGGGTAGTCTCCGTGTAGAGATCCTGGGAAGAGGGATGGCATGGCTGGATACAGGCACCCATGAATCACTCCTGCAGGCGTCCAATTTTGTACAAACCGTAGAACACAGGCAGGGCTTGAAGATCGCATGCCCCGAGGAGATTGCCTTCAGAAAGCAGTGGATCTCCCTCGAAGAACTTCGAAGCCTGGTTGTCCCTCTCAAAAAATCCACCTACGGCGCTTATCTGGCGATGATCTGTGAACAGGTTGAAAAAGGCCTTCCCCTGTAGGACAGGGCCCCGGCGCTACGAATGGGCCATTTCAGAGGCTACATCCCGGGAAGAGGGATGTACGCCGACGATCTGCTCGAACAGCGTCCAGTAGGCTCTGGCTATTTCAGTACGATCGTAGCAACGATGGGCAAGCGCTTTACCGTTGTTTCCTAGCCGCTCGGCGTAATCGGGATCGCTGTACAACCGCAGTACAGCATCAAGCAGGCCCTGGCTATCTTCCGGCGTGAAACAGAGACCCGCCTGCGCATCCTCTACGATCTCACGCGTCTCCCCCTCCAGGCCCAGCAGAATGGGCTTTTGCATGGCCATCGCCTCAAATATCTTAGACGGGATGACGGTCTTGAATAACGGGGACGCTTTTAGGTGCACGACGCTTGCATCGGACAAGGCAAGCCAGTACCGTACGAGAGATCGGGGCTGTTTGTCGACGAGCCTCACATTCTCGAGCGGCTCCTCGGCCAGGCGTCGTTCCAGCGTGCCTCGCTCTGCACCGGTTCCTACGATGACAAAGACGATCTCTTCGTGATTACACGCGCGAGCGGCGTCCAGCATGACGTCCACCCGATGTGCCATACCTATCGTACCGATATAGGAGACGACAAACTTGTCCACCAGGTCATGATCACGGCGGATCTGCTCAAGGGTATGGTCATCCAGGGGTTCGTCGAAGGCCGACAAGTTCGCCCCGTTCTTGAGCACGCTGATCTTGCCGGGGGGAATCCCCTTTTCTTCGATAACCCGCTTGAACGACTCGGTGACGACCACGATATGATCGGCACGGTCGTATAAGAACCGCTCGATGCGCTCAAAGAAACGAATGATTCCGTTTCGTTTCATCGCCCCGACAGCGACGATGGACTCTGGCCAGAGGTCCCTGATCTCCAGTACGAACGGGACTCTTTTCTTTCTGCTGATCACGTAGCCGGCGATCGCCGAGAAGAACTGGGGCGAACTGGCGACAACGAGATCTACCTTGCCCCGAACGCGCCGGCTATACCAGATCAGCGACGCCATGAAGGATACATAGCTCGCGATGCGTTTGACCGTGCCTTCGTTTTTTGTGATATACAGAGGCACGCGGACTACGTCAATGCCTTCTACGTTTTCTTCGGAATAGGTATTCGAATACCCTTCGTAAACAATGCCTTCGGGGAAGTTAGGTACGTCGGTCATCACGACCACCTGTCGTCCATCTTCAACCCACTGCCTGGCGTGTTCGTACAGCCGGGTAGCCAGGGCATTCACTTCTGGCGGGAAATTATTGCCGATAAACAGGATACGCATAGATAACAAATCAGAATTGTGCGATACGATGTGGTTCCAAATGCGCCTGGCATTCGGCTACAGGCCGTACTGCACAAGACGTACCATCTTTGATCGAGAGACCGGGCTCATTTCGGCCGGGACGTGCATTTCGGGATACGAAGGCGATACTTACTGAGCGGTTTGTTCCAGCAGCCGGAGGTACATACGGGCCACTTCATTCCAATCCGGAAACTGCCGCACCCGCTCGCTCCCGATCTGCAGCTTTTCTTTCAAGGTGGCAGGGGATTCGTAGGCTTGCTCGAGCACCGATAAGATGTCCGGAGCAGACATCGGATTGAAGTAAAAGGCCGCGTCCGCACACACGTCATGGGCGAAGTCCCGGTCAGACGTAAAAACCGGCTTGTTGTAGTGCATGGCATCGACGTACGTGCCAGAGAACGACTCGAGCAGCGTAGGCAGCAACAGTCCGTCCGTAGCTTCGTAGAGGGCGGGCACCTCATCCATCGGAACAGGCCCGATGTTTTGCACGACTTCATCCAGGCCGAGGCGGTGCAATTCCCGCAACAGCTTTTTAGCGCCCGGGTGGTGATCTTCCGCTATCGTCGTGATGATCGTGAAGGGCTTCTTCTCTTCCTTGATGAGCCGGCCCAGCTCGATGAGAATTTCCAGATTCTTGTGCGGGTAATACCGCGTCAGGCACAGCAACTTCATGCGCGGATTCGACCAGTCGAAGGCCTTGCGAGGCCCGCTGAGCGCATTGCTGAACTCGGGCAGCGCAACGGCTGTCGGTATGACATGCACGTCGTTGATTTCCGGATAATACTTTTTGAGGCGACGTGCGGAGGTGTCCGTCTGGGGCGCCACGACCGATGCATACTGCAGGCGCTTTCTGAAGGTCGCGATCTTTACCTGCCGCGTCCTGCGATCGAACCAGGACATACGCTCCCAGATCTCCTCGTCAGGGTAGGTCGCATAAGGCCACATGAACAAGACGACTTGCTTGTGCTGCGAGGGCAACGCAAAATTTCCCATGCTGAAGACGACATCTGGAGCAATTTTGTCGATCTCCTTCGCCAGGAAGAACCGGTCGATCGAGGGACGCAGCCACAGCCGGTTGAGATAGGACGGAATATAATGGATCTCGATCAAATCGTCCGATTCAAACTGTTCATAACCGCAGTTCCCCGGCACGAAGACATCCAGTTTAACCCCGCTATGTTGCTGTTGGACAGCTCGCAAAAAGTTAAAAGCCACACTCTTACCGCCGGCGAATCGCAACCCTACTGCGTTTACAGCAATCCTCATGTTTTTCCTTTTATTTGGTTAATACCAGGAAAGCAAGAGTCGGTCTGAGCTTTTTAATCGTCCCTTGTGCATGATAACGATAGTTCCATTGGAAGAGCCGGGCCATCAAAATATCCAGCTTGACCGCCGGGGTCGAATTGAATGCGGACTTACCGAACAGCGAAGCGGCCCGTCGAACGGGAGGGAACCCGCACAAGGTTTCTTTCCGAATCGTAAAACCCGAATCTCGGACCATATCGCGCAATAGAGGGCGTGGAATACCGCGTTCTCTTTTGGTCAATCGATTGCGCGGGTAGCGCCAATCTCCCATCGAGACGATCGGTTCACGAATCAACGCGACGCCGCCGGGCTCGAGAACTCGATAAAACTCCCGGATGGTATCCGACACGTTCGGTACGTGATGCAAAACCCCCATACAGGTAACCAGATCAAAGGCGCCGTCCTCGAAGGGCAACTCCCTTATCTCCGGCTTGACATACCGTACAGGGATCCCTTCTACATGCTCGGACCGCAACGCATCAGACGGCTCTACAATGGTGATGGCTTCGATCTTCGACGCAATCGGCAACAATTCATCACCATACGCTCCTCCAAACGACAACACGTGCCGAATCGGTTTGTTCAGGTATTTATACCCTAGTTCTTTGTTGAGCGCGTGATGCCGAAATTGGTACGAACTGCGATCCGCCGCCCCCAGATTGGCATAAGCTTCGGCTTCGTCGGCAAACCATTCCTCAATTTGATCCATGTTGAAATCGTCGCCGTATAACTTACGACCTGATAGATACTCGTCTATAATCATGATACACTATTGGGATAACGATGAATAAAATGCAAAGGAGCCGTGTATACCAGACAGACAGCAACAGGTCAGATATTGGTGCGAGAAGTTCCTGTTGATGTAGGCGTTCGAAGGGCATTTTTCCGTTCAAACGCTTGCCCGAGCAACAGAAAATACAATAAAGCCCCGTAGGTCAGTTTTGTCGTCTCATGGAAAAAACCGTATACAAACATGGCCACTAAACCCGCCAGGATGTAGGGTTCGGTCCGGGCGTACGACTTCATCAAATAGAACCACATGAAGACGTATATGGTCAGCCCGATGACGCCTGTACGCAGCAGAATGTCCAGATATTGGTTGTGTGCAGAGCCTACGTGGGCGTCGTACAGGTGGATGCTACCAAAACCTGTTCCAATTAGCGGGCTCTTCTCAAAAACCGATATCGTCGACATCCAATACGAAAGCCGCACCTCAGCGGATTTGTCCGCGATATCCTGCCCCTTCAAGAATTGCGAGATCGGTTGCAACGTCCTGTCGTATATCGTTAGAATAGCACTCTGGACTTCCGCATTTACGAGCACAACGACCACAAGGGCGAGCAGGGCAATGAACACATAATAGACGTTTTTTCCCGAGAGGCCGACCTGTTGACCTCCTCGCAACAGATTGGCCGTGAAGTAGGCAACAAAACCGACAGCCACGGCCAGGTAGGCCGACCTCGTGAATGACATGAAAATGCACGAGATCAACACAAAAAATACCGCAAAGTAGAGCTTGTGCTGGGAGGACTTGTGGACCGCGTAAAAGCAGGAGAATACGATCAGGATCAAATAACGCTGCGGCCAATCCGGAACGAATTCCCGCACCCCCATCTTCACGCCTCCGGGATTCGCGATCGCAAAGACCGGATTATTCCAGATAACGACCAGCACCCACACAGAATACAGCGTGGTTGCCAGGAGGATGACGTCCAGTATATCTTCGATACTGTAGGGGAGTCGAACGAACACGAGGCTGAACGCCAGAAAAAACGCTCCGAAGCTGAACGTCTGGCGCAATAATCCTTCCACAGGACTCATGAAGAAGAACGTCCAGGCAAAGGCAAAAATGCAAAATGCACCAAAGATTGGGACAATAAATGCAACCTGATGACCGCTTCGGTAGCGGCCTGACAGAAACAGGCCGGTGAAGAGGAAGTTGGCGGTCACCCCTCCGAGGGTCAGGGGAAGAAAACAGGCAAATAAGTACCCCTTCTGCAGAAGGCGCTTCACGACTGAATGGTCTATCCCGAAAACGCGCATATCGTACGCTTCCTCATTATTTGAAATAATGCAAGATGTATCGATGTCTCAGCATCATTACAGAAAAATACACGGCGGCTACTGTTAGAATCGCTCCACCGACCCAGTTCGACTGAGTTCTGAACATCAGTTGCAACGCCAGGGCGATCCCTATCCACGACAGGCTCCAGTATTTGAATGGCAGGCGCACTTCCACAAGGCTCGTTGCTTTCACCATCACAAACACGACCTGTACCAACATGGCGCATACCTGGGCATACGCCAACCCCATAGTGCCGAACCAGGGGATCAGCAACCAGGCCAGGAATAACGACAGCAGGCTGATCGTGATATGAACCAATGCGATAAAACCCGTTTTTTTGTGGTACCCGAGAATGTCGACCAGCACGATGTAAGCCCCCTGAAAGAGTACCGTCATGAGCAGGACCGGAAAGAGCTCTAGCCCACTCAGGTATTCTTCTTTGCCGATCAGTTGCAACAGCCAGGGGGCGGTAAATTGAACGGCTACCGCCGCGCATACCAGCGCAGCCAGCAAAAGCCGCGCTGTGCTGTCCAGGAACTTCTGGTCAAACTCACCCCTGCTTAGCCGTCGAAACAGTTCGGGGACATACACCTTTCCAAAGCCGGCGATAAGCAAGCTGAGGCCCAGGACAAGCCCCTGCACCATACCGAACACGCCGACGGCTTCCGTACTGACTCCGTCGTTCAAAAAAAGGCGCCCGCCGACGATGTAGACATATCCGCTGAGACCGCTCAGCACTTGCGGCAATCCGAGAAACAACAACTCTTTACAAAGGGGCACATTGATGCGGAGCGTTCCCTTATACAAGAGCACAACCGTAGCGATGAAAAACATACTGCCCGTCACCCAGGCAATGCTTCTGAGCACACCGAGCGCATCCGGGTTCATTCCAAAAATCAGGTACAGCGCTACGCCGGCAAAAATCAAAACCCGCAATCCGCTGTTCAGCCCTACGAACGCCAGTGGGCGACGCTCAGCGCGATATACCTGAGCCGCCAGCGTCAACAATGCAAAACCGAAGAGTGAAATCAGGAGATAAAACGAAAAATCTCCGAGGGTATACGTGCTGAGACTGTACTCCGAGAGAGGGGAGCGGCTAACGATGCCCAGATAGATCAGCCCCAGAGCGCTGCACACTACCAGCCAGACGAAGAACGCATTAAAATAGATCTCGCCCCTCATGTCCGACAGGTCGTAATAATATTTCATGATCCCCAGCGGTAAACCGAGTGCCAGCGCCCCTTGCAGCGTTTGAATGGTAGGGAAGAGAATAGCTACGACGCCGAAATCGGCCACAGACAGGTAATACCCATAGAGCGGAAAAAGGGCGAACAAAGACACTTTGCCGATGATCTCACCCGTCAAGTATATGATAGCAGCACGCATTCGTCAGAGGTCTCGCCTATCGTCTCCGGAGTATATCTCGTTCAGGATCCTGCCGGCTCTTCGATGAGCAGTTCGATCTCTTCAGATATCACGTCGACTGGATTAGGAATGGTAGAAAAATCCAGTGCATTCGCCATCCTGCTCGCCTGAAGCATAAAGGTTTTTATCTCTTCTTCTCTGGCAGAAAGTCGATCTACAGGTATGCCTGCATGGATATCGTAATCGTCGAGAAATACAGCCGGAGGGATGCCGGGGAACACTACCGTCAAAACAGGCAGCGCGAGCTGGCTTGCCGTAGACAATACGGTCGAGTTGGAACCGATCACCAGGCAGGCCTGATGGAGATCCTCCTCGAGTGTGCCCTCGGAAAAAGCGATGCCTCGCTGCTCCAGCTCCGACAGCGCCGTCCGTTCCTCCCGGGGATGCAAGCGCACCACGAATTCCAGTCCCACGGACCGGGCAAATCGGTGCATCGTCTCGATGGCACGCTGATACGTGTCCTTGCTGACAGCCCCTTCCGCCACGTAGGGCTGCGAGACGAAGAGCACGTTCTTCTCCGCTGCCCGAGTGTCGTTTTTCTCCTTGAGCCTGTCCAGAATTTTTACCAGATCGATATGCCCGCTGACAACCATACGGGTTTCGTCCGACATCCCGTACTGTTGTTTGAAGTAGGATCTGTCCTGATCGCTGATCAGGCATAACGTGTTGTATTTCACGTTGTAGGTACGCGTAGGTGAAAAATCGTACTTATGATGCCTGAAGATGAGTTCGTACAATTCGGCCAACAAATCCACGAGCGCCGGAGGGCGGTCGAGTTTCCTGGCGTCACCAGCATACCGCCGAAAGGCTTCTACGTAATAGGCCGCTCGTTTCAGGTTGTAATACAGCTTACGCACCTGTTCGATCGCCCCCCCACCAACCGAGGCGGCATACCGTACATTCACTCCATGCATGAAATGCAGGGTGGGAATGGATTTCCCTACGCTGACCAAATTGCCCCAGCGGGCTGGGAAATTGTGTACGGCGATAAACACCACGACAGATGGATCGATGGTTTCGATCGCAGAAGCAATCGAGTTGCCGAACACGTCGTGATCAAAGATGCCGGCGTAATAAACGTCGTTCGCAGATCGATCGCGGTACGTTTTCAGAGCCATCTCACGGCGATTCTGAGGCAAATAGGGCATCACCAGCGACTCGAAATGGAGATAGTAGGCCTTATGCCGGCTGGAAAGCGCTTCAACCACACGATCCGTATAGAACAACCCGGCACGCCAGGTGTCGATAAATAAAATTTTTGCCATGATAATGATGTAAAGCGGCTTCAGTGCATAGACCTTCGGACGTGCAGGAGCTGTTCGGCTACCTCTCGAACGCACCCCTCTCCCCCCTTCTTTCGGCAGATATAATCGACAAACGGGTGCAGTTCCGGCATCCCGTCGGCGGGTGTGGCCGCAAAGCCGACTTCTTTCAGGATGGCGAGATCGTTGACGTCATCCCCGATAAAAGCGACTTCGTCGGAAGAGAATCCGGTCTCTTGCAATATTTTCCTCAAAACCCCCGCTTTGTCGGTGACTCCCTGAAACAGGTGATCCACCTGCAACTTTTCCGCTCGTCTGCTGACGATCTCCGTGTCTTCGCTCGTGATTATCCCGGTCTGCAGTCCTTCTTTGCGCAGCAATTCGAGGCCTTTGCCATCGCGGGTATTGAATTTCTTCAACTCATCGCCGTGTTCGCTGTAGTACATGCCGGCATCGGTCAGCACACCGTCTACGTCGGTCAGGAATAGCTTGATGCGACCGAGCGCCCGGGCCGTCGCTGCGTCGTAAGGAGGGGATTCTCTCCCCGTAGAGGCGCTTCCGTTGGACGGACTGCGATCCGCTCTGGCGAGCAGCAGACGTTCGATGATGTGCCAGTCAGCCGGCTCGTCCAGTTCGTAATAGGTGTCCTCCGGCATCTCATAAGCGCCGATACGACCCGACAGGCGACTTCCCGACGCCAGAAGCGACGAGCAGGAACATACATAAAACGCTCCATTCTCGACGTGGAATCCCTGCACATCCTGTCGCCTCGGCCGCGCCGCCGGGTCGTAGTTCCAGGGTTTCGCTGACGTACGATCTACCTTCCAGATAAAGCGTTTCTGCCTTACGACAGAGAGCAGGCTGTCGTACCCTCCCGATACGTAGTGCTGCACCCCTTCCTGGAGGTGCTTCGCCTGCAACAGGGGCGACGTAGCCTGGATGAGGACGAGGTCCTGAAAGGACGCAGTACGGGCGTATTCGAGCATGGCCGACTCCGTCGATGCAGAGTCGGTAGCCGTTTCGGGACTTCGATCGACGATCTCGACCTTCTCGTGCCCGTAGCGCTCCACACACGCCCGGATCGCTGTATCGTCGGTCGACACCACGACCCGGTCGATCAAACCACATTGGACGGCGGCATCGAGCACCCAGTATACGAGAGGCCGGCCGGCGATCGGCTTGATGTTTTTGCCGGGAATGCTCTTGCTGCCTCCTCGTAGCGGGATGAAGGCGGTCACACGAGGTCCTTTTGTTTCCATTTGAGTTTTTCTCGTTGAACGGCCTCGATGGGGAGGATCTCTTCTTTCTTATAAGAAAGCGCTTTGGCGACGCTCCTCATGTCGCGAGCGAGACGACGCATGCCATCCGGCTCCAGAGAGGCTGCGTGGTCGGTCCCCTTCCACGTACGATCGAGCGTATAGTGGCGCTCTATCCACGTGGCCCCCAACGTCATTGCGGCGACATCAGCGGCGATGCCGAGGTGGTGCCCCGAGAAACCGATCGACTTAACGCGCTCTCCGTACATTTCGATCAGCCGTGTGATTTCGTACAGGCAGATATCTTCGAAAGGTACGGGATATCCAGACGTGCAACTGTAAATAACCAGGCTGTCTCCGCGCCCCCGCTCTTCGAAGAACTGTACGATCTGTTCCTCTTCTTCCCGGGACGTCATCCCGAAAGACGCATGAATATCGCCCGGGAACTGCTCGCATAAATAGCCGAGCATTTCAAAATGCAGATTCGAAGCGGAGGGGATCTTGATGAACGCCGGATCGATGGACACGATCTCACGCGCAGAGGTCACATCCCAGACAGACGTGGAGTAGGTCAGGCCGTATTCTTCGCACCAGGCTTTCAACTGCCTGTGCTGATCGAGGTCGAATTCGAGGAATTCTCGATGCTCGCCGTAGCTCTCGCCGTACGAATTGTGCGGGTTGGGATGAGGGGCGTTGTATTGCTCTTCCGAAAGCAGCTCGCGAGCATTCCTCTTCTGAAATTTGACCGCGTCCACCTTACAGAAGATGGCAGCGACTTCGATCATCTCTTTGGCGATATTCATATCGCCCTTGTGGTTACACCCAATTTCTGCGACAACTTTTGGAGGTATCATTGTTTTTCTGAGTTATCAGGACGGTGTGCGATATCAGCCGAGTGCCGATATGGGAAGAGTCCGTCCAGGCCATTAGGGAAGTGCGTTCGTTGTGATTGGAACAGGTTGCCGGCCGGGCCGGCTGAGAGCGTCATGGCGTGCTGTGTTTGCGCTTCACGCCCATGCGCCTGTACAATCCTTCGGGGAGAAGGGTCATGGTGATCTCTTTGAACTTGGTCCGGTCGCTCTCCTCCCGGAGGAGTGAGTTAAAGAAGGACCGCATGAATGCAAGATAACAACCCGCCAGCAAGCCCAAAAAGAGTGCCAGGATCAGGATGAGTGTCCGTTTGGGCGCGCTGGGCTGAATCGGAACGACGGGTTGTTCGAGCACAGTAACTGCGGGTTCGCTCCGTTTGAGATCGATCACGGCTTTTGTGTACTGGGCTTGAAGCTCCCGGTAGACCTCTTCCTTGAAGGAAACGTTGCGCCGGTATCGATCCCGCTCGGTGAGCGCTCGTGCGCTTCGCAGGTTTGTATTTCGGTCTTCGAAGGCAGCCAGCTCGTTCTCGGCCTGCCGGAGAGAATCGTGCGCTTCGGCAAAACGTTCCGAAATGAATTCGAGGTCTTCGCGCGCCTTCTGCGTGCGAAGCACCCGAATCCGCTCCTGCAGGTGGGTGATGAAACCCTGCACGAGTTCGGTCGAGAGCGCGGGATTTTTCGTGGTTGCGGAGATGGTCATCAACCCCGTTACCTCATCGACGTTGACCGAGATGAGTTCGAGCACGTATTCCATGGCGAGGTCTTCTTCGTACGTGATGTGCATGATAGTTCCGCTTTCGAGGTAAACCGGCTCGGGCTTCCCGGACAGGGCTTTTTTTATCGTCCAGGGCAGCTTGAACGTGAAGTCCTGGATCAATTCAAAAAAGCCGGGCGGTCGGTTCACGTAGTCTACAAAAGAGGCACGGCCGAAATCGCCAAATTCGAAGGTGTCCCGCACTACATTGAGGCGCACCTCCTTGCTCAGCGCGATGAGGGGATAAGCGTCGGGACTCAGCCCCATGGCAGATTGCCCGAGGTCTACCCCGAAGCCCCGCAACAGAGAGAGGCTGCCAATTCCGGCCATGCCGCCCTCTGACTGGCCCTCCCGCACCACTTTAGCCTGAGAGGTGTATTTCGGCGGCGCCAACAAGGCATAAACGAGGCCGCATACCAGAAAAAACGCCGCCGTACGGAGAATCAGTGTCCTGTTTCTCGCCAGCACAAGGAGAGCGTCCAACAGCGTGATGTCCGACGAGGCTTTTTTGTCCGATGCGTTTGCGCTTTCCGGCTCGTGGTGACCGTTGGTAAAGTGCGGATTGTGTTCTGCGTCACTCATGGGCGTTAGTTAAATGCCTGTTTTGCCAGAACGAGGATGGTCAATGTGCTCGAGACGATAGCTACTGTATCAACGATCGTGCTCCCGATGTCGACACGTTCGCCGGGTTCTTTAGGCGGTTTTCGCGTAACCAGGATGCGGGCTCCTTCATCGACGACGGGATTCGACTTGAAGAGCCCCCGGCGTTTGACTCGATACGTGGCGCCCGACGCCTGGGTCAACAGGATCGCCTCCGTGTCGGGCCGCAACCCGCCTGCACGATTCAAGTAATAGGTAACTCGCTCGCCGGGCTCGAATTTGATGAGGCCCTCATTGGCTACATTACCGCGCACAGCGACGGTGTTGGGCTGCAGCGGAATGATGATCTCGTCGCCGGGGAGCAGCACGATATCGGCAGACTGATCGCCGGAGATGGCTTTGTCCATTTCGACGATTACCTGGAGGTTATCCCTCAGCAGGCGCCCGCCGCGCGGGTATCCGCTGGGAAGAATCCCGCCGGCCCGTCGTACCAGTTCGGTGAGCGTCTCGTTCTCCCGTAGCAAGGTATACGTACCGGGAAAGTTCACTTCGCCCCTGAGCGTCACCGTTTGCTGTTCCCGAAAGCCCGGATCTTTGCGGACATACACCCGGTCGAGATGCTGAAGCCTGAACTGGGAGGCCGCTTTTAAGCGTTCGGCATTTTCGTTGACGCCAAAGAACGGTTGCCCTTCGTCGACAACAGACAAAAAAGGGACGAGAATACTGGTAGCCAGCTCTGTATTTGCACGTGTAGAATCCAGCCGGGTGACTTCCACCCCTTTGACGTACGCTCCTTCTTCGAAACCACCGGCCTGAAGGATAAGATCTTCGAGCGTCATGCCGTCCCTGAAGCGAAATTTCCCCTCGCTCTTGACGGCGCCTGAAATCTGGACGTACAAGTCTTCGGGCACTTCGACATCGAGCGGATAGATGCGGATCTCATCGCCCGGCTGCAAAATGCTGCCGGCCGCTCCCTGCCCTTTGAGAGCGTCTCCCAGGTGAAAGGGAATGATCTCTTCGGATCGACCGTCGGCACTGACACGAAATAAATCGGCCCGTTCCCGGAAGACCTTTTTTAGAAATTCCGGATCGGTCAACCCACCGCCTTTGTACAATAAATCGACCGTTGTCATATTTTCGAGCAGTTCGTATTGCCCGGGTTTTCTCACCTGGCCCGAAATTTTGACGTACGTTTTTTCGATGAGAGCCTTCTTCGAAAAAACGTGGAGGCTGTCCTGTGGCCGGAGCACCAGATTCTGGGTAGGCACATCTTCGAGGACATCGTCGAGATTCAGGGAAACCACCTCTCGTTTCAGGTCCTGGGTAATACGATACAACTCCACTTTGTCGTAGAATGCGTCCCCCGTCAGGCCGTGCGCCTGTGCGACGAGGTCGCGGATCGTCCGGGTTGAGTCGGTCAGTTGATATCGGCCGGGGTTAAAGACCGCCCCGGTCACCGACACAGCGTTGACCCGGCTTCGAGCGGCCAGATTGGTCGCCTCGGGAATCGAAAAGATGGTAATCACATCGCCGTCAGCGATGGGGATGTCTTCTTCGCCCTGCAGCACCGTCGTCAGGTTGTAGTCGAACACCTCGCGGACGATCATGGGGTCCTTGCGTTCTTCGAACGGAATGACGCGTTCGATCTGGAACCGCTGCGTGTAAGCTTCTGCCCTGAGGCCCCCGGCGAAGGCGAGCAGGTCTTTGAAGGTTTCTTCAGGTTTCATCTCGTAGATGGCCGGCCGGACGACTTCGCCCTGGAGGGTCACGGTCTTCCCGCGCGGGGGGATAAATACGTTGTCATTCGAGTGCAGACGAACATCTCCCGAAGAATAACCCGAGAGCAAGTACTCATAGAGATCGACGGAGTACACGATATTGCCTCGTCGGATAACTCGTACGTCCCGCAAACTGCCGCTCACTTGCGGCCCTCCGACCGAATACAGAGCATTAAAGACCGACGAATTGCTGGGCAAAGGGAATCGTCCGGGCCTGGCGACCTCACCCAGAACAAATACGCTGATCGGCTTGAGCCGGGTCACCGACAGGTCCATCAGCACCTCGGGCGGGTCGGTGATCAGGCCGGCATAGCTGCGTGCCAGCCAGACGCGCAGATCCTCGCGCAACTCGTCCAGACGCGCACCGGCGACCGTACGTTGCCCTACGTTGGGCACGAAAATACGCCCTTCGTTGTCGACGGCGAGGTCCTGTTGGAATTCGGTGGCCCCGAACACGATGAGCCGTAACTCGTCGCCCGGACCGACCAGGTACCCATCGTCCACCGGTCCGACGGAAGTCGCCTCGAACACCTCAGGACGAGCCAAAAAGAGGTCATACCCGAAATGCGTCAACACATTTTCCACCGAAGCGGAATCTTCTTCCACCAGCTCCTGCCCTTCTTTCAATACGGGCAAAAACTCTTCGGTATCGATGATGTTGTCGTTTCCGCTGCCATCCACCGCCTGCACGAACAGCGACCAGTTGTCGGCAATCATATCGTAGGGGATGAGGAACCGGGCCTGCCAGACGCCTTCGTATCTACTGCCCAGCACCCTGCGCACTTCATCGGCGATCAACGTATCCGTCCTGCTGGAATCGAACAGGAACATCTGAACGTCCTCGATGCCCGTAATCTGATCGCGCAGAGGAACCCGAACATGAATCGTGTCGGCAATCATTGGAAATTCTTCATCCTCCAGAACCGGCATAACGAGCAGGTCCGCCTCGGGCAGGACCAGTTGTTCGGGCAGAATAATGGGCCGGCCCACCAGTTCAGGCACTTCACGATCAATTTCGCTTCCATTGCTGCTGGTCGGAGCTTCTTCCTCCTCCTGTTCGAGCTCGATGGCATCGATCATCTCCTGAACCATCGATTCCGGTATCCCCAGCTCCCTCGCTCTCGCCAGGGCTCTCTCCGGGTCTGAAATATCAATCCCGAGCCGAAGCGCTTCACGACGCGCCTCTTCGGGAGTCAACGATCGTTTGTCGAGTTCTTGCTGAATAGATTTTGGAATCCCCTGGGCATGGACGGGAGAGGCGCTCTGGTAACCTGTCAATAGGACAAAACCAAACAAAAACATCCACACAACAGCGTTGAGATTGAACGTTCCGTTGTACATAATTATCTGCGTTAATGTGAATTGCGAACTACAAGAAAGAAGGACTGCATATTTTCTCCCGTTATGCCATGCCGGTATATCACGTCGTGCACTGGCAGCAGGATGAGGCAATAACGTTCGTTCAGAATCGATCGCGACACGATGGTACGTGACGATCTATAATCGTTCCTAAACCGACGACATTGTCAGTCACGAGCATATTCTACCATTTTTTCTTCTATCCAACCGCACCATAGATGTCCGATGAACAGATGCGCCTCCTGGATGCGAGCGGTCTCGTCGGACGGCGCCTGAATCCGGTAGTCCACGACAAGGGGCGAGGGCAATTTTCGGCTGCCCGTCAATGCCACCGTACAGACGCCCATCACCCGGGCCTCCGCAAAAGCCGCCAGGATGTTGGGGCTTTCTCCCGAGGTGGACAATCCAATGAGCACATCCCTTTCGGTACAAATCGCCTTGACTTGCCGCGCAAAAACGGACTCAAAACCATAATCATTCCCCAGCGCTGTAATGACGGAAAGGTTCGAGGACAACGAAAGGGAAGCGATGGGTGATCGGTCTTGCTTGAACCGTCCGATCAGCTCCGCTGACAGATGCTGGCAATCGGCGGCGCTCCCCCCGTTGCCCATCCATATGATTTTACCTCCCTGCCGAATCTGCTGAACCAGTATGCGGCCGACTTCCTCAATTAATGCGGTCGATTTTTTGAGTTGATGGAAAACTTCGATATGTTGATCGATTTGACGGGTGACATCCATGTACGGTTTCGAATAAATTTGGGTATAACGTAGGCCGTCGCGTTCTGTTCTGAGCGGCCGGAATTCCGCCCTGTTTTGCTCACTCGCAATATCGGCGACACGCCCATACACTGACGCGTATGCCTTTGCCCGTTTCGCTCCCTATCCCGTTGTCGCAACCCGACCTCTCCGAACTCGAGCGCACCTATGTCGAGCAGGTACTTCGTTCTTCGCGGCTGGCTCTCGGCCCTATGCGCGAGCGCTTCGAACGACAAATGGCCGCGTTGTGCCATACCCGCCACGCCATTGCGGTGAGCAGCGGCACCGCAGCCCTACATCTCATCGTGAGAGCCCTCGGCCTCGGCGAGGGGGACGAAGTGATTACGACCCCTTTCAGCTTCGTGGCCTCCAGCAATTGCCTCCTTTATGAAGGTGTTATTCCTCGATTCGTCGACATCTCTCCATCTACACTGGCGCTCGATCATCGCCTTATCGAAGACACTATCAATGAAAAGACCCGGGGAATCCTCGCTGTCGACGTGTTCGGACAACCCGCGCCCTGGCCTGCCCTCACTGATATCGCCAGAACCCGCAATCTGCTCCTGATCGACGACGCCTGCGAGGCGCCGGGCGGAATCGTGGGGGAGCGCCCTATCGGTTCCTGGGGTCATGCCGCTGCCTTCGGCTTTTATCCGAACAAACAAATCACCACCGGCGAAGGAGGATGCATCACCACCGACGACGACGCCGTCGCTGAGCTCTGTCGGTCCATGAGCAATCAGGGACGCGCTGTAACCGAAAAGATGGAGCACGTCCGACTGGGCTTCAACTATCGACTCGACGAGATGTCTGCTGCGCTGGGCTGCGCACAACTCGAACGGTTCCCCGAGCTGATGGCTCGAAGGCGGGCTGTCGCCGACCTGTATGATGCTCAGCTTTCGGCGCTGCAAGAAGAACTGGTCCTCCCCCTCCCAATCGAAGGCTCTAAAAAAAGCTGGTTCGTATACGTGATCCAGCTCAGGCCGGGGTACACGCGGGCATCGAGGGATCTCGCCTTGAAACTTCTTCGCGAACAAGGCATAGTTTGTGCGGCTTATTTTCCAAGCATACATCTGCAACCCTATTACAAGGATCGCTTCGGGTATGCATCTGGAGATTTCCCCGTCTGTGAATCCATTTCAGATCGAAGCATCGCATTACCTTTCTTTACTTCACTTTCCCCTGATGAAGTTAAATATATTGCTCAAACGTTAAAACAGATACTTCCGCAGTTGCCGGGGAAGGCAAGGAATGACTCCTTTGAATATCGGCAGCCTGAATGAGACCTGTGCCTCTCCGGGGTCTCTGCCCAGGCCGAAAAGATACGGATCTCATAAATCCAGTCTGCACGATGCGACCTCGCCCTGTTCGGCAATGTGCACCAGCAATTCATCATCTATACCGATTCCATTTATGTGTTTTCTGTCTGTGCGTTTTCCGTCTGTGCGTTTTCCATCGATGTATTTTCTGTCGAAGCGCATCCTGGATCTAGGGGCAAGCATGGTCCTCGCAATCCTGTTAACCCCTCTGTTTCTGGGCATTGTCATCGCTATTTGGCTGGAGAACAGCGGTCCGATCTTCTTCACCCAGACTCGCGTGGGCCGGCACGGAAAACGATTTACGATTTTCAAATTCAGAACGTTGTATCCGCGCCAGCACCGGTTGACGGATCCCTGGGCCATCGTGACTCCCCTCGGACGCATCCTTCGCCGGTGGGGCCTCGACGAGCTGCCACAGCTCTGGAATGTGATTCGAGGAGATATGAGCCTGATCGGGCCCCGCCCTACTGTCCCGGAACAGGTGGCCCGGTACGGCGCCTACGAAAGGAAACGGCTTGAGGTACCTCCCGGCATCACAGGATGGGCCCAGGTCCACGGTCGCAACGCCATCGACTGGCCAACTCGTATCAAACTGGATATCGATTATGTACACCAGGCGAGCCTTGGTCTCGATGTTGAGATTCTGTGGAGAACACCCGCTGTACTGCTGTCGGGCAGCGGCGTCTACGGCCCGGAGAACGTAAATCCCTCGTTTACCTCTCATAATGAAATGCATTCAGAGGTTTGACCCCCTGTGGCATCTATCGATGTCCGTCCATGCATATTCTTCTTTTCTACCAATACTATCACAACCCGGATTGCGCGGCTACCGGCCGGCACTATCAACTCGTCCGTTCCCTGTGTAAACATCATCGGGTGACGATATTGACATCCGATATCTGGGAGCGAAAACGTCAATCCTATCTATACGATTGGGCGCCGGAGGGGGCAACTGTACACAGCTTTCGGGTGCCTTACGAAAATGCGATGTCTTCGCCGGAACGGCTAAAAGCCTACGCAGGATATGCCTTCCATGCGATCCGCAAAGCGCTCTCGCTCTCACAGCCCGACGTGATCATCGGCAGCTCGACCCCGCTCTCCGCCGCCTGGGCGGCAGCAAAAACAGCTCAGATGCGAAGATTGCCCTGGATTTTCGAGGTACGCGACTTGTGGCCCGATTTTCCCATACAGATGGGAGCCATAGGTTCGAAAACGATCCAGAAGGTTCTCTTCAGAATGGAAAAACAACTGTATCGCTCTGCATCTCACATTGTAACGCTGTCTCCGGATATGGAGTCACACGTGCGGTCGAAAGGCATCGCCCCCGAGAAAACCACGACGTTGCTCAATGGCACCGACCTCGCTCTGGCAGACCGGGTTACCGACACCGACATCGAGCAGCTCAAGAAAACGCACGGCATCGACGACAAAAAGGTCATCCTGTATGCCGGCACCTTCGGGCGCGCCAACGCGATTCCGCTGCTCATCCATACAGCGAAATCATTGCATCATCGTAGAGACGTTCATTTCGTATTCCTGGGTTCGGGATATTTCGAACCCCACTTGAAAGCGGCCGCACACCGGCTGGATAACCTGACCGTACTCCCCCCTGAACCCCGCTACCGCGTCTTTCACTGGTTCAGGCTGGCCAGCATCTCGCTGGTCTCGTTCCTCGACCTCCCGGTGCTCGAGGCCAACTCTCCGGCCAAATTCTTCGACAGCCTTGCTACCGGTACCCCCGTCATCGTTACCAATCCGGGATGGACTCGCACCTTCGTCGAAGCAAACGCCTGCGGATGGTATGCGTCCAACCAAGAACTTGGCTCGGTCGTTCGCTGTATAGAACAGGCGATCGACGACCCCGAACTGCTGGAGCGAACCGGACAAAAGGGATACGAGGTGGCCAGAAAACAATTCGACCGCGCCCCTATGGGCGATCAACTCGACGAAATCATCCGCCAGTCGGTCTCTTTGCACAAACCAGAACCCCTGGCGCTCGCGCAATGATTGTACTTCTTACGCGTTCCCGCCCAGGACTCAACCGCCTAATCAGGCTATTGATAATCATCTACGACATCGATGCCCCTTAACGATCCCTGTCTTGCAACATCCATTTATGGCTAAGCTAGAACGCGCATATCATCCTCTGACGTCCATTCCGCTCGAAGTGGAGTATGTCCTGGATCGCCCGTCTGCACAATTCGACCGGGAGGCGCTGCGCTCCTTTCTAGCCAACCACACCGTGCTCGTGACGGGAGCGGGGGGATCTATCGGGCGGGAATTGTCCTGGCAACTCGCCCAGTTGCAGCCGAAACAATTGATTCTCGTCGATTTCAGCGAATTCAACCTGTTCCACCTCGAATATTCCCTCAACCGCACTCCACTGCCCCGTCCACCGGTATTCAAGCTGCTGGATATCCGGGACCTGCATCACGTGGAGGCGCTCCTCGCGGAAACGCGCCCGTTCATCGTTTTTCATGCGGCGGCGTACAAGCACGTCCCAATGATAGAGCAGCATCCCGTTGCCGCTTTTCAGAACAACTCCCTGGCCTCCGTCGATCTGCTACACGCTTCGGAACGCCACGGCGTCAGCCAGTTTGTATTCATTTCCACCGACAAGGCGGTCGCTCCTAACAGCATCATGGGCACGACGAAGCGGCTCACAGAATGGTACGTTCGGGCCGCCAACGGCGCCATGCAAACGAAAGCCGTGCGCTTCGGCAACGTGTTCGGAAGCCTGGGCAGTGTAGTCCCTTTGTTCGCCGAGCAGATCGCCGCGGGGGGGCCGGTTACCGTAACCGATCGCCATATGGAGCGCTTCTTCATGAGTGGGCGGGATGCATGCAGCCTGATACTCCAGGTCTTATTGTTCAACAGTGCCCCCATTTATACCCTGCGTATGGACCCGCCCGTCAACATTTTATGGCTGGCCGAGCGCATGATCGACATCCTGTCCCCCGAACGGCCGATCGATATCGAGTTTGTCGGCATCCGGCCCGGGGAAAAACTGACGGAACAGCTCTGGTCGGGGGATGAAACCCCTGTCGATACTGCTCACAAGGATATTCTCGGGCTGACGAGTCCCGCTCGTTTCAGCCGGGCTGAACTCGACGAATGGTTGAGCTACTTGAAGGCGTTAGCGATGCAGGGCGATCCCGACGCGCTCCGCGCGGCCCTCTTCCAGACAGATTTTATGGAAGCCGGCCTTTAGCTGCCGGGGAGCCCCTGGAATCGTCGTATTCATGAATCTTTGACCGATCCAGGCAGCGGTCTTGATTTTCGCTTTACGTGCTGGTAATATTGGACCTGCATGAAATGCGCTGAGTATGTAAGGCTCTTCAACGCGAATTCCCACCAGAGGCACAGGTTCGATTCATGGCAGCATCAGCATCGGATAGAGGACAATGGAGTTCCAGGCTTGGATTCATACTGGCAGCAGCCGGTTCTGCAATCGGATTAGGAAACATCTGGCGTTTTCCTTACTCGGCCGGAGAAGGCGGGGGCGGCATATTCGTACTCCTATACCTCATCTTCGTAGTGGCGATCGGGCTCCCGGTCATGTTCGCTGAGCTGGCCGTAGGTCGATCTACCCAGCGAAATCCGGTGGGTGCATTCAAAGCGCTCGCGCCGAAGTCCTGGTGGCCCATCGTAGGCGGTCTGGGCGTGATAACGGGTTTTGGCATTCTGGCTTTTTATTCCGTGATCGCAGGCTGGACCGTCGGATACCTCTATCAGGCGGTTTCGGGGGGACTCGTTGCCGTTTCCGATGCCGAAAGGAGCCTTGCGTTGTTCGGGCAGATAACGGCTACTCCTTTGACAGCCATCGTGCTCACGGGCATCTTTCTGCTGCTGACGGTTGCCGTCGTACGAGGCGGGGTAGCGGGCGGCATCGAGCGTATGGCTAAGATTCTGATGCCCATTCTTTTCGTCATCCTTGTGCTGCTGGCCATCACTTCGATTTCGCTGCCAGGCGGCATGGACGGGGTATCGTACCTGTTCGCTCCCGATTTTTCAGAGCTCAGCCTGGTTGTCATCATGGGTGCACTCGGGCAGGCCTTATTCAGCCTCAGCCTGGGCATGGGGGCCATGATCACGTACGGCTCCTATTTTCCTGACGATGCAAACCTGTGGCAGAGCGGTGTTTTTGTTGCCTTCTGCGATACGCTGATCGCGATTCTGGCTGGCCTCATCATCTTCCCGGCCCTGTTTTCGCAGGGCATCGACCCGCAGGGCGGCCCTGGCCTGGTTTTCATCACGTTGCCGACCATCTTCAGCGCTATGCCGGCTGGCCAACTCGTCGGCATCGCCTTTTATTTCCTTCTAGCTATCGCTGCGCTCACATCAACCATCAGCCTCCTCGAAGTCGTCGTTTGTTATTTCGTCGACGAGCGAGGATGGAGCCGCAACCGATCTGCGTGGGTCCTCGGCACGATCAGCTTTCTACTCGCCATCCCGTCTGCGCTCTCACAGGGCGGGGTCGCTTTTCTCGGCGCCAACGGCCTTTTCGGTGCGTGGGACTTCCTGACCCTCAACAACAACATCTGGGGGAATTACTCGCTGAGCATCGGTGCCATCATGATTTGCCTGTTCGTCGGCTGGAAATGGGGCATCCCGAGGGCGGTCGAAGCGCTCGAACGCGGGCAACATCCCCTGCCGGCTAAAGCGCTCTGGAGTTTCCTGGTCAAAGTTTTATGTCCTCTGGCTATTCTCGCCGTACTGATTTTTATCATCGTCACAGGGCAATACTTCTAGACGTCAACGCAGGAACTATGCACGCTCCCGGATCGTTTTTTATGTCCCTGGAAGCCTGTTTGTAGCTCCCTGTGAATTCGTGCGCATCCTTTTTGTTATGCGCCTCTTTTTTTGTTTGTATAACCAACCAGGAGTTCCATCCTCCCGGCCTTGGACGCTGACCCTGCATTATCGCTTTTCTTCCTTTCATGGCCGTACTATAGTGCCACTGCTTTTGGCATAGGATGGGTACCAATGAGCCTTGGCATACTGCTGCCATTGTGGGTTCTCATGACCCTCCTATCCAGCTATTCCCAATCCCTTCACGTCCTCAACGGCTCCGAAGCCGACATTCTCGAGGAACGGGGAGACGCCGCAAGTCGACGACTGCTGAAACTCATTCAGGAAAAAAACGAATTTCGGCTTATCGCGAGCTCCCTCATTTCTTTTTTCAGCGTCGCCTTCGCCATCTTGCTCTACCAGACGCTCCCCGCTCCTGCCTCGATCGAAACCCCGAATTCCTTGTTCAGGCTGCTCGGCATTCTCATCGGCATTTCTATTCTCCTGACACTCTCTTGCCGCATCATCCCCCAGATGGTTGCCCTGCGCTTTGCATTGCCTTTTTGTCAGAGAGGCCTGATCTTCTTTTTTGTGGTCCACCAGTTCACGCGGCCGATCTCCCGCCCGATCACAACCTGGTTCGAAACGGCCTTCGGCTATGGAAAACCCGAACTCCATGTGCTCTCCGGGGAAGACCTGAAAGCCATGGCGGATATCGGCGAGGCCCAGGGTACCATCGAGGAAGAGGAACGAGAGCTCATCCATTCCATCGTAGACTTCAGGGATGCAGAAGTGCGGGAGGTGATGGTCAGCCGCCTGGATATGCACGCCATCCCCGTGGATGCCAGTTTTGACGAGGCGCTGGAACTCATACAAACCAGCGGACACTCCCGGCTCCCCCTCTATGAAGAACATCTCGATAATATACTGGGAGTGGTTTATGCTAAAGATCTTCTTCCGTATCTTTCCTCCTCAGGAACGATTGAGCATCCCGACTGGCGAACGATTGCACGCGCTCCATTCTTCGTGCCGGCGAGTAAACCGCTGGACGAACTGCTGAAAGACTTCCAATCTCAAAAGAAACATCTGGCCATCGTACTGGATGACTACGGTGGCACGGCCGGCCTGGTAACGATGGAAGACGTTCTCGAGGAAATCGTCGGTGATATACGTGACGAATTCGACGATGCCGAAGAGGATCTGCACGAGCAAGTGAGTGAATATACGCATCTCTTCGATGCGCGCATCAACCTCGACGATCTGCTGGATGTGCTCGATATCGAATTGAGCACGGATAATTTCGACTTCGAGACTCTGGGGGGCCTGATCTTTCATCTGACAGGAGACATCCCCGAGGTGGGCGATGAAGTCACCTTCGAATCCATGAAAATGCGCATCGAGTCCATCGAAAACCACCGAATAGGCCGTGTGTTGGTGCACATTCAGCCACCTACGAAGGATAAAACGCTGGTGTTATGAAAGAAATTAAAGAGCATTGTGGCATCTTTGGCGTCTACAATGTCCACAATGCGGCTAAGCTCACCTATCTGGGCTTGCACGCGCTGCAGCATCGTGGTCAAGAAGCCTCGGGCATCGTAAGCTCTACCCTGGATGAAAACAAACAACGCTGGGTGATGCCGGTCCATAAGGATTATGGCCTGGTGCTCGACGTTTTCCAGGATCCCGACATTTTCGACTCCAAGCTCATGGGCATGTCCGCCATCGGCCATAACCGGTACTCGACCAGCGGTGCAGCCGACAACCGATATAACATCCAGCCCTTTAAGGTCCATTATCGCGACGGCAACCTCGCCCTGGCCCACAACGGCAACATATCGAATGCGCGCGAGTTGCGTAGCTCGTTCAGCGAACGGGGAACCATTTTTCAATCGACCAGCGATAGCGAGATTGTCCTACACCTCATCGCGCAAAGCCGTCGCCGTAAGCAGAACGATCAGATCATCGACGCGATGACGCAGCTCGAAGGCGCCTTCTCCCTCGTGCTTCTTACCGACAGCAGCCTCATCGCTATCCGGGATCCCAGCGGCTTCAGGCCGCTGTGTGTCGGCAAAATTGTAGATCCGAACTCCGGGCGCATCGGCTATTGCGTATCCAGCGAATCCTGCGCCTTCGACCTGATCGGCGCTGAGTTTCTGCGCGACGTCAAGCCGGGCGAGATTCTCGTCATCGACCGAGAAGGGACGGAACGAGGTTCGTTTACCAGTTTTCAACTCCCCCGAAAATACCGCATCAGCCAGTGTATCTTCGAATACATCTATTTCTCCAGGCCCGACTCCAAAGTGTTCGGGGAAATGGTCGATAAGGTGCGGCGTAAGATCGGCAAGCAGCTTGCCCATGACGCCCCGGTCCCTGTCGCACCCGATAGCGAAAAACCGCCCATCGTTATCTCTGTGCCAGATTCTTCCAACACGGCGACGCTGGGATACGTGTCGGAATGCCAGAAGCTGGGCTTTCCCTGCCGGTATGAAATCGGCTTGATCCGCAATCATTATGTCGGCAGAACGTTTATCGCTCCAGGGCAAAATAGCCGAGAAACCAAGGTTCGCCTCAAATTCAACACCGTCAACGGTGTACTGAAGGACCGGATTGTGGTTCTCGTCGACGATTCCATCGTGCGAGGAACGACCGCGCGGCTCCTGGTGAACATGATTCGCGAGGCTGGCGCCAGAGAAGTACACTTTCGTGTGTCCTCCCCTCCCGTGGTAAGCCCCTGCTTTTACGGCATGGACTTCCCGAGCAGAGACGAACTCTTTGCCAATCAATTCGAAAGCATCGACGCGATGGCCGGCTGGTTGGGAGTAGACTCTATAGCCTATCTGTCCGAAGAAGGGTTGATGACCGCGGTTCACAACGCAAACTCGTCCTCGAACGGGTATTGCAATGCCTGTTTTACCGAAGACTACCCTACGCCAATCGACATGGGTGTGACGAAGGAAGAAAACGAGTGGTAATACATGCTCCCTTATTTCTCCCCTTTTTTGTCTTGAACGCACCGTCTGCCTGACGGGATTTCGAGCGCCCGGTTTGCAATGGGCAACCCCAATCCCCCTCTTCGATCAGGCTTCAGCCAGAAGCGTATACACCGCAATCCAAAGGCGATGGTGCCTTTCTATATTTATTTATCAAAGAATGCGTTAAAAGGGGCAAGAATAGCCGGCCGGCGAGAATATATTGTTGACTATATGAGTCGTCTCTTTCTTTATTGAATAACTACCTGATTCATGCGTGTAGCAACCATTAGCCACCCACCAAAAAGCGGCAAAACTATGAGAAACCCAGTTGATCGTTTGATCCGCGTTATGGTAGTGGGTGTCGGCGTTGTTGGTTTGCTTCTATTAGTCGTATTCCAACTGTAGTCGAAGCCCCCCACCGACCGCACCCGTAAAGCGGAACTACCTCGGCTTTACCACATTTCCAGTAAAACGCACCGCAGTCTGCTGTGCGTTTTCTATTTCTTTACAGAACCGATACGAATGCGCTATGGATGAGATCATTATTGTCGGAGATCGTGTAATGATCAAGCCGGAGCAGGGTGAAAAGCAGACGCAAACGGGACTTTATCTGCCGGCTACTGTGGTCGACAAAGAACATGTCAGCATTGGTCACGTGGTACAGGTAGGCCCCGGATACGTTATCCCCAATCCCGACTACACCGACAGCGAATCCTGGGCTCCTTCGAAAGACGTAGCCCGATACCTGCCCTTGCAGGCGAAACCCGGGGATACAGCATTTTTCCTGAGAAAAGAGACGATCGAGTTTACCTTCAAAGGGGACGAATATGCGATCGTGCCCCACAGCGCAATACTGGCGCTCGTTCGCTCCTCTCCGGACGATATCCTGAACGGAATTAGCGACATTGACGATATGGACGACCTCATGGAATCGTAAATCGACCGCTTCAGGCGATCCCTTCGTTGACCTGTTCCAACGTCATGATCTCAAACGTGTCGTCCTCGAAGGCGACCCACACTTTCTCCGCGAAGATGTCGATCTTTTGAACACGCCCTCTCCCGCGTTCCGTACGGATCATACTGCCTATACGAGGAAACACGTCGAGCGCAGCCATATATTGCTCCAGCTCGTAATTGAGGCAACACTTCAATCGTCCGCACTGCCCACTCAGTCTAACTGGATTCAGGGGCAGGTTCTGGACTTTCGCGGCCTGGGTAGATACAGGCTTAAAATTCTGCAGCCAGGTAGAGCAGCACAGCTCTCTCCCACACGAGCCAATACCCCCGATACGGGCGGCCTCATCGCGCGCACCGATCTGTCGCAATTCGACGCGCGTGCGAAAGCGCCGCGCCAGTTCGCGTACCAGCGCCCGGAAATCCACCCGGTGATCTGCCGTGAAGTAGAAGGTCACCTTTTTGTAATCGAACTGCCATTCCGTATCGACGAGCTTCATCGGAAGATTCATCTTGTCGATGGTCCTGCGCCCGATTAGAAATGTTTCCGTTTCCTTTTCTTTGTTGGCCTCCCACCGTTCGATATCGGTAAGCAACGCTTTGCGGATTACCTTGTAAAAGTCCGTACGCTCGTTCATCCCCTTCGAACGCAGGCGCAGGCGCACCATCTCTCCAACCATGTGTACGGTGCCGAAATCCCTACCGCCCCGGTCGGCTTCCACAATGACAAAATCTCCTGTTTGTATATCCAGAGAGTCGTTTACGTAGAAATCTTTTCGTCCTCCCTTAAACGCTACTTCAATAATGTCGTAGACGATGGGAGCTGTACCTACTCCGAAATCGCTGAGCCAATCGTAGGCATGCATGGCAGGGCAAGCGGACGTACCATTACGCGTAGACGCACAGCCGCCCTGTTTCCCGCATCCTGCTCCACATCCACCTGTTCCGCATGAACCACAACCCATAATTACATCTCCTTACTAAGTGAAGTTACGCGAACTGTGCAAAGCCGCTCTGGCAGGACCTATGCGCATCCGGCGCGTAACATCTGTTACTAATGTTCGATGTCGCTATGCTGCCCATGGATACCCACTTCTCACGAAGTGGCCATGTCCGTTTCGTGAAGGGGCACATACAATCTCCGGTCGTCTTCTCCATTCATTGCCCGGTGCAACTTGTCGGCGAGGGTGATCAAGACCAGATTGATCTGTACATTTCGGCTCAGCAATTCGACGGCTTGTTCTACCAGGTGCACCATGGCCTCGAGGTGAGCATCGGGGACGTTATCACAGAAACGGCGGATGCTGTCCATCTGGTCGATGTTGATCAACAGTTCGTCATTTCCCAGCGTCCGATACGCCATCAAGTCTCTAATCCAACTCAACATTAGATGCATGAGCCCCTTCAACCGTTCTCTACCCAGTATGGCCATGTGTTCGATAATGTCTGAAAGCTTATCGGTATGTTTCGTGAACGCGTATCGAAAATAATCGAGAACGAGCTGCCGACTCTCCATGAGCTCGTCGTTTTCGGCCAGCTCTATCGCCCGCGTGTAGGATCCATTCGCCATGCGGGCCAACATGGCAGCGCGTTCTTCACCGAGTTGCATCCGTTCCATGAGCGCCTTCTCGATATGGGCGACGCTCAACGTGTCGAAACGTACTCGATGGCATCGGGAAAGAATCGTAGGCAAAACCCGATCCGGGCGTTTGGTGATCAGTACGAAAACCGTAGCCGGCGTAGGTTCTTCGAGTAACTTCAGAAAGGCATTCGCTGCTTCGACCCGCATCGCATCCACGTCGGTGAAGATCGCGATCTTGAAGCGCCCTTCTACCGGTTTAAAACTCATGGCACGGCGCAATTCCTGATTGATGCGGGATACGGTAAATATCGCCTGTTTATTCGATACCCGGGTTGGGTCGGCCAGCGACGGCCTGCGCACGTAGTCCACAGGAACGTAGGGATCCTCGCCAAATTGCCTGATCCGTTCCCCGATATCTTCCGGGGTCGCATCTCCAGGAAACGGGAAAAACAGGTGCACGTCTGGATGCACCATTCGGCCCACTTTACGGCAGGCATCACAGACCCCACAGGACGTCACACTCTGGTCTCGGTACTTCGGTTCTCTGCATTGCAATAACCGGGCAAAAGCCAGCCCAGCGGCTCGTTTGCCTACGCCATCGGGGCCATAGAACAGATACGCATGTGCGATTCGTCGTTGAGCTACGTCTCTGTTCAGGACGTCCCGTACTCGCTGCTGGTTGATCAGGTTATTCCACGACATAGCTGCTCCATTCAATAGCTGCTCCATTCAAATGCGAGATTCGATGCTGTACGCTGTTCGCAAACATCACAGATAACATAAACGACGACGCATATAACGATGTTTACATCGCAGGGTTGACCTTTTATATACTTTTCTTCTCCTTAAAAAGAAACAATTCGGGCTCGTTGTGCGATAATAAGCCATTCGGAAGGGCGGCAACCTCTTCAGGGCCAATCTTCCTGCCTGGCGCGGTAGCTCAGTTGGTTAGAGCGTCGGATTCATAACCCGGAGGTCGAGAGTTCAAATCTCTCTCGCGCCACATGCCACGCCCTTCTCTCGTCGGGAGAAGGGCTCTTTCGTACCCACTTATTTTAGTAAGTGATGTTACGCGAACTGTGCACAGCAGGCTGGAATACGCTGCTTTGCAGACGTGCAATGCCGCTCTGGCAGGATCTAGG
>CAZGHT010000013.1:0-17929 GCA_964525535.1 uncultured Rhodothermaceae bacterium
AGCGTTTCACAAAGATGCCTCGGCAAGCTCGGCATGACAAGGCGCTGCGGATGACCCACAACAGGAATCACCGTGTCCCCTGCGACGGAAAGGCTGACGATCCCGAGGCCATAACTCTCTCCCCGGGTCTGTATCCATTGCAAGGCTCGAAGGATAACATCGGCCAGGCCGTCTGAATGCTCTCCTGGAAGGCCGCATGGCCCTCATCAAGCAAGGTCTCCAGAAGATGCTGCTGAACACATGCAGGACAGGCGCCGTCTTTTCTTTTCCAAAATGCATACAGGTGAGCCTCTTCGACCAGCATGTGGCCGGTGGGCGCGCCGCATGATGGACAGACAAGAGGCCCCCGGACGTTTCCCCGGACGTTATAGCTGCGTCAATCGCCATACACGGAGAATTTCTGCGACCCCCCAGGCCTGGGCGAAACATCCCCGGGGCGTAAAGGGCGCTGTGGCATCAAAGATTTCACTGACGCTTCCGAGGCCATGATCGGATAGATGACGCAGCAAAGGCTTCAAGTAGCTTCTCGCCTGGCTGGCGTTTTTGTATACACGAAAGTGCGCCTCCACGAAAGGTCCCATAAGCCAGCTCCACACGGTACCCTGATGGTAGGCCCCATCGCGTTCCCATGGCCCCCCTCCATAAACGGGGACAAACGCCGGGGCAGACGTCTCGAGGCTCCGCATGCCGTGCGGCGTGTAGAGCCGGCGAGCACACAGATCCACGATCGCTTTTTGCTGGTCGTACTTCAGGGGAGAGTGTTTCAACGAAACAGCCAGTAACTGATTAGGCCGTAGACACGAGTCGTCGCCTTCCGGGGCGTCCAGCACATCGTAACAGTAGCCGATCTCTTCATGCCAAAAACGAGCGAAGCCTTTTTGAGTACGCTCTGCCGCTTCCCTGTATGCAGAAGCCGGTTCGTTTAGCAGCCCGGCAAAAGCCTCCACGACACGAAGCGCGTGGTACCAGAGGGCATTGACTTCTACGGGTTTGCCCATACGCGGCGTCACGACCCAGTCTCCGACTTTTGCATCCATCCACGTTAGCTGAACCCCCTCTTCGCCTCCGTACAGGAGCCCGTCCTCGGAATCGACATGAATCTGGTAGCGAGTCCCTCGCTCGTGCCAGTGGATGATATCCTGGAGCACAGGGAAAAGATCGCCCAACAGCCTCTTGTCTTTTGTTGCTTCGTAGTATGCGCGGACCGCCTCAAAGTACCAGAGCGTGGCATCTATGGTGTTGTATTCGGGCGTTTCACCGGCATCCGGGAATCGATTCGGTAACATCCCCTGGTCCACGTACTGCGCAAAAGTGCGCAAAATGCGGGCAGCTACTTCGGGTCGCCCCGTGCCGATGGTAAGTCCCGGCAAAGCAATCATGGTATCCCGCCCCCAGTCCCCAAACCAGGGATACCCGGCGATGACGGAGCGGCCCTCCGGCACGTTGGCCGTACGCCGCCGGACGATACACTGGTCGGCGGCCAGCGCCAGGTGTCGCACGTCCAGCGGGGCGTCATCCAACCCGGCGCTCACGAGCTGCTCTGCTTCGTAGGTTGTCCGCCTATGATAGGCAGCTTTTCCATCCAGATCGGGACGCTCTTCCGTGCTCATGGCGAGCGTCAAAGCATTGCCCGGCTCGAGCGTCGCCTCGAAAGAAGCGGCAAGGAGATGGTCTTCGACCGCATCCAGGCCCCGGTATGCCTCAACGCTTAAATAATAGTTGCGATACCAATCGTGCTGTATAGACGCCTCGGCCAGATCACTCAGCACAAAAAAGGGCGTAGCGCCTTCAAATGCACTAACCCGAATGCCCTGGTCCACCGCTTCGATGGGCATACGCCAGTCTCCCGCATGTGTACTGCTGTGGTAGTCTCGATAATTGACCAGCGCTTTGAGTGTCAGCTTCACCGGTCCGGTCGATCGAAGCAAACGATAATGGACGTACGTGGTATTCGCGCCTTGCTCCATCCAGATACGTTTTTCCAGGAGCGCATCGGCGAAAGCGTACGTCCACACCGGGATCGCGCCTTCGAGATGGAAGCGGTCGATCATGAGATACCCTCTTGGATCGACGACATCGCCCCCCCACCGGTTAGCAAACAACGGATACTCCACACCGTCATAGAACACAGTCTCATCCATTTTCGACACGAGAAGCGTTCTCCCGAGAGGCGGGTTCAGCGCTGCCACGAGCAACCCATGATATCGGCGCGTCAGCAGGCCGGCTACCGTGCCCGACGCAAATCCGCCGATCCCATTCGTTACGAGCCACTCCCGGCGTTCTGCAGAGGGAAGATCGCTGCAAAGGGCTTTGCCAAAGTCGACAGCGGTCAGCGTAGGTTGCTCAAGAACCTCGGCGCCGTTAGAAGAGGTCGTTTGTACTCTTGCCATAATAACACTGTTGCCCTACCGGGTTTTGAATGGAGTAGAAACTGAAAATCGCAAAAAGTGATACTATTCGAAACGTTCATTGGGAGGCTCGAAGGGCGCTACGGCGCTCACACCGCTCAGAAAATGGGCCATAGTTGTAGACCTCCGTTCGCGCATTCGTTCATGCGAAATAACACAGGAGCACAATTCGCCTCTCAACCCGTCAATTCGCGTTTAATCGATGATCCAAAACCGGATTCGCCGGCCATTCTTATCTCCTATCTTAATCCTGCAATGCGAAAGCCGATGATTGAATATAGCGTTCGTATCACCCGCCAGGGCATAGCAATATGCCTGTACATAAAGTTAGCTTCCGGGTAGATGGATTAAGAAAATACGATGAAACAACTTGCAAAATGGATCATTAATTGCTTTACTTGCTTCGTAAGGTATCCGTTAATCAAACCATATCAATCCGAGCAGACACATCTATCGATACTCTCTGCCCCGAAGGTTCGGATTTATTACCTGTCGGATCAGGAAATGAAAAACAAATCACGCAAGGCGGTTGAGGATTTATACGAACAGAGGGCGTTGCCTATCTGCGATTTCGTACTCAGGTCGAGACTCACCCCCGAGGAGTCGATGCAAACGATCAGTAGACTGGCTGAAAAAGGATACGTGAAGAAGCACTATGGAGATAGCGTGGTGGCTATGACACATCGTGGGCTAAAAGCCGGCCGTAAGGAACTGATCTCCTCACTGAAGTAACCGAACTGAAATAACCGATCTTACCTGTCATCAGGCATTTCTTTCTCATCCCCTCACTGTTTCGGTTCCCCGATGACACCGTGTAGAAGAGGGGTATCAATTCCTTCTCTATAGATGACACTTAACTGGGCATGTTACATAGTACCAGGGCTTGTAGCAGCCTTCCTGGGACTCTTTTCTGCTATACAACTACTGCATCAACGTTCAGGAAGTGCCCGAAAGGCGATAGGCTCTTTCTCCGGACTGATCTATCTCGCCATTCGTTCGGGGCTGGCTTTAATAGCCTACGTTTTGGCTCATCTTTTCTTATTGCCCGCCGACGAGATACACCCTGAACCCGTTGCGTTTTCCCTAACTGATGTAGATATGCTCCTGCCCTTGATTAACATCTCGATGCGTCACTACATCTTTGGTTTTATAGGTGGATTGGGTAGCGAGTTCTTACTCAGAGGGATGATTCACGCCTACACGATTTCGGCAAAAGACGGAACGAAGAAGGAGGTGATGATCGGATTTCACAAACTCATCCAAGCTTTTGAAGATTATACGTGCACTCAGGCTGCTATTCGCGATGCGCACCGAAAGAATAAACTCATTGACCGATGTGTACCGGATGTCCCCTTTGAGGAGTTTGCGAATGGCGTGTTGCACCGCATTGGCACGTACGACGCAGAAATTGTACAATCGAAAGCTAAATCCTTCAAAAAAGAGCTGAGCACACTCGTAAAAAAGTATACCAAATCTGAGGATAAGGACGACCGTTTATATAACCGATTGCTGGCTACTGAAATTCTAAACACGTTCGATAAACGCACGCTGAAAGATTTTACCAACTACATCAAGGAGCATCATGTCAGCGAAGGAATGGAACGGACAGGCACGCACGACTGAGGGATGGAACGACTTCCAATTGTGGCTGTTTTTACCTGAGGCCTTTCAGAATTTACTTAGAGCTGTTACGCGAACTGTGCACAGCAGGCTGGATTACACGGCTTTGCATACCTGCAAAGCCGCTCTGGCAGGACCTATGCGCATCCGGCGCATAACATCTGTTACTTCTGTGCCTGTTCCCGGCTGAGCCCGCCGGCCCCTGTCCGAACGCTGTCACCCATGACCTCAACTCAAACTCCAATCGCCCCCGACGCCCGCGTCATCATCCGCGATGCGGAGTGGTTCGTCCGCCGCGAGATCCCCGAATCACAACCCACTCTATTCGACTTGTTGATGTATGCGAGCCCTCGAGGCCCTGTTTATTCGTAGGAATACTTAGAGTTACCCCACGGCGGGACCCCCTTCATCAGTGCCGTTCATTACGACCGGGCCGTTCTCATGACCAGAATGGCCTGATCTTTCTCTACACCGGCAATACCCTCTTTCCGTTCGTATTCTTTTGCATCCTTGAGCACCTTTTCCAACTCCTTCACTTTCTCCGAATACGCATAGGTTTTCCGTCGTTGGATGCTGAAATCAAACCCTTTGTAACTTGCCGATTCCCTCGGCTCATCCATCAAGGCATACAAAATCTCAGGCTTGAGGGCATTGAGTTCTTCTTCCAGCTCAGAAATTTGAGCTTTAATGGCTATGTACCGGTCGAGTGCAGATGCATTTTCTAAGGCGCGCAACATAGGCTGGGGCAAGAAATTCAGGTGTTTGACAATGCGTTCGTGGTCTCTTCCGGGATCACGTCCGGGAAGACACCAAGAAAGGCATTACAACCCCGGATTGGCAATACCGCTTCTGGCTACGGATAGCCGGATCCTGTCCAGGAAGACGCGAAGAATGGCAGTGCAACCCCGAATTGGCAGCAGCACCAGGAACCCGCCCTCGAAGGCAACCGTGGGTTGAGCACGAAGACCTGGTACTTCGTACTGGGTACATCGTCATTCCCGATCGGAGATGCACGTAAGGCCCGGTGTACACCCATCACACCAGTTTGTAGCTATGCTGCACCAGCCCGGACGCAAAGGGTGTTGAACCGAGCAGTTCGAGATCGATATCCGCCTCGAGCGGCCCGAACAGGGGCCGTCCTTCACCGATGAGAATGGGGATGACCGTTATCGTCATCTCGTCGATCAGTCGGGCGCGAAGAAAGGATTGAACGACCTGGCCGCCATCGACGTACGCGCGGCTCCACCCTTCGTCATAAAGCGAATCCATCAGCGCTCTCGGCGCCAGATGCGTCAGGCGCACCCTGTCCCGCAACGCCTCGGGGATATCCTCTTGCGACAGGGACCGGCTCATCACCACGACGGGTTTCGAGTACGGCCAGTGCCCAACAAACCCGAGAACCGTTTCAAAGGTGCTGCGCCCCATCACCAGGCCGTCGACGCTGGCAAAGAACGCATCGTATCCATGGTCTTCGCCGCCGAGGTGTTGCTTGTCGAGCCAATCCAGCGAATGGTCACTGCGAGCGATGAAGCCGTCGAGGCTCATCGCAATAAATACGTGTCCGCTTGTCATCGTTCGTCGTGATGGTTGAACCGACTACTCAGGCGCCGACCACGCAAGCTCAAACGGGGCGTCCGGGTAGCCCAGCACATCGAACCGGGAGTCCACCGCTTTGCCATAGAACAACCGGTCGGCGAAATCGAGCAGGGCCCGCCAGTCTTCGAGATTTTGAGCATGCCCGCCTTCTCGCCAGTGCATGCCCGTATGATCGCCGGCCCCCAGCCAGTCGAACACAGGCTGCGCGGCACGGTGCGTCAGCTCGGTGCCGTACGGATTGGCCCAGTAGTCCTGGAATGCGTGTGCATTGAAGTAGCCCCTCGGGGCGATGAGAGCTTTTGCCGTATGCGCGTCGAAAGGAAGCCGGGCTTCGTTGCCCGCAAACTCGTAATACCGCGGTACCCACCAGTGCGACAATCCATCGATATGGTGGCTGATTCGCTGCTCATCCTGACCGGGCTCGAAATAACGCATGCTTCCCGTGCCGCCCGTTCCGGACGAATTGGGGGCGGTCAGCGCGATCCGCTCATCGTAAATGCCCCCGCACAGCGCCGCTTTCCCGCCCCGCGAATGGCCTGTAATGACAATCCTGTCCATATCGATACGCCCCATCTGGTCCAGTGCATCGATGACGACCTGATACCCCCAGGCCCAGGCCGCGATAGCGCCCCAGTCGTATTCCGGATACAGGGGGAAAACGCCTTCGTCGCGACGCCCCGGCTCGTCGGCAGCGAGATCGGTTCGCAGGTACTTGCTCACCGCATACCCCCGTTCGACCGCCTCACGAACCTGATCGAATTCTTCAGGGCGCTCCGCAAAATCAAACAACACCCGGTCGTTTTTGATGATCGTCGGAAACGGCGCCCCGGAAACGGGCCGGATCAAAGACGCGTGGATATCCAGGGTTTTGCCTTCCCGGTCGATGCGAACGACAAACTGCGTCTCTATCGCCTGCCCGTCGAAGCGCTCTTCGGGCTCATCTACCTCAATGGTGAGTGGCTCGGGACGCGGCGGCATATGACCGTATTGATAAAAAGCCAGCATGGCCTTGAGATACTGCCGCTGCTCGTCCCACTCGCTTTTCGTGCGCACGCGCTGCCCATCGGCCATCAAGAAGGGATCCTGGAATCCCTCTTGTTCTACCAGTTCAGATACTGGAGGAAAAACAAACGGGTCGTCGTTTGAGGATTCGTCAGTACAAGAGATCCCGAAGCACAGTGCGAGCAGGACTGTGCTCCGTAGAAAGACGCGAGCAGGGATGGGCACACGTTGGATCGACATAAGCTCGGAAACGCTGATTCGTACGCAAAATACGGAAGTTATGCATCCCGCTCATGAAAAAATGATGTGGAATTTCAGTCTCAGGGTCACGGGTGTTCGGACCGAAAAACATCGGTCCGAGACGGGCTCGTTCATCCGGTGGGCCTCTATTCCCCCTGGCCGAGGGAGTAGCCGCGTTCGCCGTCGAAGGTGTACAGGTGTTCAGTCTTGATCACGTCGAAGCCGGCCTCGTCGAGCGCCCCCAGGAGGTCGAGGATGTGCGAAAACGGGATGGGCGTATCGAGGGTAGGGAGGAACCGGCATCGCCAGTGATCGGTGCAGAACGTCTCGGGCAAACCATCCGGGTATACCTTAACGCCGCGGTTGGTGATCATCTTGAGTCGCCATCCGGGGGCCGCCGATTGTTCGAGCCGAGTTCCCAGGGCGTCGGGGTCGCGCTCGTCCCGGGTCCAGTCGAGGAACACGTCGACGCCGACGAGGGATTTCCGGGTGGGTCTGGGCAGAGCAGAAGCGATGTGGATGCCGCCGAACTGATACGTGACCGGGGTGAGGCGTCTGGGCATATCGCCGAGCCGCGCGATCACCTCATCGGTGAATGTCCGGGTTCCGACTTCGCGGTTGCTGAGCCCCGATCGATAGAGGTCGGGCGTATGGATGCCGCTTTCGATGGTCGCCAGCCAGGCGTTCTTGATCGTGGCAGCTATCTCGGCGTGCCCCAGGTGCACCAGCATCTGGGTCGCGGCCAGCAGGAGACCGGAGGGGTTGGCCACGCCCAGGCCGGCGATGTCCGGCGCCGAACCGTGTACGGCCTCGAACATCGACACCTCATTGCCGATGTTTGCCGATCCGGCGCACCCCACGGATCCGGCCGTCTGCGCTGAGATATCGGAGAGGATGTCCCCGTACAGGTTGAGCGTGACAATCACGTCGAACTGTTCAGGCTGTGCCGCCAGGCGTGCGGCGCCGATGTCGATGATCTGGTGATCGCTTTCGATATCGGGGTATTCAGCAGCAATTTCCTCGAAGACGCGATGAAAAAGACCATCGGTAATCTTCATGATGTTGTCTTTTGACATACACGTTACACGTTTCCGGCCATAGGCGCGGGCGTATTCGAAGGCATACCGCACGATTCGTTCGGTGCCCGGACGCGTGATGAGCTTGAGGACCTGCGTGACTTCGTTCGTCTGCCTGTGCTCGATGCCGGCATACAGGTCTTCCTCGTTTTCTCGTATGATGACGAGGTTCATGCCTGGATGCGGCGAGGCGATGTACGGGGCGTAGGATTTGGTCGGCCGTACGTTGGCAAACAGGTTGAGTGCTTTGCGGATCGTGACATTCAGGCTTTTGAAGCCCCCACCCAGCGGCGTCGTGATCGGCGCTTTTAAGAAGACGGGGTTGCGGCGAATCGTTTCCCAGGCTTCGGGGGCGATGCCTGACGTATGCCCCTCCTCGTACAGCTTCTGCCCGATTTCGACCGAGTCATAGGCCAGCGGGGCGCCGGCGGCATCGAGGATGCGCAACACGGCCTCCATAATTTCGGGCCCGATGCCATCTCCGTATGAGATCGTAATTCTTCTTATTTGATCCGATTGCGTCTGTTGCTGCGTATCCAAATGTGTTATGGCCTCGGTGATTTTCGTGTCGGGGGAAATTTCAGGGCCGCATACAAGTACGTTCCCTGGCGGTTCCCCCGTCTTGTATCCACGTTATTGACTCATTCGAATGCTTACACCGGGGTAGGCTCCTTCATAACGATCGCTGATAGCGAGTTCTTCAATTCCTAACACTGCCTCCTGGGCGAAAATCGCATTTTAATAGCATCAAATCGAATTCGAACATGTTCTTCCCCGGGGAGCTTTTTCTGTCATATCATGCACACGCGGCATTTACTCCGTACACTATTCATCGCAGGAACGCTGTTCGTCTGCAACCAGACCCTGGCCCAGGCACCGTCTTACCGCGAAGGGACCTGGGTCATCGAACCGGTGGTCGGATTCATGACCTGGGGATCCCCGGAGGTAGACTTCGGAGAGGGCAACGAAGAATACAAGGTCTACGGAGGGCGGTTTCAGCATCATCGTTCGTACCGAACCTCTATTCTCGGAGAGGTCCTGGTCCGCCCTCCGGATCGCTCCTCCTTGTAACGGCCTTATCCGGATGTACTGCCGGCCCCAGGCTGACGTCCTATGCACCGGCCAACGCCCCCCACGGCCTCATGATACAACTCCGGTTATACGGAGACGACGCCCTGGGGCCCCGGCGAAACGCCCGCCCGCCTGGCTATGATCCACGCCTGAGTATGGGCGTCAAATCCCGACGGGGTATTCGAACCCGACAACTGGGCCCTCCCTTTCCTCAAACAAGGACTACCTCCTCCCCAAAGCATCAAGCCCGATGCGGCAAAGGCTTTATTCCTCGTTCAGGGGGGCGTCCCGTATTATGGCGATCTCATATCATCCACCGGACGGATAGGAGAAGAGGACCTGACTGTTCTCCGCCGCGAACTGCTGGCCTGCCGGGACCAGGTCGCCGCGATGGAGGCTATGGACACGTTGCGGGAACGCACCCTGATGCGTCGTTTGTCGAAGTACTGGCGCGCGATGAAAAAGAGAATCCGGAGCGAGGCGAGCGTAGCAGGGTGGCTCAGCATGGAGCCGTTGCTGGATTAAGCGCCCAAATTGCCCATCCCCCTTTCTTCCGTTGCCGGTAGTCGTTAACTTTATGCGTATCACACGGATAATACCCATCCATTTCTACCCTATCCACCAATACAATTTCAACATGAGTTCATTCAACCGAAGACAATTTCTGGGCACTACCTTTGCCGGCGTAGCTGCCGCGGGAACCGCTTTTGGCCGTACGGAAGATCGAGGATTGCAAGCGGCCCGGGCCTCCTCCGGGGCGGCCCGCTTCGACCAGCCAGTGGCGTTCCAGTCCTACGGCATGCGCAAAGAGATCGGCGAAGACTTCACCGGCACGCTGAAACAGGTCAAGGCACTGGGCTACGAGGCGGTCGAGATGTGCTCGCCGCGCGGCAACCACTACCGGACGGTCGGCTTCGGCAACCTGACGTCGCTGCCCCCGGAAGAGGTCAAGAAGATGATCGAAGATACCGGCCTGGCCTGCGAATCGTCGCACTTCCAGTCCCACGAAGTCCTCGACGACGACCCGGCCAAGACGGCCGACTACGCGGCCGCGATGGGCCTGAAGTACCTGGTCATGTCGGGCTCCGGCATCGGCGAGGAGGGCACGATCGACGACTTCAAGCGCTGGGGCGAGAAGTGCAACAAGGCCGTCGAAGTCGTCGAGGCCGCCGGCCTGAAGCTGGGCTACCACAACCACCGCATCGCGCCGATCATGGAAGACGGCAAGCCGCAATACGAGCACATCATGGAGGTCCTGGACCCCCGGATCGTGATGCAGTTCCAGTTTGCCGCCGTCCGGGACGGGTTCGACCTCCCCTATTACCTGGATAAGTTCGCCGGCCGCTACGTCTCGCTGCACATGCACGACTTCGACCCGACGCTGAAGCGGAAGAACCAGCCCGGCCGCATCGGCGGCATCGTGCCGCTGGGCGAAGGCATGATCGACTGGGCCGCGTCCATCAAGGCCGCTCAGAAGAGCGACCTGGCCAAGTACGCCTACATCGTGGAGATCGAAACCGACGAACCCCTCGAAGGTCTGCGACGCAGCATCGACTACCTGAAGACGGTCGAGGTGTAATGATTAAGCGTCTATCCGAAGACCTCCCCCGGGATTCGGATAGACGCTAGCATCTGCTCATTACCAAACGAGAGCCCCCATGCAGCGTGTCCTCTTTTTCAGCCTCCTGCTCCTCAACAGCCCTTTCGTCCTTGCCCAGCAAGTCGATGACACGTACTTCCAGTTCGACGACGTCTTCGAACTGGAACTCGCTGTCGACCCTCAGATCTCCCCCGACGGGGCCCGCATCGTGTACGCACGGAACAGCATGGACATCATGAAGGATAGACGGCGTTCCCGCCTATGGATCATGAACGCAGATGGGTCGAATCATAAGCCGGTCACGAGTGGAAGCACAAACGAGTCTTCCCCGCGCTGGTCGCCCGATGGCTCAAAGCTGGCCTACGTTTCGACGGAAGAGGGCCGGCCGCAAATATTCGTTCGATGGATGAACGGCGGCCAGTCGGCCAGCCTGGCTCAGTTGCCGTCAGCGCCGGCTAATATCACCTGGTCGCCAGACGGGGCATGGATCGCGTTTTCTATGTTTGTCGAAGAACGGGGGTCGTCCTTTGTCAGCTTGCCGGCGAAACCGGAAGGCGCCGAGTGGGCAAAACCCGCCCGCGTAATTGACGATCTGAACTACCGCGCCGATGGCCGTGGATTCCTGAAGGACGGGCACCGCCATCTTTTTGTGCTCCCGGCCGAAGGCGGCACACCCCGCCAGATCACGACCGGGCCCTACGATCATGGAGGGACGATTTCCTGGAGCTCTGATGGAGACCACATCTTCGTATCCGCCAATCGGCGCGAAAATGCAGAACTCGATCCCGGCAACTCGGAAATCTACCGCATCGCGATTGAAGATGCATCGATTACTCCGCTGACCGATCGGCAGGGGCCCGACTTCAACCCTGTGGTCTCGCCGGACGGCTCTCAGATCGCCTACCTGGGCTTTGACGACCGCTATCAAGGGTATCAACTAATGCGCCTCCACGTGATGGACAGCGACGGCTCGAACCCACGCCTCGTATCAGCAACCCTCGATCGAAGTGTTTCGCATCCCCTCTGGAGCGCCGACGGCAATGGCCTGTTCGTTCAATACGATGATGAAGGTAATACGAAGATCGCTTATATCAACCTGGAAGCCGACGTCGAGGTCCTCGCCGAAGACGCCGGGGGGCTCTCTTTAGGGAGACCTTACGGAGGCAGTTCCTATTCGATCTCTCAGAACGGTACGTTCGTCTTCACGCTGTCTCGCCCTTCGTTTCCTGCAGACCTGGCCGCCGGCACCGTCGGGTCGGACCGCATTGTTCGATTAACGCATCTGAACGAAGATCTACTCGGGCGCAAGACGCTTGGAGAAACGGAGGAAATCTGGTATACCTCTTCCTACGACGGCCGCCGCATACAGGGCTGGGTCGTCAAGCCGCCCGATTTCGATCCGTCGAAAGAGTACCCCCTCCTCCTCGAAATTCACGGCGGCCCCTTCTCGAACTATGGCGACCGCTTCGCTGCCGAGCTCCAGCTCTATGCAGCCAACGGATACGTAGTCTTGTACACGAATCCCCGGGGAAGCACCAGTTATGGCGAGGAGTTCGGCAACCTGATCCATCACAATTACCCGGGTGAAGATTACGACGACCTGATGTCGGGCGTAGACGCTATGATCGAAAAAGGATACATTGACGAGGATCACCTTTTCGTGACGGGTGGAAGTGGTGGAGGTGTATTATCAAGCTGGATCGTCGGCAAAACGGACCGGTTTGCCGCCGCGGTCGTGGCAAAACCGGTGATCAACTGGTACAGCTTCGTGCTGACGTCCGATGGACCTGGCTTTTTCTACAAATACTGGTTCCCCGGATTTCCCTGGGATCACACGGAGCACTACATGGCTCGATCCCCGGTGTCTTTAGTGGGCAACGTGTCCACCCCCACCATGCTGATTACCGGGGAAGCGGATTACCGGACGCCCATATCGGAGACCGAGCAATTCTACACGGCCCTTAAACTGCGAGGCGTCGAGACTGTGATGGTCAGGATACCGGATGCCTCGCATGGCATCGCCAATCGGCCGAGCCACCTGATCAGTAAGGTGGCCCATGTCCTGAAATGGTTCGACATGCATCAGACCCGTACCGATGCCGCGAATACGGAGGAATAACCGGATCTATTCCTCAACGACATACCGGGCTATAGCCTTAAAGATGACGGCCCTCCTCCTGGTGTTCGCGGCGTGCGACAGCACCTCGATGGACGACGGCGGCGAGCCGGACTTCATCACGCAGCTCGTCGTCACCCCCAACCCGTCGGGGTACGCGCCGCTGACCGCCGAGATCGCACTGGCGACGAGCCGGCCCGTCCAGGTCGAACTCCTCGTGCCCGGCCGGGGCGGCGACATGACCGACGTCCGGCACCGCTTCGAGGGCCTCAACGACCGCTTCACGCTGCCCGTCGTCGGCCTCTACCCGGGCGAGACGACCGTGATCCTGCTCTTTTTCGACGAAAACGGGGCGCCGCTCGGCGACCTCACGCGCAGCGTGACCAGCTCCCTGCTCATCAGCGATATGCCCGAGATCGCCATCGACGCCGCCGACCCCGCCGGCATGAAACCCGGCATGAACCTCGTCAGCTACTTCGGCCACAACGGCGAATTCCGGCCCATGAAACCCTTCATCTTCGACGCCGCCGGCGACATCCGGTGGTACCTCGACCTCCGGACGCACCCGTCCCTCAACGACCTCTTCTACGACAACGGCATCGAACGCCTCGCCAACGGCAACCTCTTCTTCGGCGACCAGCGCTCGGAGCGCATCGTCGAGATGGACCTGCTGGGCCGCATCGTTAACGAGTGGGCCTTCCCGGGCTACGAGTTCCACCACCACGTCCTCGAAAAGCCGGACGGCAACTTCGTCGTCACGGTCACCAGACTCGGCGCGCCCACCATTGAGGACTACGTCATCGAGATCGACCGGGCCTCCGGCGACGTCATCCGAGAATGGGACCTCAACCAGTCGCTCCAGTACAGCCGGCGCGCCTGGCCAACGTCCTTCGCCGACCTGGAGGTCGACTGGTTCCACGGCAACGGCCTCGCCTACGACCCGTCCGACGACACCATCGTCGTGTCCGGACGCACCCAGGGGACGGTCAAACTCACCAGCGACAACGAGGTGGTCTGGATCCTCGCCCCCCATCGCGACTGGGGCGTGGCCGGCAACGGCGTCGACCTCAACACGAAACTCCTCCACCCGCTGGATGCCAGCGGGCAACCCATCGACGACCCGGACGTCCTGGACGGCGCCGCCAATCACCCCGACTTCGAATGGGCCTGGTACCAGCACGCGCCCGAACTCATGCCCGACGGCGCCCTCCTCCTGTTCGACAACGGCGACCATCGGAATTACGCGGACGAGGTGCGCTACAGCCGGGCCGTCGCCTACCGCATCGACCCGGCCGCGATGACCATCCAGCAGGTCTGGCAATACGGGAAGGAACGCGGGACGGACACCTATTCCCGCATCGTCTCCGACGTGGATTACCACGAGCGAGAGGACAACATCCTCTTCCTGCCCGGGGCGGCCGGCCGTGACGCTACCCCGTACGGCAAGGTGATCGAGATCGACCGGGCCTCACGCTCCGTCGTATTCGAGGCGACCATTACGGCGCCGACGGCACAGTTCGGCATCACCTACCACCGCGTAGAGCGCCTGCCGTGGTATCCCGCATCTCCTCAATAATCCATTCGGCAATCTATGCTGTAGAAAAAGGCCACGCTGATCGCCAGAGCCACCAGGGTCATCATGCCCGGGGCGGCATCCTTCAATTCATCGACCATGCCTTTCAGAAAAGGCCACCCACCGTACCCATAGATAAACGTACTCAGACCCAGCAAGACCCAGCGGTCTCCGGCGAAGGCGAGTGCCTCGCCGAGGCCCAGCCCGTCCTGGATCATCGGGCTCAACAGGAGCACCGGGATCGTAACCGCCGTGCTGACGAGAAACCTCCGCTTGAAGTCCTCCACCATCTGAACATGGTGGCCGTGATGGCCGTGATGGTCCTGGTGCTCGTGATCGGGCGAGGGGTTCGGGTTATGCGATGTATTCGTCATAGGGAAGGTTGGAGGGTGTGCCGGCATCGGCGCTACGGTGCAGGATGTGGCGGCGTCTCCAGAGGTAATAAATGGCGGGAATCACGATCAGGGTGAGAACGGTAGAAGAGATCATCCCGCCCACCATGGGGGTCGCGATGCGCTTCATGACCTGCGAACCCGCCCCGGTACCCCAGAGGATCGGAAGCAGGCCGGCCATGATCGAGATGACCGTCATCATTTTGGGGCGCACGCGCTCGACAGCCCCCTCGATGATGGCCTCGTAGAGGTCTTTCAGCGTGCGCATCGCGCCGCGCTCGAGGCGGTCTTTGTAGGCGTGGTCCAGGTAGACCAGCATGATGACACCCGTTTCGGCCGCCACGCCGGCCAGCGCGATGAAACCGACGCCCACGGCGACGCTCAGGTTGTACCCCATCAGATAAATGAGCCAGATGCCGCCGATCATCGAGAAGGGCAGGGACAGCATCACGATGAGGCTTTCCGGCACGTTCTTGAAGTTCAGATAGAGCAGCAGGAAGATGATGACGAGCGTCAGCGGGATGATGACCTGTAGGCGCGCCCGGGCCCGCTCCATATACTCGAACTGTCCGCTCCAGACCATGCTGTAGCCGTCCGGCAGCGCGACCTCCGCCTGGACGGTTTCGCGGGCCCGGCTGACGTACGAGCCGAGGTCGGCATCCCGGATGTCGACGTACACCCAGGACGTCTTTCGGGCATTTTCGCTCTTGACGACGGGCGGCCCTTTGACGATGCTGAAATCGGCCACGTAGCTCAGCGGGATCTGTGGCCCGGCGGGCGTCGGAATAAGCACGCGCTGCAAGGCAGGCAGGTTATCCCTCAGCTCGCGGCTGTAACGGACGTTGATGGGGTAGCGCTCCAGCCCCTCGACGGTCTGGGTGACGTTCATGCCGCCAATGGCCGACATGATCACATCCTGTACGTCGCCGACCGTGAGGCCGTACCGGGCCGCTTCGTCCCGCTTGATCCGGTAGTCGAGAAAATTGCCGCCGACCGTTTTGTCGGGAAAGGCGCTCACCGTACCGGGTACCGTTTGCAACACGGCCGCCGTACGCTGGCCCAGTTGCGAGAGCACGTCCAGATCGGGGCCCATAATCTTGACGCCGACCGGCGTCTTGATGCCCGTCGACAACATGTCGATGCGCGTCTTGATCGGCATGGTCCAGGCATTCGTAAGCCCGGGAAAATCGATGGCGGCATCCAGTTCCTCAATCAACCCGTCCATTGTCATCCCTTCGCGCCACTCGCTCTCCGGGCGCAGCGTGATCGTCGTCTCGATCATCGACAAGGGCGCGGGATCCGTGGCCGTCTCGGCCCGCCCGACTTTGCCCAGCACGTGATCGACTTCGGGAAAGCGTTTGATGATTTTGTCCGTTTGCTGGAGCAACTCTTTGGCCTTGGTGATGCTCACGCCGGGATCGGTGGTGGGCATATAGAGCAGGTCTCCTTCGTTCAGGGGCGGCATGAATTCCGACCCCAGTCGCTGCAACGGGTAGATCGTAGCGATCAGGGCGATAACCGCGAGGACGATCGTCGCCCTTTTGAAGCGGAGTACCGCGTGGATGGCAGGCTCGTAGACCCGGATGAGGAAACGACTGATCGGGTTTTTCTTTTCCGGGATGATCCTGCCCTTGAGGAAGTAGCCCATCAAGACGGGTACGCTGGTCAGGGCCAGCAGCGCCGATGCCGCCATCGCGTACGTCTTTGTGAAGGCAAGCGGCTTGAAGAGCCGGCCCTCCTGCGCCTGAAGCGTAAACACGGGCAGGAAGGACAGCGTGATGATGAGCAGCGAGAAAAAAAGCGGTGGACCGACTTCTTTCGACGCGTCGATGATGATCTGCCAGTGCTCCTTCTTGCCCCGGTCCCGCTCCAGGTGTTTATGGGCATTCTCGATCATGACGATGGCCGCGTCGACCATGGCGCCGATCGCGATGGCGATGCCGCTCAGGGACATGACATTGGCGTTCAGGCCCTGATAATACATAATCAGAAAGGCGATCAGAATGCCCATGGGCAGGGTAAAAATCGCCACGAGCGCACTCCGGACGTGGAGCAAAAACAGGACAGTGACCAGGGCCACGATCACGCTCTCTTCGAGCAGCTTCTCTTTCAGATTGTCAATCGCCCGCTCGATGAGTCCGGAACGGTCGTACGCCGTCCGGACCGCAACACCTTCGGGTAAGCCGGCCTGCAGCTGCTCCAGTTTTTCTTTGACGGCTTCGATCGTTGCGAGCGCATTTTCGCCGTACCGCATGACGACGATGCCACCGACGGCTTCCCCTTCCCCGTTCCACTCCAGCACGCCGCGCCGCAGCTCCGGCCCCATATGCACGTTTGCAATGTTGCGAACCAGGATGGGCGTCCCGTTCTCGTCGACGGCTACGGGCGTATTCTCGACGTCTTCGATGGACTCGATGTAGCCGAGGCCACGCACCATGAATTCGGTCTCTCCCATCTCGATGAGCCGGCCACCGACATCGCTGTTGCTGCGCTGGAGGGCATTGCGGACCCTGGACAGGGGGATGTCGTAGGCGAGCAATTTATTGGGATCGACTTCAACCTGGTACTGCTTGACGTATCCCCCGATGCTGGCCACTTCGGCCACGCCGGGAACGCTCATGAGTTCGTAGCGCAGAAACCAGTCCTGGATGGACCGGAGCTGCTGCAGGTCGTAGTCGTCACCGCCGTCGAGGACGTATTCGTACACCCAGCCCACACCGGTTGCATCCGGACCGAGCGTGGGCGTAACACCGGCCGGCAGGCGCCCCGACACGTAGTTCAGGTACTCGAGCACGCGGCTGCGCGCCCAGTACATGTCTGTGCCGTCCTCAAAAATGATGTATACGAACGAGTACCCGAAAAACGAGTACCCTCGCACGGCTTTGGCATACGGTACAGCCAGCATCGCCGACGTGAGCGGATAGGTAACCTGGTCCTCCACCACCTGGGGGGCCTGGCCCGGATATTCCGTGAACACGATGACCTGCACGTCGCTCAAGTCGGGGATGGCATCGACCGGCGTCCGCAGCAGGGCATACAACCCGGCAGCGGCTACGATCGCTGTGCATACGAGTACCAGGAATCGATTTCGTACTGATGCTTCGATGATTTTTTCCAGCATAACATCGGCTCGTAAGTTCGGGACGTCGGGAAACCTGCCATCGGAAGGTCTCTAGAGGTTGGGGTTCATTTCGTCATGGTTCATTTCGTCATGGTTTATTTCGTCATGGTTCAT
>CAZGHT010000013.1:18029-19655 GCA_964525535.1 uncultured Rhodothermaceae bacterium
TGGGGTTCATTTCGTCATGGTTCATTTCGTCATGGTTTATTTCGTCATGGTTCATTTCGTCATGGTTCATATGCATCGTGTCCCGGGGTTGGGGTACGGGATTCGGCTCCGTCTCATCGGAGTTCTCGTTCGCTTCCTGGCCTGCCCGGCGATCTGCCTGCATCTTCTGGATGGCCTCCTGAAGCCGGCTTTCGCTATCGAGCATGAACTGAGCGGACGTAACGATCTCTTCTCCTTCCAGCAGTCCGGAGAGCACGCGGAGGTAGCTGTTCCCGGGGCCGCCTTCCTCGCCGATGCGGATTTCGCGCGGTTCGAACCGGCCTTCTCCGCGGGCGACGAACACGACGGCGCGTTTGCCGGAGCGTATGACTGCTTCCGACGGCACGACGAGGGCTTCCGGGATCACTTTGCCCTGCACGTCGACGTTAGCATACATGCCCGGCTTGAGATCGAAGTCGGGATTCGAAAAGATGAGGCGGACGTGTACGTCGCGCGCTTTCTCGCGGAGATAGGGGTAGATGTAAGAGATCTGCCCGGTGTACTCTTTCCCGGGCAGGTAGGAGAGCTCCATCGTCACGGGCTGCCCCACGCTCAGCCAGGGCACTTCGTTGTCGAAGAAGCTGGCATGCACCCATACGGTTCGCAGATCGGCGATCTTGAAGAGATCCATGCCGGCCTCGACGTAGGCGCCTTCGAGGGCGTGCTTCTCGACGACCACCCCGGTGGCCGGCGCCGTGAGCTGCACCGTCGGCTGTACTTCGCCCCGTTCTTCGAGCCGCTCGATTTCCGCCCGAGGAATATTCCAGAAGGCCAGTCGTTTACGGGCCGACTCGACCAGCCGGTCGGCGTCTGCACGTACACCGGCCACCGTACTGGTCTGCATGCGCTCGGCGTTTTTCATGGCCAGCACGTATTCCTGTTGGGTCGTGACGAGTTCGGGCGAATAGACGTCCATCAGCGGCTGTCCCTGGCGCACTTCTTCGCCGACGAAGTTGACGTGGAGGGTTTCGATCCAGCCTGACACCCTGGCGTTGACCTGATAGAGGTTTTCTTCGTCGTATTGCACCTCGCCGATGGTGCGAATCATGCGGGAGAAGTCCATCCGTTGGACGTAGCCGGTCCGGACGCCCATATTCTGCACCGTGGCCGGATCTATGGTGACGAGGCCGCCGGCGTCGCTGCCGGCTGCGCCGGCATATACCGGGATGAGATCCATGCCCATGGCCGATTTGCCCGGGCTATCGTAGATCTCGGTGGGATTCATGGGCGCCTGCCAGTAGAGGATCTCGCGGTCCTCGTTCGGGCCTTCGGCGGCCTGGCCGGCTTCACCGGCATACACGGGAACGAGATCCATGCCCATCCTGGATTTCCCGGGGGCGTCATAGATCTCGGTCGGGTCCATGGGCGCTCTCCAGTGTAGAATCTCTCGCTGATCTTCACTGCCGGGAGCGTCATCGGCCGTCGCAGGAGGCAGGGTCGATCGGCCGAGCAAGAACCCGCCGGCGCCGACGATGAGGGCGACACTTAGGGGGAGGATAATCTGAAGGAAGATATTCCGGTTCGTCATGGTATCGTCATGGTATCGTCAGGGTTGCAGCTGTTCGATGTCGCGGAGGGTTGTGATGC
>CAZGHT010000013.1:19755-29599 GCA_964525535.1 uncultured Rhodothermaceae bacterium
TCGTCATGGTATCGTCAGGGTTGCAGCTGTTCGATGTCGCGGAGGGTTGTGATGCCGAGGGCCCGCTCGAGGGCGGCGCTGGCTTTCAGGTACCGGGCGAAGGCGTCTACATAACCGGTGTGCAGGGAAAAAAGCATGCGCTCGGCGTCAAGTAAGTCGAGGTAGTCCGTACGCCCGCTGGCGTAGGCGCCGAGCGTCGCCTGGAGGCTCGTCTCGGCCTGAGGAATGAGGGCGTCCTCATAGAGGGTCAACTGGCCCTGTTCCTGCGCGAGCCGGGCGACGAGGTCGAGGATCTGGGCGCGAAAGGCGGCCTCGAGGCCTTCGATCCGGGCGCCGGCCTGCATCCTCTTGAGCCGGGCCTCTTCGAGCCGGGCCCGGAGCCGATTCCGCCAGAGTGGAACGTTCAGCGTAACGCCGAAAGCGAACGCATCGCGGCCGGTAGCCGTCGCCGGGATGCTCGATGGGCTGACGTCAAAGTATGTCGCGTGCAAACCGAAATCGGGATAAAACGCCTTTTCAGCCAGTGCAATCTCGGCCTCGGTTCGTTTTTTGGCGAGGTCGAGCGCGTCGGCCTCCGGGCGGTATTGCCGCGCGATGGCGAGCAGCGATTCTTCGTCGATGTCCGGCTTGACCGGCGCCGCGAGGTCGTCGACGGTCAACGCCTCCACCCGGGTATTCAGCAGGCGGGATAAAGCGGCCAGAGCCGCCTGCTTCTGCACGTCAAGGGCTGCCATCCGCCGGGAGAGCGTATTCCGCTCCAGTTGCGCTTTGAGGATCGCCTGCTGCATGCCGTGCCCGACCTCGTAGCGCGTGGCGGCGCTCGCCTCGAAGTCCTGCAACCGCTCCTGGAATGCGTGAAAGAGGGCCTGCTGCTCCTGAACCCGATACAATTCGTAGTAGCCGGTCTTGGTCTCAAAGAGCAGATCCTGCTCCAGCGCTTGAGACTCACGGGACGCGATCGCCGCTCCGAGATCAGCGATATCGCCTTTCAGGCCGAGCGTTCCCGGAAAGGGAAGGGCCTGCTCGACCCGCCATTGCGAACGCTGCGTACCGCGGGCCGTAAACAGGGGGTAGGGCTGATAAGAGACGCCCAGCCGCGGATCCGGCAACGCGGTCACCTGGGCCCGCCGTTGTGCCAGAACGTCGGCTTCGAGCGAAGCCGCTTTGAGGTCGAGGTTACGCGCCCGCACCTGTTCGAGCAAAGCGGCGAGCGATGTCGATGATGCGGTCAGGTCGGTTTTTAGATCCTGCGCAGCCAGATTGGCTGTGCAGTACAGCAAACTGCATGCGAGGAGGAGCGCCTTGCCGAAAGGCGTCTGCCTCAGGAAATGTAAGGGAGCCATAGATCTCTACTGATTGACGGCGTCGAACCGGTACGACGGTTTCCGACGTGCAGCCGCACGTCGCGAAAGGGGGTCTTAATCCGCAGGCTTCGCGGCACGCCTGTGCCTCAATGCCCGCTGCGGCCATCAATGCAGGAACTGGGCGAACAAGAGATGGAGCCGAACCGGCGGCACACGCGCAGGACCGGTATCTCGAAAGAATTGCGAGGAGTCGAACGTGGGAAGAACCGAATGGATGGACATTACCCGAAGGGTAGACGCAGAGACGGTCCATTCGCTGTCGAGCGTCTTGACCGCGAGGGTCATTGCAGAATCAAACGATTGCGCCTGCTTCGAACAACAGTCATCCGCGTCGGCATGCGTCATCGTTCCAGCGTCTCGGTCTGGACGGGCGTGATCATGAGGGGCGGTCTCTAGATGAGCGGGGAGAGCGGTGTGACCCCCATGGCCGTGCATTTCATGATACAAGGCATCAGAAGAGCGAGGATCCGAAGGGTGATCGCAGTGCCTTTTCTCCGACCGGGAAGCCCCGTGCATTCCGCCTGTATGCTCATCGTGGGATCGTTCACAACAACACGAAGCCAGCCTGAGCCCTGCCTGATCGCCAACCATGGCGCAGGCATGACCAACGAAAGGCAGCACCATCGACACACTGATCGTCAGCGCGATCAGGCGTGTGAGGGGGAGGTGTGTGTAGACGAAATGGATCATGGGATCTCGGATGGACTCACTGTGGGTTAATGTCGTAATGGATCGATAGGATCCGTCCGGCGCTGAAAATGTTCATCCCTCTCTCGATTCACGGGTTCCAGTCTCCCCATCTGAGGGTTCTATGAGCTGAGTCGGGCCTCTCACTGCCTCGTTTGCAGCACCCGGAAGCCTGTAATCCCGGAAGCCTGTAATTCTGCGTCAACACCGTCACGACCCTCTGGGCGCACCTGGATCGCGGCAACACCTCTGCAGAGCTTCATCCACCTCCTCGAAATCTCTCAGAAAGGGCACCGAGACAAACTGGGCAACGTCCCGGCAAGGGCAGTCACGAACCCCCAGGACAGGATCTACAGCGTGCAGAAAAATCCGTCCTCATAGCTGGATTGGAATAGCTGGATTGGAATAGCTGGATTGGAGCGTCCTGCCGAGAAATAGAGCGGGCCAAAGAAAGGTGGGATATCGCAAATTCGAGGCGCCCCATGCGCTGCCGGGAAATAAAGTCATTACAGACGCGTAGTAGATCCTCCACGCATCGATGATAACCCCGCCATGAAACGATCTTCGCTCCTATCGGTCCTCACCCTGGTACTGTGCAGCCTGTTCGGCGGCTTCAGAGGACTCGATGCGCAACCGATCGAAGAGCTTCCCGCCGAGCTGCGTCCTTTCCTGGTGCACTGCGACAGCCTGCAGTACAATTTCCGGGCGGCCCGGTATCAGGTGTACAACATCCCCTTTACCGACAAGCCCAGCATCGAGCGGGCTCTCGGCGCGCTCGATCGCGTTCGGCAGTATATGGATCGCGAGCTCCCGTTATGCGGCGATTACGAAGCGTTCTCGGCCAATATTGCGCAGATGCAGCAATTTCTGGGCCTTGCGTTGCGAAGCGAGTGGGTCGAACATCGCGGCCGGCTGGTCTATTTCCACTTCGAAGAAGTGCCGGCCTTCTACAAGGAGCCCATCAAAGCCCAGATCCTCGCCGAAGTGGACCGCACCGAGGACCTGTTCGTCGACAAGCTGGAGTTGCCGCCCGGCAAATCGAGCATTGCGTTTTTTATCACCGACCGGCGGCTCATGCAGGCCGACATCGGGGGCGCCGCCCTCGGCTCGTTCGTGTGGCTGCCCGTCCAGTATGCCCTCGGCAGTGGATACGCCTGGACGGAGGGCGTCCGCGAAAGCACGGTGCGCCACGAGATCGTGCACGTCTTCACCAACCATACTGCGACGAACCCGCTGCGCCACGCGTTGCCCGACGAGTTCATCGAGGGCATCGCCCTGTACCTGGCCGACAACCGCATCATCGAGTACCGGCGGTCGACCAGCGTACGCCTGTCGGAGGATTATATGCTGTACCTCAGGGCGTTCGAATTTCTGGAGGAACGCGCCGGCAAAGAAGCCATTTATACGATGATTCAGGACGTCCTGACCGACCGCCGGCACGATTTCTACCAGCGCTTCGAGGAAATCGCCGGTCAATCGTATCAGGCGTTCGTCGATGCCGACCTCGGGTTCTTCGCCCGGATAGACCGGTACGCCCGGGGACAGATACGCGCCCTCGACACCTGGCACCGGTACGCGATCGTCTTCGGTACGCTGATTCTGTTCATCGCCCTGTTCCTCCGCAGGCTGCCTGAAGAAAGAGCCTATCCCATCCGCATCAACATCAGCGTGGCCTTCCTCCTGTTCACCATCGTCAGCCTCTTGACCTTCGGTTATTTCGTCGAGCTCGCTTTCAGACACTACTTCATCTTTCTCGCGATCTCGCTGTTCGTCGGTTTTCTCATTCGCACCTTTACCGCGCTGCCGGCCGGTGACGAAGACGACCTCGATGAGGAGTCGGATCTGCTCGAAGACCCGTACTGGGAGGAGTGGGACGAGTGGGATGACGACGACGTGTGGCGCTGAGGACCTCTCCCTCAGATCCAGCCTTTCTCTCTGGCTTCCTGATATCCTCGGGCGCGCAGGATGGACGCGGGGTTGTCGAGCTTGCCGTACCCCCACTCGTTCAACGTCGACCGGTCTCCATTATAATCCGTATGGGTATCCAGCCGCACGATCTCGAGCACGCCGAGGTCGCGGGCCATCTTCCAGGTTTCCGCTTTGGAGAGGTACATCAGGGGGGTATGAATGCGGATATCCACATCCAGCGCGAGGGACAGCGAGGTTTGCATGCTGTCGATGAACACGCGGCGGCAGTCGGGGTAGCCGGAATAATCCGTCTGGCACATGCCGCCGACGAGGTCGTGCAGGCCGCGCGTGACGCCGAGGCTGGCGGCGACAGCCAGGAAGAGGGCATTACGCCCGGGAAGAAATGACGCCGGCAGATCCGGGTTGAGTTCGTGCGCGGCCGCAATGTCTTTGTCGTGCTCGGTGAGCGCCGAACCGCGCAGGACGCCTTCGATGTTTACCACGTCGAAGGGGACGCGCGCGTTGCCGGCGATCATACGAGCCTGGTCGAGTTCGACGCGGTGTTTCTGCCCGTAATCGAAGCCGAGGGCTTCGACGCGTTCGAACCGGTCGATGGCCCAGTAGAGGCAGGTCGTCGAATCCTGCCCGCCGGAGAACAAGACGAGAGCCCCCTTCATGATTCGTGCGCGGTCGCAAGTGTACGGGCGCCGGCCCCGACTGCGGAGGACGCGGCGACCGGAAGATCGACCTGAAGCTCGGCATAACAGGTTTCTGTCTCCTGGACGCGCACCGTCAACGACGAAACCCGGTGGGCGACGAAAACGTCGAAGGCCTGTTGCCGCACGTAATCGCTCACAAACCGGCACAGATTCTCGGAGGTCGTGTCGTACGGGAATACATAATGTTTCGATTGCAGCAGCGAGATGGCGTCGAGCAGCGCCTGATCGCCCGCCGCAACGAGGATGCTGTGGTCCCAGGCGTCGACGAGTGGTTTGATCGCCTGTTTGATGGCTTTGAAGTCGATCACCATCCCGCGATCGTCCGGCACGCCGTCAACTTCAATCCACAGGACATACGAATGCCCGTGCAGATGCTGGCATCCCTCCTCGTGCCAGGGTAAACGGTGCGCGGCTTCCCACCTGAATCGTTTGGATACTCTCATGATACCGTGCGTTAAGACTGAGCCTGTTGATGCAAGGTCAGGCGTGTAATGACTCGTAATAAACGGAACACAGCGTCAGGAGTTGCCTGATTGCCCCGGGGCCGTAAACGATAGACCTCCGATCTACACCAGAACCAGAGACTGTAATTATGAACGACACCCCGAACCATTCCCGCGACACGAGTGCCAGCGCCTTAAACGAGGGCGCCGAAAACGCCGACGTCGACCCCCATGCCCGGCTGGAGGCCATCCAGGCGCGCGCGCTCGAACACACCCGCCTGTCCCTCGAACACATGAAGAAGTTCGGTATCCAGCCCGAAGGGCAGGTCGGCTTATTCCTGCCTCCTTCGTCGCGGCAGGACGCCATACACCGCCTCCCGTACACGCACAACACCCGGCAGGTCGTGACCTACGAAACCGAAGCCGGCGAATTTTCGGCGCTCTGCCCCTTTTCCGGGCTGCCGGACTACGGCGCCCTCCGTATCGAGTATATGCCCGATCGATGGATCCTGGAGCTCAAAAGCCTCAAGTACTATCTGGTGTCCTGGCGTACGATAGGAGCTACCCAGGAAGACATTACGGCCTATATCTACGAGGACCTTCTCAAAGAGCTGGAGGCGCCCCATTTCCTGGTCGTCACTACCGTCTACAACGTACGCGGCGGCATCAACACGACGTGCTCGGTGGATAGCCGGGCTTCGTAGGGTTCGGGGTTTTCAGTTCGGGGTTCTCGGTTCGGGGTTCTCGGTTCGCGAACCGGGAGGCCGGAGGGGGGACGACGAATTCGGGGGAGAGCGTTTGGGGTTTGTACGCAGGCTTCGTTAAATTGAACGACCTTTCTATCATACCCTTAGCTTACGATCACGCACACGGAGGATACTCATGGCAAGCGGCAAGGATAATAAGAAGACGCCGGGCGAACCCAAACGAAAGAGGCAAAACAAGAAGAAAGAACCGAGCCCTAAATCCAGATTCTGGTTCGAAGTGTTCTCCCTCTGGTTTATGAACGAGATTGTATTCATCGTTCTGCCCATCGTTGTCATTTTGCTCATCGACATCGCCTTCAGCAACGAGATACAGGCCGTACTTCTCTTCCCGGAGTGGAGCTTTGCCGCCATTGTACTCTACGGGGTGGCTATCAGCAACACCATAGAGCTGAAGGTGAAATACAACACCAACTTTTCCCCCAAGCTCTTCGCCGGAAGCAAAGCGCTCACGATCCTGCTCATCGGTTCGGTCATCACGCTGACCCTGTCCGTGCTGCGAGAAAACCAGGTGGAGATCAGCGACGTATTTATTCAGTCGGCCCAGGGCGTCCTGTTCGTTCATTCGCTGATCAGCGTCTTCCTCGTCGTTTTTGCCCGGCAGGAACAGATGTGGCTGCCCGAACGGTACCCGCAGCGCTTCACCGACCAGGAGTTGATGCAGTACATCGTACACCTGACTAAAGACGCCGACAATACGCTGGGGCAGTTACGATTTGCCCTGGAAAAAACGGGGTTCAACGCCGGCAAAATACACCCTCGTGACGAAGCCTACTTCACGTTTTTTATCGACGAGATCGAGAAATCGATCGGAAAAGTGAAAGAACACTGGGCGGCCAGCGGCACTTCGGAAGAGCACCACGACAACAACCGGCCGGATCGTCCACAGCTTCCCCCAATCCAGGAAGCCCGCCGGGAAGCGGCTACTTGAGGCCGGGCTCCAGTCTGCGAACCCGGGTCTCGCACCCCCGATTGCATCCGTGATTGGTCGATAACGATCGCAAAGACGAAAGGGAGCAAAGGCATCGCCTTGCTCCCTTTCTTTCACCCATCCACTACTCCCTTGGCAGGGATTCGTTTACGGTCTTATTACGATGCGTACTTACGGCATCATGACCGTATCAATGACATGGATTACGCCGTTGGAGGCTGCAATGTCTGCCTTGACGACGTTCGCGCCGGCTACGGTGAGCCCGATCGGCGCTTTCTGGCCGTTTACTGTTTTGGCCGACCCGGTGGACAGGAGATCGCCTGCCATGATTTTGCCGGGTACCACGTGGTAGGTAAGGATGGCCACCAGCTTGTCTTTGTTCTCCGGCTTCAGGAGATCTTCGACCGTTCCTTCGGGCAGCTTGGCAAAGGCCTCGTCAGTGGGTGCAAATACGGTGAAAGGACCTTCACCCTTCAGCGTCTCGATGAGACCGCCGGCTTTGAGGGCTGCTGCCAGGGTGTTGAATGAGCCTGCCGCAACGGCAACCTCTACGATATCCTTGTCGTCACCCTTCACGTCGTCGTTGGCCAGAAGGGGGCTGGCGACGAAAAAGAGTCCTACAAACAGGGATAGTGTAAAATTGAATATTCTAGTATTCATGATCGAAATTTGTTTATGTGATAATAGCGGAAACCGTGCGATTACGCTTTCCTGTGTTTAAGACAATCGAAAGGTACGGGGCAGACCAACCAACGGCGGCATCTTATCGAAGAGCGGCACGCCTGGCTCGATGAACGGCGAAATGGTGCGACGGGGAGGGTGCGGGGGTTAGAGCGCGGGGTGCGGGCCGTCACTGGCCGAGCGCTTTCTCTACCTGATCCCAGTATCTCCGGCTCAGTTTCAACTCTTTGCCATTTTTCAGGATCACGATGTAGTCGCCGTGAAAATAGGGCTTGAGTTCTTTGATGGCGTCGATGCTGACGATGCTCGACCGGTGGATGCGGACGAACCGGTTCGGATCGAGCTTCTTCGTGAGTCCGGTCATGGTTTCCCGGATGAGATGCGCCTTCTTGCCGGCGTGGATGGATACATAGTCGCCGGCGGCTTCGATCCAATCAACGTCGTCGACTTTAACGAAGGAAATCGAACCGCGCTCTTTAATCATGATACGCTCGACGTACGCCCCTGGCGGATCCGCTTCGGTTCCGTCGTCCGGGGCGCCGTCCTTCATGCCGCTGAGCAGGTCGACCAGCTTCGTGCTGAGCGAACCCACCTGGCGTTGCTGCACGCGTTCGACGGCGCGGTTGAGCGCCTGTTCGAAGCGATCGTCGTCGAAGGGCTTCAGGAGGTAGTCCAGGGCCTGGGCCTCGAACGCCCGCAGTGCATATTGATCGTACGCGGTCACAAATATGACGATGGGCATGTTATTCGGGCCGATGGTCTCGATGACCTCGAACCCGTTCATCTCAGGCATCTGGATATCCAGGAAAACGAGGTCCGGCTCTTCCTCGCGGATCACGTCGACCGCCTTACTGCCGTCCTCACACTCTCCGATGATCTCTATAGATTCGTGATGGTCGAGTAACAGGCGGAGGGTTTCGCGAGCCAGCCGTTCGTCATCTACAATGAGAGCGCGAATCGTTTGCATAGGTCATGTAGTGAAATCCTGTATGATACCGGGGGAAATAATTTGTACTTGATACACGTAGGATTTCGATACATACCGGTATGCGCCGATTTAGTTTTTTTATGGAACGCGCATCACATCTATTAGGGCGTGTGGACATTCATCGGCATCCGCTCGGAATGCGCCTTGATCTGCTCAACATCCATCAAAAAAGCGCTGGCCGCCGCTAAAGGTCCACACGCCCTAGTTCGATGGCTCGAGTTGCATGGGTATGATGATGCGCACCATGAGGCCGCCCTCTTCGGCGTTGGTGAGGCGTAACTCCTGCTGGTCGCCGTAGAGCCGTTCCAGTCGTTCCTGGGTATTCGCGAGCCCGACGCCCCGGCGGGCCATACCTGGATTCTTCAACCCGGGGCCGTCGTCTTTGATCTGGAGGATGAGGCGGTCGTCGTGTTTCATGGCCTCGATCTCGATTTTGCCGGCCTGGCTGTGTGGCGATATCCCGTGATGGATCGCATTTTCTACGATAGGCTGCAAGATGAGGTTGGGGACGTAGTACTCGAGCAGGTCCGGCTCGACGTTCATCGTCACCTGGAGCCGCTCCTGGAAGCGAATCTTCTCGATTTCGAGGTAGCGTTCCAGAAAGTCCAGCTCTTCCTTCAGCGGGATAAGCTGAATGCCCTGGTTCTCCAGGGCGAGGCGAAGAAACTCCCCCAGCCGGCCCAGCATCTTGATCGCAGTAGCATTCTCGTTTTTCCTCACCAGTGCAGACACCGAATGCAGCGTATTGAAGAGGAAATGGGGGTTCAGCTGCATTTTGAGCGCTCGCAAATTAGCCTGGGCGAGCTGCAGTTCGAGCCGGGACGCCTGCTGCTCCCGTATCTGGTACTTTTTGTAATAATCGAATGCATTGTAGAATCCTAACAGCGTCCAGAATGCGAGTGCGTTGACGTGTACGCGGGAGGTGAAATGCACTTCGAGCAAGCCGAAGCTCACCGTATCGTGCAGGCCCGTTGCACGAAAGAGCAACAGATTCGCCGTTGCGTGAATGGCCAGCAGCAGCAACATGAGCGGGACATATATGGTAGGAACGACCCGTTTCCAGCTTTCCCTGTTGATGGGATACTTTCGGGCGATCCACAATATGGCTGGGGTGAGCAACGCCCAGATGTACCACCACGGGAGGGACGTCACGATGCCGTAGACCCAGTTCACGGGTTGGGCCGTCAGGATGCGATTGAGGTGATAATAACTCAACGCCGCCAGCCCGGGTATCGTCCAGATGGCAAAATACAAGACCCACTTACGCCAGCGGCTCCACGTCCAAGGAAAGTGATTTACGAGTATGGCGGACTCCATATGATGTAGTTTTAGATTGCGAGGGATTTAGATTGCGAGGGA
>CAZGHT010000013.1:29699-83136 GCA_964525535.1 uncultured Rhodothermaceae bacterium
TTTAGATTGCGAGGGATTTAGATTGCGAGGGAAACGATCGAAGCAGCGTCTGAGCAGGGTCATCCTGACCGGTTGGGCATTATCATAATGCATTATCATAATATAGTCAGCCGGCCATCCCGAAGAATACTATGCGACAAAAGGCTCCGATTCTTCGATCAGGCGCTCCCGCTGAACGATTAATGGCCGGCGCCCCGCCGGGACCCCCACTCGAACCGGGCAGAACCCTTTTGCAAAAACTGTTGTTAATATTGACTTTCCTATGGCTTTTCTTAAAGTGATACTTTAAATTACAGTGGCTAATGCCCTTAAGCCATTTTTTGAACCAAGATAACGTCGTGCGACAAACGTTATGCAACAGCTACAGCTGGCCCGTTTAACTACATCCATCCTTACCAATCGTGTATCCTGCCAGATCGAGCGCTGGGCCCTCGTACTCGTCTTTGCCGTCACAGGAGGCATTCTCCTCTCCAGGGCCTCGCATGGGCAGGCCCTGCCCGTCGACGCGAGGCTGGTCCATATCATCAACTTCCAGGCCGGCGTCGTAAAAGCGCAATGGATCCCATACGGGCGCCGATGGGCGATTCAGGGTACGACGATGAAGGTCGAGAATGAAATCCTGGCCGTCGTCGGGGAAATCCACGCCCGGGGCGGTAAAGACAGACAAGCCTCCTGCTGGACGGTTCCTCCCGATGTGAATACGGACGTATTCCGCCTCGTCTTCGACCCGCTCGAGATCGGCCGCCGGTACGACGTGAGCCTCGATTTCTACGGCGCCTTCGACGTCAATATCCTCACCCCTGCGCTGGACCGCGCCTACCGGGAAACGGTGAACCTCGCTGAGGAAACCTATCCGTTTGTACGCCAGCCGGACATACGCGACCTCTTCACCAATCAGGTCGAAGAAGAGCTGGTCGGCATTTTCGACAACGAAGATGTAATCCTCCTTCGCAATATCAAAGCGGGAGACTGCGAGATCGTTACGAGAAGCGGCAATGCCAACATCACGGCCAGCGCCGAAAGCGCGAATGTACCGTTCATCGACTTCGACCCCGTCCTGATCAACAACATCGCGGAGTCCGTGCTGACCGAAGTGCGCACAAGCCGGCGCACATCCACCCTGAACGACATCGAAGACCAGAATCGCCAGCTGCTCGGCGACCCCTTATTCGGTACATTGCTGGAGCGACTCCGGGAGGAAGAACGCAGGGATTACGGCTTTCTAGAGGTGGGCGATGCGAACATGCTCCGCAACTCGTTAAGCGCCGACGACGTCCCGAGCCAGGAAGTGGTTGCACGGCTCTACGCCACCGGGTTTGCCTGCCGTACCGACGACAGCTTTCCGGCCGATCAATGCGAGCTGTTGAACGATATCGTGGATCGCTCTTACGAATACGTGCGAGAGGTGAGCCTCGCCTCAACCGGCGAAGAAGAATACAAGCCGATCCGGTCTCAGATGCTGCGGCAGCTGGGCGAGCAGTTATCCGAAGTCTATACTCCTGTTGCCAATACCCGGATCAATGCCATGCAATGGGACAATGCCCCATCCACCTCCGACCGCATCCAGATCGGCACTTCGGTTGGCCTCGGTGTAGCGGCGCTGAACCTGACCCCCCGGCAACTGTCCGAGTTCGATGTCAACCAGGCCGAATCCTTCCTGATCGCTGCGCTCAAATTCTACCCCTTCGCGATCGACAAAACCCTTCCCAGTCCGTATATGGGCCGAGAATTCTTTGCCCGATCGTCGCTGGTCGTCGGCGTCCTGGTGAAGCGCAACCTGTCCTTCGAAGGGCAGCGGTTGAACACCGTGGCGGCCGGGTTGTATCCGGTTTTCGGAGGCGGGTTCGACATCACGAAAAATATCACCCTACAGGCCGGAGCCGTCTTTTTCCGTCAACCGAGCTTTCGGTTCAACGAAGATTCTTCCGAGTTCAAAGCGGCGCCGATGATCTCTCTGGCATTCGACTTCGACGGCATCAATCGCCTTCGCGATGCGTTCCGGGGCAGAGGCAACGATCCTTACCCGCAACCCTGATCCACCCTCCCTCTCGGGGCCGTTGAAAAAAGCGCCCCGGGGTGTAGCGCTCTTCAGCGCTTTGTACATGAAGGTACATGAAGGCACATGAAGGTACATGAAGGTACATGAAGGGGGCTCCCATCCGTAGGCCGTCCCGGGCGGGCCTGGAAAGCTCCCTCCGGGCCTATCTGGGGAGGTTCCATTTTCTCGATAAATAGCCTATCATATATCTATAAACTTCCCATTCACAGAGCCGGCCAGAGAGCTCCATTCTGGTTCGACACGGGGACTTCATGGAGAGGACCGGCCCCTGTTGTGCAAATCGGGCGAATCCGCAGCCTCCGATCCGATGTAATGAATTCATAGAAAGCATTGAGGAGTCGTTGCGCGCTTTCCGAACATGATTTTCGCAGTCCACGATGAGCATCACCGTAGAACAGAGAGACAAAATTCTCCAGCTTCTGAAGAAGAAATACCCCGATTGGCAAGGCTTTAGCCATCATGCTTTTCGTCGAAACGAAACTAATGCGAAACGGAGTACGGCTAAGAAGGCGGCATCCTGGATGAGCGAGAGCACCCTGGCCCAGCTGCTGGTCACACGAAAAACCGATCAGTTTATCGAACAGCTGGTTCAATTCGGGCAATTTGCGAACCTCTTGCGCCCCCCCACCAGCGACACAGAAAACGGCGACCTGGAAATCCTGTATGTGAGGACGCTGGACAAACCGGGGTTTTGCGCTCAGATCTACCATCTGCTTCACAGCACTGAGCCCATCTACGATCGTTTCCACAGGTACCTGTCCTACGTCGAGGATCACGAGTTACCGAACACCTGGACGTTTCCGACCTATTTTCTTCAATTCTGTTACCCGGCCACCGAGCTGTTCATAGAGCCGCGTTCGTCGACGTGGCTGCTCAAATTTTTTGGGATTACCTCGACCCTGGGCAAACCCTCGGCCCAGAAGTACCGTACCCTGAAGGATCTCGCCTTCCAGATCAAGGAAGCGTTCTCGGAATTCAGGCCGCTGGACTTGATCGACATCCAGAGTCTCATCCAGGTGTGCAGCTCGGCGAGCGAGCCGGCCGAGGTACAACGCCCCGACCGGCACGATGCGCGCGGCCGGGAAGCTACCGTAGAGGCGCCGTCCACCATCGAAGTGGAAGAACACAAGTATGATTATGCCGCCGCATCACCGCGCGAGGAAGAGCTCTTCTGGGCCGAAGAGGCTCCGGATGAATACGACGAGGACTCCGACCCCACCATGCTGACTATCACGGAAATAAGCGACGAGTCCCAGGACGAGCTGGACGTGATCGGGTTTAGCGGCGCGGAGGCCCCTCTACCGCCTGCCCTCGACCCGCCGAATGGGGGCTCTCCGGATCATGACGACTCCCTGCAAAGCCTGTATGTGTCGTTCATGAACAAGTACATGTCTACGCCGGCCGGCGTAGCCCGGGCAGCCGCTTATGCCAAAGCACGGGAGCAGGCCGAACAGAACTTTTCCCAGCTCATTGCGGAGCACGAGCTGGGAGAAAACGTGACCGACCGCGTTTTTCAGCTCCTGCTGCCTCATGCCGATACGCCCGAAAACCAGCGCAGAGGCGTATGGATTCACCCCGTCAGCGCGAGGACCCAATCCCTGGCGGAGGCCCTCGACGAAAAATACCCGGGCAACCGGCAGATCAAAAGCCAGATCGCCGAAGTGCTGCTCGAGTTCATCAGGCACTGCGTGTACAAGTCGAACGCGCTCAAGAAATCCTCGGAAGCGCTGGAAAAGCTGGCCGGCCTGTCGTTGATCGATCTGTTTACGATAACGCCGATCCTTCACGCCCTGAAGCCCAACCAATACATCCTGCTCCACGATACGTCGATCTCGGCCGTCAACAGCTTTGCCGGCACCGACTTCAGCTCTACCCTGCAGCAGCTCCCGGATCTCAACGCCACGGCGATACAAATTATCCAGACGCTTCGCAGCGATCGGTCCACGGCTCGGATGAGCAGCGTGCAAGACGCCGATCTGTTCGATATATTCTGCCACTGGCTCTTCGAAAACGCAAATTCGGATATGCCGCCTCCCGAGCTTCCATCAGAAACGCCCCCGCAGGAAACAACGCGGCCTCAGGATCCTATCGGGCAGGATTATACCGGGAAGGACTCCGCCTTCCGCCCGCCCGCTGCCTACACAACCAACGGCATACTGCAGGAGGCCGCAACCTCACTGAGTGAGTGCGCCCGGCTGACCTACCTGCCCGTAGATACACTCATCGACTGGCAGAAGACCCTGTTCCGCAAAGGGCAACTCATTTTCAGAGGACCTGCAGGAACGGGAAAGACCTTTATCGCTCAACACTTCAGCAGCGCCATTGCCGGCGCCTCCGACGCCATGGTGCAGCTCGTCCAGTTCCATCCCGGCCTCACACACCGGGACTTCTGGGGCGACGATACCGCCACCGGCCTCTTCAAACAGTTCTGCCTGGAGGCGGCCCGCCGTTCCGGGCCCTGTGTGTTCATCGCCGACGACATCGACCGCGCAACCCCACGAGACGTGTTCGGCGACCTGCTCTACAAGCTGGAATACCGGACTCATGCTCCCGTGACCTATGCCTCTCCCGCAGACGGGAATCCCCAGCCGGCGTACATACCGAAAAACGTCTTCCTGGTCGGCACCATGTGCTCGGCCGATCCCGCCGGCGTCATGGATGACGCCGTATTCAGGAGACGCTTCGCCTTTATTGACATTCGGCCCGACTACACGCTCCTCAAAACCTTCCACGCATCGACCTCCTTCGACGCCGGCCCCCTGATCCGGACGCTCCGCGAAGTCAACGAGGCCATCGAACGAGAGCAACACAAAGTGGGCATCACCTATTTCCTGCGCCATGACCTCGAGGACCATCTGGAATCGATATGGACCCACGAGATCGAACCGGCTATCGAAGTAGGCCTGTCCGAAGACCGGCACCGGATCGAGTCGTTCCGCTGGACGGGGGTGAAGCAGCAGTTGAGGCGCTGATGCGTGTGCACTACGCGCCGTTAAAGATATGATTCTTTAGCGCTTTCCACCGGTCTCTCTTTTGTGCTCTTCGTTGAAGAAGAGTGCAAAGAAGATCAGCACAACGAGGGCCGTAACCGCGGGAACGGCCCAGAACAGGCGCCAGGCGTCCATCTGTAGGGGATCGGCCTGCATCAACCGGTCGAACAACCATCCGGAGAGTTGGGCGCCGAGCGCCAGTCCTATCCCCGACCGGACCATGACGAGAAAGCCCTGCGCCTGCCCACGCATGGCCGGGGTCACCTGCCGGTCGACGAAGATCTGGCCGGCGATGTAGACAAAATCGAAGCAGATGCCATGGAGCAGGATCCCCCCGAGGATCATCCAGAAGATGCCGGTCGGGGCGGAAAAGGCGAACAGCACAAACCGGATCACCCAGGCCAGGAAACCGATCACGATCATGGTCTTTACGCCCAACCTGAGCAAGACCAGGGGCATCAAGAACATGAACAGCACTTCCATGACCTGCCCCAACGACATCAACGACGCCGGGGAGTCGATGCCTGCGGCATTGATGTATACCGGCCCGTACGCGTAATACGTGGACAAGGGTATCGAGATGAGCAGTTCGCAAAGCACGAACACGATGAACGGCCGTGTGTTCAAATGCCTCAACGTATCCAGCCCGAGAAAATCCCCGAGCGTCGATCCGCTCGATACGGCCCGAGGCGGTGTATGAGGCAACGTGAAGCAATACACGCCCATGACCAGCCCGGCTGCTGCCGCCACCTGCAGCGGGAGCGCCGTCTCGTCGGCCCGCAGGATATAGCTCACGAGGACGCCCGCGAGCACCCACCCCATCGAACCGAAGACTCGAATCAGCGGGAAGTGCTTTTCGGGGTGGCTGATATTGTGGAACGTGAGGGTGCTGGTCAGCCCGATGGTTGGAAAAAAGCTGAGCGTATGGACGAGCAAGAGCGCAATAAAAGGGCCGCCCGAAGCCGCCCCGACCCATGCGGCCGCCCCCATCGCGATCCCCCCGATGAGGTTCAACACCCCCAGGACGCGCTCGATCGGGAAGAAGCGATCGGCGACCCGGCCGAGAAAGAACGGCGAGATCAACGCGGCAACAGGCCCGACCGTGTAGGCCCAGTAGATGATGTCCGAACGGCCCTCGGCAGCCATGTAATTTCCGACGGTCACGTACCACGAACCCCAGATGAAGAATTGCAAAAACATCATGAGGCTCAGACGAGCGGCCAAAAGAATGCTCAACCGTTGATGATCCAATCTTATATTGCAGGTTGATAGAAGGGTATTTCGAAACGAAAAAAATGCAGCAAACTCTCGCATACGGGCGTCAGGGACTCACGATCACCGTCCCGGACCATACAGACACGATTCAGGCGGCTCCCCTGGAGGGCTTGCAGGACGAGCCGGCGGCGATCCGCCGGTCCCTGCGGAACCCGATTGGAGGCGCTCCCCTGTCCGAACAGGTCTCCCGGGGAGACCGGGTTGTGGTGACGCACAGCGATATCACGCGGCCGGTACCCAACGATCGGATCCTGCCCGTCATCCTGGAAGAACTTCTCCAGGCCGGTGTACGACGGGAAGATATCACTTTGCTGAATGCATTGGGAACACACAGACCGCAGACCTCCGATGAACTTTCGATGATGTTGGGGGAAGAGATCGTATCTCGATTTCGATGCCTTCAGCACGACGCCTTCGACGCGTCCAACCTGGTCGATATGGGTGTCACATCGCGCGGCAATCCCGTTCGCCTCAACCGGCGGTTGCTGGACTCCGACTTCAGGGTGTATACCGGGTTCATCGAGCCCCATTTCTTCGCGGGCTACAGCGGAGGCCCGAAGGCCGTCCTGCCGGCCCTTTCGGGCGCCGAAAGTGTGCTGACCAACCATGGGCGCACGATGATCGCCGATCCCCGGTCCACCTGGGGATCGGTCCATGACAACCCGATATGGGAGGAGATGCTCGAAGTAGCCCTCAAGACGATGCCGGCGTTTCTGGTCAACGTCACGGTCAACCCGTCGCACGAGATTACCGGGGTTTTTTCCGGAGACCTGCAGGAGGCCCACGAAGCCGGCCGCGCCTTCGTCAAAAAACACGTGATGGTGGGCGTCGACCGTCCGTACGACATTGTGATCACCAGTAATAATGGGTATCCGCTCGATCAAAATCTGTATCAGACCGTCAAAGGCATGAGCGCCGCCAGCCGGATCGTACGCGAAGGCGGAAGCATCATCATGTGTGCCGCCTGTATGGACGGCCTGCCCGACCACGGTCGTTACGCCGCGTTGCTCGCCGAAGCCGGCTCGCCGCAGGGGGTTCTCGACATGATCGCCCGGCCGGGTTTCGGCGAGCAGGATCAGTGGCAGGTTCAGATTCAGGCCCAGATTCAACTCAAAGCCGACGTATACGTATACAGCGAGGGCCTCTCCGAGGCCCAAATCGAACGCGCCCTGTTGCACCCCTGCAGAAACGTCGCAGAGACCGTCGAACGGTTGATGGAGAACTACGGACCCGACGCCCGCATTTGCGTCATGCCGGACGGGCCGGGCACGATCGCTTACGTCCAATGAATCGCTCATCGAACAACGCCTACCGGGCGCCCGATTCCGTAATTTGCCTCTGGTCGGGGCCCCGCAACGTATCGACGGCCCTGATGTACGCATTCAGGGAGCGCCCCGATACAGAGGTCCTGGACGAGCCTTTATACGCCCACTATCTTCGCGTTTCGGGCGCCATCCATCCAGGTCTGGAACAGGTGATGGCGGCTCAACACCCCGACGGCGACACGGTCGTTCAGAACCAGGTCCTGGGTCCCTCTGATCGCCCGGTTCGATTCGTCAAACACATGGCTCACCACCTCGTCGATCTCGATCTCGGTTTTTTGCATGCGACCCGCAACGTACTCTTGATCCGAGACCCCGAGCAGATGCTTCCTTCGCTGATCAACCAGATTCCACAGCCTACCCTGCGGGATACCGGCTTAAAACGCCAGTGTGAACTCTTCGACGATCTGGCGCACCGGGGCCGGCCCGCCCTCGTGCTCGACGCCAGGGAATTGCTGCTGAATCCGGCGACTGTGCTCCGCCGGTTGTGTGCGGGGCTGGAGCTCCCTTTTTTCGAAGCCATGCTGACGTGGCCGGCCGGTCCCAAACCCGAGGACGGCGCCTGGGCGCCCTACTGGTACCATAGTGTCCATTCGTCGACGACGTTCATGCCGTATCGCGAAAAACAATCCCCCTTTCCGGAATGTCTCGAGGGGCTGCTCGCCGAATGCCGCCCTTATTACGAAACCCTGTACGCGCATGCACTCAAAGCCGACCTCTGACGTGCAGCGCCGATCATCCTCACCCCTATCTGATATAACCCCGTGTGATATGAAGCCTACTTTACCCGATCCACGCAACGCCGACATCCTGATCTACATCGACGGCGCCCTCTACCCCCGTGACGAAGCCAGGGTCTCCGTATTCGACAGCGTCGTCCAGGGAGGCGATGCCGTGTGGGAAGGTCTGAGAGTGTACGACGGTAAAATTGCGGAGCTGAACGAACATCTGGACCGCTTATTCGACTCCGCCCACGCCATGGCCTTCGACGGGATTCCCACCCGGGAGGACGTCCACGCAGCGATTGCAGAGACCCTGGAAGCCAATCAAATGACCGATGGCGTCCACATTCGGCTCACCCTGACGCGAGGCAAAAAAGTGACGTCGGGCATGTCGCCTACGCACAACCAGTACGGCACTACGCTCATCATCGTCGCTGAGTGGAAGGAGCCGATTTATAAAAAATCGGGCATCCGCCTGATCACGTCGGCGATACGGCGCAACAACCCGCAGTTTGTGGATTCGAAGATCCATCACAACAACCTGATCAACAATATCCTGGCCAAGATCGAGGCCAACCATGCCGGCGCCGACGACGCGTTGATGCTGGATGTCAACGGCTTTGCCGCCGAGACGAACGCCACGAACGTCTTCATCGTCAAGAAAGGAACCGTGTTGACGCCTCATGCGGACGCATGCCTGCCCGGCATCACCCGGGGCGTCATATTGAACCTGTGCAGGCGCGAGGGCATCCCGTGCATAGAGCGCAACATATCGCTGGCCGAGGTGTGGGCGGCCGATGAAATGTTCACCACCGGCACGATGGGGGAGCTCGCTCCGGTGCTGGAGGTTGACGGCCGGCGGATCGGTCAGGGCGGCATCGGCCCCATGACCCAACGGCTGCAGTCGTTGCACGGCGGCTGGGTGCGCGAGCACGGGGTTCCCATCAGAGGCTGACGGTACCAGGGCGTGTGGACATTTAACGGCGGCCAGCGCTTTGTTGATGGATGTTGAGCGGATCAAGGCGCATTCCGAGACGCGATGCGGGGTATCTCGCGAGGAATGGTACGCAGCGATGCGCAACATCGGCGAAAAAGAGCGGATGCCGATGAACGTCCACACGCCCTAATGCGCGGGCACCGTGCGTTCTCGGGCCCAGGCGCGCATATAATCGATCTTCTCTTTCATGACCACCGAGAGCGGCCGGGTCCTGTTGATCTCCTCGAGCAGGTGCTCGTTCGAGAGCAGGCCCGGCTCGTGCATGCAGGAATACAGGCTGGCGACAACTGCCTGTTCGATTTCCGAGCCCGAAAACCCGTCGCTGGCTTCAGCCAGCGCCCCGAGATCGAACGTCCCGGGCTTCAAGTTGCGTTTGGCGAGGTGTATGGCAAAAATCTCTTTGCGCGTTGCGAGGTCGGGTAAATCGACGAAGAAGATTTCGTCGAGTCGTCCCTTTCGCAATAACTCGGGCGGCAAAGCCTGGATGTCGTTGGCCGTCGCAACGATGAAGACGGCCGAATCCCGTTCCGCCATCCAGGTGAGCAGCGTACCGAGCAGGCGCTTCGAGGTGCCGTTATCGTTGTCGCCCGTGGCGATCCCTTTTTCGATCTCGTCGAGCCAGAGGACGCAGGGCGCCATGGTCTCGGCCATCTTGAGGGCTTCGCGGGTACGCCGTTCGGTCTCCCCGAAATATTTGTTGTAGAGCGTACCGAAGTCGAGGCGAAGCAAAGCGATGCCCCAGGTGCCGGCAACGGCTTTGGCGGCCAGGCTTTTTCCGCCCCCCTGCACACCGAGCAGCAAGATGCCCTTGGGGGTGTCGATGCCGGCGACCTGCTTCTCTCCCGTAAAAATCGCTTTTCGTTGCTCGAGCCATTTTTTGAACCGGGACAGGCCGCCTACCTCGGAAAAGTGGGTCGTATTGTATTCGAAGGACAGGACCCCTTCTTTATTCAGCAACGAGTGTTTGGCGCGCGTCACCTCGGGAAGGTCGGCTTTCGTGATGGCGCCATCGTTGTAAATGGCGGTTCGGGCCAGCCGGGTCGCCTCCGTAATCGTAAGTCCCTGGAGGTTCTTCACGAGAATCTTGAGCGCTTCCTTATCCACCTGGAGCCGTTTTCCCCGCTTTTCTTTCGCCCACTTACCGGCAACGCGGGCTACCGTTTGCATGAGCGCCGTCTCGTTGGGCAAACTGAGCTCGAAGTGCGCAACCAGGTGTTTGAGTTCTTCGGGGACGGGAACGGCGTGGCTGAGAAAGACGATCGTCTGGCGCCGCCGCTCTGCATAGAGGGCCACCTCTTTGATCATGCGGATATGCCGGGCGTCGTCCAGATAGGGATGAAAATCCAGAAACACGTAGAGGCCCTCCATTTTCATGGCCCAGATGTGCTGCAGCACTTCACCCGGATCTTTCGGGGTTTCGTGGCGCCCCTCCCCGCCGGCTACGCGTACGAGCCCCTGTGTGATGGTCCACTTATACAGGCTCCGGTTCAAGTGCGTACTTGCCCTGGTCAATACGTTGAGGACTTGAATTTCTTCTCGCGACTCGATCGCGACGATGGGTGTACGCGATTGGATCAGAGTAACGAGTTCCGCGGTATCTGACATAATTTTAACGCATCATGGAAGGCCTAATGCGCACGTAGGAGAGCGTTCAGACTATTAATCCTTACGGTGCGACATGCTCTCAGAGTTAAATCTCGCTGTGTGTACATCTCGCTGCGCAATATCCGATCGGCCCCAGATGATCAGAGCAATATAATCCCCTCGATTTCGGCCGCAGCCGTGTAGATGGCGATAACCTCGTCGCTCGACTGGACGTTCACGCGAGCCGTCACACTCATGTAATTACCGCGGCTGGATTCTTTTACCTGTACGGGAAGACGATTGAAGAGGCGTTCGACTTCGTCGACCTGGGAACTGGGCACTATGAATTTGAAGAGATATTCTCCGGGCCAGTCATTGTCTTCGTCGAGTAGCTTTTGAAAGTTGTCCCACCATTTGCGTCGATCCACGGATTTCATTCCGGCTTTTTTCTTTCTGGCTCTCGGCTCCTTTTCACTCATAGAATTTCCTGATTCGAATATTGCTTATCAAACGACACGGTTAAGGGCCGGGTTTCAGCACACGCAGAAAGCCGGCCTGGACCCAAAAAGGGCCCATTATGGGCTATTCCTAATTAAGCCTCAACTTTGGCTAAGGTATCCGTGAACGGGACCGATACGAAGACTGGAAAACGGTCTTTAATCGCTGACATCATAACCGTACATGCCATACACCTAGAAGTTAGAACGGGTAGTCCCATGTTAGGATCTCAATTAACTACGCTTTCGAGCAGTGCCGATTATAGTACCTATTACGATGCACGATACCGTGCGGGCTACACAGGTTCGGGCTCTGTTGTGTCTGAGCAGCCGGCAAATCCGCACATTCCTTCATCGGTCGTGCAACCGGAGGAGCAGCGAGATCGAGTCATCCTCAACCCCGAGTCAGTAGCTCGATCGAGCGCATATGGAGGCGCCCCCTCGGAGGCCTCGTCATCAGAAGGAGCGAAGATAGGTCCGGATGGGCAGGAATATACGGAAGAGGAGCGAGAGGAGATTGAGGAACTGGAAGAGCGAGACCGGGAAGTTCGGCGTCACGAACAGGCCCATTTCCAGTCCGCAGGCAAGTACGCAAATCCTCCGAAGTATGAATTCCAGACCGGGCCTGACGGCAAGCGATACGCCGTGGGGGGAAGCGTCGAAATCGACATGAGCGAGGTATCGGGCGATCCACAGGCCACGCTGGAAAAAGCCCGTGCGATCAAACGGGCCGCACTGGCCCCGGAGGATCCATCGGCCCAGGACCGAAAAGTAGCCAGACAGGCGGACAAGATGGCCGCTGAAGCGCAACGGGCAATCATTGAAGAGCGCATGGATACGACCGCGACTCTGGCCGGCGGCCAGGCGCCCCTCCGAGCGCCGGCGCTCTTCGGAGCATCGGGCAACCCTGACGCCGCTTCGCCGGCGTCCTCGACGGAAACGCTGGAAGCCTCGTTGGGCGAAAGGCGCTCGACAGGAATCTCCCAGTATCGAACCTCCCGGTTGGAATTCAGCGGCACGAGCGTCTACCACGTGGAACGGCTGGCTTCACCGAGCCGGGCGCAACTGCTCTCGCCCTCTGTATCGCACTTCGACCTGTATGTATGACAGGAGACGCACAGGAAGTATGCACCCAGAAGAACGTGCACGGAGAGAAGGAATTTTTTTCCCGGGCCGGTTCCTTTTCCGGCCTGTACCGGGCTTGGATCTGTACTTGCTTACGGTACACGTCACGGAAAGACGCTCTTGAATTCGGCGCTCGTTACTTGGGATAGGTTTTTGATGTCATGCCGGCTCGAGTTAGTTGACCATAAGCCGACATGAACATACCCGTTCCTACCTTACCTATCGAATACGATGACCTGCGCCAGGCCGCCGAGACGTTCGGCTTTCATCGTGAAGCATCTCTCATCGACCAGAAAGGGAGCAACCCGGAGAAGCTGTTTACCCTTCTCGTCACCGGGCCGCCCCAGGCTGGCAAGTCCTCGATCATCAACCTGCTTTTGCAGCGATCGATTATGAAGGGAGGATCGGACGTTACGTGGTTGAATATCTTCCGCCGCGCCCGTTCCGATAAAGAATTCGCCGAACTTTTTATCAACAACGATTCGGGCCGGCAAATAAAGATCAAGACCACCGTTCAGCAGGCAATGGCCCTGCTGGAAAACCGGCATACGACGTCGAATCTGGAACGCTCCCGCATCGAACGCATCGTCTGGCACATTCAAACGCAGAGTATCCCGCAGGCCGTAGAGCTGGCGGAGCCTCCAAACACCCTGACCCCGGCCCGCCTCGAGCCCTATTTCTGGGAATCCGACGGTGTACTCTTCATCGTCAACGCCCGCGAGCTGGACAAAGACGCCACCGGCGCCTACCTCGATGCACTCAAAGAGGCGTCGAACAAGCTGCCGGTAGCTACGCTCGGCGTTCTGACGCATATGGATCGTTATCCCCAAAAACGCTGGTTGCAGGTTTTGCAGGAAGCGCGTGCGACGATCGGCAAACATCTCGATGCCATCGTCCCCTGCAGCTCGGTGCAGGAAGAACTGGAATACGAGCCGCGCGACTCCAACGCCATGTTTTTGCGGGAAGTCAGATACCGCTTTTTTGCGTCCGCAACGACGTTGATCGAGAAGAACCAGGTCCATTTTGCCCGGGCCATGCGCGAGGGCCTGGCGCAACGCTTCGAGGAGTACGTCGACGCCGTGCTCCACAATAAATGGTCGTATCACCAGTTCCGTTCGGAAGTGAAGGCAGAGCTCCAGACCATGAAGGACACGCTGGAGCGAAAGATTCACCATTTCGTAGACGAGCAACAGAATCTCAACCTCGCCCGCGCCGCCACCCTGGACGGCCTGGAACACAATACCCTTGCCGACAACAAGCGGCAAGGCAACGGTTCCAGCCAGCTCTTCGGCACAGAAATATACCAGTACATCACCAAAAACACCCAGCGGCTCTTTTCCAGTCTCCGCTTCGAAACCACTCACATCACCCGGCTCAAACTCGATCCCACGGATGCACTGCCGTCCCCCTCGAATCGGTCGCAGGACGTTGCCCAGCCCATTTCTTTCAAACTCCCCGATATTCCGCTGGGCAAGGCCGCTCTATTATGCGGCGACAAGGGCGACCCCGAAACGCTGGCGAGTATCCTCGACACCCACAATGACCCCCGCCAGGAAGCCCGCCTGTACGGGCAAAGCGGGCTGCAGCCCGGGACCTCGATGCCGGCTGACGAGTGGGTCACGGCGACTGAATGGGTTCCTTTGCTGGCCCAGCAGGCCCGGGAAGACCTGGAAGAGTGGCTGAATCGTTCCCTTGGCATGCTTCAGCAAAGCCTGTTTCAATCGGCCGAGCACACCTTTCGAGCGATTCATGGATTTTTGCCGAACGAAACCGCCGTCGTCCTGATGCCCCTGGAAGACACGTACGCCCAGTTGATCGACACGCCGCTGCGGCTGCCTACGCCCCATCTCCCGGGCGAAAATCTGTCCCCCGTGCTGTTTCTTTGCCGAATGCAAGAGGCCGAGTTTGTGGATATATGGAATAAGCAGCTGATTCGCAGGTGTTTCGACTATGTCGTCCCTGCGATCAGAAGGCGACTCCTGCAAGATATCGAGGAAGCCCGCAGGCAACTCAAGGCGCAGTGGCGGGGATCCAAAGATTCTATCCAGAAACGGGTCGAAATCACCTGGAAACGCTACGGCCGGCGGCTGGCCATGAAAAGCGCCGTCCGGTGGTCGATCCCCTGGGTCTCTGCGTTGATGCGCGACCGCCTGATGGACCCGGTTCAGTATCTTTCCCGATCCCGAGTGCACGTCCAGGCTCCTTATGACTATCCCGTCTCCCTGTTTTTGCACAAGAACAGCGACGATTTTCTCACGGCGACCAACAAGCCGCAGCAGAAACCTTTGACGCCGGATCAATTCATCGCAGACCTGTTGCAGAGCCGCCTCCAGGATTCCGCCGGCGACATCTGGCAAAATAAGGAGTCGATCCTGGTAGCCCAGCCCCTCCACAACATCATACGGAGGAGGACGACGCTGGCCCTGGGTTTGATGTTCTGCTTTTCTCTCATCTGGATCATGTTGTTCGGCACCAGCTCCGTCAGCATGGGCGCGCTGGCCAGCATCGTGATTCCCTTCATCGGCCTGACCGCCTACCTGATCAAGCGTTTGATCGACAAAGGGTATCAGTCGAGCGGGGAATTACAGGCCGAGCGGCTCTACCAGCAAATCCAGCAAACGCTGGATGAACGGCTCGACTACCTGAAAGAGCATGTCGTGCAATCGTTGAATACGGACGACTTGTGGGAAGAGGTCTTTCACCTGCTCCAGGCGAAGCAAACCGCCCCGACGGGCTGTTACATGCCCTACAAAGAGCTGATCCAACGGCTCGACACGATGTATGCCCGTGCCGAACACAGAACATCGTAGGAGCCATCGGACCTGCGACGAGCGCGTCAGAAAGGCCGGCAGGGCGTTCTGTTTCCCACAGGCGCCTTTTTCCTGAGCCTGGCCTGCCCGTATCGAGAACTTGGCAGAGAATACACGGAAGCGTAGCGACTTCCGTTCTTACATTTATGCTTCCGCTTATCTAACAGGTCACCTTACGAACTATGGCAAAAAGATTACGTGTCGGCCTCCTGACCGGAGGAGGAGATTGCCCGGGATTAAATGCCGTCATTCGCGCCGTTGCAAAAAGCCTGATCATTCAACACGATGCCGAAGTTATCGGGTTCGAGGACGGCTTCCAGGGCCTCATCGAAAAACGCATGCGCCCCCTGGAATATCGGGACGTCAGCGGCATTCTGACGATAGGAGGCACTATTCTGGGGACCAGCAACAAAGCCAATCCCTTCAACTACTATAAACGCGGCGACGCCGATGTCTCGGCCCAGATCATCAGCTTCGTTCAAACACTGGGCCTGGATGCCGTCGTGGTTATCGGAGGAGACGGCACGATGTCTATCTCGAATAAGCTCCAGGCAATGGGAATAAACATCGTCGGCATCCCGAAGACCATCGACAACGACTTGATGGGCACCGATCGGACGTTCGGGTTCGATTCCGCGGTCGCGATCGCAACGGAAGCGATCGACAGGTTGCATACCACGGCGCAGAGCCACAATCGGGTCATGATCCTGGAAACTATGGGACGGTATGCCGGCTGGATCGCCCTGTATGCCGGGGTTGCCGGCGGCGCCGACGTCATCTTGATTCCCGAATTCGAATACGATATCGAAGAAATCGTGCGAGTGTGCAAGGAGCGTGAGAGCGGAGGCCAGAAATTTACGATTATTGCCGTCGCCGAAGGCAGCAAACCGAAAGGCGGCACGATGGTGGTCAAGGACCTCGTCTCTGACAGTCCCGACCCCATCCGGCTGGGCGGCATCGGGCAGGTACTCGAAAATCAGCTCGAAACCCACCTGCGCAGCGAAATCCGCACGACCATTCTGGGCCACACCCAGCGCGGGGGCACTCCGACCGCTTTTGATCGAAATCTCGCTTCGGCGTTCGGCGCTTATGCCGCTGCTATGGTGGCGGACGGCAAATTCGGCTATATGGTTGCCTTGCAGAAGAACAAGCTCACCAGCGTCCCGCTCGTCGAGGTAGCCGAACGGGTTCGTACCGTTCCCGCCGATGCCGCCATGATCTCTACGGCCCTTGCCGTGGGAACTTCGATGGGGGTTTCCAATTTCGAACAACGCCTGGTCGGCACCGAAATATCCACCCCTATTACCTGACCCCCCCTACCATGCATGTATTCCTGACCGGCGGATCCGGCTTTGTCGGCTCTTATATCCTGAAAGCGCTTCTGGACAACGGGCACAGCGTCCGCTGTCTCCTCCGCGACACGAGTGCACCCATGCCCCTCGACGGACAAATCGACGCCGCGCGCATAGAGCGTGTGAAAGGAGACCTGACGAAGCCCAAGTCGCTGGCCGGCCTCGCCAGAGGCTGCGACGCCGTCATCCACCTGGTGGGGATCATCAAGGAAAATCCAGTGCAGGGCGTGACCTTCGACGCGCTGCACCGGGCAGCGACCATCCACGTGGTGGACGAAGCGCTCGACGCCGGCGTGCGCCATTTCGTGCAGATGAGCGCCAATGGGGCCCGCCCGGATGGCGTGTCTGCGTATCAGACCAGCAAATGGCACGCGGAAGAGTACGTCCGGAACGCAGGGTTCCCGCGCTGGACGATCTTTCGCCCCTCAGTGGTATTTGGAGCGCCCGCCGAAGGCCAGCCCGAATTTGCGAGTCAACTCGTAGACACCCTGGTGCGCACTTTTCCCATACTGCCCGTATTCGGCGATGGGACCTACGAGATGCAGCCTGTATCCGTACAGGACGTAGCTGCGGGTTTCGTTCAAGCCCTGGTCAACGAAGCCTCCTGGCAAAATACCTATTGCGTTGCCGGCAACGACGTATTTACCTACAGCAAAGTCCTCGATCTACTCGCCCTTGGAGCAGGTATGGAACCCAAACCGCAGGTGAACCAGCCCTTGTGGATGGTCCGCCCCCTCATTCACAGCGTCGGCAAACTGGGCCTGCTGCCCATTACACCGGATCAATTCGAGATGCTCATCGAGGGGAATACCTGCGATGCATCCGCGTTCTTCGAAGATTTCGATCTGCCCGCCATCCCTTTCGCCCCGGAGTCGCTCGATTATTTGAAGACGGCCGGCTGAATCCCTTCCGCAGCAATTTCAAAAAATCTTCAACTCAGGAGAACCTATACCCTGTTCTTGAAGTTGTGATTGGACTACCTTGTGGTTCCGTTCGCCTATCCACGTTGGCCCGATTTACCCACCTCACCTATACCCCGTATAGATAGTCCACAGTCGACCATAAAACCCGCATGGAGTTCAAAAAACAGGATCCGGAAGCATTACACAAGGAAAAGACACACATCGCCATCTCCGGCAACATCGGCGCCGGCAAGAGTTCCCTCACCCAGATCATCAGCGAACATTTCGAATGGCAGGCCTTTTACGAACGGGTCGACGACAACCCCTACCTCGCCGACTTCTACAAAGACATGAGGCGCTGGTCGTTTAATCTTCAGGTCTTCTTTCTTTCGAGCCGCTTTTACCAGCAAATCACGATCGAGTCCTGCCCGACCGCCGTGGCCCAGGATCGCTCCATCTACGAGGACGTCGAGATTTTCGCCCGCAATCTCTTCGAGATGGATCTGATGTCACACCGGGATTATAAGAACTATCGCGACTTGTTCGGCGTTATGACGGCATTTCTTCGTCCGCCCGATCTACTCATCTATATCCGCGCGTCGGTGCCTACACTCATACAACACATTCAAACGAGGGGGCGCGACTTCGAGAACTCTATACGCCAGGACTATCTCGAGCGGCTCAACGTGCTGTACGATGAATGGATCGAATCGTACAACTTCGGTCCCAAGCTGATCATCGACGCGGACGACTTTGACTTCGTCAACATTGTGGAAGACCGGCAACAAGTGCTCGGCCGGATTGAAAGCCGGCTGTTCGGCCTGCTGGCCAGGTAGGTCTCTGTTTCATCGCATGGGAGCTCTCCGTATCCGTATTGTCTTTTTCATCCATGTTGCTGTGTGCCTTTTCTCGTGCCAGCTTTCGACGGCGCAGGAGGTAGATACGACTCGGAGCACCCCGGCCGCCGACACGCTTCTCGCACCGGCAATGCCCCAGCGTACAGACTCACTGGCCGCCGACTCGTCGGGGGAATCTCTCCGTTCCTGGAGGCCTGTTTCTTTTCTGGACGCGACGGAGGGCGTCCTCGTCACGGGCGTCGGCGAAGCCGTCGTGGGCGATACGTTGCCAGCCCGCCACAACGCGCTGGATCCTCAAGGCATCCTGGGGGAATTGCCGGGCGCCTTCGTCTTCGATTTCGGCGCTTCCGGCTGGCCCGACGGCTGGAGCCCTTACGGGCTGAGCCCGAACTCGGCAGTGCTGACGTTTAACAACATTTCATATAACGATCCGTCCACCGGCCTCCCCCTCTATTCGTTGCTGCCCCTCTCCTTATTGCAGCCCCTGAGGGTGCAACCCGGCCGGCTCGGATCGGCTTCGGCCGTAAATGCCCGCCTGCGCAGCTTCGCTCCGGCCAGGCCGCTCACCGAGATTTATTATCGATCCTCGAATAATGGGCTTCAGAGCGCCATCATCAACCACAACCAGAATCGCAGCATGCGCCTGTTTCGGCAGCCGGCGACGCTCGGCATTCTGCTGGCTTACGGCGGCCATGGAGCCAGAGGGGAATATGACGGAAGCCGGCTGTCGGCGGCCCGCCAGCTTCTGACTCGCATTCGTTTGCAGAACGAAATGGGCTCCCTCGAATTGCTGAATCTCCATAACCGGCGCAGGCTCGACGCCCATGCCGGCATCGTTCCGGGTCCGGGAAGCACTCGATTTATCGATATTTACAACCGATTCAACGCCACCGCCCTCGATGCCAACGCGGAACGCCAGGTCATTCGCAACGATCTGGCTCTTACGGTGCGCACCCCGTTGATCGGCCGTTCGGGCTCCCCGCTGACCCTCTCCGGATACTGGACCGCAAACACGTTCCAGTATGCGAACGTCGATACTTTACGGGCAAAGACGAATACCTTCGGGTACAAAGTGACGCAACCGATTCGGCTGAACAGGGGCGAACTCGCATTGCATGTCGAAGGATTTACGCAACAGGCGCTGGAAAACAACCGCCCGTCGGCATCCGCGCTGCCCGACTCGCTGAGCCTCCAGCGTACTGCCGTTCATGCATACCTTCACTCCCGATTCGATCTCGGGCCTGTTCGAGTCCGTATAGAACCGGGATTTCACAAAAATTCGCACCATGCTTTGTGGGGGGGAAGCTTCACTCTCGCCCTTGTTTCCTCGTGGGCCCACGTGCGCCTCATCGCCTCGCGGAGCTTTGAGCCGTTCTCGTTTGCCGACGAGTATGGCTGGGGCGATACCCTCGTTCCATTGTCAACCGTTCCCTCGACCACTACCCACGCCGCCCGGGCTGAACTCGGCGTTCGATGGAAAGGGGTGAGCCTCGAAGCGACGGCCTTCGCCCATCAGACTGAAAACCCGGTAGAGTATTTTGCAGTGGATGAAGATACCGTTTTCGTCAGATCCCTGGTAGAACCCGTCGAGTGGATCGGTGCATCCGCAGAACTGGGCCTTCGCAAATATGCCCGTCGTGGACTGTATCTGACTCTCACGCCGGCCTATTATCGATCGACTTCTTCGAGCCGCTCTCTCGCGCACGCGCAGATTTCTGACAGTATGCCCGAGCTATTCTTCAGAGGCCGCATGGGGCTCCGGTACGTGATCTTTCAGGGGGACCTCGACTTCGACCTGTATGCACAAGGGCGGCTCTGGTCCGTTTTTCAAAGCCGAACCCTGCATCCGGAAACGGGCCTCCTCGTGATACGACCGCTCGGAGCTCGCCCGGTCGACGCCTCTGCCGCCGTCGATGTCGTTCTCGAAGCCCGAGTCCGTACGGCCAAAATCTTTCTTTCGTTAGACAATGTCTTGAGCGGCACCTCCTTGATCATCGGCAACATGCTGGTTCCCAACTACCCCCTTCCGGAGCGCCGATTTCGCTTCGGCGTCCACTGGCCCATATGGGACTGAGTTCACTGGTGATGCTACGCGAACTGCACAGCGGGCCATATACGCATCTGGCGCGTACCCTCTGATCATCACAGGAAGTAACTACAGGGGAGCACCCCGGGTATTTGCATGAGTATGGGAAACTTGCAGCAGGAATGCCCATACATTTTATAGCGTATTCCCGAAAGGCTGTTTTGAAGATCTGTGGGGAGCGGGATGTCGAGAACGGCCATCGGAGAACGCATGGTGCAGCGAAATAGAAGAACGCGAAATAGAAAAACGCGAAATAGAAAAACGCGAAACATCAGAATAACGTCGCCAGGATCCTGTCTATGTCAGAAACGAGCCTACCCCGTCGCCGGCTGTTGTCCGATTACGAGAGCGACGCGCTGGATGCGATTATGGCGTGGCGCAATCCAACGACCAGTTGGTTCACCAAAGCCTCGAAGTCGATTCAGACCAGCCTGAACGCCCTGTCCGATCAGCTCCGCAAGATTCCGGGCATCGACTGGACGATAGACAACGTGATCGTAGGGCTCATCACGCTGACCAACGAAATCTCTCAGGACCTGGTCTGGCGTGAATCCATATTCGAAAATTTCAGAAAGGCCGGTTATCGATCTGTTTATACGCTGGACGACATAGCCCTCCTCGATCTGGCGTCGATCGACAGCGCCCTCAAAGGCCTTCCGGCGAAGTACGACAGCCTGGCCGCGGTGGGTGGAGTGGCCACCGGCATCGCCGGCCCGGCGGGCATATTGCCGGACATCGTCGCTCTCCTCACCCTCAATCTACGCGCCGCCGGTGAATATGCCAGTTATTGCGGCTTCGATATTTCCGACCCCGCAGAACGCTTATACGCCCTCCACATCCTGGAAGCGGCCTCGCTTCCCCGCGATCAGATCCCCTACGCCATTCCTCCCCGGTTGCACCAGGCGCCCCAGTCGGTCGCTCGGAGGAAAACCCTGAACACCGTCGAGCAGTTTGCCGTCGGCGGGACGATCAGAGGCATCGCTAAATCGATCGCCCTCCGCATCACCAAAAATAAACTGACGCACTTCATCCCGATTGCAGGCGCCGTTGCTGCGGGCGGTTTCAACAGCCTGTACACCCATACCGTTTGTGATGCCGCTTTCCACCTGTACCGAGAACGCTTCCTGGACAGAAAATATAACCTTTAGGTTGTATTGACACACATCCCGTCCGCCCTTCCTCGCTCCCATCTGCAAGCCCCTCCGCTCCCGGCCTTCGTTCATTCGCGTGAACAACGCTGTTGTGAGGCGCCGAATTTATTTCGCCTGGAACTTGAACATATAATACACATATAGTATGTTATACACCACGCGATCAACTCTTGCTTCACAACACACTCAACCCAATGACGCACATACACATAACAGAAAGCCCCTTTGATCATCGCGAGGAGGTTCGTATCACCGATGCACAATGGGATGCGGTCAAAGACCTGTTCGACTGCCGGCGCAAGCGGAAGCACACCATTCGCGAAATCATCGACGCAATCCTTTACGTGTTCGACAACGACGTGAACTGGCGCATGCTGCCCAAGACCTATCCGCCGTGGCAAACGGTGTACTATTACTTCGACAAGTGGAGGAAAACGGGCGTATTACACCAGGTGCTGACCGTACTGCCCGACGACATACGCGTGAAGATCGTGAAGTCCAGCTTTTCGGCGCCCTATTCGAAAGTCCAGGTACGTGCCCTTCCTGCTCAGGATTCCTATCCCGAAAAAGCGTACATCCACAACATCGAGATCCGGCGGGAGGCTCCCCGTCACGAGGTGCGTCGCGAAAAAACATACATGAACCGAAACGAATATTCCTGGCTGCTGCGCAGCTTTCTGGACGAAGAAGAGGAACCCCCTACCCACAACAGGGCGGCATAACCACACCGGTCTGTTGCCGGGTCCCCGTTCCAGGTCCTCCGGCCAATTCAAGGTGTACGATGCATTATGTGTGTTGTACACCTTTTTTGGTTACGGGCCCGAAGATTCTACGGTAGCGTGCTCTCCTTTTTGGCAATCTTGCAGATGAAGAACCCGTCCATCCAGTAATCCGGCAAGATGCGGCCTGCCCGGGAGAGGTCAGGGTGAAAGGAACGGCCCCGCCAGGCATGCAGGGCCGGCTCGAAAGGCCCCAGACGACCGGGGAGGGCAACGACCTCGAGCGCCGGGCCGAACCGGGCTAAGGCGCCCGACACAATCGCTTCGTTTTCCTCGGGCGAGAAAGAGCACGTCGAATACACGAGCGTGCCGCCGGGTCTCAGGCATTGGATGGCCGAATAGAGCAGCCGTTTCTGCTTGTGCGCCATCTCTTTGATTTTTCGAAGGCTCCAGTAGGCATACGACTCGGGCTTCGTCGAATGAAACCGGCCCTCGCTGGAGCAGGGTGCATCGAGCAACACACGGTCGAAATATTCCGGCCTGTTTTTCCATACGGCCCGGCCGTCTTTCAGGAACGTACGCACCCGCGTGGCTCCCTGTGCCGCGAGATTATCCCTCAGTTTGAAGAATCGAGACTTAACGACTTCAACAGCCGCCAGCTCTCCTTCCCCTCTCATCATGCACGCTATTTGAAGGGTTTTACTTCCCGGAGCCGCCGTTAAATCGAGGACTCGTTCCCCGGGGTGCGGCTCGAGCGCCAGAGGGGGAACCATGCTCGCCTGGTTTTGCACATAGATATGGCCTTCCGCGTAGAGTGCTGTGCGAAGGAGGCGATCCCTGTGTTCGTGGGATACCCACAGGGCTGCCTCGTTCCAGGAAATCGGGTGAACGGGTATCTCAGACCGCTGCAACCGGGCCAGGACGTCGTCGCGCCCCGCTCGTAGAGTATTGATGCGGAAGCTGGTCGCTCCGGGAGTGTTCATAGCGAGCAACACCTTTTCATATTTTCCCGCAGGAACAATATGTTGGAGCCGTTCTAGAAATTCAGCAGGAAACATGCAGGCAAACACCTTTATACTAGGGCGTGTGGGCATTTAGCGGCGGCCAGCGCTTTGTTGATGGATGTTGAGCAGATCAAGGCGCATTCCGAGACGCGATGCGGGGTATCTCGCGAGGAATGGTACGCAGCGATGCACAACATCGGCGAAAAAGAGCGGATGCAGATGAATGTCCACACGCCCTAAGGCTACATTGTGTTGCCATCCCCCCCAGGATCGGAGCAGGGTACGCGCCAACATCGTGAGCAGAATTATAACGATTCCTACGTGACTTTTCTGGTTGTTGTCTCTATCTTGCTGCTGCAACATGCGTTCAATTGAATACCGCACTTCTTCATCAGGGAAAGTATGAGCCATCGTCGAGGCGACAATATAATTACGTGCTCTTTTTGCGGGCGATCCGCCCATGAAGTGTCCTCCATGGTTGCGGGTCCAGATGTTTATATATGCGACAAATGCATCAATGACGCTGCCGGCATTGTGCGCACGGATGCTTCCAGCCATAAGCCAGAAGCGGCGCCCTCATCGACGCGGCGCTCGGCGCCATTGCATGCCCGCTGCACTCCGATCGAGATCAAGTCGGCGCTGGATGAATATGTGGTCGATCAAGACCGGGCCAAAAAAGCCCTGTCCGTCGCCGTATACAACCATTACAAGCGCATCGAGGGGGAGCGGTACTTGCCGGACTACTCGGAAGTCGAGCTTGAAAAGTCCAATATCTTGCTGATAGGGCCTACGGGTACCGGCAAAACGCTGTTGGCTCGCACCCTGGCTCGTACGTTGAATGTCCCCTTTTCGATCTCCGACGCGACCGCCCTGACGGAAGCCGGATACGTCGGCGAGGACGTGGAGAGCATACTCGCTCACCTGCTGCTGTCCGCCGATTATAACGTCGAGCGAGCGGAACGGGGCATCATCTACATCGACGAAATCGACAAGATAGCGCGCAAATCCGACAACGCCTCCATTACCCGCGACGTATCGGGGGAGGGGGTACAGCAGGCGCTGCTCAAAATCCTCGAAGGGACCATCGCCGGAGTCCCTCCGAAGGGCGGCCGCAAGCACCCCGAACAAAGCCTGATCAACATCGACACGAGGAACATCCTGTTCATTTGCGGCGGCGCCTTCGATGGGCTCGGTGAAATCATCGCCCATCGCCTGTCAACCAATACGATCGGGTTTCTCACCGAGTCCCAGAAAAAAGTCGAAAAGGACGATCCTGAAATATTTCAGCACATCATCCCTCAGGACCTGCTCCGGTTCGGCCTCATCCCTGAACTCGTCGGACGCATACCCGTCATAGCGCCTCTCGATGCCCTCTCTGACGACACCCTCAGAAGCATTCTCATCAGCCCCAAAAATGCACTGCTCAAACAGTACCAGAAGCTTTTTGCCATGGATGGTGTGGATCTGATTTTTGAAGATTCTGCGCTGGAGGCTGTCGTTCAGAAAGCGAAAAAGCTGGGCACCGGGGCGCGGGGTTTACGTTCAATCCTCGAAGACACTATGCTCGACATCATGTTCGAATTGCACACACACAGCGATGTAGGCGAGTGTCGTGTGACGGCGGCAACCATCCTTAATGGTACCGAGCCGGTCTACGAGTATCGAAAAGCAACGGCTTGACTATTGGTGCATCCCCTTCTGCCTCTCCTCTTGCGTTCGGTGGCCCTTTCGCTTCTACTCATTTTGAGCGCATCGTCCCTGGTTCGATCGGGCCTCGTACGACTGGCAAGCGCCCAGTCTGTATTGCACCTGGTCAATGATGACACGAAGGTACGCAAGATCTCCTTCAACTTTCGGTCGGACGACCCCACCTTCGAAAGGGACGCCCTGCTCGAACAGATGATTACCCGTGCGCCTACCTTCTGGAACCGATTCGACCGGTTTAATCCGTTCAGGCGATCCCAGACCTTCCCCTTCGACCCTATCGAGCTTCAAAAGGATGTCGTCCGCCTGCGGGAATTCTACAGGCGCAACGGGTTCCCGACCCCCCGCATCAGTTATTCGGCCTCGCAGCTAGATACCAGTTCCAACAGAATCCATGTTATTCTCGCTATACGCGAAGGGGAGCCCCTGTTCATCCAGGATATCCGATATTACGAGCCGGATAGCTCCGCCCTGCAATTGGATGCATCGCTGCAGGAACCCTGGCGCCGGTTTTCCTCCTCCCTCGACAGGGAAATCGGTAATCGATACACAGAAGTAGAACGGATACGTATTCAGGATCAAATTCTGGCCTGGTATCAAAACCAGGGATACGCCTTCGTTCGTGTCTCTGCCGCGGCCGAAATCGACACCACAGCGAGGGCGGCCGACCTCAACCTGTTCATCGACAAAGGCCCCGTGGGGTACATTTCCAGCATCGCTATCGAAGGCAACGCAACCGTGTCCGATAAAATACTGCTCCGCGAGTTGCCGTTCAGCCCCGGCGACCGCTACTCGAGCAAGGAGCTGCGCGAAGGGCAGCAGCAATTGTTCGGACTCAACCTGTTCCGTGTGGCGCTGGCGGACTTACCCCAGCAGGCGGTCGACAGCACGGTCGATGTCCGAATACGGGTCAGCGAGGCCAAACGGCGCTACATCACGAGCGAAGTGGGGTACTCCCGGCAGTCCGGTATCGGCTTTGAAGGAGAATGGTTGAACAGAAACTTTTTCGGAAGCGCTCGCAATGTATCCATCAACTTCGTGGCAGATACGGGGATTCTAAGTTCGTTGAGCGGCTTCGACGAAGCCAACGCCATTGGACGGCTCCCGCCGCGCCTCTTCAGAACCACCCTCTCCGTCCAGCAGCCGTATCTATTCACCAACAAGCTGTCCGGCATCGTTTCTCCGTTCATCGAATTCCAGAACGACCCCCAGCTGGCTGCCAGCAACGATTTTCTGGACATCAACCGTCGTGAATACGGCTCCAATGCCACCCTCATCTACGAGACGCTCCCTTTCAGGCCGGTCAGCCTCCAGTTTACGCTGAGCCAGCTGTTGAGCCGCTCTGCTGAAACGCAAAGCAACGCCTCCCTGGCGAGGGACCTCTACAGCAAGAGTTCCTTTACGTTGAGCAGCACGCTCGGTAAGGCCGACAACTATATCCGGCCTTCGAAAGGCCTTCTTTTCAGACCGTACGTCGAGTCGGCGGGAAATCTTTTTACGTCGGGGTTGCAATACAATAAAGCGGGCATCGAAGTCGTAGGATATACATCGGCGGGGCGCCGCCTGAATATCAGTAATCGCGTATTCTTCGGCAAACTATGGCCTTTCGGAAAAAGCGCGGATGCACTCGATGGCCGATCCTGTAGACTGGAGGCGGCATCCTCCCTGAGCCCGGCCGACACGGAGCGTTGTCTGGTATTCGAGAATCGGTTCGATCCGGTGTTCTTTTATGCCGGCGGGGGGAGCGACGTACGCGGATGGGGCTTCCAGCTGCTGGGCCCCAAAGTAGCCCGCGCCGACACCGTCTTCGTCGACGGCGAAATCCAGCGGGACGAGAACGATAACCCGGTATTCGAAAATTTCGTCTACGAACGTATCGGGGGCAGCATCAAGCTCATCGCAAACATTGAGCTCAGGAGACGAATTCCCGGATTTGGGCCCGATTGGCAGGGAGCCATTTTCTTCGACGCGGGTCAAATCTCCAACAGCACCATCAGGCTCGACAATTTTCAGTATGCGGTCGGGGGAGGCATTCGATACAACACATTCATAGGCGTCATTCGAGCTGACCTCGCCATCAAGTTAAATCCTACTACGGCAGATCTCACAGATCCGGAAGAGGTGTTCCTGTTCGAAAACGGGCTATCGGATTCCAGACCGAGCGAGAAGTTTCTGCGACGTTTCGGACTGCATCTGAGCATCGGCCAGGCCTTTTGAGCCGGCGAGTATATGGCGCCTCCTGCCCTGTTTGCGCAGCGTGCCTTCTTATGCAACGTACCTATTATGCAGCATACACTGCTTATATACTTACGAGGTGTGCTCATTGTCCTGGCCACCCTGCTCGTAGTCGTCGTGATCTGGCTTCAGACCGGCTATGGGCTGAACCGAGTCCTCGAGTGGGGGATATCCCGGTCCCAACTTCTCGACGATGCTACTGTTCAGATTGGCTCCGCCCGCGCAAACCTGTTCGGATCCGTCGAGGCCAGTGAGCTGGCTCTGATCAACAAGGAGGGCGCCGAGCTGGTCCGCATCGATCGTTTCCTGCTTCGATTCGACGCCGTAGACCTCATTGGCGGGGACATTCACCTCCTCGATTTCGACCTCGGCCCAACGACCGTCAAACTTCGACAGGACAAGGACGGCGACTGGGACCTGATTCGCGTTTTTGCCCGGGATACTCCCCGAGAGGAGGAGGATTCGTCATCCTCTGCTTCACTCCGGCTCGACCAGCTTTCCATCCGCGAGATCGACCTCATCGCCGAGTGTTACTCGGAACGGGGGGACTCTACCTATCGGGTGCACGACGTCAATGCGGACCTCAGCAACTTCAGAATAGACGATGCGCTCCATTTCGAACTAAATGCGCTGTATGGAGCGATATTTTTGCCGGATCAGCCCGATTCCGTCGTGCTCCGCGCGCGTGCTGCCCTCACGGAAAACGTCGTAACCGTCGATGAGTTGAACGTTGCCTCCCCCCGTAGTGAAGTATTCGGCTCGGGCCGGATAGCCCTCCCCCTGCACGATTCGCTGTTTCAAGAGACCCATTTTGCGCTGAAGGCCGATCCTATTGCCTTTGACGATATCCGCATTATACTGCCGGGCCTGAGAGCGGGCCACACCGCCCAAATTGTGGCTGCCGTGGAGGGCGCCGAAGACGGTCTCAGGGCCGATGCCTCCATCCAGCTCTCTGACGGCGCCTCGCTCACGGCCGCCGGCGAGATCTTCGACGACCAGGGTGCCGGCCGGAGATATACACTGAACGCTGACATCACCCAGTTCAACCCCCAGCTGATCGACACCGGGCAACTGCCTGCCGGGTCCCTCACCTCGACCCTTTATGCTGACCTTCAGGGGACTTCCCTGGACAATCTTACCGGGCGCACCCATATTACGCTGTTTGGATCCCGTATCGAAGAGCAACGCATCGACTCAACCTATCTCGAGGGGGACTGGCAGCAAGGTCGCATTTCGTTACGCGGTGAAACGGGATTCCCTGCCGGCCGGTTTTCCCTCGCCGGCGCCACCTCTCCTTTTGCGGAACCTCCAACGTACGATCTGTCCGGAGCTGCCACACAGCTGGATTTAGCGGCCCTTACCGACAGCGCCTATGCAGGCGTCCTGAATATGGCCTGGGCAATCGAAGGGAAAGGCTTCGCCCGGGAAGACGCTGACGCATCGGCGGTTATCCGTTTCGCTCCTTCTCGGCTCAACCTGCTTCCGGTCAATACGGGATTGGTGGAGGCCACGCTGCTCGATCAACGCCTGCAATTCGATGCGGACCTGGGCTTTTCGAGAGGGGCTATCGACATAGCCGGCCTGGTCGACCTGGCATCGCCCCTTTCCCTATCCGATCTCGAAGGCTCGCTCACCCGGCTCGATGTCGCTGCTCTACTCGGAGACACGACACGCAGCGCTATCAGCGGCACAATCGCGGGGAACGCTGAGCTGGGCGCATCCCCTTCTGGCGCCTTGGAAATAAACCTGAACGACACGCAGTGGGGCCCCTACCTCATCGATAGCGGTGCATTCGAAGGGGCATTGGACGATCGCGAAGTGCGCTTTACGGCAAGAACCGACGTTGACGAAGGCCGGATCGAGCTCGAAGGAATGCTTCGCGCTTTCGACGACTCGCTGAGCTTCTCCATCAGTGAGGGCGCGTTATCGAATGTCGACCTGAGCACGGTTACCCGAACCCCCTCTCTGCAAAGCCGGCTGAACGGCGCCTTTACGGCCGAAGGCACCCGTTCCCAGGCCAGGGGGGTCTATCTCGATGGATCGCTCGACCTGGACCGGTCCCGGTTCAACAACCAGCGCATAGAGAGCGCCTCAGTACGGGTAGATCTGCGTCCAGATACGTTGATTAGCGTGGTGGAGATGAACCTGCCGGCAGGCGAAGTAGCCCTTGCCGGTCAGCTCAGAGATTGGTCCGCCGTGCCCTCGTATACACTGAGCGAGGGACGGTTCAGCGGTATCGACATCGGATCCTTTGCCGGAGATTCGACGCTGTCTTCCTCGCTGACCGGCCTCGTGTCGCTCAACGGTGAAGGCTTCGATCCCGGCGCATTAACGGCCAACGGCGAGCTCAGGCTAGAACCCTCCTCATTCAACGAGGCTGTTATTCATAATGGCGCCCTGACCTTCGAGTTCGACCGGGGCACGGGCGCTCTGCGATCTTCTCTGGATATCGACGAGGGATCGCTCGATGTAGAAACAGACATCCAGCGCAACGACTCGCTTTTTTCCTATCGCTTCGATGCCAGGGCCGACCAGGTTGACGTAGACCGAATCCTCGGCAACGATTCTTTGCAGGCGCAACTCAACGCAACGCTGCAGGGATCGGGTACAGGCATGGATATGCGCACCCTGCACCTCGAGGGCGCCTTTGTTAGCAAGCAAAGCTCTTTCGACGACATCGTGCTCGAAGAATCGAACGTTGAATTCACGCTCGATCGGGGTGTGCTCGACGTGGACACCCTTCACGCCCGATCGAATGTGGCCTCCGTGGCAGGCAGCGGACGTATCGCACTCTTCGACGATACCAGCGAGATGTCCTCCGACTTTGATTTCAATGTCGACGCGCAGAATATATCGCCGCTGGCTCCCCTCATCGGGGCTGACCAGCTGGACGTCTTCGAGGCCTCGATACGTACGCGGATCTACGGTTCGCCCGGTATTCTCCGCTATGATGCCCGCATCATAGCGAGTGGAATCGTCTATAACGACTTCAGAATCGGCGACACGAGTACACGCGTCACCGGGGAACTCAGCGAAGACCGCTCTCTGAGAGCCGCCGAGGTCGTTGGAGATTTAGAGAGCGCCTCGATCCCCGGCTTCGTTCTGGACGAGGTGCTTTACGAAGCCTCGTTCACCGGTCAAACCGTCGATTTCGATCTCGACGCCCGCATCGACGATGCACGCAATGCCCAGCTCAGGGGCACCCTTTCGTTTTTCGACGAACTCCAGAAGGTCGCTCTCGAAACAGCAAACCTCAAACTGGATGAAGACCAGTGGAGACTGAGCCAGCCGGCAGAAATCAGGATAGGCCGAACGATTGAAGTGGACTCGTTCCGTATTGCCGTCGACCCTCTCACGGCGGGCCCTCCGAGCCAGTACATCGCCCTGAACGGCATCATAGACCGCGAGGGCGAGCAGGACTTGACGCTGGACGTGACGAACTTCAAGATCGGCACGGTGGCCGAACTTGCGGGCTTCGAAGGGTTGGACGGGCCTGTGAGTGCGCTCGTCACCTTCGAAGGGCCGGCAGCTTCGCCGGCCATTGACGGCTCCCTGGAGATGGACATCATCTCCTTCGGCCGAGAGGCCGGCGATCTCGACCTGGCCCTGACCTACGACAGCCTCGAACTCAGCATCGACGCGACCCTGCGCGACGTAAACGGCCAGACCATGACCGCGACGGGCTATCTCCCCGTCGACCTCACCCTTGCAGCCCCGCAAAACCAGAAGCGGGGCGCCGTCCTCTCGCAAAATATGCCCATGGAGGGGGACGTCGACCTGAATATCCGCTCGGACTCCCTGGCCATCGGCTGGCTCTTGCCTTTCCTCGACAGGAGCCTTCTGAATCAGCTCGACGGGCAACTGGTAGCCGACTTCAACGTGCAGGGTACCGCGGATCAACCGGAGCTATCGGGGTCCGGCCGGCTCATCGACGGCTTGATCCGCTCGCCCATCGTAGGCATTGCCTACAGAGACATCAACGCCGACCTGGCCTTCAGCAACAACGTGGTTTCCATCAACAATGCCGTTATGCGTGCAGGAGAAGGGGGGCTCAGCATGGACGGAACGATCGAACTGAGCGATCTGACCAATGCCGGCCTGAACATCACCATCGAAGCCGATCAGTTTTCCGTGATCGACACTCGGGAATACCGGTCCAGAACGTCGGGCAACCTGAGCTTTACAGGCACCCTGCGCGAGCCCAAACTGACAGGAACGATCCAACTCCTGAATACGGACGTCTACTTCGAAAACTCGGGGAGCGATCAGGCTAACCTGAACGTGCAACTCACCGAAGAGGACTTGCTGATGCTCGAGCGTGAATTCGGCATCCGCCCTACCGCCGGCGACACCACCACGTTCGACTTTTACGAAGCCCTGGCGATGGATATCAACATCGAACTGGGGCGTGATACCTGGATCCGGTCGAGAACCAACCCTGAGATGAATGTACAATTCGACGGCCGCCTGGACCTCGCCAAGGAGCCCTTCGAGGATCAGCAGGTGTTCGGTGCCATCGAGGTGAATCCAGATCGCAGTTATATCACCCAGTTTGGCAAGCGATTCGAGATCGTGAGCGGCACCATAACCTTCAACGGCCCGATAGATACCCCCCGTCTCGATTTCGAAGCGCGATACGAAGTCCCGTCCAGGCGAAGCCAGGATAACGCGGTTACCGTCTTCCTGGATGTCGATGGGACGCTCGAACAGATCGACCTCACGCTGCGATCCGAGCCGACCATGGAGCTGGTCGATATCGTCTCCTATGTCGCCACGGGGCAGCCGGCCTCAGAAGCTCTCCAACTCGGCGGGCTGGGCAACCAGGGCGCCGGCAGCATCGCAGTAAGCAGCGGGGTCGGGCTGCTTTCAGGCGCCATCGAAAGCCTCGTCCAGGATTCCGGGCTCGAGTTGGACGTCATACAGATCGAACCCCTCAATAATGCCCGGGGAGCTACGATTACGGCCGGCAAATATGTGACGCCCCACCTGTTCACCGCAGTAAGCCAACCCATCGGGGCTTCTGACCTCGATGGTTCGTCTGAGGAGAACGGCACCGTGGTTACGCTAGAGCTCGAATTGCTGGATTCCTTGTTGTTGAGGCTTCTCGGAGGGGAGTCCGTGATGCAAATCAATGTATTGTGGCATTACGCCTATTGACGCATAGTCCCCTCGTATCGCCCCTCTGCCCGCTACGCAGCAGGGTCACACGGCATCCTCTATGGCGCGCCGCCATCGCCGACGGGGACCAGCATCCATTCATAGCACAATTTATACCTGTCGCCGCGCCGATAGAGTTCGCTGCTTCTGGGTACTTTCTCCTCGCTGACGAAGTGCGCCCCGAGTTTTTCTATGGTCTTGCGAGAGGGGATATTGTCCGGATTGCAGGTAATGAAGAGGGACGTAAAGCCGTGACGGAGTGCAACCCGCCTGAGCAGCCTGCAGGCTTTCAGCGCATAGTTTCGCCCGCGATAGGCCGGGTGTACCTGGTATCCGATATGCCCGATTATGCGGCGCAGGTATTCGGATTGCCCCAGGCGCAATGATATCTGGCCCACCCGCACCCGCTCGAGGTTCTGAACGACCCCGAAGATATAAGCCGGCACGCCGTTCTTCTTCTCGAAAGTGGGGTAAACATCTTCGAGCACGAGAGATAGTTCTCGCCCCTCGATTATGTGGCCGACATCAAACAGGGAGGTGGTTATCAGGCCACCCGGTTTTTCTCTCGCAATCATCTGGGATAGATCGTGATCTGGAAATGGGGTCGTTGTCAGCAGTTAACATAGCTCGTTCCGTAAGCGGGTTGCTGCAGGTAAAATTGTTCTGCGTGCTGGATGGTGCTCCCCCCGGCCGGCAGCAGCCCCCACGGGGTCCACTTGGAGGCAAACCCGGTAGCTTCGAGGTCCCCCAGATCTTGATACCTGGCAGCACGGATGCACATCCGGCGCGTAACCTCCGTAGATATGTACAGCGATTGCGAAGCCGAGAAAATACCCGGGATGATGAATCTTGTTCGCCATGACCGATTCGTGATTTAGTAGCGTGCTTTTCGAGCGATAATTAAATATACACCATGCGACGAATTCGATTTCTCTTGTTTCTATGGAACGCAGTACACAGACGGGTGACCCTCCCTCATCGAAACTCGGATTGGGGGAACTGGCTCCGTTAGAACTCATTCTTTCGGCCAGTGGCACGGCTCTACTGTTGGTGTTCTTACTCCTGATGCGTCCCATGTTATATCCGCCAGTGATTGCTGCTGCCGGGATCATTTTACTCTGGCCTGTGCGTAAACGCCGGCCGATCCAGGCCTTGCTGCTCACGGGCGGGTTCTTACTCTTGCTCTGGTTTTTTAATTCGATAGGAACGATACTCGTCGCGTTCGGCAGCATCTATCTGGTGGCGTATCTCTTCCATCCGGTCGTTTCCTATTTGCACCGCCACTACCGTATCGCACGGTGGTTATCTGCCCTGGTAGTAACGAGCCTTTTCATCAGCATCTTTGCACTGTGCATCCTCCTGCTAGCCCCTCACCTCATCGGGCAGATCGACACCCTGGGGCAGCGAACCCTGGGCAGCCTACACGATTTGCACGACTGGCTCCTGACCACCACATTCATCGACGAGCTGGAATTTGCCGGGATCGACAAAGGGGAAATCATCCAGCAGATTACAGGTTCCGTCAGGCAGTTTGTCGTACAGAGGATCGACAGCATTCCCGACACGCTGGAACAGCTCCTCACCTCAATGAGCTCTGTAGTCAGTGTCCTGACCGGTATCGTCATTGCGCCTGCCGTCCTTTTTTATTCGCTGAAGGACTTTCAGCTGCTCAAGGAAGGCATCAAGAATTTCCTTCCCACCATACACGGAAACCACCTCTATCTTTCACGTATCAGCATCATCGTGGGGCGGTATATCCGGGGTCAATTGACGATAAGCGCCATCACTGTAGTCGTCGTCTCTGCCGGGTTATTGATGGCAGACATTCCGTTTGCGTTGCTGATCGGGATTGCTGCCGGCCTGTTGAATATGATCCCCAATCTCGGCGCCATCTTGACGAACCTGCTGGGCATTTCCATCGCCATTATTTTTGGTGAGCGGGGCTTCGTAGATGTCATTTTCGTCGTCGCCGTTTTGTTCGGCCAGAGCCTGTTCGAACAAATGATCCTGATCCCTAAAATTTTGAGCCACCACGTCGGACTGCATCCTATCTTAATCCTGTTCTCCCTGTTTGTGTTCGGTCATTTCTTCGGGGTCGTGGGGCTTTTTGTAGCCGTCCCTGCGACAGCCCTGCTCTCTGCTTCATACAATACCCTCCGACGGGAGCATTCCATCGACCTGTCATATTTTCTCTCGTACCCGTCCGACCAGACGCAGCGGACATCCACTACTGCGAACCCTAATTCTGCCGGAGGCGTAACATTGTCCGAGGATATTGAACCTAAGGAGCGTCGCACGGACGCTGCTTTTATCGATGCAGTGCCTTTAGAAACCGGGATAGATTAGAAATCGACTTGTCGCTCACATTCAACGTACGTCACCAGCTACACGCCGGGTATTCTTTGCTCGGGCGATGGATCAATCATTACGTCAAAGACCGAGATCGTGCAGAGGGTATTCTGATTCTCGGCGTCGCGCTCACGTCAATTCTTCTCATTGTGGGATTTTACATCGGCTGGGTGATCGTGCAGCCGGCAGCCGAAGCCGATCCTACGGGAGCTACCGCTCTTGCATATTTTGCGGCTCAATTAATCACGGTTGTCGTATTTCTTCTGGTTACCGTCATAGGATTTAAGCCGGCTCTTACCGTCACGGTCGAGGATCATTCCCTCCTTATTACTCAGGGTAAGAAAAAGCGACACATTGCATTATCCGTCATCACGTCGGTCTCTACGATCACACCGCTGCAATTCCACCGCCACTACCGCAAATACCGGGATACCCAGTCCTTTTTCAACAAAATCGAGGGCGACCTGCTCTTACTGACGACCGCGGAAGGCCCCATCGTCATCGGCCTGAACCAGCAGGATCTGGCAACACTTCTGTCCTCGCTACGTTCATCTGCTTCACTAGAACGAACCGATTCGGTCGCGTACGCCGTTTAGCAGATCGCCCATGCAATTTGAAGTTCTCCGAACGGATGACGACTCCAGGGCGCGCGCCTGCGCGCTTCAGACCCCTCACGGAGCCATTGAAACGCCCATATTTATGCCCGTTGGCACGGTCGGTTCTGTTAAAGGGGTATCGCCGCGCCACCTTCGGGACGACGTGAAAGCGCAGATCATCTTGGGCAACACGTACCACCTGTACCTGCGCCCGGGCACGGAGCTCCTCGAACGCGCAGGCGGGCTCCATACATTCATGCAGTGGCAGGGGCCCATCCTGACGGATTCCGGGGGATATCAGATTTTTTCCCTCGCAAGCCGCCGCACCCTGTCCGAGGAAGGAGCGCTCTTTCAAAGCCACCTGGACGGCTCCAGGCACCACTTCACGCCCGAATCGGTGATCGACATTCAACGGTCTATCGGCTCCGATATCATGATGGTCCTGGATGAATGCCCGCCCGGGGATGTTTCGTTCGATTATGCGCGCCAATCGAACGAACTGACGATGCGCTGGGCCGCGCGCTGCATGGCCCGTGAAAAAACGACCTCGCCTAAATACGGGCACGAGCAGTATCTTTTCGCCATCGTCCAGGGGGGCGTCTTTCCGGAACTCCGGCAAATTTCGGCTCGGGGACTCGTGGAGATGAATTTCCCGGGGTACGCGATCGGGGGGCTTTCCGTCGGTGAAAGCGCCGACGACATGTATGCCATGGTCGAGGTCTGTACGGACATCCTTCCTGTCTCCCGGCCGCGGTACCTGATGGGCGTGGGCACCCCGGAAAATTTGCTGGAAAACGTGGCCCGTGGCGTCGATATGTTCGACTGCGTCATGCCGACGCGCAACGGCAGAAACGGGATGGTGTTTACGACGCAGGGCATTCTGAACATCAGAAACAAGAAATGGCAGTTCGACTTTTCAGAAATCGACCCGGGGCTGGATCGATACGTGTCCCAAACGTTCAGCAAATCGTACCTCCGTCATCTTTTCGTATCTGGAGAACTTCTCGGCCTGCAAATCGCCTCGATGCAGAATCTCTCGTTCTACCTCTGGCTCATGGCCCAGGCCCGACGGGCGATCCTCGAGGGGCGCTTCCTTTCGTGGAAAAACGAAATTCAGCCGGTGATTAGCCAACGACTATGATCAAGTATCTCGTACAACGGTTGATGCTGCACAGCCTGCATCGTGCATATCGTCGCGTTTGCTGGGTCGGCGATCTGCCATCCCTACCCGAGGGCCGGCCCGTAGTCCTGTATGCCAACCACAACACGTTTCACGACGGCTACGTACTCTGGCTCGTTGCCCGCACCTTTTTTCGCCGCGAGGTGCTGTTATGGATGGAAGACTGGGATTCGTTCCCCTTCTTTGCCGCGGTCGGCGCACGGCCTTTTCCTACGGACGACGCGACCCGGCGCATGCAAACGATCAGAAGGACGGCCCGACACCTCAGCGAGAAGCCAGACACGGTGCTCATTTATTTTCCCGAAGGCGAGCTTCATCCGCCCGAGGACGGCCTACGGGCGTTCCCGTCCGACCTCATGCCCAGACTGGCCCGCGTCTTTCCAGAGGTCATCTGGTGGCCCGTTGGAATTCACCTCACAACCCATGGTGAAGCTCTGCCTACTCTTCTCCTGACCGGGGGAACGCCTCACCCTTTTCCGGACGGCACGGAACACCAGCGACTATCCCGGTGCACCGAGACGCTCAGGTCAACGTCTCACGAGTGTGAACGGCTTCTGCTCGGCGGTGCACATAGCCCTGACGAAGCCTGGAATATGCGATTTTTGAGACCGATCTTCCACCGTTATCTCTGATCAGGGGCGGTTTTTACCCAGCGACGACAGGTACGCCACGAGATCGACGAACTCATCGCGGTCGAGTTGACCCATGAGGCCTGCCGGCATGAGAGACCCCGGGATGATGGATCGCTCTCGCACTTGCGCCCGCGGTATTTCCGTGGTTACCCCCGCTGCGTCTTTCACGATGAGGCTGGAGCCGGTTTCCTGGGCAAGCAGGCCCGTCAATACGCTGCCGTCTTGTTTGACGACGCGGACGAGCGCAAAACCGTCTTTTACGGCTGCTTCGGGGTTGAGCAGAGACTCGATCAGGTAGTCCGTCGGTGCAGTCACGCCAATGCTGGTAAGGGCCGGCCCGAGCTGACCGCCTTCGCCGTTCACTACGTGGCACCTGACGCATTGCAAAGCCGGCCTCTCATAAATGTGCGCTCCTCTTTCGGGGTTACCCTGCGCCTTGACGTCGTGTTCGAGGCGCTGCAGTTCGTACCAGCCGGGATCCAGATCCATCTTAGGCGTAGCGACGACGGCCCCTGATGAGATCAAGGCGTCTCTCAACATCTGGGTCCCCTCACCGCGGCTTCCCAGCTTGTCGAGGGCGATCTGAGCCATACGAGACGGTATGGGCGACTCTTTCAGCGCCTCCGCCAGCACCGTTCGTCCGTGCTCTTGCGAGGTGAACGCCTGAAAGAGAGGCCATGGATCAGGGCCGTCGGCGGGCCATGCGTTCCACATTTTGATCGCCTTCGCGGCTGCAAGGCTCAGGTCGAGCGCCGGCAACAGTGCGGCTGCTTCGAGGCGCACCGAAAATGGGGTCAGCTCTTCGCTCGCCTCCGCGAGAAAGGACCGGCTGGTGGAATCTCCGAGTACGCCAATACCTTCTAAAGCGGCTGCACGAACCGGGGCCTCTTCCCGTTCATTCTTCGCGATCGCCTGAAGGTCCTCCCGCAAGGCAACGGCTTCTAAGTGCCCGACCAGCCGAAGCGCTATCGAACGCGGCGCCGGATCGCCCGATTCGATCAACAATTTCAAGGACTCGGCGTCGACGTCAGGAACAGTACCGTGATTTCTGGCTGCCTTTTCCAGGATTCCGAGCGGCTCCTGAACCGGTTTGCCTTCTTCTTGCCACTGAAGCGCCACACCGAGAAGCGCGGCGAGCTGTTCACCTGTAGCGTTCCTGGCCACTACATCGAGCACGTCTTCTTTGTATTCCTGAGGAAGATCGTCATGAGTATAACGCGAAATGAGTTCGTTGACGACAAGAGGATCATCCACAGACTTCAACGCGAAGACAACCTGCCGATCGTCCTCGCCGAGAAAGCCGGGTTGGGTTTTGTACATCGGCAGCCAGTGAGGGGATAACGATCGGACCGCCTGCCAGAGGGCATATTCCAGGAAGTCGTCCACAGGGTGTTCCAGGGCGCGTAGAGCGATCACAACAGCCCCGGGCTCCTCGAGCCGGCTGAGCGCGTGAAGCGCCTCGCGTCGGACCTGCGGGTGCGCATCACGAATGGCCTCCGCGAGCAGATCCTCGACGTCAGGAACGTCTTCATGCCAGTCGAGCAGGGTTCTGACGGCAGCGGATCGGATGCGGTGCTCGTCGGCACGCAACAAGTCATACAACAGCTCGGGGGCCGGCGTCTTCAGGGCCTGGTAGGTCCACAATGCCTCGAGCAGTGCGTGATCGCTTTCGGGGGCGCTACGGTCGATGGCCTGCACCCAGGCGTCGAGGGCCGGCCTGACCACGGCCGGTCCTTTCTCCCATAACAATCGTTTTGCCTGCCGGCGCGTCCACATTTCCGGAGACTGTTGAGCATTCAGTAATTCATCCAGGGCAGCGTCCTGCAAGGCCGGGGTATCGATCGTAGGGCGATCCCTGGAGGTCACTCGCCAGATTCTACCGCGGTGATGATCGCGGCGAGGGTCTCTGAAATCGACCTCGCCGTGCTGTATGATCGGATTGTACCAGTCGGCCAGATAGAGGGCGCCGTCCGGTCCCATGCGTACATCGACCGGCCTGAAGGCGTAATGATCGGTCCAGATCAGATCTTCCTGTGGCTCGGCCGCGAATCCGCTCCCGTCCTCCGTCAGGATAAACCGTTTGACGCGATTGGCGCGGTAGTCGTTCGTGATGAGATGGCCGGCCCAGCTTTCGGGAAAGTGCCGGCCCGAGATCAAAGCCAGGCCCGAATACTTGGGGTCGCCCGGGTTCAACCCTTCGAGTACTCGATCTACGCCGTAGGCGGGCGCGTACGCCACATCGGGAAACATGAAGTGAATGCCTTGAAACCCGGCGCCGTCCGTGGCAAAGGATTGGCCCCACCGATCTACGTCGTATCCCCAGGGGTTCCAGAGCCCTCTGGAAAACACCTCCAGCTTCAACGATGCCGGATCGAATCGCCAGATGCCCCCTCCTCGCAAGCGCTCGATTCCCCAGGGCGTTTCGATATGGCTATAAATATAAACGGACTGGTTCATATAAAACCGGCCATCCGGCCCCCAGCGAAACGTGTGCACGAGATGGTGGGTATCGTCGGCTCCGAAGCCGGAAAGCACGACGCGTTTCGTGTCGGCCCGGTCATCGCCATCCGTATCGGCCAGATGGAGGATCTCGGTCGAGTTGGCTACGTAAACCCCGCCATGGCCGAACAGAATACCCGTCGGAGTCAGCAGGCTATCGGCAAAAACGGTCGACTTATCGGCTGCACCGTCCCCGTCCGTATCTTCGAGAACGAATATTTTGTCGTTCACTTCCTGGCCGGGCAATGGTTGCGGGTACGAGGTGCTCGTGGCCACCCATAACCGTCCCCGTTCGTCCCAGGTCATCTGGATCGGGGGATCGATCATAGGTTCTGCAGCAAACAGGTTGACTTCGAACCCGTCGGTGACAACGAAAGACGCCTGCTCCACGGCAGGATCGGGGTCCGGGATATTGGTGAGGTTATCCTGCCCCCATACTTCGCCGGCTGCCAGTATCCCGATGATCCAAAGGTATTTTCGCATAATAGTCAAGATGCACGAGGCGTTAAACCGCATCACCGGACGCGCTCTAGCGTTAAGGTGAAAGGAGGCGGAATTTTCAGACGACCAATCCTGTTCTCTTTTTCGCCGATAAGCGGCATGAGCATATCGAGTTCGTTTGCATTCTGTCCCTGCTCATACCGGCGAAATCCAACCAGATAGGTCTCATTCTGGGGTCGATAATGACGAAAGTATAAGGCATTCTTTTGTCGTATTTCGCGGCGCAGTTCCTCGGCCTGGGTCCGCAAAGCGGGTATGTCCAGTAGACGGCCCCGGGCCCATTCTGCTGCAGACATCGTGGCAAGCTCCTCTGAAGACGAGGACAATCGGTACGTACCCTCAGGCAGCCCTACGAGGGCGACCTTCATCGCACCGTCCAGGGGCAGTCGACGTACAGTAACGGAAAGCGCAACGTGTCCATTTTGACGATCGAAGCGGACCCGGTGTTCGCTGAGGGCTTGCTCTAATGCCATATCGATTCGAAGTTCGACGTTCGGATCAGGCCCGACCAGGGCCTCCCTGATGACGGATGCGGCCACGCGATATCCCACGGCATTCAGCTGTATCCCGTTTGACGTCAGGCGTTCGGATTCGTATGCGCCCAGGAATGCAGAGAACAGGTCGACATACGCGCATCCGCGCTGGCCGGCGATGGTCTCGATCTGCTGGCTCGCCTGCCTCAGTTTCTCGTTGATTGCGGCAACGTCCGATCGAGGTGACGAATTCTCTTCGTGAGGCAACGGGGACAGGAGAACACATCGTATGCCTTCGAGCCCCAGATCGTCGAACAGCGTATGCATGTTCGATGCAAAAGCCTCGAAGTCGGGTTCGCTCTCGAAGCCCAGGTGTGCCCCATAGCTGATCATCAATGCCGTCGGTTTCGGCGTCGTGATCTGGTCAATAAGATGTTCGTAGGCCGTAGGCGGGTTCGTATAATGGTCGCGGGAGATTCCTTCCGGCGTATCTCCCGACCAGCCCACGTTGCGAAATGTAATCGCCCGGTCGGGCCACCAGGCCGAAAGAGCCGCTTCGATATACCCGAAATGCTGAGCCCGCTCCACAAAGCCGTCCCCAGCCCAGACCACTCGATCGTCGTGATGCAGTTCGAACGAATCAGGTACGGACTGCCCCCAGGTCAGTGCTGCAAAAACAAGGTTAGCGGCAAGGGTAACGTAATAAATGGCGCATTGCATAAGCAATATTCACGATCGTGTGTACGATTCGCTCCGGATGACGGTGAGCCTGCCTCGCCTCTCGTCTTACTGGACAGTCAGCAAGCAGCAGGGTATAAAAGTGTTGCTTGAAAAGTAACGGTTAGCTCGAAAAGCTACAATGCGACCTTGCAGTAATGAACGCCGAAAGTGAACATTCAGTATTTCCAGTACTCTGACAAGCTTCTACGGTCAGAGTACTCGCCCTTCACCCGAGAAGCCCCCGGATCATTTGAGCCACGGCAAAACCGACATAGTTGCCTGCGGCATAACCGAGCAACGCGATCAGGATCCCGGGAAGGACGAGGTGACGCCATCCCCTGGTTTCGGCCACAGGAGCCACCATGGCAGGGCCCGACTTCGTCGCCACGGATGCCAGAGTCAATACGCCCGGGTCCATACGCATCATCGAGCCGACTCCATACACGATCACGAGATGTACGATCATAACGATTATTACGTACGCAAAAAGAATCGGGGACAGAATGACGGCCAGGTAAAAATCCATCAGCGCACCGACGGCGGCAAAGAAAAGATAAAAGACGAGATCGCCGAGTTCCCATCCTCCTCTGAGGGATCGGATCACCGGTATCTGAGCGAGGAGAAGGGCGAGTGTCGTCACGATCAATATGGAGGGCACTCCTTCGAGAACGGGGTCGATGGCGGTCTCTTTGATCCACTCACTGACTGCCATAATCGAAATGCCCAGAAAAGCCAGGGTGGCCACATGCCTGACATCAAAGGGGACCGGGGCCCGGTGGCTGAAACCATCGTCTCTGAGCCCCGAAGTTTTCCATCGTTTGGAGACCGCATATTTCCCTGCCAGGACGCCCGGGATCAACATCCAGAAGGTGTACAGTGGAAAGATCGTGATGTTGTCTACGGCATTTGCGGCCGCCAGCAGATCCGGGTTATCGATGCCGAGACCGGTCCATAGCGCGAAAAAATTGAGGCTCCCGCCAATGTAGGTTCCTGTATAGGGTCCTGCCAGTTTCCAGGTGTCCTCCCCCATGACGGACGCGAGGGCCGGATCCAGCACGAGGCTGGCGACACAAACTCCGATCACAGTGCCTATCGATGCAAGGACGAAGGCAACGAGCATGGGGGTGCCGGCCTTTTTCAGGTCTCTCAGGTTTACCGTGAGCAAAATGACGCACACAGCGAACGGGACGGTAACATCCAGGAGGCGGCCGTAGAGGGGAGCGTCCGTGGGGATCAGTCCGGTATTCGAGCACAATGCCGCTGTGAACAAAATCCAGAGAATCGCCGACAGGCGCCTGGCCCAGGCAAACCGGTGCACCATATACAGAGCAAACCAGACAACAGCCGACAAGACGGCGAAAATAGCAAGGGGCGCTTCGATCATGGACCTCTCCTGGAACGCGGAGCTGGATTGGACGGGCACGCGTCGAAAGCCTCGAATTTACAGGAGATCGACGTCATAATCCACAGTTTGCGCAAAACGCTTTATGTTGACCCGCGGCGCACACGCTGCCTGTTCGGATCCCCTACATGGAGGAATAATATGAGCCCTTGTACGACCAGCACATTCGTTACCAGGAAAAAAACGGCTTCCTCCAGCGGGAGCCCGAAGAGATCGGCCCCGAGCGTATATCGATCCGCAATCGTCCAGATGCCCAACCCGATGGCGATTCGGTCTGCGATCCAGAGATATACCGTGGGGACCAGAATACCGAGCAGCCAGTACAGTCGGGAGGCCCAGATCCAGGAACCGGCAAACCACCATTGCCCGCCGATCACTGGGCCGGCCCAAATCACGATGAGCCCGAGATAAAGCCCGTTCTCCCACTGCATCAATAGCCATCCTCCGAGCAGTGTAACGACGAAGAGAACGCCTCCTATGCCCTGATGAAGTGCACGGTTTATACCGGTTGTATCCCGATCCCGGTAAGAAAGGAGGAGATAAAACCACAACCCGGTAAGCAGGGGCTGAAGCAGGAAGAACAGGTATTCTTCGATGGGAACGTACCCTATTGTGCCGATCACTCGATCTTCTCCGTACCACCAGATGCCGCGATAAACCAGGTAGTTGTCCCAGGCGGTCGTGTACACCAGGGCAATACCGGCTATGGCCAGCAAATAGCGCATCCCGCCCTCGATGGGCCTCTTTTTATTGCGCAACCCGAACACTACCGCCAGGATGACGATGGCAGGTATCGTAAAAACGAAATGAAATTCGAGATACGTCATACTCGCTTACGATCGAGGTCTTTGAGCAGAACGTGGGCTGCATTTCTTCCAGAGGCCCCCATGATGCCTCCCCCCGGGTGCGTGCTCGCGCCGGTGAGGTACAGCCCCTTGAGATGGGTCTTGTATTCCGAGAGGCCCATCATAGGGCGGAACATAAACATCTGGTCGATGCTCATTTCGAGGTGCATAACATTACCCTTGAAAAGGCCCAGTTCACGTTCCAACCATTCTGGATGTTGAAAGAGGCATCCTTTCACCGACTCGCGGGTTCCGGGCGCGTACGATTCGAACGTATCGAGCAGCACGTCGGCAACGGCTTCCCCTCGGTCGCTCCAGGTCCCCCGAGCCAGTTCATACGGAAAATATTGGCCCCACAACCAGAGCACCTCTCCGCCCGGCGGCGCCAGGGTATCGTCCACGGCGCTGAAGGTCATGGCAACCAGCGGGGGGTTGGCGGCCGGCCGGCCCGCTACATAATCGCCGTACGCAGACATCAACTGGGATCGATGCTCACAGATCAATTGCAGCCCGATGCGAGCTTCGGGTCCGGGATGGGCCGTATACCGGACGGGTTTGTCGAGAGCCAGACGCAGAATGGCTCCGAACCCGTTTCCAACCCGGACCTTGTCGATACCCCGGGGACGGTGAGCTTCGGGAACCAGCCGGCCGAACGTCTCGAGAATATGGGCGCCGGCCAGGACGGCTCGAGCCGTATACACCTCGTTCCCAACGCGGACCCCGGTGGCTCTTTTGCCTTCGATCAATATTTCCTCGACCGGGGCGTCTACATGCACAGCCCCGCCGTGGTCCTCCAGGTGGCGCTGAAGCGCCACCGTGAGCATCCCCGAGCCCCCTTTCGGACGGGCTATGCCTCCAGCGTGGTATAAAGCTTGCCAGAGCACAAATGGACCGGTCACCGGTTCCGTAGGCGGGGGGCCTGACTGAGCGGCCATCCAGACGAGCATCGATTTGAGCTTTTCTTCTCTGAAGTATTCGTCGACTACGTCGCCATAGGGCCTTAAAATGGTCTGCAAGGCCGCCTTCCATCCCATCGGCGATCGACCCTTCATCATAGACCGGCCCAGATGTAATGGGGACGGCCTGGATAGAAACATCTCGTTGACCGACTCGGCAAACGGCCTCCATTCCTCCACAAACCTTCGGTACGCGTCCCCTTCCCCCGGGAACCTGGCGTCCAGTTCGTGCGCCGTTCGATCGACGTCTTTGTGGATGAACAGGGCATCTCCATCTTTGAACGGAGCAAAAAAAAGAGGGTCCAGCTCGATATACTCCAGCCCATATCTGGCCAGGTTCAGTTCTTCGACAATCGGCGTCACTCGAATGAGAATATGAGCGCTCCCGCCGAGGTCGAACTGATAACCCGGTACAACCTCCCGGGTTGAGACAGCCCCGCCCACCTGACCTCTACGTTCGAAGACACCTACCCGATAACCGGCTTCAGCAAGATAGGCACTGGCAATGAGCGCATTATGGCCGGCGCCTACAACGATGACATCATAATCCATAAGTTCTTTACGGGGCTACCCGTTAGCGCACCAGGGGCCTCGACGAGGTGGATGATCTTGCTGCCATCGATCTTGCTGCGATCTAACGTACATGTTCGACAATACACAGGAAAATGCCCCACAGGGGGTTATTGTTCGTGCTTTTACGTATAATTATGCACCGTATCAATGTAGTAACTCGTAGTAACTCGTAGTAACCCGGGGCATCGTTACGTCCCATAAGCCTACTACACGAGACATGGCGTGTGTACACCATGTCTGTCGTCTTACTGATCGCCTATCCAAAAACCTGCTTTGAAGCTCGAAGGGGGTGCGGAAGCACAGTCCGTTGCCAGCCGCCTGTCTCATTTTTCCTCCCCTTATCGATTAATTCTGGCAAATAGCCCCATTATCCGTGATTATTGGGTGATGGTACGCGAACTGTGCACAGCAGGCCGGTTCATGCGGCTTTGGAAGTATGCAAAGCCACTCTGACAGGACGTATGCGCATCCGGCGCGTAACCTCTGTTATTGATTCCTTACTTTGATTCCGTGTAAAACGGGAAGTAAACGTATTGGGTATTGACCGCCGATCGTGTGTAACCGTCTAGAGTTGAACGCCTGCCATCGCAGGTCATTAACTTGCACATATTCGATTTCGTATGAAACCACCGTCAAAACAATATCATTCTTTATCGCGCCGGCTTGCGAACGGATCTCTGCTAGTGTTGCTCCTCTTCACGTTGCTTTCCGCTGTAGGATATGCCACCTTTGGCAGACATCCGGAATGGTTGCAACACATTCCCTCGCCGTTCATTTCTGAATTATCCCTTTTCTTCGGAGTTGCATTCACTTTTTTCGCGCAGGGTCATATCTGGATTTCTTTTGGCGTTCTATTTATTTACCTCACTCAGAAGACAAAATTTTCCTGGATTACGGGCTTCATCGCTGTGTACGCGATCAGCCTGATAAGCGAGTTGTCAGGCACTCGTTTCGGGCTCCCTTTCGGAGAATATGCCTATACGGAACTTCTGGGTGCCAAATGGTTCGACCTGGTGCCGGTTCTCATTCCGGTTAGCTGGTTTACCATGGCATTGCCTTCCTTCACGCTGGCATGGTTTGCATTCCCGTCGACCTCCCAGCGGCTCAAGCGAATCTCTTTTGCTGCGGCGCTGCTCACATTGTGGGATTTGAGCCTGGATCCTGCGATGAGTTATTTGACGACCTATTGGACCTGGGGTGAGCAGGGGCCTTATTACGGCATGCCCTGGATTAACCTGGTGGGTTGGTATGCGACCGGACTGGTACTGATGGCAAGCCTCCACGCTTTGAAGGCCGAGAAATGGGTCAGGCACCTGTCTTTACGATGGGTGAGCGTCTATTATGGTCTGGTTTTACTGCTTCCCCTGCTCATGTGTCTCGCAGCTGGGTTATGGGTAGCTTTCGCAGTGACGATGGCTGCCGTAATTCCTTGCGCCTGGCTGATCGATCGCAACAGCAAGGAGCACAACACCGACGAGAACGACTTTGACTCGTATGGCAATGAAGGGAAAATCTTGGACAATGCAGCCAAGACGCCCGACTCCATTCGCACCGAAAAGTTAAAAGAATATTTTTCTTCTCATTCGAAGTCATTTTCGTTTGCGGCCCGGTTTTTTTCCAGGGAGCAGTATCAACTCGTTACGCGCCTTTACGCATTTTGTCGTGTTACGGACGACATCTCGGATACACTGGCATTCACAGAAGGATGCGCCAAAGCCGAGGCCGAATTGAACGAATGGGAAGAGCGGGTCTATTTGTCCTACCAGGGCATTCCGTCCCGCATCGAGTGGCTCGACGAACTGATGACCCGCTCGAACCAGAGCGGTGTTCCCTTCGACCTGGTCCAGGATCTCATCGCCGGCGTCCGCACCGATCTGAGAGCCGTCGAGATCCATACCGTCGAGGAGCTCAACCGTTATACCTACTGCGTCGCCTCCGTGGTCGGCATCTGGTTGTGTTACCTTTTTGGCGTCAGAGATCGGGAAGTTCTGGAGAGGGCGTCCGCATTGGGACGCGCCATGCAGATTACCAACATTGTGCGCGATGTCGGCGAAGATCTCCGGATGCAGCGGCTATATCTGCCTACGGAGCTAATGGACCGCTACGAAGTGCGCCGCGAGCACCTCATCACTATGGATGCCGGTACACTGCCCATCACAGACGGATATAAAACACTCATGGAAGATCTTATGGAGCGCGCCGAAGCCGATTATCAGTATGCCTTTCGAGGGTTGTCCGCCGTCCCCCCCTCATTCGCCAGAGCCGCGGCCGTCGCCTCCGAGGTGTACCGCGGCATTCATCGATCGCTGCGCCGGAATCGGTATGACAACTTCAGGAAACGGGCTTACACAAGATGGGGCGACAAGATTTTTCTCACGGTAAAAGCGTTGCGCCGCCTGAAAGAGGTACAGAATCACCCGTTTATCCCTGTTGCTGAGCCCGTCTTTTTCTCGAATCAGCAACTGTCCAACAATCATAACCGACAGAAACCGTTGATTGGCATATTCATCCTTGCCTTATGGTCCTGCCAGAGCCTGGTCATGCCTGATATTACCGAAGCTCAACAAGCGATGTCCATCCCCGCGCCTGCCTCAGCCTATGGGTTAACCTCCAGAGCAGGAAGCCCCCCCTCCGCCCCTGAGCGGATCGAAGTAACACCTGCCTACGTCAGTCAGATTCGAACGCATTACCTTGCCAGTGTTGAGCACGAAGCGTCTATAGAAAAAGGCCTCCAGCTCATCAGAGTATCGCCGGCGGAGGCCCCTATCCTGGAAGCGTATGGTGCAGCCCTGACGGTGCTGAAGGCCAAGCACGCGTTCTGGCCTCCCAAAAAGATGAATTACCTCAAAGAAGGGCTGCCCGTACTGGACGAACTGGTTGAAAAACATCCAGAGCACGTTGAAATTCGCTACCTACGCCTGATCAGTTGTTATTACCTGCCCGGTTTTCTGGGCATGTCCGATACGGTTACCGAAGATGCAGCCGTGCTGGCGAAGCTGTTGCCGTCGTCGAGAGACCTCTTTCCTGAGGATTTGTTTTACGATATGGTGTATTTCGTATCGAACACGAAAGATCTCGACAACAGTCAGAAACAAACCCTCCATCGAATCCTAAGCGAGGCCCCGTCTACCCGGCCCTGAATATTTCAACGCAGGATATACTGAAATGAATAGATCACAACACATCGCTGTCATCGGCAGTGGCTTTGGCGGCCTGGCTGTAGCCAATCGGTTGCAGGCGGCCGGCATGCAGGTTACGCTCCTGGAGAAACGCTCGAAGGTGGGTGGGAGAGCCTACCAGCTCGTGAAGAACGGGTATACTTTCGATATGGGGCCCAGCCTGATAACAGCGCCTTACCTCATCGAAGACGTCTTTCGGGCGGCCGGCCGCTCTATGGACGAGTTTTTTACCCTCATACCGCTCGACCCGTACTACCGCATCTATTTCCACGACCGCACCTGTATCGACTACAACGGCGATGCCGAGCGTATGAAGAAGCAGATGAGGGCCTTTAATGGAGCCGACGCGGATCGATACGACGACTTCATGAGGTCCATCAAACCCATTTACGACGAAGTCATCGTCAAGAAACTGGGCGCTCAACCGTTCGACACGGTGGGATCGATGCTCCGGTTCACCCCTCGCGCTCTCAAACTCGGCGCCTTCATGCCGGTAAGCCTGTATGTGAAGCGCTTCTTCAAGGACTTTCGCCACCGCTTCATGTTCAGCTTTCATCCCCTGTTCATCGGCGGCCATCCCTTTCGCGTCCCCGCGATCTATCTGATGATCCCCTACCTGGAAAAAAAAGACGGCGTGTGGTTCACCAAAGGCGGGATGTACAGCGTCGTCGAATCTATGAAGAACCTGTTCCTCAGCCAGGGAGGCGCCCTCTACACAGATACGGAAGTGAATCGGATTAATGTGCTGGACGGCAAGGTTACCGGAGTCGAAGCCAATGGCCACACGTTTTCTGCCGACGCCATTGTCAGTAATGCGGATCTCGCTCACACCTACAAACACCTGGTGGCTCCGGAGTGGCGGAGGAAATGGTCCGATTCTAAAGTCGACGGGATGAAATATACCATGAGCTGTTTCCTGCTCTACCTCGGTGTACGAAAGCAATATCCGCAACTGGTGCACCATACGCTCATCCTGAGCGAACGGTATAAAGAACTCGTGGACGACATCTTCGACAACAAACCGCTGCCCGACGATTTCAGCATGTACGTCCATGCCCCTACTAAAACGGACCCCTCAATGGCCCCTCCCGGTTGCGAAAGCATATACGTGCTCATCCCCGTTTCCAACCTCAAAGGCGGTGTGGACTGGGAGAACGAGAAGGAATCCTACACAGATCGTGTGTTGACCTTTCTCGAGAAATGGGGGCTGACGGACCTTCGGGACAACCTGGACGTGCTGGAGATCTTTACCCCCGAAGATTTCAAGAGCGAACTGAACGCTTTCCAGGGGAATGCGTTTGCCATCGAACCGATGCTTTCCCAGACGGCATACTTCCGCCCGCATAACCGCAGCGAAGACATCGAGGGCCTTTATATTTCGGGAGCAGGTACACATCCCGGAGCGGGGGTGCCCGGCGTATTGCTCGCGGCCGAAGCCACCGCGGACTGCGTCCTCGAAGATGCCCAACACGCTACGCCGGACCTGTTGCACGCCGCTCACTGAGTTGTCTTACGCAGGTGATGTTACGCAGGGTGTGCACTGCAACTCGTCTTGCCGGCTTTGAAATAATGCCTTGCCGTCGGTTTCCGTCTGCTTCAGCCGTTTCAAAGCTATTGTGGCTGAACAATGGCGCACAGATGCGTACAACCAGTCACTCCCTTTTGTGCCATTGTTCTCCGTAGCGACCGATGAACGAGCCTTACAGGATAGATCTTGCTTTTATACACGACGAGGGGTTTACCGGATTCGCGCGAAAGGCTGCCCGGGCTATTCTGCAGCTGTTCCGGCAATCTGGAATCCAGGAAGGGCTGATCGTGGATCTGGGGTGCGGAAGCGGCGTCTGGGCCTCCATCCTCGCGAGTGAAGGGTATCGGGTACACGGCGTCGACCTCTCTCAGGCAATGATCGACCTGGCCCGAAAGCGCGTGCCTGAAGCCTCGTTCGAAACGTGTTCGTTCCTCAAAGCGACCATACCTGACTGTGCGGCCGTGACCTCGATGGGGGAATGCCTGAATTACCTGTTCGACGAAGATCATTCGCCTTCACAGCTTTCCGGGCTGTTTGAAAGAATCTACAGGGCGCTTCCTGGAGGCGGAGTGTTCGTTTTCGACGTCGCCGGGCCAGGGTATGCAGCCGCTACCGGTCCGCATAGGCGTCATTTCCTGAGCGACGACTGGGCGGTGCTGGTTCAGCTCTCCGAGCATGACGGCCTGCTGACCCGGTACATCACCTCCTTCAGGAAAACAAGCGGCAATCACTATCGAAGAGATGAAGAAACCCACCGGGTCCGGCTCCTCGACGCCGCTCAGCTGGCCGAAACTCTCCGTCGTACGGGCTTCAACGTGCACATTCGTAAAGGGTACGGCAATTTTGAGCTCTCTCCAGCGCACCACGTGCTGATTGCGCGAAAGCCCACCGCCTGACTCAACGGGGTCCATGCCGCATGCCCCGGCACGACTTCGAAGAACTCAATCCTGGTTTTTCGCGTTACAGATGTCCAACCTTCAGCTGAAATTCCCCACCTATGCGTACCTTTGACGTACCCGTTTTCTACAAGGGCTCTCTCGTCTCTACCATCAAAGAGGCTCGTCGTATTAGAGATCCCCGGAAGAAAGACTTCTCGCCTACCGTGCTCGACTTCGGGCCCGTTCGTTTCAAACTCGCCCGACATTTCGGCTTCTGTTACGGCGTGGAGCAGGCCGTAGAGATCGCCTACAGAGCGCTGGAGGAGAATCCATCCAAACGCATCTTTCTCCTTTCGGAAATGATCCACAACCCCGACGTGAACCGGGACTTACAGGAGAGAGGCATCCAGTTCCTCCGTACCACGAAAGGCGAACAACTCATCCCCTTCGATGCGCTGACCCCGGATGACGTCGTCATCATTCCCGCCTTCGGAACGTCCGTCGAAATCGAACGGGACTTGCAGGATCGAAATATCGATACGGTCAAATACAACACCACGTGTCCGTTTGTGGAAAAGGTCTGGAAACGGAGCGTTCAGCTGGGCCACAACGCGTACACGATTGTCGTTCACGGCAAGCGCTACCACGAAGAAACGCGCGCCACCTTCTCACACGCTCAAACCTCTGCCCCGGTAGTCGTCGTGTTGAATATGGCTGAAGCAGAGGATCTCGCCCGCGTCATTCGAGGCGAGGCTTCTACTGAATACTTCTACGACCGATTTTCCGAACGATACTCCGAGGGATTCGATGCGGATAACGATCTCAGGCGCATCGGAGTGGTCAACCAGACCACTATGCTCGCTACCGAAACGGCAGCCATTGCCGCCCACTTGCGTCAGGCCATGGTCGATCGATACGGCGCTGACGCGATTCAGGAGCACTTTGCAGACACGAGCGATACGCTCTGTTATGCCACCCACGAAAATCAAAACGCCACCAAAGCCCTGATTGAATCCGGCGGCGACGTGGCTCTCGTCGTAGGTGGATACAACTCGTCCAACACGAGTCATCTCGTGGAACTCTGCGAGGCCGTGATGCCTACGTATTTCATCAAGAACCATTCATCGATACAGTCCAGAGGCGTGATCGACCATTTCAACCTGCATACGCAACGGGTGCATACTACGACGGACTGGTTTCCCGACAAGAATCCGGTGGACATCGTACTGACGGCCGGCGCTTCTTGTCCGGACGCATTGCTCGACGGCGTCGTTCACGCGGTGTTGACCTGGTTCCCGGGAGCCAGAGACCCGGAGGAGGTCCTCGAACGGATCGATCTCCAGGGATCCCAACCCAACAACCCTACCATCGGGCCTGACACGACTGTTCGATGAATCGTACGCCCCTTGTTATGCCGGCTCTTTTTCGGCCTCTCGCCTTTCGACGGGCCCTTTTGCTGCTACCCCTGCTGCTCATCCATGGCTGCGATCTATTTTCGACTCGTACACCGGAAGCTCCGATTGACGATGCCGGCACATTTCTGCAGCCTGACACCCCCGAACAGGTTGTTGAAAACATCCAGTTCGCCATTGCTGAGTTGAACACCCCAAACTACCAGCGTTCGCTGAGTTCGACGTTCTCGTTTACTCCTACGGAACGAGCGCTCGCCCAGGATCAATCGATCTGGCCCAACTGGAGCGCCACCGAAGAGAGCCAGTACTTCAGCACGATCGCAGCGGCTGCCGAATTCGCTTCGAATCACGAACTCACGTTGAGCGATCAGAATATCTCCATCACGGCGGAGGACCGGTTCGAAATCGATGCTTCTTATGTGCTCACCATTAACCACAACAGGCCCATTGTGCCCGTGATCGTCCAGGGGCGCCTGATCTGGGTCATCGTCGAAGAGGAGGATGGACTGTGGAGGCTGCAGGAATGGACCGACCGAGAAATTGGCAGCCAGCCGTCCTGGAGTGACTTGAAGGCCGAATTCGTTAAATAACCCAAGTTGTATGGTATGATAATTCATTCGACAAAGGGTGTCATCTCAAGCGTGCCGAGGGATTTTTTATTTAGTGATGGTACGCGAACGGTGCACAGCAGCTACGCGGCTTGGCAACCGTGCAATGCCGCTCTGGCAGGACGTATGCGCATCCGGCGCGTAACATCTGTTATTTAGTGATGATACGCAGGTTGTGCACAGCAGTCCGTATGGCCGGCTTTGAAACAAGGCCTCGCAGTCGATTTCCGTCTGTTTCAGCCTTTTCAAAGCTGTTGTGGCTCAGCGATGGCGCACAGATGCGTAAGATCCATCTATAAGAATTCTTTACGGGAAGCGGTTGTTGTATGTGGCTCGAAATTCATACACTATACGTCACGTTGTTGAGATATTATTCAGTGATGTTACGCGAACGGTGCACAGCAGCCTGGTTTACGCGGCTTGGCATACCTGCAAAGCCGCTCTCGCAGTACCTATGCGCATCCGGCGCGTAACATCTGTTATTCAGTGATGTTACGCGAACTGTGCACAGCAGCCTGGTTTACGCGGCTTGGCATACCTGCAAAGCCGCTCTCGCAG
>CAZGHT010000014.1:0-54083 GCA_964525535.1 uncultured Rhodothermaceae bacterium
CCGTCGAATCCACCTGCAGGGGCTCCAACTGCTCCAACGGGCACAACCTCTAATCTTGTACACATAGATCCATTATTTGCATCTACAAACGAGCACAAGACCATGAAAAATAATAACTTCAACACCCCATATATCGTACTCGTCGCTCTCCTCTTTGTAAGCTTCACCCCTTCGTCTTACGCCAGTACGTTCTCTACTGCACAAACATCCAACGAGGACACCGCATCGGCCCATCAAGAGATGGATGCTGAACGCGGAGAGGCGTACCAGGTCATTCACCTCAATGATGATAAAAAGAAGAAAAAAGCGGCTAAGTCGAACCCTCCTAATTTAAACAAGTCCGACGGATACAAAGGCAAATCCGTGAAAAAGATCAAAGGCCGACGCACAGACAGGGCCAAATCTCCCCATTCTAAATCCAAGAAAAGGAATGCCCATAATTTATGACCCGTGCCTGCTGACGGCATAGTTTTATTGGTGGCATAGTTTTATTGACGGCATAGAGCGACGAAATTGGCCGAAAGTCCATCACATCTGACCAGGAAGTCGGGCTCCCGTCGAGCAGATACCACCTGCAAGACGGGAGCCCGAGCCATTTACCTCGTTGCCTTCTTTCGTTGCCTTCCTTCGTTGCCTTCCTTCGTTGCCTTCCTTCGTTGCCTTCTTGAGGCTGGCCGGGCAGCCAGAGGATCTCATTACAATGGATCTCATTACAACGGACCTCATTACAACGGACCTCATTACAATGGATCTCATTACAACGGATCTCATTACTATGCGAAATCCCATTTTTTCTACGGAGCTCTTTATTTTCATAGACTGGGTATTGTTACTTAACTTAACTTGAGTGCGGCTTTTATCGTTAGAACGATAGAAATGGGATAAGAATGTGCCGAATGTTCCTTTCTCTATTACCTTGATCTACGGTGGGTGTGGTCCTACATGAAAGACGTCCTGGACGCCATAATCTATTTTGACGAGCTGTCTGAGGAGCAGCAACGCGCATTGCGTGCTGAAGTGCGCACCAACCCTGAGCTTGCCGATGTATTTCAGCGCTGGCAGCATCTCAGGGACCATGTGAGAAACAGCCTGAATGCTTCGTTGCCTGATCGCGAGCTGCTCGTTTTGTACGCCCTTCAACAACGTGGGGAGACACAATTCACGCCTGCGGAGCATTCCTTGCTGGAACAATCCTCAGACAAGATCCAGCAGGCCATACGACGTCACCCGGCCCTTCGAGATGTGGTCGACGACATCCAGCAAGCCCAATCCGATTTTTTGCAGCTCTGGAACGAGCAAATCGAACCTTCAACGCAACCCCGGCAAATCCCCCTCAGCGTGCGGCTCCCTACAGCCAGACTTTTCCGTCTGGGTGCATTCAGAATAGCTGCTGTATTCTTGCTGCTCATGCTGTCTCTGTTCAGTGTATTTACCATCCTGCAGCAAGGTCGCATTGAAACCATCTATAACGCCGAAAACGAAAACACGACAGTGCGCTTCGAGGATGGATCTACCGTTCGCCTTATCGGGGAAACCCAATTATCTTACGCGCGGCCGAGGTTACTTACTTCTTTCGACCGCTTCGTCTCTCTAGACGGAAAGGCTTTTTTCGACATCTACCCGGCTCGCGAGCCCTTCACCGTAGAATCCGCCACAGCAATCACACAGGCGACGGGAACTCAGTTCGGCATCGAAGCGGATTCCTCCAACACAGAAGTCATCCTGGCAAATGGGTTCGTCACGCTCAGCTCCAAACATGACTCCGATTCGAAAGTCACACTACAGCCCGGGCATGCGAGCCAGGTTCCGCTCAACGCACCACCTACCGAACCCATGCCGGTCGAAAATATGACGGAACAGATGCTGTGGACTGGCTTGTTTATTTTCCATGCCAGTCCCCTGGAAACGGTAACCTCTTATCTGAGCGACTATTTCGACGTCCAAATACGGATCGAAGAATCACTGAAAGAAGGGGGATTCAACGCCACCCTGGATCCTGACACCCTATCGCTTGATGAGGCCCTCGGCACGCTGACAATGGCATTCGCCGCAACTGTCGATACGCTGGACGAGGGCTCGTTCTATCTCGCCCCTTCGGAAACCCGGTAATTTTTCACGTTCTTCAGGGGCGTTCTTCACAAGGGACTCTGTTCTCTCGATTACCGCTTCACTCGAATACCCTGTAGCCTCTTGCATTGCTCGCTACGTAACTGGGAAGCCTATCACCTATGTCGCCGGCGCTTGTACATCTTGTTGGATCTCCCCGTTGAATCAATTACCCGCCAGCAGGATACAATACACTGCCTGATGATGAACATCACGGGGCATGGTCTCACGGTTGTAATCCATTCAGCGTGTTGCGTATTTTGCACGTTGACGTAACAACGATATAACCCGGCGTGTGGAACTATCTTCGATATATATGCGGTTCGAACGCGATTCTCATCTTACTGATGGGAATGCTGGCATGGCCTGCAAATGCTCAGTCGGTCCATATTCAGTTCGACCGAGCCCCTTTGAAAGAAGCGCTGGGCCAGCTCACTGCGGAGCAGGGCATTAATTTCATCTATTCGACGCAGCATGTTTCCGAGAAGCTGGTCTCATGTACGTATAGTGGGTCCAGGATTCAACAGGCGCTCGACTGCCTTTTAAAAGGTACTGACCTCAGGGCTAACAAGCTGAATGATCGTCAGTACGTGCTTTCACCCGTTCGTACAGGCGCCCAGGCGCCATTTTCTGCGGCACCCGAAAAGGAAATCGTGACGATCAGGGGATTTGTGAAGGATACGTATACCGCCGATGTCCTCCCCGGTGCACACGTCTATCTCCCCGAAATACGCCGTGGAACGACGACTGACACTCACGGCTTTTTTTCCCTGCCCGGATTGCCTGATACCACGTATGAGGCGCGAATCTCCTACCTGGGTTATAAAGCGTCGGATACGCTGCTCTTCGCAGCCCATGCTCCCGGGGATATCAAGCTGCACCCTATTACCCTGGAGACCGATATTATCCTCGTAGAAGCCGATCGCGGGGAAGAATCCTCAACGTCTTCCGTTCCCGGCCTCGTAGCGATGGATATCGAAGCGCTGGACAAGACCCCTCGATTCGGGGGAGAAAAGGACTTGCTTCAAACGCTTCAGTGGACAGCCGGAGTACACAAAGGGGGCGTTTTCAATAACGGGCTCCTCGTGCGGGGCGGATTTCCCGATCAAAACCTGTATCTGGTCGAGGGGGCTCCCGTCTACCACCCCTGGCATGCATTCAATCTCGTATCTACTTTCCACATGGATGCTATCGAGAACATCCATTTTTTCAAGGGCTCCTTTCCTGCACAACATGGTGGACGACTCTCCTCAGTACTCGACACCCGGTTGAAAGACGGCAGCCGCGCCGGTCCGACTGCAACGGCAGGGCTGAGCGTGCTGAGCGGGCGTTTCATCATCGAGAGCCCCTTGACGAAAAACAGTTCGTTCATGATCTCGGGGCGCCGGTCGTACCTGGATAAGTTGATCGGCACCGAACACCCCGTCCAGGATGCAAACGGCGTCAGGGACACGCTCCGCACCGGTTATCATTTTTCCGACCTGACGGCCAAGTTAAGCTACAAACCCGGCAGGAAGCACACTCTTTCGTTCAGTTATTATTCGGGCAAGGACCTGCTCGATCTGAAACTTCCTTTCAACATCTCCCTCGATTTCAGTTCGTGGCTCCAGCCGGCCGAACTGTTCTTTGAGGTCGATCACAACTGGGGCAACCGCCTGTATGCCTTCAAACACCAGTACCTGCCCTCGAGCCGGTTGTTGTTCACTCAGACGGTGTACCGATCAAGTTATAATGCGAACGAAGGGGAGTTCGTCCAGCCGACGAGCAGCTCGAGCCTCAGATCGAACTACCACGTCCGGGTGCGTGATATCGGAATTAAATCCGATATCGATTATCACCTCTCTCGCAAGCACCATGTGCAAAGCGGATTCCATTTCGTACATCACCAGTTCGAGAGTTCTATCGATGCCATCATACAGCGATCCATCAACACCCAGGAGCAACTCGTTGAAACCAGTGAAGTAGCCGCCTTCGAAGCCGTCGGCTATCTGCAGGATACCTGGCAGCCCAACGATCGGTGGAGCGTTCAACCCGGTCTGCGGCTGAGCTACTTCAGCAGTGGTTCACACGTCTTTCTGAGCCCCAGGATTAGCGCCCAACACGTTATCGACGAGCAATATCTCATCCTGCAGGGGGCCTTAGGCGCCCAGGTACAGTACATCCAGCGCCTCCGAGACCGCTTCTCTTTCATGTACGACCTCGTTTCCAGTCGGTGGATTCCCACGAACGAAAACACCAAGCCCTCTCAAAGCTTCCAGGTCGCCATCGAAGGATCGAGTCACCCTCTGCCCTGGCTCCATGTCAGCTCTGAGCTCTACTGGCGAACGTCGAAAAATGTGTTGTTGCCGCGGGATGTGTTTCAAGAAAAGGACGGCCTTGGCGGACCGGGTATTGCCGTTGGGGCATTGCTGTCGCAATATACAGCCGGCCTTTCGAAAGCCTTCGGTGCAGAATTCACGGCTTTCATCAACAAGGATCCCTGGAAAATCGCGTTTAACTATTCGGGGGCCCGCTCATTGAGCAAGGCGCCGGACCTCGGTGACGAATCCTATTACGCTACGCTATTTGACGTTCCACGATTCTTCCGAAGTTCGATCACCCGCTATTTTTCGGATTGGTACCTGACCCTGTCAACGCTGCTTCGCAGTGGCTACCCCATCACCGTTCCGCTCGCGGCGTACAGCCTGAGCGGGCCGGGTGATGAAGAACCCACCACGTACCTCCACCGTCCCGATTACAACAATGGGCGATTACCGCCTTATTTCCGGTTCGACCTCACCATAGGGTACGAGTTCGAATTACTCGGTGCGGATTGGACGACCCAGTTTCATGTCTACAATCTCACGAATCAGAGAAACGTCATCGACCGGTTGTACGAACCCACATTGCCGGAGGTCACGATCATCAACCGAAAAGGACTGCCCATCCTCCCTCTTTTCGAAATCGAGATGGAGCTCTAATCGACATGGAGATCAACGCACAGGTGAGATGTTCCTGGGTGCTGGCGCAGGCAGCCCTGCTGCTGCTGCTGTGTGGATGTGACGGCGTCGAGCCGGAAACCGAAGCCTTACTGGTGGTCGAAGGGTTTTTCGAGACGGGAAAACCGTTGTCGCAGGTCAAGATCAGCCGTGCCGTTTCGCTTAACAACCCGTCTGACTCGACGTCGATGCATCCGGTCGAAGATGCCACCTTCAGGCTCAACATCGACGGTGAGACCATCCATTTCGCCCATGCACCCGATGAACCCGGCTATTACGTACCTGTTCATCCCGCTTTCGAACTCGTGCCGGCACAGGTGGCTTTTGAAGTCGACATCGAATGGAAGGGCCGGCGAGCCACCACGCAAGACCTGATGCCCGCCCCTATTGCGTTCGATAGTGTTTGGGTCAACATTCCCGACCTTCCGGTGAGCGCCATTTTGATTGATACCCTCCGACTGGACACGCCGGAAGTGGGCGCCCGCCGGGGATATATCTATCCGGTCGAGGTCACCGTCTACTGGCAACGCCTCGATCCTGCCATCGCTGCAGACAGTCTCTACTGGGTCGATACCCAAATTCGCCCGCAGGTCGCTTTCTCTTCGAAGGTGCTCGACGTTTTTCTGCTCAGTGAAGAGGTACAGCCCGAAACTGACATTTCTATCGACATGAACCGCCGCCGATCCTGGACGGGCGTTTATGCCGTCCCTGTGGAAGATAGCCTTTCCTCGGTGCCCGACCATCGCCTTACCGTGCAAGTTGTGCGAGGCACCGAGGCTTACGGATCTTTCGCTTCGAGCCGAGGCGCCCCTGACCGCCGAGAACCCATTTCAAACATAGACGGCGCTATCGGCGTCATCGCAGGCATTTCGCTGGACTCGAGAACCGTGGAGATCCAGCAGGGCCGTGCCTTATTTCCCTCGGATCGATGAACCCCATGACCGATCACGAACATCCTATTCCGCCCAATCCTCACATTCGTCCTGGAACGATTACTGCGATCGAGCAGCAAAAACACAACGCCAATGCGGTGTCCGTATTTCTGGATGAGAAGTTCGCTTTCGGTCTCCATCAAGACGTAGCAGTGCAGTACAATCTTTATGTTGGGCGTTATGTGGACGAGGAGACCGTCGAGCAAATGGTGCACGCGCATCGCCTCCTCAAAGCCAAGGGTAGTGCGATAGCGCTCCTCGCCCGACGACCCCGGACAGAACACGAAATCCGTTTTAAGCTGCAGGCTAAAGGCTTTCGGGAGGAAATCATCCAGGAAGTTGTCCGGCGCCTGTACGAACTGTCGTACCTCGACGACGAAGCATTCACACGAAACTTTATCCACGACCGAATCCGTATCAAGGGTTACGGTCCCGTACGATTGAAATCTGAACTGCGGCGGCTCGGCATCGCCGAAGAGCATGTCAAAGCCGCCATCGATGATTGGGCCGAAGAGGACACGTTTTATTCCAAAGCCCTGGAACACGCCAGGAAGAAATACGACCAGCTCGCACGGGAACCGGACGATCTCAAAAGAAAGCGTAAAATGTATTCCTTTCTACTTCGCAAAGGGCACACTCCCGATGTTGTACTCCAGGTTCTCGAAGAACTCGACATGTAAATTATCTGCTATGCGCCCCTCCCTAAGGACGACCGTACGAAGCCATGCAAATAGATCAGGGTACTAAATCATACGAACGAGTCGAATATATCGACGAGGGGGACTCCAATGCCGGATCGGCGCAATACAACACCGCTCAATCGCCTTCTTACTTTTCCCCGGAGCGAATTATTCGACTGGTGTTGCAGATCGGCCTTTTTGTCGCCGCATGCCTCGTACTGCTGCATTTCTACGGACTCGTCTTCTATCTCATCGCAGGTTCACTGATCGCCTATTTGGTACGTCCTCTCGTAGAACGGCTCGAAGGGGTCGGCATCCCCAAAGTGCCCGCCATACTGATTACGTTTGTCAGTGTATTGGGTCTGATTACTATACTGGTCACCTCTCTGGTGCCCTTCCTCGCCTCACAAGTCGCCGAGGTCACGCAACAAATCACGGAAGAGAAGGTCGTGGGCTGGGCCGATGCCGTTGAGGGAGAGTTGAGAAGCCGAATTCCGATCATTCAGGAAGGCGAGGTCAAAGAGGTAGTTCGGAATGTGTCATCCACCTTATTCCAGGAGCAGCAGTTTGCCGACATGGTCGGCTCCCTCGTTGCTGTGTTCACCGACATTTTTTACGCCATTCTGGTCATCCCATTCGTGACTTTCTTTTTTTTACGGGATGCGGCCAAGATAAGGCGTGCCGCCCTTCAACTCGTCCCTAACCGGTACTTCGAAGTTACGCTTTCGGTTATCGAAAAGATCGAAACTACTATCGGTCGATACTTGCGTGGGCTTTTGCTGCAAAGCACCTCGGTAGCCATTGTGGCCACGATATGCCTGTCATTTACCGACATCAAATACGCGCTGATCGTCGGCGTATTTACCGGCATTGCCAACTCGATCCCCTATTTTGGTCCGTTCATGGGTCTTACGGCCGGCTCTCTTATTGCTATCGCCCAGACGGGCGACCTGACCTTAATTCCAGGAGTCCTGATCGCTATGGCGATTACGCAGATTGCCGACAACCTGTTCTTTCAACCGTTCATCTTTTCCAGGGCCGCACAAACCCACCCCCTGATCATTTTATTCGTCGTGCTGATCGGCGCACAGATCGGTGGCATTGTAGGCATGTTGCTTGCTATCCCGCTCATGACGACGATCTGGGTAACCATTAAACATACCTTGTGGAGCCTGAGAAACTACCGGATATTGCATGCTTCGTAACGCTGAAGAAGATCCCTCCAGTGAGCTGAACGAGGCGCTGGATGCATTGAGGGAGCACGATTTGACGGAACCCGAGGCGGCCATCGTATTGGGGTCAGGTCTCAGCGACATCGCCGCGGCTGTACAACAGCCTATCGTCATTCCTACCAAACAAATTCCTTCGTACCCGACGTCCACCGTCGAAGGTCACAAAGGACAACTTCTTTTTGGTGTGTTCGAAGATAAGCCTGTAGTCATCATTCAGGGGCGGGTCCACGTTTATGAGGGATATACCCCTGAGCAAGCCGCCTTTCCCATCCGCCTCATTGCGGCGCTGGGCGCTTCCCGGTTGATTCTGACCAACGCAGCGGGAGGCATCCATCCCACGTTTCACCCCGGGACCCTGATGTTGATTGAGAACCACATTGATGCAACAGGAGGACCGCCCGCAAGCCTCGACCCATTTGTCAGGACCGGTTCCGCCCTACCGGCTCCCAGCCCGTACGACCCTGAGTGGATCGATCAGGTCCAGAGAGATGCCGCTGAAGCTTCGATACCCCTCGAGCGGGGTGTATATCTCTGGACCCGCGGGCCTTCGTACGAAACCAAAGCGGAAATTCGAGCCTTCGGCCTCCTCGGCGCCGATGCCGTCGGCATGAGTACGGTCCCTGAAGCCGTACAAGCCGGCCGGCTCGGCATGCGCCTGATCGGCGTCTCGACCATCACCAATTACGCAGCCGGATTAACAAACGCTCCACTCAATCACGAAGATGTGCTACGAGTAGGCCGGCAGATCCAATCATCGCTCCAGGCTGTCCTCGCGATTATTTTGAGCCATGCCTAAACCATTTCAGGCCTTTAGGGTAGTAGTAAATACACTTGTTATGTAATCTACCCAGCATTATTAGATTGTATTTTCTTAAAATCATTCGGATATTAAGGATTAAAGTCTCATAATATGTATATTTAGATTCTTCGTATCCTTTTCATATTGTGGCTGTTTAACCAAAGCCTGGTTTAAGGGCGAGGGGAGGTAATCGATGAGTAGTTACGAACGGGACAATTCACACCGCTCGTATGGTGATCTTTCTTACAACGATGGGGACTATCACAACGATCAGAATCGCTCACGGAACTCAGGTCGCTATCGTGACGAGGTGTTCTCCAAACGCGTTCCGGCCGGCAAACGGACGTATTTTTTCGATGTAAAAACAACGCGTTCCGGAGAGGACTTCTTTCTCACCATCACTGAAAGCAAACGCGTCGACGAATCACGGTACGAAAAACACAAAATATTCCTGTACAAGGAAGATTTTGGCAAATTCCTGTCGGCTATGCATGAGGTGATGCATCACATCCGAGAACACTGCCTGCCGGATTATGAATTCAGAGGGCTTCCCGAGTTAACGCTGCCCCCCGAAGAAGACGATCGATATCCTGACGACGAATACTAGGCGGTTTCTTGATTCCCATCATCTCGTATGCCGATCGAGAACAGCGGCTCAACGCTATTCTCGATAGACACGTTTACTCTGACGCTGACGTCGAGGAGGCCGTTACTGACATTCTTTCAGCCGTCCGGTCAAGAGGCGATCAGGCCGTTCTCGATTTCACGGAACGATTCGACGGCGTTCGACCGTCTCTTCTGAGAGTCCCTGCGCAAACCCTCGCCGGCGCCCATGCCGCCCTTACCGATTCTTTACGAGACATCCTGACCGAAGCAGCGGCCAACATTCGCCGATTCCACGAGCGGCAACTGCCCCAGAGCTGGTTCGTCGAGGACGGCGACGGCGTCTTGCTGGGCCAGCGCATTGCCCCTATGGAAAGAGCCGGTGTGTACGTCCCTGGCGGCAAAGCGTTTTATCCCTCGAGCCTCCTCATGAACGTCATCCCGGCTCAGGTTGCCGGAGTGCCCGACATTCACCTCGTATCTCCCCCGCAAAAGAACGGCCTGCCCCATCCGCTGGTATTGGGAGCCGCTCATCACCTGGGCATCTCGCACGTATATGCCGTGGGAGGCGCTCAGGCCGTCGCCGCGCTGGCCTTTGGCACCGAGTCTGTCGCCAAGGTGGACAAAATCGTCGGCCCGGGCAATATCTACGTAGCTACCGCCAAAAAGCTCGTGTATGGCACCGTCGATATCGATTCCGTCGCCGGCCCCAGTGAAATTATCGTTCTTGCCGACGATACGGCCAACCCACGCTTTGTCGCCGTAGACCTCCTTTCTCAGGCCGAGCACGACGAAAAAGCATCGGCTATCCTGGTTACCGACAGCCTCGACCTGGCCGAGAAGGTACGGTCTCACGTACTGGCGCTGTTGCCCGGCTTGAGCCGGCGTGTTATCCTCGAACAATCCCTCGACACGTACAGCGCCTGCATTGTCACGTCGTCGATGGACGAAGCCGTTCGAGTTGTTAATGACCTGGCCCCGGAGCATCTGGAACTCATCGTCGCCGATCCCTGGCATACCATGACGCAGATTCGACATGCCGGCGCCATCTTTCTCGGCCCTTTTTCGACAGAACCTGTTGGAGACTATTTCGCCGGCCCCAATCACGTACTCCCTACCGGCGGTACAGCGCGGTTTGCATCAGCCCTCAGCGTAGATGACTTTCTCCGCAAACAAACGATCATCCAGTATACCGAGCACCGATTACGCAAGACAGGTAAAAAAATCATCGAGTTCGCACACGCCGAGGGCCTTACCGCACATGCGCTCGCTGTTGCCACGCGGCTCGAGGAGTAACAACGGGGCCTCCTTCTGGGGGGATCGAACAGTCGTATTCCGCGTTTCGCTCAAAGACCCCGGTACGAAACCTACGGAGATTACTTTTTATGATTGCGACGCTTTCGAAAGTGCTGATCGAGAAGATCAGGCCGGCCATCCGAGACCAGCATCCGTACGTAGTCAGCCGCGATGGCTTCGAGCCAGACATCAAGCTGAATCAGAATGAAAGCCCGTTCGACATCCCGCTGGACCTGAAGAAGGAGCTGCTCGAATCCTTCCTGTCTATCCCTTTTAACCGGTACCCGAAAGAGCAGCCCGAACTGTTGAGGCATCGCCTGGCTCAGCACCTGGGACAAACGCCAGACGGCATTCTCGTCGGCAACGGGTCGAATGAGCTGGCCTATACCCTCGGTCTCTGCCTCATCGAGCAAAACGCGCCGGTGGTACTTCCCACTCCGATGTTCTCTTTGTACGAGAAAGTGGTACGTCTCTACGGCGGCTGTCCGATCAAGGTGCCCGCTCTCTCAGATTTCCATTTTGACGTCCCCGGGTTAATCGCCGCTATTCGAAAGCACCGCCCCTCTTTGACGATTATCACGACCCCCAACAACCCCACCGGGTTGCGCACACCACTGGCCGATATCGAACGCCTGCTCGCAGAAACCGAAGGCTTTCTGGTGGTTGACGAAGCATACGTAGAATTTACCGACCCGCCGAGCGCACTCTCGCTGCTCGACCGTCATCCGAATCTCATTATCATGCGCACTTTTTCGAAAGCGTTCGGCCTTGCCGGGCTCCGCATCGGATATATGATCGCCCATCCAGATGTTATTCGAGAATTCTTGAAAAGTCGTCTCCCCTTCGTCGTGGATCGCCTGGCGGAAACGGTTGCCCTGGCCCTACTCGAAAGAACAGAAATTATTACCCGCCAGGTGAACCTGCTCAAGGAGCAGAGGGACACGCTTATCGATGCGATGCGCGCTTTTACGGACCTCCGTGTACTACCCAGTGAAGCGAATTTTGCCTTGTTCAAAGGATCGCTCCCACCCGATATTCTCATGAAAAACCTCGCTAATAGGGGCATACTGGTACGGAATATGGGAGGTTACTCAGAACTTGCGGGATATTTACGTGTTAATGCAGGATCACCGGAAGAGAACAAGGAATTCTTGAGTGCGTTGGAGGATGCGATACGAAGTTGAATATCCTGGGCATACACATACTTCTTTATACACAGGCACGTAATCATCCCCTGGTCTCTCCCATATTTGGGATTCGCGATCATATCTACAGATGATGTAAATGGATTTTATTCAGGTTGACATTGTCGGTTTATCAACTAGTCCATCGAGCGGCGGAGCCTACGCACTCGTTCTCGGTGAAGTGGAAGGTAACCGTCGCTTACCGATCATTATTGGCGCATTTGAAGCACAGGCCATCGCTCTCGAACTCGAAAACATCCAGCCTCCCCGACCGATGACGCACGACTTACTCCGTGACTTGTTCGAAACTGTTGGCGCCGAGATACTCGATGTGGTGATCGACGAATTACGTGAAGGCACCTTCTACGCCAAAATTCGCTTCGTGCACACCGGTGATGAAAGTCAACTCGATGCAAGGCCCAGCGATGCCGTTGCTGTAGCAGTTCGCGTCGGAGCTCCGATCTACGTGGCCCCGTCGGTCCTTGAAGAAGCCGGCATCCCGACCGAAGAGGAAGGCGGCACGCCCGTCCCGCGTACGGAGGTCGAAGAAGAATACAGCCCACCTAAGTCTCGCCTGAGCCAGATGGAGGACCAGCTCGAAAAGGCGATCAACGAGGAAAACTACGAGTTAGCGGCCAAATTGCGCGACGAAATTCAACGCCTGAAAGGAGAACAGGCGAAGAATTAACCCACCCATTGATCTCCCCCTCCTCTCGATCTATGATCTGCGTACTGTTGTAGAATCCAGTTGCACATGCGCTCAAAGCGGTTGATGCACGTTGCACCTTCATGATGCCTGCGAAAAGGACCCTTTCTTCACCCCAGCGTGTCCCCTTTGAAGAAATGGACTCTTTCTCGACCCTCTTCGAGCATTATTCCCGTTACGATGAGCACCTGGCCCCTTTCTACGCGGGCGACTACCGGAACCTCGATACGTTTCATGATCTCGCCCAAAAAACAACCGGTGTTCGACGGAATCGATCCTTGATCGCCGACATTTTGACGGAGCAAAATATCCGGTGGGGATTAGACGCCGCCACAGAACGAAACATCGATAAGCTCCGCCAGGCGAATTCTGTTGCCGTCGTTACCGGCCAGCAGCTCGGCATTTTCTTGAGCCCGCTCTTCATTTCTTACAAGACCCTGACAACCCTGCTACTGGCAGAACGACTTCAAAAAAACCTGGACAGGCCGGTCGTACCCATTTTCTGGCTGCATGGGGAAGACCACGATTTTGCTGAAACCGCCCCTCTTCACCTCCTGGACGACTCGGATAATCTCGTACAATTGCACTACGAGCCGGGCTCTGATCCCGCAGCCGCCCCGAACGGTCCCGTCGGGAGAATGACCTTCACCCCCGCCATCGAGCGCCTTCTGGAATCCATCGCGTCGTGCTTGCCCGCCACACCCAACAAAGAGGAGCTGCTCGCTTTTCTCAACACCCATTTCACAGAAGGGGCTCCCCTCATCGATGGATTTGCAGCCTTGTTGAAACGGTTGTTCAAAGGCAGCGGCCTCGTATTGATGTCCGTGGACGATCGAAGGCTGAAGCAGGAATGCTCGCCATTGTTCCAGCAAGAGATAGAGGCGCCGTATGAACTGACGGAGGCCATCGTGAAAACGACAGAAGAGCTGAAAACCCGGTATCACGCTCAAGTACAGGTCCAGCCGACGAATATTTTTCTCATGACCGATCACGCGAGGATCGCTATAGAAGCTGAAGATTCGGTATTTCGTACCCGGAAAGAGGCGGCTTCGATCACACGAGAAGAGCTATCGTTAGCGTTGAAAGAGACGCCGGAACGATTCAGTCCCAACGTCGTCTTGAGGCCGCTCGTGCAAGACTTCTTGCTGCCGACGATTGCCTACATTGGGGGGCCGGGGGAAGTCGCCTACTTTGCCCAGCTCAAGCCGGCGTACGAGTGGGCCAACCTCCCTATGCCCGTTATTTATCCCCGCGCAAGCGTGACCCTGATCGAGCCGGCCGTCCAGAAGTGGATCGACGAATACCCCATGCCATTACAGGCCTACAGAGACGATCCAAACAAGATATTTCGTTCTTTCGTTATCGACCGCATGCCGATCGACATCGATGGGGTTATGGGCCCGTCCAGGGAACACATCGACCAGGTGATAACCTCGTTGGACCACGCCGCTCGTGAAATCGACGAGACCCTCGTTCGTTCGGCTGCATCAACGCGCGTTCGCATCCATCAGGAGTTGACCCGATTCGAGGAGCGCCTGATCAGGGCGCAGAAACGAATGCAGAACACCGACCTGCTCCGCATCAACAAAGTCTGCAACCACCTCTTTCCAAGGCAGAAGCTTCAAGAACGGGTGCTTTCTCCCCTGCATTTTTTGAACGCCTATGGACTCGACTTCTTCACCAGCCTGCTGCCCCATGTGAGCCATGATACGACCGACCATCAAGTCATACGTTTATAAACCTCTCGAAGCGGCAAGGTATAAACCATCCGGTCAACGTTCGAATGACTGATAGAAAGGCAATACAAACGACCCTCTTCTCACCGCTTGTCGAGCAAGCTATAGAACTGGCTTCCCAGTGGCACGACGGTACGTACCGAAAAGGATCGTGGCGCGATGCCCCGTTCACACTATCCAACGACCAGCTGCCCAGGACCCCGGTCATCTTTCACCTGACTTCTGTTGCTTTCTCCGTACACCGTGCCGGCTGGGATCCGGTCACGACCGCGGCTTCGTTCTTGCACGATATCCTCGAGGATCCTAACCGTTCCGGAGCCATACTTTCAGAGCGCACTCTCGAAGAAGTTATGGGGTCGGAAGTAACACGCCTCGTCGTTCAGCTTACCGAACAAAAGGTAGACGCTGAAGGAAAATCCAGGGCATGGCGCGCGCGCAAGGAAGAATTCCTGGATGACATGCGCGGCTTTCTGCCCGGCGCTGTCGCAATCTGTCTGGCGGACAAACATCATAACCTCTGGTCCGTCAATCAGGGTCTCCTCCACAAAGTGGATATATTTGAACCTGGGCCGAACCGGAAACCCCTGAATAGCGGACCCCACGAGCAACTCTGGTACTTCAGAAACGTCCTGGAAATCTCCAGGTCTCATGAGGATCCAAAGCTGGAGCCGCTCCGGCAACTCCTGGCAAACGAAGTAACGCGTTTTGCGGAATTTCTGGAACAAGCCCCCTGAAACCTGAACGGACTCAGCCCTGGCGTGAATGCTCGACCATGATGCATCGATTCTTGACGTACGTCAATCCAGCAGATTCAGCGAGCTCCTCAGCCTCTCTGCTAGACACACCGATCTGGGTCCAGATCACAGGATGTTCATCGGTCGTCTTCATACGCTCGATGACGTCTCGAACGACATCTGCTGTGTAATCGGGCCGGCGAAAAATATTCACTATATCGATTTGGGTGGACGCCGGCACCGATTGCAAATCGGGATAACTTTTCATCCCGTGCACCTCGTCGAGGTGTGGGTTCACGGGCGCCACCGTAAATCCGACGCCGAGCAGGTATCGGCTGATGGCATAACTGGTCCGTGCGGGCTTATCCGAAATGCCAACGACGGCGATCGTCTTCGCCTGATCGAGTATTTCCGCGAATGTATTCATAATTCCTGGTTTCGTTCGGAGGCAATGTAAGAACATTTATCCAGACTAGACGTAGTTCGCCGTCTCAGATCGGAGTTTCGAGTATGCCATACTCGATAGTACACCACGCTCGTTACCTGTTACACTACAGCACGTGAAAATTACGGTCCTATCATGTCCGGTTATCCTTTTGCCGAAATAGAAGACAAGTGGCAATCCTACTGGGAGGAGAACGATACATTCCGAACCCCTCCCGAGGTTGACACGTCGAAACCTAAATACTATGTGCTCGATATGTTTCCTTATCCTTCCGGGGTAGGCCTGCACGTGGGGCATCCGCTTGGATATATCGCCACGGATATCGTCGCGCGATACAAACGCATGCAGGGAACGAACGTGCTGCATCCCATAGGCTTCGATGCCTTCGGATTACCCGCCGAGCAATATGCCGTCGAGCATGGTGTACACCCACGCATCACGACGGAGAAAAACATCAGCAATATGCTCGGGCAGTTAAAACGCCTTGGACTGAGTTACGACTGGAAGCGTGTCCTCTCCACAACAGACCCCGAATATTACCGCTGGACCCAGTGGATCTTTCTAACGTTGTACAACAGTTACTTTGATGAGGCCGAGAACAAGGCCCGGCCAATCGATGAGATCCGCGAAAACCTCGTTGCGAACCGATTTGCCGTGGACGAGACCTTCCACCTCACGTCTCCAAACTCGGACCAGGGCCGATTCTGGCAAGATCTCGATCCCAAAGAGAAGGAACAGGTACTTGCCAATTATCGACTGGCCTACATCTCGGAGGTCCCCGTTAACTGGTGCCCCCAACTGGGTACAGTGCTGGCTAACGAAGAAGTTACCAACGAAGGCCGCAGTGAACGAGGGAACTACAAGGTCTACAAAAGACCTCTAAAGCAATGGATGATGCGCATCACGGCTTTTGCGGAACGCCTGCTTGACGAGCTGGAACTGGTCGACTGGCCGGAACCCATCAAACTCATGCAGCGCAACTGGATCGGCCGCAGCGAAGGAGCGTACGTCGAGTTCGCCATCAAGAATTTCGCTGACGAGACGATACGCGTATTTACGACGCGCCCGGATACGCTTTTTGGAGCGACCTACATGGTGCTGGCTCCCGAGCACCCTCTCGTCGACCGGATAACCACACCCGATCAACAGGCCGAAGTCAACGCCTACAGGGAACTGGCCACCGCCCGCTCCGAGATCGAGCGAATGGCCGAGGGCAAAGAAAAAACGGGGGTGTTTACCGGTTCGTTCGCTGTCAACCCGGCCAATGGAAAGGAGATACCGGTCTGGGTCGCCGATTACGTGCTGATCGGTTACGGCACGGGGGCCATCATGGCCGTACCGGGTCAGGACCAACGAGACTGGGACTTTGCCGAGGCCTTCAACCTGCCTATCCGCCGTACGGTGCAACCGCCGGAGGACTTCGAAGGCAAAGCCTATACAGGCGCCGGTCCTGCGATCAACAGCGAGTTTCTCGACGGCCTGTCTATCCCCGACGCCAAACGCGCCATGATCGACTGGCTGGAGGAACGCGGCTCCGGATCGAAAGCCGTCAATTACAAACTGCGAGACTGGCTCTTCAGCCGGCAACGGTACTGGGGCGAGCCTTTCCCGATCCTGCACCACCCTGACGGGACGGTTCGCGCACTGGACGAGCAGGATCTTCCCGTAACGCTCCCTGAGATGGAAGACTTTTCTCCTTCGGCGAGTGAGGACCCCGGTGCTCCGCCCGTCCCGCCCCTGGGAAGGGCTCCGGAATCCTGGAAACACGTCGAAATCGACGGGGTCGTGTATTCCCGAGAACTGAACACGATGCCTCAATGGGCGGGTTCGTGCTGGTATTACCTGCGATTCATTGATCCGCGAAATGACGATCGATTTGTCAACCCGCTCAAAGAACAATACTGGATGGGCGAGCGGGGGGTCGACCTGTATGTCGGCGGCGCCGAACACGCCGTGCTGCACCTGCTCTACGCGCGATTCTGGCACAAGGTGCTCTTCGACCTCGGATATGTGTCTAACCGGGAGCCGTTCGGCCGCCTGTTCAATCAGGGTTATATACAGGCCTACGCGTATCGCGACGAGCGGGGCATTATCGTTCCGGCCGAGGAGGTCGTCGACCAGGACGGCAAGCCGGCCACGGAAGTCCAGGACCAGCCGGACCGAACCTTCTTCTATAAGGGCGCCCCCATCACCCAGGAATACGGGAAGATGGGCAAAAGTTTGAAGAACGCGATCAACCCGGACGACATACGCGAGCAATACGGCTGCGACACACTCCGGCTGTACGAGATGTACATGGGCCCTCTCGAAGCGTCGAAACCCTGGAATACCCGCGACATCGTAGGCGTGAACCGCTTCCTTCGCCGTATCTGGCGCAATTTCGTCGACGAAGAGACCGGCAAAGTGCTGCTCACCGAGGAACCCCCCTCCCAGGATCTGCTGCGTTTGCTGCACCGCACCATCCAGCGGGTTACAGACGACCTGGAACGCCTCAGCTTCAACACCGCTACGGCTGCCCTGATCGAGATGAACAATGCCCTGGTATCGCTGGACGTAGTTCCACGCGCCATTGCGGAACCATTCGTGCTGATGTTGTCGCCGCTTGCTCCACACGTGAGCGAAGAATTATGGCATCGGTTTGGCCACCACGCCAGCCTTGCCTATGTACCCTGGCCTGCCTACGATGAAAACTACCTCCAAGAGGACACGGTCAAAATTCCGATCCAGGTTAACGGGAAAGTGCGCGGTACCATCGAAGTCGCAGCCGATGCGTCGAAAGACGAGGTGTTGTCACTGGCTAAATCGGACGATAGCGTCGCTCGTTACCTCGCCGAGAAAGCCCTCAAACGCGAGATTTACGTGCCCGGCAAGATTGTCAATTTCGTGGTGGGATAAAACGGCGCCAACGCGTGTAGTATCCTCATTCCGTATGAAGAACGATTCCTTTCCGCGTAAGTGACGGCACAACGATGCAGCTAGACGTACTCGCCTTTGCGGCCCACCCGGACGATGTCGAGCTTTCGGCCGGCGGCACCATGTGCTTGCTGGCCCGGCAGGGGTATGCTACCGCTGTCGTCGACCTGTCGGAAGGCGAGCTCGGTACACGCGGCAGCGCGGATCAGCGGCGCCAGGAAGCCCGGGCCGCATCGGAGGTGCTGGGCCTGACGGCGCGCACCAACCTGGGCCTCCCCGATGGAGACCTGGCCAACACCAAAGCCAACCAGCTGAAGCTGATCCAGACCATTCGCGCCTTCCGCCCGCCGATCGTTCTTCTCAACGCCCCCCGCGATCGCCATCCGGATCACGGTGACGCCGCCGCGCTGACATTGTCCGCTCTCTTCTACGCCGGCCTGACCAAGGTGACCACCGTCGATGCCGATGGCACACCGCAAGAGCCCTGGCGCCCGGACCACACCCTCCACTATATGCAAACGACCCCCTTCGAACCGTCCCTCGTAGTCGACGTAACCGACGTATGGGAAGAACGTATAAGCGCTTTGCGATCGTTCAAGTCGCAATTCTACAATCCGGAGTACGAACCCGGGCCCGACGAGGAGGAAACCTTCATCTCCAATCCATCCTTTTTTGAATGGGTCGAGGCGAGGGCCCGAACGTACGGTCATATGATTGGTGTTAGATACGGCGAGCCGTTTCTGTATCACCAGGGCCCCATACCTGTTCGCGACGTCGTCGCGGCGTTCAGTCACAAGAAACGGTTTAAGTGATCGCCTTGCCTCCTTTCAAATGACAGACTTGAGAGAACTCGATAAGAAGACGCGCGATATATACGTACGGAATGCCGCCGCATTCGACGTTCAACGCCATAAGGGGCTGCACGAGCGCAAGTGGCTCGACCACTTTGCGTCGCAGGTGCCTGAAGGCGGTCGGATTCTGGACGTCGGTTGCGGCGCGGCAGAACCCATCGCCCGGTACTTCATCGAACGAGGATTCATCCTGTCCGGGATCGATTTTTCGGAGACGATGCTCGCACTCGCCCGGGCCCGGTTTCCCGACAACACGTGGCGCCTGGCCGACATGAGACATTTCGAGTTGAACGAAACCTTCCATGGCCTCATCGCCTGGAACAGTTTCTTCCACCTCAACCCGGATGACCAGCGAAAAACATTAGAGGTCCTGGCTCGACATCTGGCGCCTGGCGGAATCCTGATGCTGACCGTTGGCCCTGAAGCCGGCGAAGTCATCGGCCACGTCAATGGAGAACAAGTGTATCATTCCAGCCTGGCATTTGACGAATACGAACGGGTGCTCGGCGAGCTTGGATTGCAGGTGACCGAATTCGTCGCTGAGGACGAAGAGTGCGACCAACAGACCGTCCTGATATCGAAAAAAATCGCTTAGCAGGGGCCTCATGTTGAGACAGGCCACTACTCCGAGCCCCGTCACTGACCTTGAGGGTCGGGGGACAGCTTATCCGATAACGGATTACGCAAATGCCACCGCAGGACATGGCTGCCTGGAGGTAGCCGGTCGATTTCGACGCGCAGCAGGTCATCGTTAACGCGGTAAGAAGCCTCCATCGACGAAGACGTCAACTCGCTGATGAACTCCAGTATTCCAGGCGCGCGGATATCCAGGGATACCCCTTCGATCACACGGGGATTTCGATTACTGAGGTGCAAGGTAAACTCGTCCGCCTTCAACGAGTCGATACGTATAGTTACGGCCTGTCGGGCCTTCCACCAGTGGCCGATCTCGCCGAGTGTAGCTGACCACGTCGGCTGATCCTTCAAAAAATCCCCAAAATTGGCCAGCATGTCGGCGCGCTGCGCGCTCAACCCCATGAACTCGGGCTCGTACGCGAACAGGAAAAGCCCACCGACATCATGAACGGATTGAAAGCCTTCTCTCAGCGCGTTTTCCCATGGAATTATCCGAGCGCTCGAACTGAGACTGTCGGCGACCGCTGCTGTTGGCTGAATGGACTCCAACTGATACGAAAACAACGAGGGATGATACTCGAGTAGCGCTCTTCTTTCCGATATACCGTTGTCCGTACCGGACTTCTCATCCCGCGAGGCAACGTAGGCGAACAGAGTATCCCGGTAGTCCAGCTCTTTCTCCCACGGCACGAACTGAGGCACGAGCACGTCGGCCCGTCCAGAAACCAGATAATCGAAACCCTGGTCTACCAGTACTCGAAGCGTGTTGGCGTCGTATAACGCCCCCGGGGGATAGATGCCTCGCACGGAAACTTCAGCGGTCGACTCGACGAACTGTTTTGCCCCGTCAATTCGATCCCGCTGGACTTCAAGGGCCAGTCGCTCCAGCGGTCGTTCGGTATCTGCCACGAGCCCCAGTTCTCCCTGTGCGGCCATGCGTTCGAGAATATCGGGATGATCCTCGGCGTAACGGGCAACAAGAAAGAACGTCGCTTCTACACGGGAACGTTCGAGGGCGCGCAGTAAAAGATCTGCGCTGGTCCTATACGACAGCGGGCGATACCCGGCTGAGGGCAATTGAGCTATCGCTGATGCCGAGTCGTACCCGTAAGGCCAGCGTCTTACGCTCGCTCGCACCGATCGGGTTACATCAGCGATCGCATTGAGGGCCAGGATCTGGTAGGCCTGCTGCTGGTCTTCGTCTGAAGCCACATCCTGTGGTTCAAATCCGAACCAGACTACGCGACCTTCACCGTACGTATTCGTCGCTATTAAGGTAGCCGGCTCATCAACTCCGTTTAAAACCAGTTGCCCGAGTGAATGCCCTTCATTCGCTCGGAGAACCCAACTCGAAGCCGGACGCGCAATATTCAACATGAATCCGGGCGGTATGGACGCGGTAATCGGGTGTGCTCCCTGAATGCGTTGAAAGACTCCGGTCGCGTTTTCGTCGAGCATCTGTACCTGTTCCGCTGCCAGCAATTTCTCGAGGAGTGTATCCTCGCTCACACCAGACTCGGCGTCGAGCCGGCTGACAGCACCTGAAACGATCATACCTCCGCCGGCTTGTAAATAGCTGTCTATGGCTTCGACCTGACCTGCAGACAGTGAGCCGGACGACGGTATAATCAGGAGCTGCAAGCTGTCGAGTGTTGTTGCCTCGAAGGCCGAGTCACTCACTATTTTGTAGGGCAAACCGAGCCCCACCAAAAAGTACTCCCAATACTGTACGGTTTCAGCTTCTTCACTGTTATCATCGTCCGAAAAGGCGTCTTGCTGCAAGTACAACACGCCGATCTGCGGGGAATCGGCATCTCGGGCAACGTTCAAGTAGTGTGCGGAATGAGGCGTCGAGGCATGGGGGGCAACGGCGGGGTGTATTGCCTGCCCGTTGCCAGTACGCCAGGGAACGATACATACAATCAATAACAAAAGCCGAAGGAGGCGCATAAGGCATTTTTAGCGGGAGCCACCAATCCGATCGGCAATGATGGGCGCCCCTTTTTCATAGATGAGATCGATGTGAAACAGACGCGTCTGTTGGGGTTTCAGCGCGTCAACGCGGATAAATAATTGGGAATTTTGCACCGAAAGTTCGTGCATTGGTATTGGACTGCCAATCAGCTCAGGGCGTATGCGGATCCGCTCCACGGTATGCCCGATATCGATCATGACACCCACCTGCTCAACGACGTTGCCATTTTGGTTCGACAAATGGAGCACCAGTCTCGAATCGCCGCTTTTTTCTATGGCCGCCTTTACAGCGTGTTGTTCTCTCCACCAGGAAGTGATTTCGCTGCCGGTGGCAACCCAGAAACGGTTCGTTTCCAGCAGACCCACAATTTCTTTCAGCTGGTCGAGGTACGCAGGGTGAGCCAGGTCGTCGGGAGTATAGATCAGCTGATACACGCCCCCCTCTCTGGCCAATCGTTCCATATCTCGGTGCACTGGAGTAAGGTCCATCTCTGAGCCAAAAGACTCGGGAATCAGTTCCTGCCCGGTCCTTGCGGTAATGCTGTACCGGGTCAACTGAGGAGAAATGTCCTTCAGAATCTTCGGGGTCGATTGCCGTTCAACGGAATCTGCATATACGGACCGGTAGCCGGCCTGCGCCAACGCCTGATATACCGAGGGATCGATAGAGCCCGAATAGGCCGGTCGATAGCTGCGTACCGGAGATTGCGTGAGGTTTTCGAGCACACCTCTGAGACGTGCAAACCGATCGACGAGGACTGCCCTGGACATATACTGGTTCCGGGGAAAGTCATCGAGGACCCCAATGTCTCCTACTTCGAGGAGCTGGCTAACGGTTGATCGATACAGGTCAGCCTGAGCAGGGTCGATGAAAATGGTGCTCTCAACATCTTCTTCCGCCAGCACCTCGGCGACTTCGACAAAAGAGTCCAGGGAACGATTTCCAATACCGGATAGAAGCGCAGCCCCGTTATAGGTTACCGGCCAATCCCGTAGCCAGACTGCAGGCCGAGCCTGCAAATAGTGGAGGCTGTTGGCAAAAAAACGATCGATATGGACGATATCTTCCTCGCTGGGGAGGCCCACCCCCATAGCGTCCCTCCGAAACCCCGTATACACAAAGCGTCCATCCCCCCGATTGCCATATGCGATACTCGTAAACTCATCCAGGGGAACGGGGTCGCTGCTGTGAGCGCCGTCTGTCCAGTATCCGGCGGGACGAGCGAACGCGACGGGATGCAGGCGTAGTGCAGGATCAAATACCTGAACGAAAAAACTGAACCCGGACGGTATACCTCTCGTGAGAACCGTATTGCCGTACAGGGACACCTGTTCCATGCCGAAGCCGCCGTACACATAAGGGACTTTGCGCCCGGAGCGATCGCCGATCCAGCTGTAATAATTGACGCGCACCGCTTTCTGCGGCTCCTCCTGCTGGTCAGCAAGCACAATCGTAGTCGTGTCGGCTTCTGCGTAGTCGGCTCGAGGAGGTATGCCGGAAAGGGGAGCGATCCATCGATATCCCGAAAGGGGAGAGAATGTATTTTCTAAGATGCCACTCAATACGTTGTTGACAGGCACGTAAAGCCCCGGCCTCACTTCACCGGGATAAATGGCCTGATAGGCGCGGTAGGTGCCCTGATAACGATCGACAGCACCGACAATTTCTACATCGAACAACTCATTCAGCACATCATAGGGTCGAGGGCTGCCGTCTTCCAGGTAAAATCCCATTTTCCAGGAAGCCAGCACACCGCCCCCCCGGTCCATGAATCTGCTGATTTGTTGAACCTGCTCCTCACTCAACGCCAACGCCGCAGGCAAAATCAGCACGTCGTATCCTTGCAGCTGCGCAGCATGAGTGAGGGTTTGATCATCGATCCATCGATAAGACTGGCGGTACGGGGAATTGGTCAGATAAGTATCCCAGTTTTCGAGCAAATTTTCGTACCAGGCGACCTCATCGCGACCATTTTGCTGGCTGAAACCCCGTGTGTAATCGCTATTGAGAATAGCGATGTTGGGTTCTTCGTCTTCCACCAGCATGGTAGGATAAAACTCCTTAATACTGAAGGCGCCCAGGGCGCTTTCGAGGAGGAGTACGTACACCAGCACGCCGGCCGAAATCGCCGTGACGCCCAGCGTCATAAACCAAAGGGTGTTGATATGCTCAAGCTCTAATCGGGACATAAGGCGAAACCGGGCGTGACAAAGGGTATGCTGGATGTATTGACAAAGAGGTGATTCAAGCGCAATAAGCGCCTCGTGTTACGCCCCCAGATAAGGCGCACCAGACAACGTTAGTAGTTAAAAACAGAACATCATCGAGCGGCAGCGCCCGGCGTCGCTCAAACAGCCCTGCGGTGATTACTCGGAATCCGATTGCCTCGAATCGAGGTAATCGTTGTCTAGAAAATCGCTATCGAGATAATCACTGGCGCCCCTATCAGGCCTGCGTAGTTCCTCAGCTCGTGAATCGTCTTCTTCACGTGGATCGAGGTGAACGGGGCTGAATCCTTCATCCGTGTATTCCCAGAAGAAGGCATCGAGGGACATCGACTGAGCGTGCTCTCCGGGAAGGGCATGCCTGCCGGTAAAACCATTTAACTCCGACGGCTCAGCGCCGTACCCATTCATGGCCTCGACATAGGCCGATCCGGGCGGCGTGGTGGCTGTCGGCGCAAAGTACGTCGATGCTTCGGACGGGCCGGAGTCCCCACGTTGCCCCATCATCGAAGCATAATCAGCAGGCATAACAACATGATGAGGTTGCACCTGCTCGGAGGCGCTCTCATTCAGCACATTTCCACCACCTTCCCGCATCTTGTACAGGATGTAGGCCGCTACGGCAAGAATAAACGTAGCCACCGTCCCTACAAGAATGATGGTAGAAAGAATTGGAACAATTTCCATGACATTGTCCTCATGAACTTATCGGGGACTCTATCTCTTAACTCAGTCGATGCGTGTGTGGTTTCAAGGAATGCTCATGCATAATTCATAAAACAGCGCTTCACAGATCGGGTGCCGCCCTGCAACAGAAGCAGATCCACGGCACTCCACGAAGCGGGAACAAGCAAAAACATCGCCTCAGGACGATCGAATGATCCGCCTTATGGTAGATCAAACACTGTGCCATTACAACTTGCCGGCCTCGTTCAACGAGGCACTGGACCGATCCGTTCTAGTTTACCCCAGACCATACCGAGCCCGAGAAACTCTTCGATCGTTGCAAAGGTCTTGCACACATCGATAATAAGAATGAAGAAGAGCCTGTAAAACAGGGAAAAGAATATGAGCCTGGCCTCTTCGCGCTCCACGGCAACACAATACAGAGCCGCGATGAGGTCCAGGATCGTCAGGCTGAGCCACCAGTAGGCTAGAAAATAAATCAAACCGAACGCACTGGCGATAAAAATAAAATAAAGATTCGCAAAGACGTTCATTACGGGCCATATCAGGGACTCGAACGCCAGCGCCCAGAGCACCAGGGTCCCTCCGAAATTGATCGTCGGGTTGAAGAACAGGTCTCTGTGCTTGCGAATGGCCTGGATGATCCCCCGCGTCCACCGATATCGCTGTTTGAGGAGATCGGTCAACTTCTCAGGCGCTTCTGTAAATGAACGTGCGCGAGGCTCGTACTCAACCCGCCATCCTTCGCGAATAATTTTCAGCGTAAGGTCGCAGTCTTCTGCAAAGGTGTCGGAGCTGTACCAGCCCGCATCCATAATCGCTTTCTTCCTGAAAAGCCCCAGCGGTCCGGGGATGATATTAACCAGCTTGAAGAGGCTTTGCGCAGACCGGGCCATATTCAGCCCTTCCACGTATTCCAGGGCCTGGAGGGTCGTCCAGATATTGTATCGATTGTCCACCTTCACGTTGCCGGCGACGGCCCCGATATCGGGTTGCCTGAAGTGGCGGATCGCTTCCTTGAGGGTATTGGGAGACAGCTGTGAATCTCCGTCGACACAGAGCACAAAATCGTATTCTGAAACCTGAATGCCCGCGTTGAGGGCGGTAGACTTCCCGCCGTTCGGTTTCTCGACGAGCTTCACCCTGGCGTATCCATAATCGCCGACCATCGCGCGGGCGACCTGCCGGGTATCGTCTTTCGACCCGTCGTCTACGACAATGATTTCGTACTGGGGGTAGTCGAGCTGCAACAGAGAATGGACCGTACTGTGCAGCAGTTTCCCCTCATTGTACGCGGGAACGATGATCGACACGGGCGGATATCCGAGACCGGACACTTCCGAAGACATCGTGTACTTGGCGGTATTCAGATACGCGATATTCAAGAGGGCGAGGTACCGCAAGAGCAGTGTAACGAGGAAAAACACCAGAGCAACGATCGACGAGTACACCCCCAACCCCTGCCAGGTCAACGTAGACTCGTATCCGAAATAGCTATGCAAGACGCCTCCCGGGTCTTCCATGAAGACGTAAATGATCAGAAATAGAATCAGAGAGACAATGCCGTAGGACAGCATCCGACGGAGGTATTTCTGCCCGATGTCTACCGCGGGTTTGAGCTCGCTCTTTCTTCTGACGGGCAGAAAAGGAACGCGAGTATTGGGCAGCGTTCGCCGGCTCGGAAGCGGCCTGTCTGTCGGTACCGCTGCTGAACGAACAGAATACGGGATCGTCGTGTCGAGCAGGCTCTCGGCGAGCGACGCGGTCGCCTCTGCCTGATCCAGTCTCGCTTTATCGGGCAAGGCGTCCCCTTCCGGAGGGCGAGAGCCCGGAGACATCAAGTCATTGATTTTTTTCAGGAATGATCGCATAGTTCAGCACATTCGCACAAATTGGCCGGACACGGTATAGAGTCCCGGGCTGCGATGTCCACTTACAGTGTCCAATACAGAGCCGCTGTCAGAAATGCAAGACGAAAGCGTTCGTCGCGCAACGTTTCCTCGCCGTTCAGAAAACGCACGGAGTACCCGGCGCTGCCGTTAACGCTAAAAGAAACCTGGGGGGTTAATCTGTAAATCAGATCGGATTCGATACGAGCTGCAAAAGCCCCTCTACGATAGGAAACGAGACCTGTGGTCAGCCGAGAACGGATATACCACTTTCCGATGAGTTCGTTCTCGTACTCCAGCCAGATATCGTAGGACCGATATCGCTTCGGAGAAAAATACGTCTCTAGGGTTTGCCGATAATGTATCCCGTTATATGAGAGGCCGAGGTATGTGTTTCGGAAAAACCGATAACTGACTTCCAGACGGGTGTCGGTCCCCGTATTCCGTTCCCGATTCAAGCTGGTGCTATCCCGGATCCCTTTGACCAGGTTCAGGTCAAACTGGGCGGAAACGCGGAGGGACGAGTCGGGCAGGATATGCTTCGTATGCGCATTGACTTCCAACTGACGCAGGCGAAGGCCAAACTCACCGCCGGCCGGAGACCACAATAACAACGCCCCTTCTGTGTCGTGAACGCCGATTGAAGCCGTGTACCGTCGGGGTTCATGACGAAGATACATGAAGTCGGCAAAACCGGACGTTCGCCCGCCGGAATAATCGAAAACGCCGAACTGGAACCACAATCGGTTGGTGTATCCGACCGAGGAATTAGTCGGAGGCGCCGTCAGGTCGAAATAGCTGCCCAGGATCACCTGGTTGATGCGGCTCAGCGAAGAGGCCGTTCCGGGCACGAGCCGGCGTGTGCCCTCGACGAAGTGCGACACCAATCCCGCGGTGACGACGAAGGGGTGGGGGTCGGCGGGCAGCGTCACCTGGGTCAGCAACCCCTGCCCCCAGTGTTCGTAGCTGGTAATGCTGCCTTTAGCCCGGGTATAATAGGATACCGGAACGAGCAACCCTACGTAATCCGTGCTGATCGACCGCTCGATCAGGTTGATGCTCTCGCGAACTCGCTTCCGATAGGAGACGTCGAGCGTCGATTCATCGGACATCGTCAGGATCGTGGCCGACACAGAGTCCGCCTGTTTATACCGTTGCACTTCGATATACACTTGCTGCAGGAGTTCCATCGCCTCGGCATCTCTGGGATATTCCCTGATGAATGCTTCCAGCTCCATGAGCGCGCCGGCATGATCCCCCATGTAGTATCTGTTCCGTGCAATGTTCTTCCACAGCCTGGCCGTAACCCGTCTCGCACGCAGTGCATCCTGGATACTCAGCGCCATCTCGTAGTCGCCCGACATCGAATACAGGTGGGCCAGTTCTTCGAGATCTTCATACGTCCGCACGCCTCGAGCGTCCAGATAGGCTTCGAATTGTTCGATGGCTTCTTCGTAGGAGGATGACGCCGCCAGCTCCATCGCTTTTTCTCGCAGGGCCCGTTCTCGCTCCTTTTCCTGCCGAACCAGGGTGCTGGCGATGCGATGATCGAGGGCGTACAGCCGGAGGCGGTCTGCAGGTAACCCGATCGTATAAGCTCTTCTCAGCAGCGTATCCGCTTTGAGCGGCTGGCCTTCATACAGGTATAACTCGGACAGGTCGAGCAACACGTCGACCTCTTCCGGGTGCTCCTCGATGTAGTTCGTGAGCAGTACGAGCGCCCTTCGGGTAGAGTCGGACGTAGCCAGCGCACTTCGTGTATACGCATTGAGGTAGGCGGGGTCGGACGCATCGAGGGCAACGAGCGTTGCTGCTTGATCGAGGGCGGCCTGATATAGCCCCGAGTCGAAGAGCGCCAGCGTGTATTGATACCGAACGCTTGCGTTGGTAGAGTCCAGCGACAGCCAGCGGCTATACAGGGGCAACGTTGCTTCGTGACGACGGTCGAATCGGTACAGGTCGATCAGTTCACTGATCAGATCGGCGCTTTCCGGCCGCTCGTCCAACTGCTGCCTGACCTCTTCAATTCGTTCGGCCACCCAGGTCGCTCTTTTTTCGTCGATCCGTCGGAGGCGAGTCACGTAGCCGCTATCGGCGGGATTGACGTGCTGCGGATTCACCAGCACCTCGTAGGCCTCGCCGATCCGGTTTTCTTCGACCAGGGCATCAACGAGCGCATAACGCCGTACGACGTGGTCGGGTTGATATCGCAACAGGTATCGGTATCGATCGATCGGAAAAGCAGGGCTTTGCCCGAGCACATCGAGCAACGCAGCGTCGATCTGTGCAAAGAGGGCCAGCCATCTCCTCGATGAATCGTGGCGCTCTGCCAGAATCATCAACTCGTTGAACGCGGCGCTGTAGCGCTGGTGATGCATCAGTTCATGGATGAAACGATACCTCCGCTCGTCGAGTTGCGGGTATTCAGCGGGATCCGAAACCGTAACCGGCAGAGAGCTGTCCAGCCGCTCGTTCAACGCAGCCCCGGCCTCTGCCTCCACGAGGCCATTCTGCGATTCGACATGACCGGGCGCTATCTTCAGGGCTTCTTCGAACGCTTCGATTGCTTCGGTGTATTTACTCTGCCATAACCTGAAATACCCGAGCCGCATATGCAGTTCGTGATCGGAAGGATAAAAGGCAAGGTACTTGGCGGCGGCGCGCTCTCCTCTTTCGTTGTCACCGGGATAACTCGCTATCGCGATGAGAAAGCGATGAACGGTATCGGGCGAACCCTGGTAATGCTGCAGGTACTGTTCGTACTGTGAGGCGGCTTCGCGGTACCGTTTAAATTCGAAAAGTGCGTCCGCATATTGCCTGCGCGAGAGGTGGTCGTTCGGATGAGTCTCAAGATGATCTCCCAGGTCTGTGAGCTCCTCTTCGGTGAAATGCATGCGTTCCTGCACTTGCTGAACGGGAACCTGAGCCTGAACCAGATGGAGGCCGGCGACAAGAATGACAAACAGGCATGCAAAGGCGTATTTCATAACAACGGGAGATGTCCGCTGGCGAGCAGCAGGGTTTGGGAGGTCGGCGCTCAGTCTCCTTCCAACGCATAGGCCAGGAATTCCTCAGGGCTATCGAAAGGCTGCCCATCGGGGACCACAACGGCCGAGACCGCATGCGGAAGCAGATCGGCCTGGTCGGGATAGCGGTCTTTCAGGTTCGATTGAAACAGCTCGAACCATTCCCTGACACCCCCGGGTTGCGTATCCAACAATACTGAAATGATTCGCTCTCGCTCTTCGTCCACCAGCAATTGGCCTTCGTCCTGAATCATACTTTGAAGGACAGAGAGTACTACCTCAAATACAATTCCAGATTCGAGTTCGACCTGGTCAGACTCCACGCGCAGGGCAACCAGCAAGAAGGGGCGACCCGAGCTCCCATCACGTTGCTCGAAGACCGCATTCAGCTCCTGGATGAATCGCTGATGGGTTTTCTTGACGCGTTGCATCAACTCGACACCGACGGCCGGGACAGCCAGCTGCTCGTCTCCTGACGTAAATTCGTCGATGTGCGCCAGCGAGCCGGCTTTCATCCACGGGGTCGCATCGTTCCGATCGGTCTTGCTGCCCGATGATGTTCTCTGCGCCGCCGGGCTCCGGGAGGGTTCGGTCGAGACCTCCCTATCACGATTCGCCGGCTCGGTCTCTCCCTGGTTCGTCTTTCGCTGGGTCGCTCGTTTGCGGCGATTCGTCTTCTTCCCCGGTGATAGGTCAGGTATTTTCCAGTGATCGAACACCTCGTGATTGACGTGGCCGATCCCGGGAAGCAGATATACACGCCGTTTGTTTTCCGAGCTCTCTTCACGTTCGAGCATAATGTGAATCGAACCCGTCATGTGGTTCCGCATGAAGTCAATAATTTGACTGGACGGTTTGTTGACAGCAGCCGGCATCATCAACAAGACGGTTGTTCCAGGCAGCTCATCGAGTTGTTTCATCAGCAACGCAAAGGACTTCTGAAACAGTTCGAACGAGTTGAACCCCAGGAAAGGAGAGAAGTCGTTAATGAGCAGCCGATCGGGCTTTTCCTTCCTGATAATTTTGATCAACGCATGAATGGCATGGCCTCCCCCTTTCTCTCCGGGTTGCTTGCCCTCAAACGAAGCAGGAATCCACAACAGGCGAACCTGGCCGGACGCGCGTGCTTCGTGGATGTCGAAATGAATAGAGGAGGCCTGGATCATCCAGTCCCGGGGCCGGCCGGTAGACACGAAAAGCCCCTTTTCTTTCAATTGCGCCCCGGTTTGCAGAAAGAGCATCCCCAGTAGACCACGACCGCTCGAAGCGTGGCCATAACACATATACGTGCCTCCCTGGTACATGCCTCCCCAGGATTTATCGATCAAATCGATACCTGACTTGATTTTCGGGACGTAAGTCAATGGGACCTCTATGATTGACCGATTTATGGAATGCAGAAATACTTGTGATTGAATGCGGTGATCTGAGATAGGGACTCAGACGGGTATCTAAGACATGAAGTTCAAAATCATATGTGTCGAAGCGCACCGGGAGACAGGCCTGCTGGATCTACGCCGGCAATACCCGCTCAGACGGCGCCAGAACGGGCTGTGCCTGAACGAACCTCGCAAGCCCCATAAAGATTCTACGAGAGATTGAAAGAGCGTATGGGCGGCCCATAGCCACCATGAGGCACCAATACCGCCGCCAATACGGTACGAAAAATCCGGGTCGAACCAGGCACGCATTAGATTGATATGCCCCCTGGCAAGCCGTTCAAAGAACCTTGATTGACCTTCTACCGGTATTCTTTACCCCTCAAACATTTCTTTCTTCAATTCGTTGCAATGCACCTCATTTACGGATCAACGATGAATTGTTTATGAGGGAGTCCGTTTGTGAACAACATTGTACCGGGCAAACGAGTAGATGGATCTCTGACCCGGGCCATGCCAGCCCAGTTGAGACCCTCGGACGAAGGCGGTATATTTCCAGGATCTTGCGTCGCACTGTGATCAAAGGACCTTCGACCCCACGTTGCCTCCTCGATAGCCGGGCGAGAATCGATCAAGCGCACACCCGAGAACCTCAGGGCCTCGGTTGAAGCAAACCTTAAGAAACGATATTATGGCAGATACCAGCGATTTTAGAAACGGACTTACTCTGATCTGGAATAAGGATTTGTGGTCCATTGTAGAATTCATGCATGTTAAACCGGGCAAAGGCGGCGCCTTCGTGCGAACGAAGCTGAAAAACGTGCGGAGCGGTAAAGTGGTTGACAATACGTTTCGAGCGGGCGAGAAAGTAGAGACGGCACGCGTCGAGCGGCGTGCCTGCCAGTTTTTGTACGAAGACGACCTTGGCCTGCACTTCATGAACGCCGAAACGTACGAACAATTTTCTTTACCTGCCGACATGGTGGATCGAAGAGAGTTCATCAAGGACGGCGCGATGGTAGACATATTATTCCACGCAGAAACCGAAAAGGCCCTGACGACGGAAATCCCGACCAACGTCGAGTTAGTGATCGCTGAAACAGAACCTGGAATAAAGGGCGATACCGCAACGGGAGCCACCAAGCCGGCCTCCCTGGAAAGCGGAGCCATCGTGAATGTGCCTCTGTTCATCAACGAAGGAGATACCATCCGCGTAAACACCGAAACAGGAACCTATGTGACCCGCGTGTCGACTACCCAGAATTAATACGCCGACTCTTCGTAACTAGCTGATTTTATCGTAAATATGGATCTGTCTCAAATCCGAGAGCTACTCAAGATTGTTGCCGAGAGCGGTGTCGCCGAAGTCGAAATCGAAGAAGACGACTTCAAGCTGGTCGTACGACTGAACAGCCCAAACGTGTCGATTCAGTCCCCCCCCCAATACCCGATACCCCCTGCGCCTTCGTCGGTCCCTTATTACCCGATGCCCCTTTCCCCCCTGCCGCCTTCCTCCCTGCCCGCGCATCACGTTCCCCCTTCGGAGGGTCCGCCTGCTCCGACCGAGCCCGTCGCCCCCGCTCCCGGGACTGCATCGACCAACGAACACATTATCAAGGCCCCTATTGTAGGGACGTTCTATCGCGCCTCGTCCCCCGATGCCGATCCATTCGTTCAAGTCGGCGACGTAGTCAAGCCTGGCGACGTGCTCTGCATCATCGAAGCCATGAAACTCATGAACGAGATCGAGTGTGAGGTCGCCGGCACCATCAAAAATATCGTCATCGAAAATTCCGAGCCTGTCGAGTACGATCAACCCTTGTTTGTTATCGAACAGAATTAGCGATATCGCTTCACGCCCATTCCCCCCGTGTCTCTTTCTACCGAATCGCCCTATGACGCATCCCTCGTACTACCAGCCGATCGTGTTTCATGATTAAGAAGGTTCTGATCGCCAATCGCGGTGAAATTGCGCTGCGTGTCATTAGAACATGCCACGAGATGGGCATAAATACGGTAGCCGTCTACTCCACGGCAGACCGCGATGCCCTGCACGTCCGCTTTGCCGACGAAGCCGTCTGTATAGGCCCTCCGCCCGCGAGGGAGAGTTACCTCCGTCAGGACCGCCTGATTGCGGCTGCCGAGGTTACTGGCGCGGACGCCATTCATCCCGGGTACGGGTTTCTGGCTGAGAACGCCGAGTTCAGCGAGATCTGCCAGGATCACAACATCAAATTTATCGGGCCCTCGGGTAAGACCATCTCGCTGATGGGGGACAAGAGCCTGGCCAAGACGACCATGACCCGGGCCGGCGTGCCTACGGTTCCCGGTTCAGAAGGCATTCTGGGTTCGGCGCAGGAAGGCCTGTCGATAGCCAGGGATATCGGGTATCCGGTGCTGGTCAAAGCCAAAGCGGGGGGTGGAGGCAAAGGAATGCGCATCGTTCGTGAAGCGTCCGAGTTCGAGAAACACTTCGTGGCTGCTCGGACTGAAGCGGAGTCTGCCTTCGGCAACGGCGATCTATACCTGGAAAAATTCGTCCAGAACCCTCGACACGTCGAAATCCAGCTCCTCGGCGATGGCAAAGGCACGGTGATTCATTTCGGAGAGCGTGAGTGTTCCATCCAACGACGCCATCAAAAGCTCGTCGAAGAGGCGCCCTCCCCTGTCCTGACAGAAGCGTTGCGGGTCCACATGGGGACCGCCGCCATTCGCGGCGCGGAAGCCGTACAATACGAGGGCGCCGGCACGGTGGAATTCCTCGTAGACGCAGATCTGAATTTCTATTTCATCGAAATGAACACCCGGATCCAGGTCGAGCATCCGGTCACGGAAGAAGTGACCGGTTGCGACTTGATCGAATACCAGATTCGTGTCGCTATGGGAGAACACATCGAGCCCCGCGAAATCCAACTCGAAGGGCATGCTATCGAATGCCGCATCAACGCTGAAAACCCCTATCGCAATTTCAGCCCCTCACCCGGGACGATTACCACCTTCCATCCGCCCGGTGGCCCTGGCGTACGCCTGGATACGCACGCCTACACCGGCTATCACATTCCTCCCCATTACGACTCTATGATCGGCAAATTAATCGTGCGCTCGAGAACACGCGAACTGGCGATCAACAAAATGCTCCGTGCCCTCAACGAATTCGTCATAGAAGGCGTTCAGACGACGATACCGTTCCATAAACAGCTCATGTTGCACCCCGATTTCCGAGCAGGTGTATTCGACACCCATTTCCTGGATTCTTTTACCCTCCAACCTGAGGAAGAGCCGATGGCTTGATTCGAGATTTCCTCAGAACGATTTGATTCTAGACTACCTTAATCCGAGCTATCTTATTGTGAGACTGCAGCCATGAACTTCCCCGAACATTTACGTTATACCAAAGATCACGAATGGATTCTTGTCGACGGCAAGACCGCCCGTATCGGGATTACAGACTTTGCCCAGAGCGAGTTGGGCGACATTGTGTTCGTCGAGTTAGATCCCGTCGATTCCGAGATCGAACAAGACGGCGTCTTCGGAACCGTAGAAGCCGTCAAAACCGTGTCCGAACTCTTTATGCCCGTCACGGGTAGACTGATCGCACACAATGAAGCCCTCGAAGATAGCCCGGAGCTCATCAACGAGTCTCCCTACGACAAGGGGTGGATGATTCAGATCGAACTGGCGGATCCCAGCGATGTTGATAGCCTCATGGAGGCGTCCGACTACGCCGAGATGGTAGGCGCCTGACCGGAACGAGGGATCTCAATCACCTGAATGTTGCACACGGCATGCACGAACGAATCGTCATTCTGGATTTTGGCTCTCAGTACACCCAGCTGATCGCTCGTCGCGTTCGAGAAGCGGGCGTCTATTCGGAGATTCACCCCTGCACGACGGCGGCGTCTACCATAGAAGCGCTCCAGCCGATGGGCATCATTCTGTCAGGGGGCCCTTTTTCGGTGTATGACGCAGAAGCCCCTGCGCTGGACGAGGCTTATCTGCACATGCTTCGCTCGGACGGCCGTCAGATGCCGTTGTTCGGGATCTGTTACGGTCTCCAGGCGATGTCGTTCATCCGGGGAGGGCGAGTCGAGAACGCAGATCGTCGTGAATACGGTCGCGCCTCAATCATTGTAGACGACGATTCCGACCTGCTCGCAGAGATTCCGAGCGGGTCCACGGTCTGGATGAGCCACGGCGACCATATCGCAGAGCTTCCTGAGCGGTTCGACATCATTGCACACACGGCAAATGCCCCGATCGCAGCTGTTCGCGCCGGCAACGACGTCCACTTCGGCGTTCAATTTCACCCGGAGGTGATGCACACCGAATACGGGCGTCACATCCTGGAGAATTTCGTCCTCAAAGTATGTGGTTGCTCGGGAGACTGGTCCACCGCATCGTTCATCGAAGAAAAGACGCGTGAAATACGAGCGACCGTCGGCGACGAAGAAGTTATCCTGGGCCTCTCCGGCGGCGTCGATTCTTCGGTGGCGGCGGTCCTCCTGCACGAGGCCTTGGGCGACCAGTTGACCTGCATCTTCGTCAATAACGGCTTACTCAGGAAAGGGGAATGGGAACAGGTGCAAGAGACCTTTCGCGATCATTTTCACATCCGGCTCGAAGCGGTGGACGCCAGCGGCTTGTTTCTGGACAAGCTCGAGGGGATCACCGACCCCGAAGAGAAACGGGTGATCATCGGCAACACCTTCATCGATGTATTCGAGCAAACGACGGACCGGATCCTCCGCGACCATGGCCGGCGTGCTGCGTTTCTGGCCCAGGGCACCCTGTATCCCGATGTCATCGAAAGTGTATCGTTCAAGGGGCCTTCAGCGACCATCAAGACCCACCACAACGTAGGGGGCCTTCCCGAAAAGCTGGGCTTCGATATCCTGGAACCATTCCGCGAGCTGTTCAAAGACGAGGTGCGCGAGATCGGCCGGCTTCTCTCGCTCCCCGAATCCATCATCAAAAGACACCCTTTTCCGGGTCCCGGCCTCGCTGTGCGCATTCTGGGCCCCATAACCCCACAAGCCCTGGACACGCTCCGCGAAGCCGACGCTATCTTCATCGAGGAACTACAAAAACATGGCTTATACGATAGCGTATGGCAAGCGTTTGCCGTACTTTTGCCTGTACAAACCGTGGGCGTCATGGGAGATGGGAGAACCTACGAGAACGTCTGCGCGCTGCGCGCCGTAAACAGCGTAGATGGCATGACGGCCGACTGGGCCCGGCTGCCCTACGATTTTCTGGCCCATGTATCAAACCGTATCGTCAACGAAATACGAGGGATTAATCGGACTGTCTACGACATTAGTTCGAAACCTCCTGCAACAATCGAGTGGGAATGAAATCGTTTACTTCTGTTCTACTGATCGCCTTTCTCAGCCTGTTGGCAACGAGGCACGTCTCAGCTCAGCCAGGGCAAGATCTCATACCCGGTATCGAATCTGCCGAGTCGGTCTTCGCCACGGCCGTTCAAGCCTACGACGATCAACAGTTTGACGTCGCTGAACGCCTATTTGGCGTTGTCGCCCTTAATTATCCGTTCCATAAGAAAACCACGGCGGCGCTCCTCATGCAGGGAAAATCCCTGTATCAGATGCAGCGGTATCAGGAAGCGATCGACGTTCTGACGAGTCTGAAGAGTAATTACCCGACGAGCACGTATTCCGCCGAAGCAGACCGCCTCATCGAATTCGCTCGTCAGGGCACCGAGAATGCCATCTACGAAGCCCGGACCTTCAAGCTCGGCATCGCCCTGCCGCTCAGTTCAGATACCTCCATTCCCTCCCAGCAATTGTTCAATGGCATTCGAATGGCCGTCGACGCGCACAACAACGCGCCGGCCGATCCCTCGACCGGGCGGCTCGAGGTCCAGATGTTCTTCAGAGACACGCAGAACACCCCCCAGCAGGCCCGTGAGGCCATACGCAACCTCGTCGAGGCCGATCGGGTCGATGCCATTATAGGCCCCCTGTTCAGCACGGAAGCGCTCGCAGCAGCGCAGGAGGCCGATCGGGCCGGCGTCGTCATGATTGCCCCGCTCGCCACAGACGAAGGCGTAGCCGGCAACCGGGCGTTCGTCTTCCAGGCCAATCCCACGCTCGAAGTCCGCGGCAAACTCATGGCGCGATTGGCCGTACGCGGGCTTGGCATCGAGTCCATCGGGGTCATTACCGATTACGCGAACCCGGAAAGCCTCGGGATGGTGCGAGGCTTTCAACGCGAACTGTCCGAGCAAAACATAGAGCTCATCTACCAGTATTTCTTGAACAATACGCGAACCTGGTTCAGGTTGAGCGACGAGATCAGCCGCGACACGCTGTTACAAGTCGAAGCCCTCTACCTCCCCATTAACGGCGGCAATGCCTCTACCCTCATCGGAGGCGCCCTGGGCAGCCTGGACCGCATGGGCCTTGGCTCACGCATCCGAGTGGTAGGCAACAAAGAATGGCATAATACACCCAACGTGTCGCTGGCGAGTAAATACTCGGTGTCGTATACCAACGACTTTTACGTATCCGAGGATGACTCCCTGGCAGCCGATTTCCTGGCTCGCTATGTCAATTCGTACGGCGAGGAACCCACCCGGCTCTCCTACAGCGGATACGATGTAACTACCTTCCTCACCAATCAACTCGGCCGGGTGGCGGCCTCTCCCGACTATCCCCTCTACCGCATCCTTCAGGAAGCCGGTCTCTTTCAAGGACTGGGCAATCGCATCGACTTCTCCTCCAGCAATGTGAACGAGGCGATGTATTACCATCGCTACCGAGATGGCGCGAGCGAGTTACTTCGATAGATGCTGGCGGTCCTCTATGGAACAGCGCTAATCACCTATCGTATCAGCGATCATTACGTCCGAGCAGGGAATCGCCTTCATCGACCGTCCAATTCCGCAAAACACACACTAAAACGCGGTCTGGGAACGTTATTCCACCGGCGCTCTTTGGCCATTCCTGCTTTTCGAGGGACTGTCTTGAAGGTCTCAGGCTACTTTCCTCCAGGCACGGGCTCCCTTTGTCCCCGGAGCGAATCAAATTAACGCTTTCATGATGTACGTTTTCAGATCCATCACCCCCTTGCTGGGGCTGCTCATCCTCTTCGCCGGTTGCTCAGGTACCGGGCGCATCGCCTACGATACCCCCCAGGAAGCGTTCGGTAAAGGACGCGCCTTCTATGAAGAAGGCAAATACGACGCGGCGATCCAGTATTTTCAGGGGGCCTTCAGCTTCGGACGTACGCACCAATGGGCAGCAGACGCTCAACTCTATCTCGCCCGGACGCATAAAGCAAGCGGGGATTATCTGCTCGCTGCCAACGAATACGAACGGTTTACGAAAATTTATCGCGCCGACCCGCGCCTTCCTGAAGCGAACTTCGAATGGGCCTCAACCTATGCGGAGCTTTCGCCCGAGTCTGCGCTCGATCAAACCGATACCAAACGAGCCATCCAGGAATTTCAGTTGTTCATCGATCGATACCCGAACCACGAACTCGTAAACGAAGCACAGGAGGTCATTGTCTCCCTGCGATCCAAGCTGGCCAAGAAGCAGTTCGACACGGCCAAGCTCTACGAACGACGCGAACTTTACGAAGCGGCTGCCTTATCCTACGAGGCTGTGTTCGACCTGTACCCCGATACCCCCTGGGCACAGCCTGCTCTCGTCGGCTCGATGCGCGCCTTCATTGCATATAGCGACCAGAGTATCCGGATCCGACAGGCAAGTCGACTCCAATCAGCCGTGCGGAATTACGACCGCCTTACGCAGATATTTCGCGACAGTCCGTACCTGAAAGAAGCTGAAGAATTGTTCGAACAGGCGCAAGAGCGGCTGGAAGCGCTCGGTGAGGATATCCCAGAGCCCGCCCAGGAAAGCATCTCCAGTATCAACTAGCCGGCCCTATTCCATGGCCCGACGTACCGGACTCTTTGGCGGCTCGTTCAACCCGCCCCATATGGGGCATCTGATCGTGGCTGAAAGCGTGCGCGACCAGTTCGACCTGGATCGCGTCGTATGGATTCCCAATTATATTGCCCCTCATAAGCCTGACCATGAGAGGGCCGACGCGGCGCACCGGCTCCGGATGACGAAGCTGTCTATCGCGTCAAATCCGGCGTTCGAAGCGTCTAGCCTGGAAATCGATCGGGGCGGCACGTCGTATACCGTGGACACGGTATACCGCATCGTCGAGGAGTATCCGTCCGATTCGGTCCATCTCATCGTTGGAGGAGATAGTTTGAGAGATTTTCTCACGTGGCGACGTCCCGAAGAGATCATCGATCAGACCCCTCTCATCGTGTACCGGCGGCCCAACTCGGGAGAGGGTCCGACCGAAGCCGAATCGCGATATCCCGGGCGCATCTCGTTTGCTTCGGCTCCTATGGTAAGCATCTCGAGCGCCGCCATACGGCAAAGGATCCGTGAAGGCCGCTCCATCAGGTACCTGGTGCCTGAGCCCGTGTGGTCTTATATAGACCAGCATGCGCTGTACACGTAGCCTCCCATGCGGCTCTCACCGATCAAATCGAATCCGACATGCTGCCTCTGAGAGACAAAGCGGCCCGCGTCGTTTTCCCGCGCCTCGGCTCCAACATGATCCCGCCTGTTCGTGCAGCAGACGACGTGGACCGGTTTAAAGACCTGCTCAAATCGTATCCGTTCGGTGGGCTTATCCTGTTTAACGGTCACGTAGACCGTACACCGCACGATCTCGCCGAGTTACAGGATCTCGCCGCATATCCCCTGCTGGTCGGGGCGGACATCGAACGAGGCGCGGGCCAACAAATCGTTGGAGCTACTCTATTCCCTCACGCGCGCGCGCTGGGGCTGGCCGGCACGAGCGCTGTACGCACCTTCGCTGCCATGACCGCCAAAGAAGCCCTTTCGGCCGGGATACATATCGCCTTTGGCCCCGTTGCCGACGTCAACGCCAATCCCCGAAACCCCATTATCGGGATTAGAGCGTTCGATACGTCGCCAGAATCCGTCGCCGGCCACGTCTCTGCCTTTATCGGCGCCGCACAGCCGGCAGGCTTGATGACCACCGCCAAACATTTTCCCGGGCACGGCAACACCGCCACCGATTCCCACGCCGAACTTCCCGTCGTCCCAACCCATCTCGACAAACTCCTGAGATCCGACCTCATCCCGTTTCAGCATGCCATTCGGGATGGCGTAGAACTGATAATGACGGCACACGTCAAGTTTCCAGCCCTGGACGAAACTCACCCGGCCACGACTTCTCGTTCTATCTTGACCGGCCTGCTGCGAGAAACGATGGGGTTCGAAGGCGTCATAGTTACGGATAGCCTGATCATGGAGGCCATCCATCGTGCGACAAACTCTGACGAAGAGCGCGCCGCCCTTTTGCTCAATGCAGGGGTAGATATCTTGCTGGATCCTCCCGATCCGCCCTCGATGGTCGAAGGCATCATCGGCGCCGTACAATCGGGATCCCTTGCGGAGGGAAAGCTGGACGCAGCACTCCATCGCATCGAGCGCCTGAGGCGACGCGTCATGGACCGGTTCGGTAAAACCGCCTTTACGACACCTTATGGAATGGGAGACAAGAACCACCTGGGCGCTGCAGAACACGTGGAGGCAGCCCAATCGTTCGCCGCTCTGGCGCTGCGTGCTACGCCCGAGAACACACAGTGGCCTCGCCCGGACGCAGCCTTGCTGATCGAGATCTCTCCGTATCCCCCGTCAACTCTTGCTGCTGAACACCGAATACTCCGAAATCGTATAGAGACCTGCGGCTCAGATCAAATCCGATACGCCGAAGTCAACCCTGCTACACCTCAGGAAGAACGAGAAGAAATCATGAGCCAATGCGACCTCGCAGACACCGTACTGGCCTGCGTAGTGGCAAAGCCGGCTGCGTGGCATGCATTCGGCTTACCTGACGACCTCGCCGGCTTCACCCGCCGCCTCATCGCAAATCAGCGAACCGTATTCGTCGCTCTCGGCGACCCCGGCCTGTTCGTCGACTTCCCGGGCGCCGCCGGCTACGTATGCACCTATAGCGACGCCCTTCCTTCCCAGGAAGCGCTGTTCAACTGGCTCATGGCTCATGGCCTGATTCCCTCTAGCTGATTCTGCGTTGAATCAATTTAAGCGTTGTAGGGTATTTTATTTCAACTTTTCCCGCCAACACCAGACACGCTTTATGGGTTTATTCGACCTTCTTCGAAGCGGCTATCCCCCCCTTGTCGCTCAGGCTACCGAAGAAATTCAAGCCATGGTTTTTCTCGGTCGAGACATGTTCGCCTCAGCTGCAGCGCATCTGCTGGAAAATGAAATTCTAGAGGACGACCTGAGTGAACTGGACCAGAACATCAACCTGGGCGAACAGCGAATTCGGAGAGCCGTTTTCGAACATTTGAGCATTCATCCCGAACAAGACTTGATCTTTAGCCTCAAGCTGGTTAGCATTGTCCACGAAGCAGAACGAATCGGCGATCTCGCAAAATCTCTGGCTAAGGTGGCTTCCATGGCAAAAGGCCCCCGGTTGGGTGACCGTGTGATGCCCCTGCGCGAGTTCAGAGACCAGGTGCTTCTGCTCTTCGACAGGCTCGAAGAGGGCTTCTTCAGAGGAAGCATCGAAGAAGCCGAGGAAATTATGGCGACCCACAAATATTTAAAAGACGAGGTAGCCCTGTACATTCAGGATCTGGCCGACGACAATGAAATAACCGGCAATGAAGGCGTGGTGTATGCGCTGAGCGCCCGCATGCTGAACCGCGTGAGTGCACACATCGCCAACATTGCATCGACGGTAGTTTCTCCGCTCGATCAAATTCGACGTACTGCGGCATGGCCTGAGGACATCTGACCCCAATTAACCGTCAACCACTCACTGCGTATGGCTGTACAGTCTATCGGACCTTCCCTGGGCGCAGCAGCGCCCGACTTTGACCTTCCCATCGCCAACCCCTGGGTCGATGACGATACAGCGCCCACGCGCTCCCTGGCGCAATACTCGGGCAGCGGCCTGGTCGTCGTATTCACGTGCAATCATTGCCCTTATGCCATCCATGTGCAGTCCGAGCTGGTGAAGGTGGCGAACGAATACATGAAACAGGGCGTTCATTTTGTCGCCATCAATGCCAACGACCCGGAGCAATTCCCGGACGATAGCTTCGAACGCATGGCCGAAAGAGCACGCGCTATCGAGTTTCCGTTCCCCTATCTCTTCGACGAATCACAGGAGGTCGCCAAAGCCTACAAAGCAGCCTGCACGCCGGATTTCTTCGTGTTCGACAAACAACACAAACTGATTTACGGGGGCCGCTTCGACGAAACACGCCCCGGACAGAGTAACGCACACGGTCGGGATTTACGAAACGCCCTCGACCGGCTGCTGGCCGACTCGGATCCTATTTCTCAACAATATCCTTCCATCGGTTGCAGCATCAAGTGGAAGCCAGGCAATGAACCCGTCTATTCCTGACACGCTATGGAATGGATCGTTCTTCTCCCACCTATCGCGGCTATAGGGCTGGCGCTGTGGACGCGGGAGGTCTACCTTTCTCTCTTCCTGGGACTCCTGCTCGGCACGACCATGATTGCGGGGTGGAATCCTATCCTGGGATTTCGTGAGCTCGGAGACCAGCTCGTCCGTGTATTCCAGAGCACGAGCAACACCCGTATCGTATTCTTCTGCCTGCTGGTGGGCAGCCTGATCGCGCTGGTGCAGGCTTCCGGCGGCGTACGTGGCTTCGTCAACTGGGCGCAGCGACGGGGCTGGGGTACGAGCCGGCGTGGCGCAGAGCTGCTCGCCTGGGCAACAGGCATGCTCATCTTTGTCGAATCGAGCATCACTTCACTCACGGTTGGCGCCGTAAGCCGATCTTTTTTCGACCGCTTGAACATCCCACGGGAAAAACTGGCCTATTATTGTGACGCAACGAGCGCTCCCGTCTGCATGATGATACCCCTGAACGGCTGGGGGGCCTACGTCATCGGCCTGCTGCTGAGCGCCAACACCATTCAGGAAAGCGAGGCCGTTAGCTTGCTGATCCAGGCCCTGCTGTTCAACTTCTTCTCTCTGTTTGCTATCCTTTTTGCACTCATTCTGGCCCTGACAGGGTTGCGCTTCGGCCCGATGGCCGTCGCAGAGCGTCGAGCAGCGACCACCGGTGAGCTCATCCGAGCAGGTTCGATGCCCATGATCTCGGAAGACGTCTCGGAGATCGAACCGGTCGCTCATTCGAAAGAACGAGCCTTCGACCTCGTAATCCCATTAGTGTCGATGGTAGGCATGATATTCGTCGGACTCTGGGTGACCGGCGCTGCCAACCCGGAATGCGCTACAGACAGTGTGCTGATGTGCGGGAGCGGGTCGACCTCTGTCTTATGGGCCGTAGCAACGGGCATCGCAGTCGCCGTTTTTCTCTATGCGATGCCGAGGCCGTTGGTGGGAGGCAAAACGCTCCTTTCGCCGGTCAAAGCCACCGCCCTGATCCTGAAAGGAGCCTCCGGGCTGTTGCCTGTCACGATATTGATCGTCTTCGCTTTTGCGCTCGGTCAGGTCTCGAACGACTTGCAGATGGGGGAGTATCTCGTACGCCTGATCGGTGGGGGCGGGCCGGCCTGGTGGTTGCCCCCGCTCATCTTTTTGATCGGCTGCCTGATCTCCTTCACGCTCGGATCCTCCTGGACCACCTTTGCCATACTAATCCCCATCGCACTCCCCCTGGCCGTCGGGCTCGATATCGAACCGGCCCTGATTCTGGGCGCGGTGTTGTCCGGCGGCGTCTATGGCGACCACGCTTCGCCCCTGTCCGACACCTCCATTATCTCTTCGATGTCAGCGGCCTGTGACCATGTCGACCACGTAAATACCCAGCTGCCTTATACGCTCATGCTGGCCGCTCTCGCCCTGACGGCCTTCGCCATATCGGGGTTTCTCCTGACCTGACCGTCGATCGAACGCTCAAATGGACTTGCTCTTTCTCCAGCGAAAGCGTATGGTAAAGGGAACGTCTCGACGCACTCCCTAACCCCTCGTATCGTTTCATGTTTGACGTCGGCCTGTTCGATTCCTGGTTATCCATACTGACCGGAGCCGTCTGCTTCGCCCTCCTGTTCACCATGGTCGGGGTGATGTCCGACCTGTTGTTCGACGGCGTCATGCGCCTCTCCAGTCTCACACTCGGCTTGACGGCGCTGGCATTCGTAGGGTATCTGGCCATCGCATTGCTCATCAGAGACGACGCGAAATCGCGCTGAAAAGAGTATCAGGGCGTGTGGACATTCATCTGCATAGGACCAGAGCTGCATGTGACCGGAGCCGTCGAACCCAGGACAAAAATACAGCATCCCATGCATTTTTGTCCAACGCGCCTCCTAAACCCTTCTCCGATAGCAGCGTAATACACCTACTAAAAGCGCTTCCAATCCACATGAATAGTCCGTGTCATGATAGATTCATCGTCTACACCCCACACCGAGTTGTCCGCCTACGAAAAAGCCGCTGCCGCCGGCAACGATCCGAGGTGTATCCCGCAACACCTCGACGGTCCTCCGCCTACCGGTTCAGAGATACCCTATCCCGATTATTCCGATCAGGACCATGACCTCTGGAGAACCCTGTTTGACCGGCAGATGCAGTTGTTGCCCGGACGCGCCGGGGAAGCTTTTCTGCAAGGGGTGGACATCCTTCGATTGACAAACGAACGTATCCCTGCCCTCAATGCGTTGAGCGCCATTCTTGAAGTTGAAACGAACTGGAAGATCGCCCGGATACCGGGATTGCTCCACGAGAGGGACTTCTTCAACCTGCTTTCCCGCCGCGTATTTCCTTCCACGGACTACATCCGCGGGATCGAGGAACTGGATTATACCCCGGCCCCCGATCTATTCCACGACATCTTCGGACACATGCCCATGCTTACTGAGCCGGCTTTCGCCGACTTCTACCAGTTGTTTGGCAAAGCAGCCCTCCAGGCTCGCGGTTCTTACCGGCCGAAGTTGGAGCGATTCCACTGGTTTACCGTCGAATTCGGGCTCGTCCGGCAGGAAAACGGCCACCGCATCTTCGGCGCCGGCATTCTCTCTTCCAAAGAGGAGGTGACCCACGCCTTGTCCGACGACGTCACCGTTCATCCTTTCAGCCCCGATCATATCGTAGAACAGGATTACGACGTCTGGCACTTACAGAATGACCTCTTTGTGCTGGATTCGTTCGACGAGCTGGTCGAGGGATTTCGAGACTGGACCTCGAAACACGGCTTGTTATGACGCGCTCCCCGACCTGAACGCCATCCCGAACCAGACTCGCCGGCGCCGCCTCAGGAAATCACCACCCGCCGTCATACACTGGCAGATTCACGCGCTCGATACACCTGTTCTACGTAGTCGATCAGCATACGCTCGGCGCTGAAGGCGTGCGGCAGGGTCATCATAGCCTGGCGCATCCGGCTTACCCATTCACGTGGAATGTTTTGTTCATCCCGGGTGTAGAACATCGGGATGACTTCATTAGCCAGCGTATCCTGCAGGAAGCGTGCATCCTCCTCATCTTGCACAGAAGGTTCCTTGGTGTCAGCGGACGACTCATGCCCGATAGCCCAGCCGTTGGAACCGTTGTAGCCTTCCGGCCACCAGCCGTCCAGGATGGACAGGTTCAGCCCGCCATGAATGGGCGCCTTCTGACCGCTGGTTCCGCTCGCTTCGTAAGGGCGCCTCGGGTTATTGAGCCAGATGTCGCATCCAGATACGAGCAAACGCCCTATGTGCATGTCGTAGTTTTCCAGAATGATCAACCTGCCGTTGAATGCAGGATTACGGCTGATTTCGAATAACTGCTGGATGAGACGCTTTCCTTCCCCATTTGCTGGATGCGCCTTACCGGCGAACAGGATCTGTACCGGCCGGTCTTGTTGGGAGAATATTTCAGCGGCGCGCTCCAGGTTTCTGAAGAGAAGGCTGGCTCGTTTATAAGGCGCGAAGCGGCGAGCAAAGCCAATCGTCAGGACCTCGGGATCGAGCTTGTCTTCAAATAACGCCGATTGTTCGACGATGCGTTTTTTGGCGAATTCGATGAGGCGACGCCGCAGCGTATTGCGAAGCGCCCACAATGCTTCATCCGACACCTTTTCAAGCGCGTTCCAGAAATCAGCGTCGCTACGATGCATCTTCCAGGGGCCTACTTTTTCGTCGAGCAATTCCTGGACGTCTGCCGCCGTCCAGGTCGGCAAGTGAACCCCATTCGTTACATGGCCAATCGGTACGTTGTCGACCGCTGTGTCGGGATAAAAATGATGCCACTGCCGCCGGGCTACTTCACCGTGCAGCTTCGAAACACCGTTGGCCGTCCGAGACATCTTGAGGGCGAGAACCGTCATCGTAAAATCTTCACCCGGATTATTCGGATCTACGCGGCCGTAGCTGAGGAGATCGTGTTCCGAAAACCGCATTTGCTCCCGGAATCCGGCCATCTGTTCCAGGAAGATATCCGCCGAAAAACGGTCGTGGCCGGCCATTACGGGCGTGTGGGTGGTAAACACGCACTGGTCGCGAACCCAGCGCTCTCCTTCGGCCAATGCATAGTCTCCCAGTACATTCCCCGATACGAGATATTCCCGGAGCAGCTCCAGAGCGAGGAAGGCGCAATGCCCTTCGTTCATGTGGTACACGTCCGTTTCGATGCCCAGTGCACGGAGCATACGCATTCCCCCTATTCCGAGGATAATTTCTTGCTGTATGCGAACGGCACGCCCGTTCTGATAGAGCCTCCTCGTCAGGGAGCGGTATTCGGGCGGATTTTCGTCGAAATCGGTATCGAGAAGGTACAGCGTCGTTCGACCAATCTGAACCTGCCAGGCCTGAACCTGCAGCAGATTTTGAGCAAGATGGACTTGAATCCGTACGGGTTGACCGTTTTTATCGACTACCAGAGTAACGGGATGAGCTCCCGGGTCGATGGGGGCATACCGCTCTTGCTGCCAGCCGCTTTCGTCGAAATACTGATTAAAATACCCCTCGCTCAATAACAGGCCGACAGCGGTAAAAGGAAGCCCCAGGTCCGACGCCGCCTTCGTATGATCGCCGGCCAGGATGCCGAGCCCGCCCGCATACAGGGGAAGGCTCTCGTGAAGCCCATATTCCATGCAGAAGTAGGACACGCGGGGGAGGTCTTCAAACCGAGGTGCTGCGCTCATGTAGTCTCGAAATGCCTCATAAACCCTGTCCACCGCCTCCCGAAACGCATCCGTTTCCACAACCGCAGATTTGCCGGCTTTCAGAACAGCCATGGGATTGCGTGACGACGCGAGGAACACGTCTGCATCGAGCTGTTCGAATAACGCCTGTGCGGAAGGATTCCAACTCCACCACAAATTCCCCGCAAGCTCTGTAAGCTTCTCTAAAGTACTCATTATGTTTAGCTACGTTAGTGACGTTGATATTCTGGATCTTTTGAAACCCGGCACTATTTACCATCTCAACGGAAACATCAGATCGTTAACCTATCTGGACCGAGAAGTGCCCGCTCGATGAACATGGTCGATGAACGAAGGACATATACGCGCATCTCGATAATCCGGGAGGCCACGAACTGTTTGCGGTCTTCGAACATAAACGATGCCAGGCGTAATGTCGAATGGATGTTGTGCGAATTGCTGAAATGCAATCGCGCTCAGTTGTATGCCTACCCCGAAATGCGGGTCCCTGCCGCAACGGTCTTCTCGTTGAAGGAGATGCTGGGCAAGAGAACGAATCGGGAGCCGTTGCAATACATTCTCGGACATACCCAGTTTTTACAGGTGCGCATCGAGGTCAACCCCGATGTATTGATTCCTCGACCCGAAACCGAATGGCTCGTCATGGAATCGCTGCAACGTATAGAAGATATCAAGAACCCTACCATTCTGGACGTAGGCACCGGGAGTGGATGCATCGCTCTCGCTATAAAAGAACAGAGGCCGGACGCCCTCGTGTACGCATGCGACATCAGTGAAGGCGCCTTAGAGATAGCCCGGAGAAACGCGAACCGACTCGCCCTCGACATTCGGCTATTCCGTAGCGATATCCTCCAGGGAATCCCTCCAGCGCTCGATCTCCCGGAGCTCGATTTGCTGATATCCAACCCGCCTTATATCCCCAGAAGCGAAACTTCGAGCCTCGAGCCCGAAATAGTACACTTCGAGCCTGACATCGCTTTGTTCGTGGACTCGGATCCACTACTTTATTACCGGTCAATTTCCGATGAGGCGCCCCACCTGCTGCGCTCCGGTGGCTACCTGTATTTTGAAACTCACATGGACTTTGCCACCGAGGTAAAGCAGATGTTACTCCAAAAAGGATTTTCGTCTGCAGCAATACGGAATGATTTAAACGCGCGCCCTCGCATCGTCTCCGCACAGTACCACCCCCGGGAACATCCATCGATCTGATATATTGAGCGAATCGCTTCTATGAAAATCGCACTTATTCAGCATACGCCTACGGCGAACAGGGAAGCCTCGCTGCAGCGAGGTCTGGACGCACTCGAAGAAGCCGCCCGTGCCGGCGCCCACCTCGTGGTTTTTCCCGAGTTGGCTTTCACCCCTTTTTATCCTCAACACCGGGCCGGCCCGGACGCCCTCGACCTCGCCGAACCCATACCGGGCCCGACCACCGAGGCGCTTTGTGGAGCGGCCGGCCGATTGGGCGTTGTCGTCATAGCCAACCTGTTCGAACGCGACGAGGGTCGAGCCTACGATACGTCACCCGTGATCGATGCCGACGGCGCCCTGCTCGGGTGCGTTCGCATGATGCATATCACCGATTACGAGGGATTCTACGAACAGGGCTACTACACGCCCGGAGATACCGGCACTCCTGTTTTCGACACGGCGGCAGGCCGTATTGGAGTGGCTATCTGCTACGACCGCCATTTCCCCGAATACCTGAGGGGGCTCGCCCTGGGAGGCGCCGAGCTGGTTGTCGTCCCGCAGGCCGGCGCACTGGACGAATGGCCCAATGGGCTGTTTGAAGCGGAACTCCGTGTGGGAGCTTTCCAGAACGGGTTCTTCATGGCGCTGGCCAACCGGGTCGGCAGAGAAGACGTGCTGCATTTTGCCGGTGAATCCTTCGTCACGGACCCCTTCGGTCAACTCGTGGCGCAGGCTCCCCGCGACAAAGAAGCCATCCTGTATGCCGACATAGACCTGTCTGCCTGTTCACAATCACCGGCGCGCACATTGTTCATGCACCACCGGCGGCCCGATCAGTACCATCGGCTCATCCAGGACTGGCAGGAAACCATTCGTTATTGACGGCCCCTGTACTCTTGAAAAGGCTCCGATTCAAAAGCGCCGCTCCCGATGTATTTGAGCACGTGAATAAACTCGGAGGCCTCCAGAAAGCCGGGTAAGCGGGTGATATAATCCCCGTTGGAAGCCAGAAATACCGTAGTTGGCGTGCCCTCAGCGCCCAGCCCAGAAGCCAGCTCTGCAGGGGTCAACGAATACCCTTTGAAGTCGATGACCTGGTCGTCTTCTTCGATGTTCAGCCTGGCGATTTCGAAATGCTCTTCGATATAAGCGCGCACGTCGTCGGACGGATAGACCTCGTTCTGCAACCGGGCACACCAGGAACACCACGGCGCATAAACGTCCACCAGGATAGGCCGGCCGCTTACTTCGGCAGCCTGAAGCGCTTCCTGGAAGGTCAACCACGGCGCCCCCGTAGCGACGTTGGGCTGGGCCTGCAGATCCATGCTCAGGTTCGTACAGAAGAAAAGCCCGATGAGAGAGAAAACGATGCTACGCACGGATACTACCTGTTGTCGGATAAAATAGAGTGGTAGGCCTGTTCGAAGCATACTGATGCCTTCTCCCAGCTAAAAGTTTCCAGTACGGCCGGGATATTCGTGCTCATTTGCTCGAGTGTATCCGGCCGGTCGATCATGAATTGCATGGCCCGGGCGACGGCCTCCGGATCGGCAGGATCGACCAGCCGTCCCACACCATAGGCATCTACGACATCGCGTATCTCGGGTAAATCGCTCGCCAGCACGGGAATCCCTGCCATCAGGTATTCGAACAGCTTGTTGGGCAGCGCATACCGGTGATTCAGGCAGGTATCTTCGAGCAGCGTGACACCGACGTCCGCCGATGCCGTGTAGGACAACAGCGCGTCGGGAGGCACCGGATCCAGGAAATGAACACGATCTCGAAGCCCCAGCAAACCGACTTCTCCGATGAGCGCGTCTTTCAGCGGTCCGCCCCCCAGAAAGACGAGCGCAGCCTGTTCTACGCATTGCATAGCCCGAGCGAGTACGAAACATCCTCGATCCTTCTGTATGTTACCCTGGTGCAGGAAAATCTTTTTCTCATTCGGTATTCCGAACCGATCCCGTAAAATCGAAGAGCGTGTAACCTGTGCGGCAGCCGGTACGTTGTACAATACGGACGGCCGATCGATATCGTATCGCGCCTGCATCCGAGTAGCGATGCGATGGCTTACGGTGAAAACGTGGGACGCTTCTCCTATGAAGCGCCTTTCGATGCGTTGCCAGAACCATCCAACCCAGGGTCGCCCCCTGGCAGCGGCTACATTCGGATACAGCTCGCGAGCGTCGTATACCAGCGCGGAGCCTCTGGAGCGAGCGGCCCGGGCGGCTGCAGGCAATGCATATAAGTCGCTCGCATGATATAGATGGGCCGATATCGGATCGAGCGCTCGGCGGAACAACCGGTGCAATGTTATGAAAAAAAGAGGACCTGTACCTGAGGGCCGTTTCAGGAGCTGAACCGTGATCTCGTCTCCCAATCTTACCGATTCTGCTTCCCGGCCGATACCGATTGCATGCGTTCTATAGCCCTGTGCCGCGATAAGGCGCAACTGCTTGAGAGCACGAGAATTCCATCGGACATCCCCCGTTACCGCAAAGACGACATCTACGTTCATACCTGACTTTCCCCTCAGCTGCATCGCGTTATTGGATGAGGTTCTCCCCGAAAGATTGACCGGATCCCTGCCGGCCGGCGTACGAGCGAACAGCCGGCAGCGCCCTGCCCCAAAGCACGATCGCGAAATCGTCCGAATCCTGCACATACCGGGCCGGGAAGATCGCAACGCATGCGGGCTGCTGAAAAGATACAGTGCGTGTTTTTCACAGGTTCACTATTTTTCACGTATGACAAAAAAAAGTGTTTTCAACAGTCATACTGTCCGGCAGGCTCAACAGGGAGATGACCTGGCACGCAACGAGCTATTGGAAGCGCTGCAACCTCTGCTGCGAGCTTTTTTCATCAAACGGATTGGCCTGAAGCCGGAAGTGGACGATCTCATTCAGAACACCTTGCTGCGCGTCCATCGAGGGCTGAGCCACCTGAAAGATCCTTCCAGCCTGCGGGCCTTTGCGATGAAAGCGGCCTTGTTCGAGCTCCAGGATATGTACCGCGGCAGGTATGGTACAAAAGAACGGCTGTACGACCCCGATCGAGCCCCTGAGCATTCGCTGGACGATTCCGCCGCATCCACGCGCTTCGATCTGGAACAGGCGCTGTCCACGCTGTCTCCAAAAGCGCGCCGTATCCTCGAATTGAGAGAATACGGATATCGTTACGAGGAAATCGCAAATATGATCGGCTCCACGGAAGCAGCGATCAAAATGCAAGTCAAACGGTCCTTTGCCCGGCTGAGAAAAATACTCATGACGGTTATCGGCTTTCTCCTCCCCTGACGCTCAACCGGTACGCAGGGCCCTCTCTTTCCAGCGATACATCAATATCCCGGCAGCCGTCGCTGCATTGAGGGATTCAGCCCCTTTTAATCCCGCTTGACCCGGAATGGTGATTTCCCGGTCGAGAAGCTTTCTAACCGAAGCCGAGAGTCCCCTCGCCTCGCTGCCGATGACCAGTACGGTTTGATCCGCCGGCATCCATTCTGTGATCAATTCCCCGCTTAATGCGGCGCCGCACACGCGGAACCCCTTCGATTTCAACGAGAATAGCTCCTCCGTGAGGTCGTCGACGCGAAGAACGCACGTATCCCATAACCCGCCCATAGAAGCGCGCACGACCTTCGGGTTATAGAGGTCTGCCGTCCCGGGCCCCGCCAGAACAGCCTGCACGCCAAACCAGGCCGCCGTACGCACGATCGTGCCTACATTCCCCGGATCTTGAACGCCATCCAGAGCCAGGATGGCGTCGAATCGGGAAAGCGCTGCATGCGCCCCCTCGGAGATCCCGACTACGGCGACAATACCCTGTCCGTGCTCCACCGTCGATACACTTCGAGCCACTTTTTCGGTCATTCGGTACAGTGGGGCCCCGGCAGACGCGAGCCAGGAGGTGTTAGCCGGATCGCCCAGTACAGCTTCCGTGCCGAGGATTTCCGAAATAGGCGCTTGCCCTTGAACGGCAGCTTCGACAGAACGAAGCCCCTCCACCAGAAACTGCCGATGCATCACCCTGCCTTTTTTCCTGGCTAAGGAAGAGACTCTCTTTCGCTGGTTCTCCGTAAGCGTCCTGATCTCCATCGTTTTTTCCGCCGGTATGATGAAAACACAAAATTTAGATAAAATAGCGATCTCTTTTGATACCCCTACGTTAAACGGGTTTTTTTCCTCCTTGCTGCGTATATAACACACACACAAAAAGCGCTTTCAGCCCGAGTTTCGATCGGGTACTTTTTGCTCAAATCACCACTGACAATCATCATTCAAGCCTGAAGATATGCCGGTCAAAAAAGGCGTTTACGCCAAATCCATCTATAAAGAGCCTGCCCCTCTTTCTCACGGTGAAGACCCGTTTCGTGCCATGATGGAGCGATTTAATATCGCTGCAGACATCCTGGACCTGGAACGCGGCTTTTACGAATACCTGTGCAAGCCCGCCCATATCCACATTACCTCGAATCCGATCGTGATGGACGACGGCCAGATCAAAGTCTACGAAGGGTTCCGGGTGATCCATAACGACATCCTCGGCCCCAGCAAAGGGGGTATCAGGTACGCGCCCGACGTCACGCTCTCGGAGGTCAAAGCGCTGGCCGCGTGGATGACCTGGAAATGTGCGGTGGTGAGCGTCCCCTTCGGCGGCGCTAAGGGCGGAGTGGTATGCGACCCCAGGACGATGTCGCCCTCCGAACTCGAGCGACTGACGCGCCGATATACCGCAGGGATGCTCGATGTTTTCGGGCCCGATAGAGATATCCCTGCGCCCGACATGAACACCAACGAGCAAATCATGGCGTGGATCCTCGATACGTATGCGATGCATGCCCGGCATACCAATACGGCCATCGTTACCGGCAAACCGGTCGCGCTCGGGGGCTCGCAAGGCCGCATCGAGGCCACCGGGCGCGGCGTCATGACGACTACCCTCGCCGCCATGGAACGCATCGGCAAAAAGTCATTCGAGGCGACCGTGGCCGTACAGGGCTTTGGCAACGTCGGCTCGACGGCGGCTAAACTGCTCCGAGAGCAAGGGTGCAAAATTGTGGCCGTGAGCGACATTTCCGGGGGCTACTTCAACGGAAACGGGCTGGATATCCCCGCCATGATGGAGTATTCGAAAGCCAACGGCTATAGCCTCGAAGGATATCGGGACGCCGATAAGATCGGCAATGACGAACTGCTCACCCTGGAAGTCGACGTGCTCGTGCCGGCGGCCAAAGAAGACCAGATCACCCAGAAAAACGCCGACTACATCAAAGCCGCGATCATCGCAGAAGGGGCTAATGGACCGACCACCCCGGAAGCCGACGACATCCTGAACGAGAAAGGCACACTGGTCGTACCGGATATCCTGGCGAATGCCGGCGGCGTCACCGTATCTTATTTCGAGTGGGTCCAGGACCGCCACGGGTATTTCTGGAGCCTGGATCGCGTCAACCGGCGGCTCGACTTCATGCTGCGCAATGCATTCGATCAGGTGTACGATACCGCCGAGAAACATGGCGTTTCACTTCGAATAGGAGCTTATGTGCTCGCCGTGGACAAGGTCGCCAGCGCATTGCGCGTTCGCGGCATTTATGCCTGATCCCGAACGAGTCGCGTCCCGGTCCGGTTCGTATCACCATACAGATAGTATCGTGCGAATTATTCTCCTCATGGGTATGTT
>CAZGHT010000014.1:54183-56580 GCA_964525535.1 uncultured Rhodothermaceae bacterium
GTTCGTATCACCATACAGATAGTATCGTGCGAATTATTCTCCTCATGGGTATGTTGGCCCTGGTTTGCTGCCGGGGAATGTCCGCACAACCGACCAATCTGGAGATTTTTCAAGACCTGGCAATAGCCTGCATCGAACCGGTGCCCGGCGAAACCAGGCTGTTCCAACTCGATGCTACGGATTCGATGCCTTATCTACGAAGTGCTCTCGTATCCCAGTGGAACGACACGGACTACCGGGTGTACCTCGTCGACACGTTGCGCGCGGACCCGTTGCCGACCCTCTCTTACCACGTCGATGAAGCTCGTGTCTCGTACGAACGCCTGCGTCGCAAGAGGGTCGCGCGGACGGTCGCCCTGACGATGCAGTATTCCTTCGTCGATGCAGACGGCATCCTGCTCCAGGACAACCTCTGCGCGAAGGACGAAGCCGATACGCTGGCCGTGAGCGATCTCGACGGGGTCGAATCCGACGCATACCCCGAGACGACGGCGCCACTGCCTGCCCGAAGGTGGCTGAGGGGTTACCTGGAGCCCATTATCCTCACCGCCGCGTCCGCCATCAGTGTTTACCTCTTCTTCACTCTGCGAAGCGATAGTGATAACGATGAAGGTTGATCGCGTCCTCCGTTACGGCATCCTCGTAGCCGCCCTCCTCACGGGATCGTGTGCGATCCCCGTAGCACCCACCGGAGGTCCTCAGGACGAGACGCCCCCGGCGATCGTTGAAGCTGTCCCGCCGTCAGAAAGCGTCAACGTGAATACGGAAACGATTCGGGTCGTCTTTTCAGAATATGTAAACCAGGCTTCCTTCGCGCAGGCCCTATCGGTCACCCCTGCGTTCGATACGCCCCTGCGCTTTCGATGGAGAAAAAACCGCGTCGACATCACCTTTCCGGAGCCGCTTCGGGAAAACACAACCTACATCCTCACCATCGACACGAATTTGCGCGACATCCACCAGGTGGCCCTGGACTCTCCCATCACACTCGCTTTTGCCACCGGCCCCTCGATCAACCGGGGCCGGATCGAGGGACGCGTCGTTCTGGCTGTCGACGGCGCCGGGCTCGGCAATATGGACGTATACGCTTACGCCGTATCCGACTCGATACCGGCTCGTTTACCGGACAGGCCCGATTACAGAACCCAGTCGACCGCAGACGGCGCCTTTACCTTCGAGTATTTGAGCGAGCAGCCGTATTACGTAATCGCACTCCAGGATGGCAACCGAAATCGCGTTCCTGACGCCAACGAACGGTTTGCCACCCCCCCCGCGCCTGCCATTTTCGCCGACAGCGTGGCAATACCTGTGGCCGTGCCCTGGATCGTGACTCGCGTCGACACGGTAGCTCCGTCCCTGGAACGCGTCAGAGCCCTCTCTCGATCTCGGCTGCAGCTTCGCTTTTCCGAGTCCATTCAACTGCTCTCCAGGGCTCCGGAAGACTGGGTTCTCACGGACTCTTCGGCTGGAACACGAATTGAAGTGAACGACATCTACATGTACGAGGAGGACCCCAGGCAACTTTATCTGCTTACTCCCCCTCTATCGGGTTCCGCCCACACGCTGCAGCCGGCCCACATTGCAGATTCGAGCGGCAATGCGGTGTCTCCATCCCCTGCCACATTCACCCCGACCCGCATGGACGACACACTGCAAACGCGCTTTGTGGGATTTCAGACGACCCGTAGCAGACGGGGAGAACTCGGCCAGGTCTTGCTCGCACCGGGAGAAAACCCGGCAGTCCGCCTCAATCAGCCCATTCCTGTGGATAGCCTCGAGCGACACACTACACTGCAAGATACCAGCAGCACGATCCATCCCTTTTCAGTATCTACTGAAAATGGGGCTGTCTTCACGATACACCCCGACCCTTCGTTTTCCAGGGATCTCCCTTTTTCCATCACTATCCAGGGAGACCTTGCCAACACCCCTGATACCGTCTACACGGAGACGTTCGCCTATCTGACGGCTTCTGCGCTGGGCGAATTAAGCGGCGTCGTCGCCACCACCGACTCATCGTCCCGGCTCGTCGTAGAACTTTTTCCGGCCAACGGCCGGCAACGTACGGCATCCACTGTCGCCGGAGAAGACGGTTTGTTCCGATTCACGGGGCTTCCCGACCAGGAAAGTTACCAGTTGCGCGCTTTTTTAGACGAGAACGGGAATTCCGCGTGGGATGGCGGCCTGCTCATTCCTTACGAAGACGCCGAACCCATGACCTGGTATACTGACAGCCTGCAGGTGCGCGCCCGCTGGGAGCAGGCGATCCCCGACACGCTGCGAATCCTTCAGCGATCCTGGGAGCGGGATACGCTTCTCGTTCGTTGAGGGCGCCCGGCTGACGGGATCCTCTCTGCCCCCGCACGTTGAATGCAACACACCCGCGATGCAACACAC
>CAZGHT010000014.1:56680-64893 GCA_964525535.1 uncultured Rhodothermaceae bacterium
GCGATGCAACACCTGCATCATCTGTATTCACCGCCTCTGTGCTCTCTTGCGCCTTTAAATCCCGAAACCCTGTGTTTGTCCATCACGAATGTTACCAGGATCGCCCCGTATGGCTGCCGGTCTTGACGGCCGAAGCGATGCGAGAAGCCGATCGCCTCACGATCGAATCGCTGGGTATTCCCGGCTTCACGCTGATGGAGACGGCCGGCAGAGCTTCGGCCCGGGTAATCGAAAAAAAAGTCGGAAACCTGAAAAACAAACACGTCCTCTGTTTTTGCGGGAAGGGAAATAACGGAGGCGACGGGTACGTAGCGGCCAGGGTGCTGGCCGCGCGCGGCGCCAGGGTCACCGTTGTATCGATGGCCGCGCCGGATCGGATGACGGAGGATGCAGCCCGAAACTTCAAGCTGCTTGAAGAGCTGGCTTCGAACGAAACCGAGGCCTCCGTCACGCTGCACAGGTTCGACAACGTCGACCGGCTGGAAGGCGGTCATCCTGTAGACATCATCGTGGATGCTCTGCTGGGGACAGGCATCCAGAGCGCACTGCGCCCTCCCTTTGACACCCTGATCGCATGGATCAACGAGCACCCCGCCTGGACAGTAGCGATGGACATCCCGAGCGGCCTACACGCAGATACGGGCATCCCCCTGGGGCAAGCCGTACGGGCAGACTGTACCGTCTCTATGGGCGCGCTGAAAGCCGGGCAGCTTCTGGGACAGGGAAGTCAACATACCGGGGCAGTACATGTAGCCGACATCGGTATTCCCGCCTATCTCCTACGGCGAGCGGCCTCTGCTGAGGGCTGCGGGCGGCTGCCCACCCGGGCCCTCATCAGAAATTGGATGCCGAGGCGTCCTCTGCAAACCCACAAGTACGATGTCGGAATGGCGCTCGTCGTAGCCGGATCTACAGGCCTCACGGGTGCAGCGAGGCTGGCCTCCCTTTCCGCAGAACGTGCCGGAGCAGGAGCCGTAGTATGCGCAACCCCGGACTCCGTGCAGCCGATCCTGGATGCCGCGCTGACGGAAGTGATGACGGTTCCTTTGCCGGCCTCGGACCTCGGCATCCAACCGGAGCCGGCAATCCAGGCGCTAACCCCGAGGCTCAGCAAGGCGCGAGCAGTGCTCATCGGCTGCGGATTGGGTGCAGACACCGACACCCAGCGCTTCGTACGCACCCTCCTCCAGCGCGTTGAACAGCAACTCGTGCTGGATGCAGACGGCTTGAACGCCGTAGCCGGCCATACCGAATTGCTGGAGACTCACGCCAACGGGAGGTGGATTTTAACCCCCCATATCGGGGAATTCAAACGACTCGCCGGTGAATCGGTCGACCTGGATCATAACATCGCTACCGTTCGAGCCTACGCCAGACGCTGGAACTGCGTGCTGATTCTCAAGGGAAACCCCTCGCTGGTGGGCGACCCTTCGGGAGCCGTGTACGTCAACCCGACCGGCAACAACGGGCTGGCTACCGCCGGAACGGGTGACGTCCTTGCCGGGTATTGTGCAGGCCTGCTCGCTCAGGGTACCTCGCCCTTGAAAGCGGCTTTATGCGCCCTCTTCGTAGGTGGCGACGCTGCTGAACACTACGCCCGGCAGTATCCCTCCTCATCGATGCTGGCCGGCGACCTGATAGAGTCTATACGCGCCGTTCTTCCCGATTATTATTCATCATGATATCACGTTCTTACCTGGCCGCTATCGGCTGGACCTTGCTCATCCTCGCAGCCTGTTCTATTCCCGGCAAAGATATACCCAGGATCCAGTTCGACCTGTTTGAGCCGGACAAGATCGCCCACTTCACCCTGTTCTTCGTGCTCGGCGGGTTATGGATGCATGCATTGCCCGAAACCCTGCCAGGAAGGAAGGCCTGGGTCGCCCTTTCTGGCATCGCTTACGCAATCCTGACAGAGATCTATCAGGGGCTTCTGCCTTTCGACCGCACGCCGGATCCGGCCGACTCTGTAGCGAATATCATCGGCCTTTTCCTGGCCATAAGCCTATATCCGTGGATCAAAGACAGGCTGGGTTTGTCTTCGACTCGGAAAACTTAATCCGCGAAGGAAAAGTATATGGATAACGACCCGGTTGGCCTGCCTTGAGCCCAGATCAACCCTACTCAACATGCATAGAAGCATACACGATATGCTAAGACCGATCCACGGGCTGCTCTTCATGGTAAGTGTTGCGATATGCTTCGCCTGTGTCACGCCCCGGCCAGTACCCGCGCAATCGGCCCCGCAGGCGGACGTGAGAGCCGAAGAACGGGGGCTGCCGAAAGGGCATTCCCCCCGCCACGCCCTACATCGCGCCTTGATCGTCCCTGGCTGGGGACAGATCTACAACAGGCAGTACATCAAGGCATCCGTCTATTACGCCGGCCTGGGCGCCGCCTCCTTCCTGGTTGTCAACGCCAATCAGAAATACCTGACCTATCGCCACGCCGCGCTTTACGCCCAATATCGGGACGTACCCCCTGAAGAACGACCTGACGCGTACCGGGAACGGTTCGTGGCAGCTTATAATGAGGCCAGAAGCCTGGCCGGCCTTCCGCCGGAAGATACGCTCAACGAAGAGGATCAAATCACTGCCCGGCAGAGCCTTGCTCCAACGCTGAGAAACTTCCGCAATCAATTCAGGCGTCGTAGAGACCTGAACATCCTCGTTACATTTGCCGTGTGGGGGTTGGGCGTCCTGGAAGCTTACGTGAGCGCACACCTCATTCATTTCGACGTGGGTGAAGATCTGACGTTTCAGGTTATCCCCCACGCACAAGGCACTACGGCTTTGCTGCAGGTGACTTTTTGAACGGACGCGAAGTCCCAGCCATAACGTCGTTCGGGGCTGCTCGCACTTCGGGCCCTGGCAGGCAGGATTTCGAGAAAGCGCTTCCCGGAACGGTACCCCGGGAGCATTTTGCAGTGAAATGCGTACCTGATATAGCTACAAACTGCAGAACATAACCAGGCCCAAGCTATCGGGCCCAGACTATCGGGGCCAGCGGCTTCGCGTGCCCTGCAGTTTGACCGCCATGCCCCCTTTTCGAGGTTCACCACCACCGAATTGATGTCACCGAATTGATGTCGATATGCATTCATGTGTTCAAACTAAGTGCAAACTAAGTGCAGTCGCATGAATTTTGTCGGGTAAGCAGCCCGCCAAAAGCACGTACTCCCGAGCGTCGTTGAGAGCCTGCCCTCGACCGGATCTGACCAGGCTCACCGGACAACACTCACATGTTTGTACTCAGGGGTACACAGCAACTTTTATAAAAAGGCGGTGTCTTGTTTACAGCAATCAACGTTGGGATCTGCTTTCCACACTCGCTGCATGAAGCATGTATGTATGCATGCACAAACTGCATAATCGGTTGAGTATACCTGGCGAGCATTGACCTTACCATTCACAATTTAGTATCTTCCTGACTCGTTCCCCACAAACGACTCAGGAGAAGCACACAGAACGACTATGGCCGTACGTAAAACTGAAAAAGCCGACATTCGTCAACGATATCCCTTCTATATGCAAATTGGGATGATCCTCGCGCTGGGATTCTTGATTACTGCATTCCGGCTGTCGTTGCAGCCTGAACAAAGCTTCATTATCGAAGAAGTTCAGCAAGAAATCGTCCAGATGGAGGAAATTCAACAAACCAAACAGATTGAGAAGCCCCCTCCCCCTCCAAAACCTCCGGTACCTGTCGAAGTGCCTGACGATGAAATTCTAGAAGACGAAGATCTCGATCTCGACGTCTCTCTGGAACTCGACGAAGAAATTGTCAACCTGCCTCCTCCTCCATCCTCTGGTGAGGAAGAAGAGGAAGAGCCGGAAATTTTCATGATCGTTGAGGACATGCCTGAACTCATCGGGGGCCTTGCTTCTATCCAGAGCAAAATCAAGTACCCCGAGATCGCCAAGAAAGCCGGCGTTGAAGGGCGTGTTTTCGTTCAGTTCGTTGTCAACACCGATGGATCGGTCATCGATCCGGTCGTTGTCCGCGGCATTGGCGCCGGGTGTGACGAAGAAGCGGTTCGCGCCGTGAGCCAGGCCAAGTTCGAGCCCGGTCGCCAGCGCGGCAAACCGGTGCCCGTCAAGATGTCGCTGCCCATCACCTTCAAGCTGAAGTAATCGTTCAGCCGATCCTGTATCTACGATTTCAAAGGGGCTGCCATCGAGAATGGCAGCCCCTTATTTGATAGTATCCCCTTCTGTTCGAGGTCGTTTAACGACCCGACTTTCGCCTAATCCTTTTCCTGCCTCGTCATCGTACGGATCCGCCCGTTTTCTTCAGCAACGAGAACCCGGTGGGCCATGCCAACGAACAAACCGTGATCGAGGACGCCGGGAATGGAGAGGAGAGCGATATTCAGCGCGTCCGGCGTGTCGATCCTACCAAACCAGGCGTCGACAATCCAGAACCCTTGATCGGTAACGACAGGACCGTCTTTTTCACTCGCCATCCGAATCTCAGGCTGCCCGCCCAGCGCTTCGATCCGCCTCATCACTGGGCTTACCGCCATGGGCAGGACTTCCACAGGAACGGGTTTCGTACTCCCCAGCTGCTCCACGCGCTTCGAGGTATCTACGAGGGCGATGAACTCCCGGGCCAGAGAAGCCACGACTTTTTCGCGGGTATGAGCTCCACCCCGCCCCTTGATCAAGTTCAATGCCGCATCCACTTCGTCTGCCCCATCGAGAACGATATCCAACGATGAAATGTCATCCAGGGTGATCAGGGGAATGCCCACTTCTCGAGCCAACCGCTCCGCAGCAAACGACGTCGGCGTGCCCGTCACCGAAATGCGCTCTTCTCGGATTCGCCGCCCGATCTCTGTGATGGCATATGCTGTCGTGGACCCCGTTCCGAGCCCTACCCGCATGCCGTCCTTTACCAGCCCTCCGGCATAAGTACCGACGGCCTCTTTGGCAGCCTGCTGGTGTGTTTCACCCATGTCGTTGAAAAGCGGAAGGTAGAAGGATGTCGAAAAGGGAGGCGTCAGGCGACTACTCATACCGAAGCGCATCGACTGGATCGAGACGCGCCGCTTTAAACGCCGGAAACCCTCCGAAAACGAGAGCAATGACCGTAACCATGACCACACCGATCACAGCCCAGTTCCAGGGAAAAACGGCGGTGATGTCGAAATAGACGGCAACGCCATTACCGACGAGTGCGCCCAGCAGAATGCCGATGAGCCCACCGACCTGGCATAAAAAGAAGGCTTCCAACAAAAACTGGCGCATAATGTCCCTCCGCTTTGCCCCGATGGACTTTCGGATACCGATCTCTCGGGTTCGTTCCGTAACCGAAACCAGCATGATATTCATGATCCCAATGCCGGCAGAGAGCAGCGCGATCAGGCCGATAATGGCCCCCCCCAGAGTCAGGGTGCCGGTAAATGCATCGAAGAAGCTGCGGAACGTGTCATTCGTAGACAACTCGAAATTGTTTTCTTCTCCGGGCCCCACGCCGCGTATCACGCGCAATCGGCCGATCGCTTCTTCCATCGCGCTGTCCAGGAGTTCAGGTCGTTGAACCCGAAGGCTGATGTTTTCGATGTTTCGATTCGGGATGCCGTACAGCGTGAAGAGACGCGTAATGGGCGCAAAAAGCCTGTTATCCAGGCCAAACCCGAGAAAATTCCCTTTCTCTCTCAGAACGCCTACGACTTCATACCGGTGCCCGTCTGTTCGGATCGTTTTTCCGATCGGAGATTCGTTTGGAAACAGCTCTTCAGCCAGTGCAGAGCCGAGTACGGTCACCGGTCGGCCATACTGCACATCTTGCTCTGTAAGGAAGCGCCCCTGATCGAGTTCGTAGGTAAAATTCCCGAGGAAGTTTTCGTCCGTCCCAAGCAGAAACTGATTGGGTTCCGTTTCACGCTCATTGTAGCGTACAGAACCGACATTGAACATTTCGAGAACGCTGACCGTGACGGGCAATCGCAGATAGTCTTCGAGTTCCGACACGTCGTCGAACGTGATGGGCGGGCGATTTCGCTGGCTCCGGTCGTCATTACCCGATCCGAAAGGCGGATATCGCGTGATGGAAAAGGTCGAAGTCCCCAGGAACTGCATGGATTCTTTGAAATAGACGTCGATAACCTCGACGGCAGTCACAGAGACGATGATGGCAAACACCCCGATGACCATACCGAGCAGGGTAAGCACTGAGCGCATCGTGTTGGCCCGGAGCGAGGACATCGCCATCCTGAATGCTTCCAGAAAACCCATAAATTGTAATGAGGTTTAGATCGAAAAAGATTATTCGTACCGCAGGGCCTCGATAGGTTCCGCCCTGGCGGCCGTCCATGCGGGAGCGAGCCCGAAAATCACTCCGATGAATACGCAGATCAAAAAGGCGATCAACACGGTGCTCACCGGCAACGCGGCGGGCAGGATCAGGCTGATCGCGCCTATGAGGGCCACCGCAATAAGAACTCCGATCAAGCCGCCGACCAGGCATATCGTAACGGCTTCGATCAAAAACTGGATCAAAATCGTGCGCCGTCTGGCCCCGACCGCTTTGCGAATCCCTATTTCCTTCGTCCGTTCCTTGACCGAAACGAACATGATGTTCATGACCCCGATCCCACCTACGAGCAACGAGAGCGCAGTAAGAAAGATACCGATGAAATAGATGGTTAACTTGACGGGAGCCAGCTGCTCGCGGAGGGTCTTTTGCTCGTTGATCTCGAAATCATCGTCTTCGGTGGCCTCGAGATTTCTCGCCGCCCGGAGAATACCCGTGAGCTCGTCTTTAGCAGCATCGAGGTATTCCGGGTCCCCGACTTTCACGCGAACGGATATACTCCGCCGCTGTGTGCCGAAGTTATTCTTGAATGCCCTGAAGGGGATGTGCACCTGGAGGTCTCCGGAATCTTGCCCCTCCGCATTCGATCCTTTCTTCTCCAGCACCCCGATCACCTGGAAACGACGCCCCGACACGCGAATGAATTTCCCTACTGGGTCCTCTATGGGGAATAGTTCTTCGGCGATGCCGGCGCCCACAATACACACAGGCCGCCCCATACGATCCTCGATGTCATTATAATACCGGCCGATGCTGAGCTCGACCGCAAACACGTCCTGATAACTGGCGGAGGCCCCCTGCACGGTTATCCCCGAAAGCGTTCGATCCTTGTATTGAACGGCCCGATTGGTATTAACCACAGGCACCACGGCCGTCGCATACCGGGAACGTTCTTCGATGACTTCGACGAGGTCCGCCTTGATATCGGGGCGGTTGATGTAATTCCACCACTTGAAGCCCGGCCCCCGGTTCCACGGCCATTTTTCGATATACAAGACATCGGTGCCGAGTTCGGAGAGGGACTCTTCAAACTGCCGCTCGATGCCTCCGATCACTGTAGCCATCGCCGTGACCGACGTAATGCCGATGATGATGCCTATCGTGGTGAGAACAGACCGCAGCTTGTTTGAGTTGATCGCTCGAAGTGCAGTGAGCAATCCTTCCCAGATCTCGAATGAAAATCGAAACATATTGGCGCCAATTGGTGGTTGCAGGGCATGAACCCTTAAATCTACAGGATATACGACCCGGCTTCCTGACGGGTTGCAGGCAGATCAGTCTTAGAGAGTCCGGCTCACAGCTCTTTCACGAATTGCAGCCGGTAATCCTTGTATACGGCATTATAATCTGCGTGGGCCAGTTGAAACCCTTCTTTGAGCCCCAGTATGGTCATGCCCGGATTTTTGTTCGGGAAGGTATCGAAGATAAACCGGGTATATCCCATCGCGCGAACATGATCCATCATTTCGTGCAGCAAGGTACGAGCGACTCCCCTCCTCCTGTACATGGGCAAGACACCCCCTTTCGCGCTGTAAAAGACCTCATCGGAGTGTCTGTAGCCAATTTTGAACCCTACGGGAACACCCCGCAGGTGAGCGATCATCATCAACAAGTCGGCCCGGTCGAAGGTATTGATCACACGTTCTTCGTTGAATATGGCCAGGTTGAGATCCTGGATCGTTTCGAGATACGAAAAGTCTACTACATGAACGATCAGGCCATGTAAAGCTCTTCGTTTCTCTGATGGGGGCTTTTTGCTAGAAGATGGAAGGTGTTGCATTCGGTCTTACATGCGGCATCAAATACAGCCCCGGGTTAAACAGTGATGGTACGCGAACTGTGCACAGCAACTCGTTCCCTTCTGCAGCACGTTTGCGCATCCGGCGCGTACCATC
>CAZGHT010000014.1:64993-81876 GCA_964525535.1 uncultured Rhodothermaceae bacterium
GCATCCGGCGCGTACCATCTATCAAACAGTGATGGTACGCGAACTGTGCACAGCAGCTCGTTCCCTTCTGCAGCACGTTTGCGCATCCGGCGCGTACCATCTATCAAACAGTGATGGTACGCGAACTGTGCACAGCAGCTCGTTCCCTTCTGCAGCACGTTTGCGCATCCGGCGCGTACCATCCATCAAAAGGCCAAATACGGTCCGTCGGAAGAGGAGCCAGGCTCGTCGTCGGGCCGGCGCGATTCCGAGGACTCACTTTCTTCCACCAGAGAACACGGCTCGAGCAGGCGATGAGGTACATGTTCTACAAACCGGCTCGGTTTCGACAGAATCTCTCCCTGATGCCGGCGATACTGGAGCACGGGATATGAGATAAAAAGATCGACCTCAGCCCGCGTTATAGCAACGTACAATAAGCGAAGCTCTTCATCAACACTTTCCGCGTCTTTCAAGGCATATCCGGAGGGCAAAACGCCATCCAGGGCATGGATGAGAAACACCGTCTGAAATTCGAGCCCCTTTGCGGAATGGATGGTGGATAAAACGAGGGGCGCTTCGTCATCGTCTATGGCGGTTGCGCCGAGTGCTGTGAGTTCGATGGGATCGAGCGCGAGCGCCGACAAGAAAGCAGAACGACCGGAGGCATTATCGGCCAGTCCGGCGAAATGCTCCAGGTCCTGCAGCCGCTTTGGATAATCCTCGTAGTATTTTTTCTTGAGAATCGGCTCGTAGTACGTGATGAGGGTCTCGACCTCCTCGTCGAGCGCGTATTTTCCGTGAACGAGCGTTCGAAGCACTTTGAACAACTCCTTCAAGGCTTCGACGTAGCGGGGCGAATACGGGCGGTTGTCCAGTTCGAAGGGATCGGAAGCAGAGGTCGTGATCCAATCGACGAGGTCTTGCGCCGTTTTAGGCCCGATGCCCGGCAATAGCTGAAGCACCCGGTTCCAGGCGATGGCATCTTTGGGATTTTCCAGGATCCGCATGTGAGCGAGGAGGTCCTTGATGTGAGCGGCTTCGCTCAGCTTCATTCCCCCGTACTTCACATAGGGGATCCCGCGCTGGCCGAGTTCGACTTCGAGATCGAAAGAGTTGCCGCTACTGCGAAACAGCACGGCCATCCGCCCCAGGGGAACACCGCGCTCCCGCTGTTCGAGCACCATCTGAGAAATGAACCGGCTCTCGAACCGTTCATCCGGGGCCACGACGAGGCCGGGAAGCTCGCCCTCCTTCTGGTCGCTGAAGAGCGCTTTGTCGTATTTGTGGCGGGCTTGCTGGATGACGTAATTCGCCAGATCCAGGATCGGCTGTGTGGATCGGTAATTCTGCTCCAGCTTCAGGAGGCGCGCGTTTTCGAAATGGTCGGGGAACGAGAAGATATTTTCGAAATCTGCCCCCCTGAATCGATAGATGCTCTGTGCATCGTCACCCACAACCATTACGTTTTGATGGACGTGCGCCAGGTGTTCGACGAGCAGCGCCTGCATGCGATTCGTATCCTGGTACTCGTCGACGAGAATATGCCGGCAGGCCGCGCTAACCCGGTCACGGATCCGTGCGTCCGACTCCAACAGTTCGACGGAAAGACGCAGCAAGTCGTCGAAGTTGACGAGGCCGTGCTGCCTCTTATAGTCGATGTAGGCGTCCCGCAAATCCAGAATCGCCTCGGTATGCCCGAGAAAGTGAGGATATTGATGGACCAAGACGTCCTCGACCGGTTCTTCACGATTCGAGGACGCAGAGAAGAGGGCCTGGAGGGTGCGTTTTTTCGGGAATCGGGTCGAGGATTTATGAAGGCCTTTAGCAGTGCGGATGACGTCGATGACGTCGGCGTCGTCGGCGGCGTCGAGCAGGGTGAAGTTGGCCGGGAGCCCCAGCCGCGCGCCGTGTTCTTTTAACAAACTCAGGCAGTAAGAGTGAAACGTTCCGCCTCTTACCCGGTTACATCGACCATCGAGTATCGAACTTGCGCGGCTCAGCATTTCACTGGCTGATCGGCGCGTAAACGTGAGCAGCACGATCTGCTCCGGCGCCACTCCGGTTTCGACCAGGTACGCGACCCGGTACACCAGGGTTCTCGTTTTGCCCGTTCCAGCACCGGCGACGACGAGGGTAGGCCCACCCTCTGCCATAACGGCTTCCAACTGCTGCGGGTTCAACTCCGCAGCATAATCGATGGTCAGTGTTTGCCTCTCCGGCAAGCGGTCTTTCTTGAGTACAATTCGCCGTGCCATCTACACCTGCTCATTAAACCAGATTGCTGCGTAACGTACTATAAAGTAAACAAGTTTATTACAATTCTTGTTTTCGTACTTTGTTATTCTTCACACTCGTTTTTTCAACCTAACGCGTATCAGACAACATGGGTAAAGTCATTGCGGTAGCGAATCAAAAGGGCGGTGTAGGCAAAACCACGACGGCGATCAACCTGGCGTCATCCCTGGCTGCTACGGAGCATACTACCCTGCTCATCGACATTGATCCTCAGGCCAACTGTTCTTCCGGCGTGGGCATCGACCCCCGTTCGTCGACGGCTTCGACCTACGAACTGCTGATCGGCGAGGTGACCACCGAAGAGGGTGCGCGCCCGACGGAGATGCCGTTCCTGGACATCATACCGAGCCACATCAACCTCGTCGGCGCCGAGATCGAAATGATCGATGTGATCGAACGCGAGAGCATCCTCAAGAAAGCGATCGTACACGCGCGTCGCAAATACGACTTCATCGTCATCGACTGCCCGCCGTCGCTCGGCTTGCTCACGCTGAATTCGCTGACCGCGGCCGACTCGGTGTTGATCCCCGTACAAACCGAGTATTTTGCCCTGGAAGGCCTCGGCCAGTTGCTCAATACGATCAAAATCGTCCGCCAGCATCTCAATCCGGAGCTGGAAATCGAGGGCGTCCTTCTGACGATGTTCGACGCTCGCTTACGGCTCTCGAACCAGGTGGCTGAAGAAGTGCATCGATACTTCGGCGAAAAGGTATTTCACACGATCGTTCAGCGCAACGTTCGCATTTCCGAGGCGCCCAGCTTCGGCAAACCGGTGATCCTGTACGACGCTACCAGCATGGGGGCGCGCAATTACATTTCGCTGGCGCGGGAAATCCTGCAGAACAACAAGCAATTCTTCCAGCAGGACGCTGAAGAAACTCAGGAGGTGGCTTCGGAGTCAGAAACACACGGACATTCATCCTCACATCCCGATAATTCCTCTACGGCGGCCAATGGATTTGCCCTGTGACGGCAAGCGATCTCCCGTTTATCGGATCGCCTGCCGGCGCCCCATAGCAGCGTGTAGAACAGATTTTCCGGTTCATGGCAAAGAAAGTTGCGCTGGGTAAGGGGCTGCAAGCCTTGTTACCTACGACGGAATCAGACGAGCACGAAGGGGAAGAAGGCGCCGCTGGCACGAGCCGGCCGGCCCGGCGTCGATTCAGCCCCGGCAACGGCGATGTCGCAGAGATCAACGTCGAGCATATCCGCCCCAATCCCTACCAGCCTCGAAACAATTTCGACGAGGAAGCCCTGGATGAGCTCGCGGCGTCGATCGAACAGCTGGGCATCATCCAGCCCATAACCGTCCGCGCCCTCGGAGAAGGCAAGTTTGAAATCATCTCCGGCGAACGCCGCCTGCGCGCCTCCAGACGAGCCGGGCTGAAACGCATCCCGGCCTACATCCGCGAGGCGGATACGGAAGAGATGCTGGAAATGGCCATCGTAGAGAACGTCCAGCGCGAGAACCTCAACCCCATGGAAGTGGCCCTCGGCTACCAGCGCCTCATCGACGAATGCTCGCTGACCCAGGAGCAGGTGGCTAAAAAGGTCGGGAAAAAACGCGCCACCGTAACCAATTTTCTTCGCCTCCTCAAACTCCCCCCCCGCATCCAGGCGGCACTGCGCGACCAGGCGATCTCGATGGGCCATGCACGCGCCCTCATCAACGTGGACGACCAGCCCGTACAAGTCGCTATTTTGCTCGACATCGTAGAGCGCGGCCTGTCGGTGAGAGACGTAGAAAGCCGCGTTCGCGCCTGGCAGGAAGACAAAGAGTTCGGCCAGAAAGACGACACCCCCTCGTCTACTCAGGGCGGCGGGCTCGCCGAGGTCGAAACCGACCGGGACGCCATTCTCATTCAAAACTTCACAAGCCAGTTGCGCGCCCGGCTGAGTACACAGGTCAGCATCAAGCACAAGAAATCGGGCGACGGCGGAAAAATCGAAATCGAATATTACACGAATGAAGATCTCGAACGCCTGATGGAGCTCCTCACCCACCCGTAAATGGCCCCTTTTTCGGCATTTACCTCTGCTTTTTAGCCGTACCGTCACATCCTTCTATTAATTTTTTTGTGTTGTGTGTGACTTTTCCGCATTTCGATACGGCTTTGCTCATGGGATTACTGTATAAGTGATGTTACGAGGTTGTGCACAGCACCCCGTTTTCCCGGCTTTGAAAGACTGCGCTGCAGCCGTTTTTCAGCTATCTGAGCGCATTCAAAGCCGTCCGGGCAAAACGATACCGCACAGACGCGTAACATCCATGTATAACAGAGGTTACGCGCCGGATGCGCACAGGTCCTGCTAGAACGGCCTGCTGTGCACAGTTCGCGTACCACCCCTGTATACATGGGTTTTAGATGAACCTGCGTTTTTAACCTGTGTTTTTAACGCGGTCTTTAAAACTCCCCTTAGCATGGTCCGGTTGTAGTTTTAACGTGTAAAACATTCGCTACCTATTTTCGTAGTCTGATGTTCGCTCGATATTTCTCACTTTTTGGAAGCTTCATTAATGCCTGAATTTCATAATAACCATTATGCCTCTGCCCACAATGGCCAGGCTGCTTCGCATAAGGTCGATGTAAAGGAGTCGCCCTCTTTATTTACAAAGGCGCATCGCTTCTTCGATCCCGGCAGAGATTACATGCGCGTAAAGTCCGCAGATCTCTACCCGTATTTTCAACCGATCGAGCGTAACGACGGCACTCGCGCGATAATGGACGGCCGTGAAGTCATCATGGCCGGCTCGAACAACTATCTGGGATTGACGTCGGATCCCCGCGTCAAAGAAGCGGCCATCAAGGCCATCGAGCAGTACGGCACCGGCTGTACGGGGAGCCGCTTCCTGAACGGCACTCTGGACATCCACCTCGAGCTCGAGGAACGCCTCGCTCATTTTATGGGCAAGGACAGCTGTATCCTGTTTTCTACCGGGTATATGACCAATCAGGGCGTAATCCAGTCGCTGGCCGGAAAAGGAGACATCGTATTCTCCGACAAGGACAATCACGCCTGCATCGTCGCCGGCACGCAGGTCAGCATGGCGGAAACCTGGCGATATCGGCACAACAACCTCGATCACCTCGTCAAACTGCTCGAGAAAGCAGAACGAGAGCGGCCCGATGCCGGCAAACTCATCGTCACCGACGGCGTGTTTTCCATGAGCGGCATCATCGCCCGCATCCCCGAACTGATCGAACTGGCCCAGCGCTTCAATGCCGCATTGATGCTCGACGACGCGCACGCGGTCGGCGTGGTCGGCCCGGGAGGACAGGGCTCTGCCGCTTCGTTCAACCTCAAAGACGAGGTCGAACTGATCACCGGCACGTTCTCCAAAAGCTTCACTTCACTCGGTGGATTCTGCGTGGGCGACCGCGACGTCATCGAATATATACGGCACACGAGCTCCGCTCACATTTTCAGCGCGTCTATGCCGCCGGCCAACGTGGCCACCGTCCTGAAGTGCCTCGACATCCTCGAAGAAGAACCTGAACGACTCGAGCGCCTGTGGGACATCTCGGACTACATGCGCGCCGGCTTCCGGGATGCCGGATTCGACGTCTGGACCAGCCAGACGCCCATCATTCCCGTCGTTATCGGGGACATGTACACGTGCTTCCAGTTCTGGAAAGACCTCATCGAGGAAGGCGTCTTCGCCAATGCCGTCGTACCGCCCGCCGTGCCGGATGGGCAATCCTTGATGCGAACCTCCTATATGGCCACTCACTCGAACGACGAGCTGGATTTTATCCTCGAAGCCTTCCGCAAAGTCGGCCTCAAAAACGGAGTGATCTCGAGCAACGGACATAACGGATCCACCCGTTCCAACGGGCACGTTCACCCAAACGGCCACGCCAACGGTAAAGCTGCATAAGGGGCATGACAACGGATACGGCGACTGAGCCCTCCCTACGTATTACCGTCCGGCCAATCTCTTCCAGCAGAGACTATAAGCGATTTATCGACTTCCAGTACCGGCTCTACAAGGACTACCCGCGCTGGGTGCCGCTGTTGCGTTCCGAAGTCGCTAAATCGTTGAATCCCAGGAAGAACGCCTTCTTCGAACACGGTCGCCTGCAGGCGTTTGTCGCCGAAGACGAAGAAGGGCGCATAGTCGGACGCGTCGCCGCCATCATCAACGGCATGCACCTGAAAAAATACGAAGACCAGACCGGGTTTTTCGGGTTTTTCGAGTGCGAGAACGTATACGACATTGCCCGCGAGCTGCTCGACGCAGCCACTGCCTGGCTGAAGGAACAGGGTATGGTTTCCATGAGAGGGCCGGTTAACCCCTCGATGAATGACATCTCAGGGCTCCTCGTCGATGGCTTCGACAAGGAGCCCTCGATCATGATGCCGTATAATCCCCCCTACTATTTCGACTTCCTCAGCCGTTACGGTTTCGAGAGGGCGATGACGATGTGGGCGTATTTCATTCACTACAAATACATCAACGAAAAAAAGCTCACGCGGGCCGCTGCCCTCTTCAAACGCCGCCACCCTGGCGTCACCATGCGCACCCTCAACATGGATCGGTTCGAGGAAGAAACCCGCCTCGTGCTCGACATCTACAACGAGGCATGGCACGACAACTGGGGGCACGTGCCTATGACCGAAAAGGAAATCGAACAGCTCGCCAAAGAACTCAAACAAATCATCGATCCCAATATCGTGTTCATCCTGGAAGACGAGGGCGTCCCGTTCGCCTTCTCTGTCAGTCTGCCCAACATCAACGTCGTTCTCAAGCACATCGATGACGGCCGGCTCTTCCCGACCGGTCTTCCCCATCTCCTGCTGCGCCTCAAGTTCGGAGAAATAACAGAAGCACGCACCCTGTTGATGGGAATCCGAGACGCCTATAAATCGAGAGGACTCGACATGCTGCTGCACCTGGCCGCCCTGGAGTACTTCCCCAAAAACGGCTACCACTGCTCGGAGATGAGCTGGGTGCTCGACAGCAATACGATGATGAAGAACACGGCGGTCAACATCGGAGGCCTCCAGGATAAGGAGTACGTTATGCTCGAAAAGGCAATTTGACTCGAAATGATCTGATACGCGGACTACACAACTCCGGACCTCTTACCCTGCATTGTTACCCTGCATTGTTACCCTGCATTGATGGCCCCATCTATCGAAAACATCAGGTTCGTCTATTTCGACCTGGACGACACCCTGCTGGATCATAAAAAAGCGCAGATACAGGCCCTGACCGATGTCATCCATCACTTCCAGGATGAGTTCGACGGTATCGACCTGCATCACGTCCAGCGAATCTATCACGAACGAAACGTCCTCCTATGGCGCCGATATTCTGCCGGCTCCATTACGAAAGAGACGCTTCGCGAAGAACGGTTTACCCATCTGCTCGAATCCTTTTCGATCACGACGCTCACGCACGACCAGGTCAGCGCCGTGTACATGGACCGATATGCACACCACTGGGAATACACCGAGGACGCCCGCTCTACCTTTCTGGCCATTGCCGAACGGTTCCCCGTGGGCATCTTGACCAACGGTTTTGCCGAAACACAAAAGGCCAAGCTGGCCCGCTTCCCCGACATCCGAAACCAGCTCGCCGTTACCGTGATCAGCGAAGAAATCGGCTACTTGAAGCCGCATCCCGAACTGTTCAGACAGGCGGCCGAACGGGCTCAAACCCACCCGGCCCATATCCTCTACGTGGGCGATTCGTACACTTCCGACGTCGAAGGCGCGCGGAACGCCGGGTGGCAGGTGATCTGGTATGCTCCTGATGCCGATCACATACCGGAGGGGATTCACGCCCTCCAGCGACTCCAGGACCTCCCCGAACGCATTGCATGAAAGGCAGCGCCCAGAAGCCCGGCCGAACGTGATTATGAAATGGCAGATCTCGTAGGAGCGATATAGCAGAGGCTGCCTCTCCCCAAAGAGGCAGCCTCTAGCAATCCAGAAGATCCTGAACGATTCCCAGTCTCACCGGTGCCGTATACGCAGTATGACAGAGCGAAGCAATGGCGAGAACCTCTTTTACGTACCTCTGGGCTGTTCACGGCACGGCCGGGATTGTTGCCCGCTGACCGTCAGCGTTTCCCTATTCTCAATCTAGCTTGAGTAGCAGATATCCCGGCCCTCCACCACCGTATTGCGCCAGCGACGCAAAAACCCGACACCACACGTAGCAATCATGCAGCGACGGTTCGGGGTTTAATTCCAGTTTTGCTCGACAGCGAAGTAAATGCCCAACATACACGATGCCCGGCACACACTTCATACGTCCCAGAATAGCCCGAATTTGCGACACCGGTACGAGCGCGTCCTGCGACCAGCCATTCGCATGGCCGTGCTCTACAATGTCTTTTTCGCAGTGTCACTAACCAGTGTCACTAACCAATGCCACTAACCAATGTCACTAACCAATGTGTCATCAACCAATGTCATTAACCAATGTCATCAACACTGCAACATCACCCGAGGTGTAAACGAAATCGTATCAAGGAACAGTACTAATAAGTACATACTAATGGTACGAGCGGCCCCTTCTGAAAGCAATATCACCTCTCCACATTAGGTCCACGATTTATCCACGGCCCGGATGTTAATAACTTCGCCCCCCTGCCGTAACTGTTGGCGAAGTGCTACATGAATGGAAAGCCTCATCCTGCACGTGATGCGGGATCCAGAGACCGTTTAGCCCCATTTCTTCGTTTTCTGGATTCCCAATCGAGTTGGGAATGACTGGAATAAGGGATTCGCCAACAGTTACCTGGCCGGAGACGAAATGCAGGCAGGTCAGAACAACCGGTCGAATAGCCAGATCCAGTTATCCAGAAAAATGCGCACCGAACCCGGATGTATCAAAACGATGAGCAGGACGCCGCCGATGGCCCCTCCCAGGTGGGCCTCGTGAGCAATACGCTCCATACCCCCCATGGGCTGACCGGACTGGGCCCGCCGCATCGCGTAAAAGGAGAACCAGACGTATAGGACAGCGAACACGATAGCGGGCAAAGGAAGAAAAAAGAATAGATACAACAGGGTGAACGGGGCATAGACGCAATAAGCGAAGACTACACCGCTAATGGCCCCCGACGCGCCCACGGCGGAATAATACGGGTTGTTTTTATGATAAAACATCGTGAGGGCATGCGCCACCATCTCCGATCCGAAATACAACGCAATGAAGAGCAACCACCCGACGTTGCTCGCAGCCCCCAGCAGATTCGGATTGCTGAGAATATCCCGTTCCAACACAGGACCGAAAAAATACAGGGTGAACATGTTGAAGAACAGGTGGAACGGGCCACCGTGCACAAATCCGGCCGTAACAAACCGGTAGTATTCTTTATTATCCAGGATCCGCCGGGGCTGAAACGAGAGGCGATCGATAATCGAGGGGTTTTCGAAGTTCTTGTATAAACTGACGAATACGTTCAGCGTGATCAGGGTGAGCGTTACCGGCGCCGCGATCAAATTATCCAGCATATACTCCTGGGGATAACATCAACGAGGGAAACGGAAGATATGGCGAGGGTACGATGAAACCGCATTTATGATTCACACCGGGGCAACGCGGCGATCAGGAGGTGACACTCAGAGCCATGCCGGCGTGGGCCATCAGAGATTCGAAGATCTTCAGGCCGTCGCCACTGCCCACTTGTTGCTCCGCGCACCGCTCGGGATGCGGCATCATGCCAAGCACATTGCGCTCCTCGTTGACGATGCCTGCGATGTTGCGCATCGAACCGTTGGGATTGGCGTCCCCGGTCAGGGCGCCCGATGCATCCGCATACCGGAACACGACCTGATGGTTTGCCTTGAGCCGGTCCAGCTCTTCTTCGCTGGCGAAATAATTGCCGTCTCCGTGGGCGACAGGAATCTCCAGCAACTCTCCTTCCGTCATCGCCTGTGTAAAGGGGGTATCCGTTCGTTCGACACGAAGAAACACGTCTTTGCAGACGAAACGCAGATTCGCATTACGGAGCAGAACGCCCGGCAACAGCCCGCTCTCGCACAGGATCTGAAATCCATTACACACCCCCATCACAATACCTCCCTCTCGTGCAAACCGAACGACGTCCTTCATGATCGGTGAAAATCGAGCGATCGCCCCTACACGCAAATAATCGCCGTAGGAAAATCCACCGGGCACAATCACCACATCGACATCGCCCAGTCGATCTTCTTTGTGCCAGATGAATCGGGCATCCTGGTGTATGACTTTGCCCACTACGTGATACGCATCATGATCGCAGTTCGAGCCGGGAAACACGACTACTCCAAACTTCAACATGCAGGTCTCAGAGAGTTTGATTGAGGAATGACAACCGGTTGCGCACAAGATACAACGCAACGGACTGGCATTCAGTTCGCGCGGGAGTGCCGGAGCGGTTATGCTGTCCCTCGATGATCTGCCTACTGCCTACTAACACCTGCCTGCTGAACCCCTGACCTCACACTTCCCAGGCCCATTGCTCGTAGTAATTCCAGCTCGTGTGGGCGCGGAGCGCTTTGATGTGTAAATCCTGGGCGATCAAGCTGGCCCGAACGATATCCCCTACCGAGAGAATGCCGACGTATCGATTGTTTTTCATGATGAGCAAATGCCGGATGAACAACCCGAGCATGGTTTCCTTGATCTCATCGAGCGTGGCCTCTTCTGAAACGGAATACAGCTCGGTCGTCATGTATTCTCGGATCAGCGCCGTATGCGGGTTGAATCCTTCTTCCAGCACATTACCCATCAGGTCTCTTTCTGTCCAGATCCCCACAATCCGCTTCGTATCGACGTCTGTGATGAGAATAGATCCGACCTTTTTGGCCCTCATGACCTGCAGAGCGTTTGCAATCGTGCTATCAGAGTCGACGGTGATGAGATTTTTTTGCTTGTTCGCCAGGATATCAGCGGCAGTATTCATGGAACGGTCCTCGTATTGGAGAAGGGGAAGCGCTTTCTTATTTGATTCTTAATACAAGATACCCAAAAAAATCACAAAAGCAACATTCGCCGGACGCCTTATGAAAGGCCTCAGGAGCCCTCTTCGGCCAGAAACCGATCTATACACTCCTGCACGAGCCCTTGCGGGAGGAGCTGTTCCCCCACCATCAGCGTCAGATCCGCCAGCATTTCCCGGTTGAGCGCTGGATTTTTGTTTTTCTGCAAGGACGTATCGAGATAGTCCAGGCATGCCCCCTCGTCCCCCAGAATCAAAAAGGCAAAGGAGATACTGTAGTAGGGCCAGAGGTAGAGAACGCCGCGGTGTATCTCTTCTTCGGCCAGCTTTACGGTCTCCTGCGCATAAGATTGCGCCCGTTCCCGATCCCGCTTCTTGACGAACACTTTGGCCAGGCCGCAGGTAGCGGTCGACCCGCGGCGCCGCGCCAGCGACTCCAGGAAATATTGGTGCGCATTCTCCAGATCCCCACCCTTGAGGTACGAATAGGCCAGGCTGTTGAAGGTGGATCGCCGGGGAATGAGCTTCAACGATTGCTGCAATGCTTCGATCGACAGGTCGTAGCGCTCCATGAGCCGATAGGCCTCCCCCAGGATCCGGTACCCCCGATCGGGCCGGCTGTTCATCCCGATCGCCGCGTTGGCGGTCTCGATAGCCCGGCTGTACCGCCCCTGCCCGATGTAACACCGCGCCAGGTAACAGGTCGAGTCGTAATCGTCGGGATTGATGCGCAAAATCTCGCTGAATGCATTGATGGCCCGCGACAATTCCCCCGACTGGAAATACAACGTCCCTTCGCTGGACAGGTAGGCGATCTTGATGATGTCGGTGCTTTCCTGGGAGATCGTCTGCTTGAGCGACTCCAGTTCACCGGCGAATTGCTCTTTGAACTCCTGCAGGCTTTCGATCTCTTTTTCCATCTCTTCGTTGAGCAAACGCAGCTCCTCACGCACCGCCTTGATGTTGGCAAATTCCCTGAGACCGAGGGCGCCGGCAATGATGGTCACCAGGGTGATCGCCGCAAAGAACATCGCCGACCAGTCGACGATCTTTCCCGCCATCTCGATATTGTGCTCGGACATCGTGCGCAACGTCTCGACGTCGTCCAACAAGGCCTGGAGCTCCGCTTCCGTCACGGTCCCACCTGTCGCCGCCGTAGAGTCCTGCCCCTGCGCAGGTTGGGCCAGTACCAGAAGCGCGAGGCACAGTAAAATAATCAAACGCATTGCTGAATGCTTTTTAACAGATGTTACGCGCCGGATGCGTGTAAGTCCTGCCAGAGCGGCTTTGCAGGTATGCAAAGCCGCGTAAACTAGTCTGCTGTGCACAGTTCGCGTAACATCACTTTTTAACTCAAATTGTATGGTATGATAATTCATTCGACAAAGGGTGTCATCCCGAGCGGGCCGAGGGATCTTTTATTTAGTGATGGTACGCATCTGTGCGCCGTCGTTCAGCCTGCTGATCCCTGCCTACTTAACCACCCCGACCTCTTTTCGGACCACGGGCGCCACCTTCGTACCGTATAACTCGATGCAACGCATAACCTTCGCGTGGGGGATCGTGCCGACGGTGAACTGCAGCATGAACCGCTGGTGGCCGAACAGTTCGTATTCGAACAGGATCTTATCGATGACCTCCTGCGGGCTGCCGATGACGAGAGCGCCGCGAGGCTGGCGCTGCGCCTCGAAGCCGGCACGCGTCATCGGCGCCCAGCCTCGCTCTTTGCCGATCCGGTTCATGGTCTCCACGAAAGGCCCGAACGACTCGTCTGCGGCCTGTTGGGACGTGTCGGCAATATACCCGTGGGAATTGATGCTTACCGGCAGCTGTGATGGATCATGGCCGGCTTCTCGGGCCGCCTCCCGGTACAACTCGACGAATGGGACGAAGCGCTCCGGCTGGCCGCCGATGATGGCCAGCGCCAGCGGCAGCTTCAACAGCGCCGCCCGGACGACCGACTGGGGCGTACCTCCGACGGCCACCCACACCGGAAGCGGATCCTGCACGGGCCGCGGATAAACACCCTGCCCGGTCAGCGCGGGCCGGTGTTTGCCGGACCAGTGCACGTGTTCCTGCTCGCGAATCTGCAGCAGCAGCTCGAGCTTTTCTTCGAAGAGCTCGCCGTAATCGGCCAGCTCGTACCCGAAGAGCGGAAACGACTCGATGAACGACCCGCGTCCGGCCATGATTTCGGCCCGGCCGTTGGAGAGCAGATCCAACGTAGCGTACTGCTGAAAGACGCGCACCGGGTCGTCCGAACTCAAAACGGACACGGTGCTCGTCAACCGGATCTGCTTCGTCCGGGCCGCGGCCGCCGCCAGCACGACCGCCGGCGCCGAGGCGACGTATTCAGGCCTGTGGTGCTCTCCGACCCCGAAGATATCCAGGCCAACCTGGTCGGCCAGCTCCACTTCTTCCATCAAGTCCTCGAGTCGCTGCTCAGGGCTGACCGTTTGCCCGGACTCTGCATCCGGGGTAGCTTCCGCGAAGGTAAATATTCCGAGCTCCATGGTGTCTTTTCAGTATCTTGTCCCCCTGATGCATGCGTTATCCCCTCCCTCAACGATCCCCCGGCTCCGAAAGATTCCGAGCTATAAGATTCGGCCGATTCCATGGGGTGCGGGAAAAAATCCACAGCTCGCAAGTATCTACCCTACCTAACAGGCCACCACCAGCACTCATGCGCGGCCTCATCGTACTGTTCTTTCGTTATTCGACCACCCACTACCCTCGTAAGCCATGCCTCGAACGTTCGTTTTTTCCCTCCTGCTGGCCCTCCTCGTCGTGCCGGCCCGGGTCCAGGCCCAGAATATCACCGTCACCGAAGAAGACTATGCCCGGGCTGAGCGATTCCTCTCTCCCTTTACTCAGCCGCTCGTGTACCGAACGAGCGTGAGGCCCAGCTGGCTGGCCGGCGACGTATTCTGGTACAGCACGAGTACTCCAGAGGGGCCGGCGTACCAGCTCGTCGACCCGGAGGCCGCCACGAAGGAAGACCTCATCGACTCCCGGCAGCTGGCCGATGCGCTGTCCACCCTCATGGATTCGACGTATTCGCCCGACAACCTCTACCTGACGGGGGTATCGGTGTCAACCGATCAAAACGTGTTCTTCTTCCACACGGACGGCGTCCCCGTAGCATGCAACCGGGAAACATACCAGTGCGCCGTTTCGGATCGCCGCCCTCCATCTGCCGGACGAACCAACGCGGTTTCGCCCGATGGCGCCTATGAAGCGTTCATCAAAGACCACAACCTGTGGGTACGCCATCGGGAAACCGGTGAAGAGCGAGCGCTCACCCGAGACGGCATCGAAGACTTCGGGTACGCCACCAATAACGCCGGCTGGACCCGCAGCGACACGCCCGTCCTGCTCTGGTCCCCGGATTCGAAGAAGATAGCGACCTTCCAGCACGACGGCCGGGGCGTGGGTGATATGCACCTGGTATCGACCGAGGTCGGCCGCCCTACCCTGGAATCCTGGAAATACCCCCTCCCGGGCGATAGCCTGATCTTCCGCATCAGCCGGGTCGTGATCGACGTAGAGACGGGCGACATGGTCCGCCTGAACATGCCTCCGGATCCGCACCGCAGCACCACGACCGACCACGTCGCCGGGCGGGGGGGCAAATTCCTCGACGTCCGCTGGAGCGACGACACGTCACAGCTCGCTTTCGTCTCGAGCTCGCGCGACCACAAAGTCGCTACCCTGCGCCTCGCCGACACGTCGACGGGCGAAGTCCGGGATGTACTCGAAGAACGCACAGAGACCTACTACGAGTCCGGCGTGCGCATGGAAAACTGGGACGTGCTCTTCGAGAGCGGCGAAGTGATCTGGTACTCCGAACGCGACAACTGGGGGCACCTCTACCTGTACGACCTCGAAACCGGCGCCCTCAAACACCCGATTACGAAGGGCGACTGGGCGGTGCTCCAGGTACGCCGCATCGATGAAGAAGCCCGCAGGATCTACTTCACGGCCGGCGGACGCGAGCCGGGCAATCCCTACTACCATCACTTCTACAGCATCAACTTCGACGGCTCCGGGCTGCAACATCTCACGCCCGAGGCCGCCCATCACGACATTACGATGTCGCCCTCGGGCGAATACTTCGTGGACGCCTACTCGACGCCAGATACCCCTCCCGTCACGGTGCTCCGCGATGGCGATGGAGACACGGTGATGCAACTCGAAAAAGGCGACATCTCCGAACTCGTCGCTTCGGGCTGGATCCCTCCGGAGGAGTTCCAGGTGAAAGCCCGCGATGGCGAGACCGACCTGTACGGACTCATGTACAAGCCGACGCATTTCGACTCGACCCGGTCCTATCCGGTCCTCAACTACCTGTATCCCGGCCCCCAGTCGGGCAGCGTGGGCAGCCGCAGCTTCAGGGCGTCCCGCAGCGATAAACAAGCCGTGGCCGAACTCGGGTTCATCGTCGTTGAAGTCGACGCCATGGGCACACCGGGTCGCTCCAAATCCTTCCACGACGCCTATTACGGCAACATGGGCGACAATGGCATCCCGGACCAGATCGCGACGATCGAGGAGCTGGGCAGTCGCCACGGCTGGATGGACCTCGACCGGGTCGGGATCTGGGGGCATTCCGGCGGCGGCTTCGCCTCCACACGCGCCATACTCCAGCACCCCGACGTTTACAAGGTGGCGGTGTCCAGCGCCGGCAATCACGACAACCGGAATTACGAGGACGATTGGGCCGAAAAGTGGCAGGGCCTGCTCGTGACGAACCCCGACGGCACGACCAACTACGACAACCAGGCCAACCAGCTGCTGGCCGGAAACTTAAAAGGAAAGCTGCTCCTCGCCCACGGCACTATGGACAGCAACGTACCGCCGTCCAGCACGATGCTCATGGTCGACGCGCTCATCGAGGCCAACAAAGATTTCGACCTGCTGATGATCCCCAACGCCGGGCACGGTTTCGGCGCCGCTACGCCTTACTTCAGGCGCAAGCGCTGGGATTACTTCGTGCGCCACCTCCACGGCACCGAACCCCCGAAGGAGTTCGAGTTCGGCAGGCAGCAACCCGGCGTACGCATCACACAACCCACGGGGTGAAGAGCGGAAAGGCAAAAAAACGGCCCCCGCAGAAACGCAGAGGCCGGCGACGCACTAATACGTGCGCTTATTTTTGTCGCAGTCCCCTCGGACAGGATCAGGATATGTTGACCCTGATCGGCTTCACTTCCTCGGATTTGGGCACTTTGACCATCAGTACACCGTCTTTGAACGAGGCGTGGATTTTATCAACCTGGACCCGATCTCCGAGCCGGAACGCTCTGGCAAAACGGCCGCGAGCCCGTTCGATGCGGTGGTACTGAGGACCGTTTTCCGTCTCCTTCTCGAGGCGCTCCCCGCTGATCTGCAGGAGCCCGTTGTCGAAGGACACGTCGACCTCCGATTTGGTCAGGCCAGGAAGATCCATGTGGATGAGGAACGCGTCTTCCGTGTCGATGAAGTCGACCCGGGGCGTCCAGGCCACGTCGGCCTGATCGCGGAAGTTTTCCCAGAAACGGGTGTCGAAGAATTCGTCGAACAGGTTCATCGGGCGCCGCGAACGAGCCGGTGCACTCTGCGGGTTATATCTAGTGATAGCACTCATGTATATACCTCCGATCTATTCTCTCTTTGACCTATTTT
>CAZGHT010000015.1:0-79426 GCA_964525535.1 uncultured Rhodothermaceae bacterium
CTTGTCCAGGTCTTCGTGTCTGTTTCTTATTGACTGTTTCTAGTTGACTGTTACTCAGTGATGTTACGCGAACTGTGCGCAGCAGCCTGGTTTACGCGGCTTTGCAACCGTGCAAAGCCGCTCTGGCAGCACGTATGCGCATCCGGCGCGTAACATCTGTTACTTAGGGTCTATGCCCTCTGCACTGGACCGGCGCAACGCATCTGAGCCCCCAGGGTGGGTGATCGAACAGGCTCGAAACGCGCTCCCTATCGGGTCAGCGTGCAAAAAAGCCAGGGGACCTGACACTGGAACTCTTTACATCGACTCTCCCGTGCCCTATTCTGTACGTAATACATAACTTTCTGGTTGCCACATTAAGATTCACCATGATGGACCGCCGCCAATTCGTCAAAACGTCTTCTGCTGCACTCACATTGACCGCAGTGCCTGTTGGGCTGTCATCTCGCTCTATCAAAAAATACAAAACAGCCCTTATCGGATCTGGGTGGTGGGGTATGAATATCCTGCGTACAGGTATGCAGGCCGGCCAGTGTCAGGTGGTAGGGCTTTGCGATGTGGACCAAACCCATCTGACGGAAGCGGCTGCCGAAGTTAATGCCCTGAGCGGCGACGCACCGAGCATGTATGGAGACTACAGAGAATTGCTCGCAACCGAAAAGCCGGAAATCGCCATCGTTGCTACTCCGGATCACTGGCACCCCCTGATCACCATCGCCGCCCTCGAAGCCGGCGCTCACGTGTACGTCGAGAAGCCGATCGGGCATACCATCCGCGAGGGCCGCGCCATGGTTCAGGCCGCACGAAAGCACGGCAAGGTGGTTCAGGTCGGCACACACCGCCGCGTATCTCCGCACAACGTCTCCGGGATGAAATTCCTCAAGGACGGTAAAGCCGGCGACATCGGCATGGTTCGCGCCTTCGTGCACTACGCCGGCGGGCCGGGTGAGGTCACTCCGAACGCTCCTGCCCCTGAAGGGCTCGACTGGGACATGTGGTGCGGACCCGCTCCTCTGCGACCGTTCAACCCACGCATTCACCCCAGAGGATTCCGCCAGTTCCTGGATTATGCGAACGGCCAGATTGGTGACTGGGGCATACACTGGCTCGACCAGATCCTGTGGTGGACCGAGGAGAAATACCCCCGCCACGTTCATTCCACGGGCGGACGCTTCATCCGGGAAGACAACACCGACGCCCCCGATACGCAGGTCGCCACATTCGAGTTCGAATCGTTCGTCGCTACCTGGGAACACCGCTTCTACGCGCACAATCACGCCGAAAAAACCAACATCGGGTGCTACTTCTACGGTACGGAAGGCACCTTCCACATGGGCTGGTTAGATGGCTGGACGTTTTACCCCAGTGACAGCAAAAAACCGGTCATTCACGAAGAACCCCGGCTCAACGAACCCGACAATCAGAACATCCTGGAGTTGTGGAACGACTTCACCCGGGCCATCGAGACCGGCGCGACCCCCGTGTGCGATATCGAAGTTGGCCACCGCTCGACCAACATGAGCCTCCTCGGCATGCTTTCGCTCAAACTGGGCAGGGGGATCTCCTGGGATGGAGAACGAGAAGTCATCCCGGGCGACGAGGAAGCCAACGCCCTGCTCGAAAGGCCCTACCGCGCTCCGTGGGTATACCCCTCCATCACTTGAGTCTGCACAGCGAGATAACTTCAGGCCAACGGCAAACCATCTGCTGTTAGTTTCGTACTAACAGCAAGTGAATGCATTTACCATCGATCTACATGGATCATCGATCTATGCGTATTACCTCTCTCCCCACTTTTTTACTCGTTTTCGTTCTTTTGATCGGGGGGTGTGACCAGATTCAGAATCGGCCCAGCACCCCCCGGTATAACCCCTATATCGAACTGCTGGCGGCGAAATACGAAATCTACAAAGAGCTCGAAGCAGGTAATTCGGGCCCATGTCGTATCGAGTTTATCGCCGCCGAGAATGATCCCGGGGCCATCACGGCCCAGCTAGGCTCTCCCGGTACGATCTCCTCGCGCGAAGAAGATGCCGCTCAATTCCAGGACATGATCGAACAGATCGAACAACGCAACGCGGCTTCACCTTCCTCGTCTGTGTTCGATGAACCGGCGTCGGAAGAACCGGAGGCTTCGAGCAGCATAACTACACCCGGTAGTGCGGATGCCATCGAAGAGGCCGGACTGGCTAGCCATACGGTCGAGGATAACGAATTTTATACCTTGAGGACGTTTAATGAACAACCGGCGCTGTTCAGCCAGATCGAACTGTCCTCTCCTGACGCCAGTGCGGCGCGACTCACCATCCCCACGTTGGCCAATCTAATCGTAAAATCGGGTTCGTCCAACGTCGAGCACGACAGCCTCGAAGCACAGGTCGTCTATAGCCTGACCAAAAACGTCAACGGGCAATGGATCTGTGCCGACGCCAACGTGAACCTCTTGAAACAACCCGAACGCCCGGAACCGGCGCCTTCCGGGCCTTCCGGTGTACCCGGCTGGTAATCCCTTCAACGCACGTGCAGCACACCCCTCATGGTCATGGCGTGACCGGGAAACGTACACACAAAAGGGTATTCCCCCGGTTCGTCAGGAGCGACGAAGTAGATCGACTCTTCCGTTTCCGGCTGGAGCAAACTCGTATGATACAGTACGGCCTCTACCTCCGGCACGTACGCCATCTCCTGGCCCCGCAGTCCCAGATTCATGGCCTGCTCGGCGACCTCGTCGGCCTTTCCCGGTACCGTGATGACCAGGTTGTGCAACATGTCGTCGTCGTTGTTGAAGTGCAGGCGAACCTTGCTTCCCGGCTGCACGTCGAAGGATTCCTGGTCGAAGCGCAGGCCCGGCAAGGTTGCGAGTTCGAGCGTGTGGTCGACCTGGCCGTTCCATTCGGCCGGCATTTCGGCAGTCCGTTTGGCCGCTCGGGCCGGCGCCTCCCCTCCTCCGTCCCCAGAAGCCGCCGCGCCAGCCTCCGGGGCACTGCCTGACGCATCGTTGGGTAGGGCATTCAGCGTGTAGAACGCCATATCATGCAATAACGGTGCACCTTCTGCAGACACCATGTCGCCCAGCCGGATCTCGTGGATGTAGCCCTCCCTCAGCCCGCTCACGCGCAACCGGACCTCGTACCCGTCGTCTGAAACGGCCGCGTCGTCGACACGCAACGGTGTGATATCCACCGCAGGGCTTCCATACGTGTTGTGATATTTATACGTGAAGTTCGTCACTTCGTACATAGCGGCGTCCGACGCCTGTTCGGCGTCCACGGGCAGCGTGAAGACGATGTTGAAGCCATCGTGTTTTGCCTGGATCTCCTTCATTTCGAAGGGGACGTTGCCCGTCCAGAGGAGGCGTTCGAGCGCATAGGGCTCTTTACCCGTTGCGTCCCAGCCCCGGCTCGTCTGCCCCACGAACAGGGAGTGGTCTTCGCCCCAGGCCGTCCGGAGGATGCCCGAAGAAAACCCTTCATAGAATGGGAAATTCGCTCCCTGGAAGTTGCCATTCACTTTTTCGAGGTAGACCCGCATGAGTTTGCTGTGACCTTGATCCCCGACGAACAGCTGGCCGGCAAACGGCCCGAAGTCGCCTCCCGTACCGTCTTCGATGATGGCCGACGTAGAGATGCCCATGATCGTATGGGGAAACCATACGGCCGGGAGTTTCATCTCGGGGATGGTTTTCGCGGCTACGTGCATCGGAGCGCCTGTGTTGGGGATCTGGTCAGCGGTGAGCGAGAGGGGCGACTTCTCGTCGTCCGTCCACGCCAGCCCGGCGGGATGCCCCAGGAAGTCGCCTTTTTCGATGTGTGTAATCCAGCCCGACCCGATCCAGTCGCCCTGGTTTTCTCCATAGAAGAGGTCCCCGTTCGACGTAACTGCGATGCCGGCGGGCGACCGAAAGCCGGCCGCTATCGGCATGGCCTCGCCCTCGGGCGAGATCTCGAGCGCCCAGCCGCGCCACCGGGCGGGGCTGGCCCCATGACCGACCCAGGCCAGGTTGAGCGAAACGAAAAGGTGGCCGTTGGGGAGTTCCAGGGGGCCGTACGAATATTCGTGGTAGTTGCCCGTGAGGGGCCAGGCGTATACCGTTTCGAAGACGTCCGCTCGTTCGTCACCGTCCTCGTCGACCAGGCGAGTCAACTCACCTCGCTGCGCCGTATAGAGCGCGCCGTCTTTTTCGAGCAAACCCAGCGGTTCGTGCAATCCCTGAGCGAACAGGTGATAATCCGGCGACGACTGGCTCCCGTACGCTCCATCGATGAACCAGACTTCGCCCCGGCGGGTCGCTACGGCGGGGCGGCCGTCGTTAAGGATTTCGAGGCCACCGACTTCGAGGACAATGTCCTCAGGGATAGGCACGGTGATCAACTGGTAATAGTAGCCTTCCTCGTCGGGTGAATGATCGAGAGGATCACCGTATCGGTCGGGGTCTGCGCAGGAGGCCAGCACGATCAGCGAGGCGAATACGAGCAGGAAACGAATCATAAGGCTCGGTAGGTTTTGTAGAGCGATTGGGGCCGGAGAAGTTCAGGGAGGTCGAGCCTGGTACGCAGGGCGAGCGGTGCGTTACCAGATTAATTTGTACGTGATGCGTGCGGCGCCGTTGACCAGCGGCACGGGCATCCTGAGTTCTTTCGTCGAGCCCTGGTCTACGATTGCAGCCGCACCTTCTCCGTCTGTTTGTATGTACATCAGCTGCCCGTCGACGGCATACGTAGACTCGTCCATTTCGGCGATTTCGCCGCTTCGGGCCAGCAGGACCCAGGCGTTGTCGGCCTCGCCGCGTACGTCCAGCGTGCGAACGAGCATGCGGTGGTCCGCATCGGGGCGCAGCTGGTCTTCGACGGTGAGACCTTCCAGTTCGTAGGCGAAAGTAGGGTCTCCGTTTTCACTCAAGCGGTATCGCTTGAACGTATACGTCTCGAGCGTATCCGGCCAGGCGGCATTGTCGTCGTCGAGGAGGGCGACCGTGGGTCGCCCGGATCGTTCGATGACGCTGCCGAGCGGCAACGCGCTCTGCAAATTGCCTCGCTGGTACCACATCGTTGAGGCATCGACAAAAGGGCCTTTCCATACCGAGAGGAGCGCACCGAGCGAGAGGTCATACGCATAGTGAAGGCCGGCGGGATACCCTACCGAGATGGCGTGGGTGCGCTTGCGGTCCCCATGCATGACGAAGTTACGCTGGAGCCGAGGTCGCTGGGCCGGCTTGACTTCGAACGCAGCAAAGGCGTCCGCCGGCACGGAACCTTCGGCCGTCAGTTCGGTGCGCAGGAGCCCAGGCCCGGTCACGTACCAGCCCAGCAGCACGGGGTGATTATGCCACTGCCCTTTGGCATAAAGGAGCCTGAACGCGTGGTCCCCCTGCGGCAGGTTCACCTCGGCCGCATTGCGCGTAAACTCGCCGACGCGGGAAATGCGTTCACTGTTGTCCGTAAGCACCTCTTCGCCATCGATCTCCAGGGCAAAGCGCGAGCTGTGGGACACCTCGAACAGATACACACCGGAGACGGGGGCAGAAAGCGTACCTGTATATTCCATCGCAAACAGCTTGAACGTATCGGCGTCCTGTGCAGTGACCGCCTCTACTTCCTTCTCGTACTCTTTCCTCAGTTCATCGAGGTCCGGAAGCTGATTAGAAAACGTGCCCCGGTAATACGCGAGGCGAACGTCGTCGATGGTGACCGACGCTGGATCGAAGAGCCGGTATTTCATATTGCGAAATGCCACGGGCCCATGATCGCCCTGGATCATCAGGGGAGCGTTGGGCGCTTCGTCATCGAAGGCCGCTGCCCGCGTGGGACCGAACACCTCGACGTTCTCGTGGATGACGACGTCATTCAGCGTCACTTTGACGAAGCGAGCGTTTTCGACTTTTCGTCCTGTGGCGTCGAAGCGGGGCGCCTTGAAGATCACGTTCAGATGCTGCCAGAGGCCTGGCGCGCGCGCCACATTGACGCGGGGCGGATGCCCTTCGTAGCCCCGCTCCCCCTCGGGCCGGCTCTCGTCCCACCGCTGGTAGATGCCGCCGAGATCGCTGTGCCGGGGCGGATCGACGCCCCAGCTGTCAAACAGCTGGATCTCGTAGCGGCTCTGGAAATAGAGGCCTGAATTAGAGCCGGCCGGCATCATCACCTCGACGTCGAGCTCGATATCGGCATGCTCCCACACCGTAAACAGGTTTCCGCGCGCCTCCTCGGTCTGGATATTGGCCAGTATCCCCTCCCCTTCGCGCACGGCGAATGCGTGCCGCTCCTCGAGGTCGGCCGAATACGCACCGACAATCTGCCAGTTGGGTGATGGAGACTGAAACGCGCTGAGGTCGTCCAGCGCAATGTCCGTCAAGGGGGTTGCCTGTCCGGATACAGAGGGCGGGGCGCCCATGAAGACCATGAGCGTAAGTACGAGAGTAAAACGCATGCGTGCCGTTGAGGGTGGGTGAATCCGAAATTACAGCAGGTTAACGTACACGGATTGACGCCAAGAATCAAGGGGGAGCTCAGCCCTCATTCTGCCGGCATGATCGGAACTTCGAGCTTCCAGTCGAGCCACATGGTTACCATGTGGACACCTTCCCCTTGCTCTTCGAGCGCAATCGTAAACTGATCGACTTCTTCCTCCGGCTCTGAAGGCGTCACTTCCACGACGGCCACGTCGTTTGCGGCGTCATAGTCCCCTGCTCCGCCACCGCGCAGCGCGTTGAAATACAACGTCCAGCTGTCGCTCCCCGGGCGGGCAAAGATGGAATACGTACCAGCCTCGATCCGCGTCCCGTCCACCTCGACTGGCGCAGAGACCGTGATTTCGGTAGGCTCGTTCGCCCCGAAGCGCCAGATTTCGCCATAGGCATGCATGTACTCGTCGCCTTGGCCGAAAATGTTGTCGCGGTCGCGCTTGTACGGCTGGCCGAACGTGACTTTCACGTACGCGTCACCGACGAAGGCGCGCGCCATGCCGAGCGGGCTCAATCGACGGGAAGGGTGCAGGTCCTGGGCACCTGCCGCATCCGGTAGAAAAAGCAGCGCCATCAGCAACGTGATTATGTAAAAAGAGTCTTTCATCATGATTGGTTCTTAGTTTGGAATCAGGGTTCGTTACCCTCGGGATCTCGGGAAAACAGGCAATCCGTCGTTATGATACCGGATTGCAGCAAAAGCGAGAGCGACGAAATAATAGGGTAGAACGAAGGGCAAAATCAAACCCCTATGGGATATACTGGACGTTCTCACAAAAGGGTCGTCCGCAACGCGACGTCGTTATCAACCTGCAAAAACCCTGCATAGGCGTCCGAAAGGGGAAAAAAGCTCGCGCGAGGCTTTCGATGTCACTCCGAAGCCACCAGGAAATTTCATAAAGGCCTTCATTGCAGCGCGGAGGACATCACCGGCCTTAAACAACCGTTCAGAGGAGTTCTGCAGGACCTCGAAGCCCTTTGGATCCTCTTCAGTGTTACTGTCGCATGTCTCAAACTGCGTTCGAACAGGAGCATGCTGTACGACAGGCTCTTCGAAGCCTGAGGAAACGCTTCAGCAAAGCGCTGGGGGGTGTCGATGGACTCGAGAGGGGGTACAACGACGCCCTGACTCCTTGCCAAACATTGCGGGGTGCCGTCAGACCTTCTCGGCTGGGTTAGTACAGTTTGTCCGAACGCCTCGACGTAGCACTGACCTGCCCGTGAGGGCAACGGCAGATAGACCGAGTTTCGCTGAGGTGTCTCCCCAGGCTCGGAGTCGTGTCCGAAGCCGTCCGGTGCACCCTCGATCCATTTTGGGCATGCACCGCGTAGCTATCGAGAAGGGTTGAAGCCGTTCGAGACAGGTCAGAGAAGCTCTGAGGGTTGCTGTGGGGTCTGGGCGGTGTGCGGGAAAGCAACGTCCTCCCGGGTCAGCTTCGAACTCCGGTTCGGAGCTACTACGATTTCGGGGGGGTGAGTCCGACCAGGGGAATCGTCCGTGATTGAACACAATGCGCCTGTTTCATTCCCTTCATACCCTCTCGGTGCACGCGACGACCTGTCTCGCGTCTGGACGCACGGATCCTTAAGAATCCGCGTGGGTTCGCGGAGGTCAGAGGAAAGGATGCGGGCAGTTTACCGACCCACCCTGTGGTTTACTTTTTCAACTATGTGGACCCTGAGGGAAGATCCGAGGTACTACGTACTCATATACTGTGCGTTCATAGAGTGACCGAATTGTTGCGCCTGTTATGAAGAAGTCACTCACCAGGACTATTTCTCTTTGATTCAATGGATATATATCGTACAACGGCTGTTGTAGCTGCGCTCCTTATCGTCGTCGGGGTTATCTCATACGTGGCATCTGGAACGGGCAGTCCGACTGCCCTGATTCCGGCAGCAATTGGCCTTATAATAGGAATCTTGTGGGCCATATCGCGTGCACGTCCTTCGATCGCCAGGCACACAATGCATGGCGTGGCCCTGATTGCTCTGTTAGGCGCACTTGGGAGCCTTGGGCGTGTTATCCCTGCACTTATTGGAGGTATTACGCTTCCCATAGCTTTCGCTGCTCAGGTAGCCACCACCGTGCTTTGCACGTGGTTGATTGTTGCAGCCATACAACACTTCCGTGCTTCGAGGCGAGCCAAAGAAGCCGCCTAATGGATCAGCTCAACTGGCATGAAGTAGTCAACAGGGTTATTTCAGCACCGAGGCGAACATCCGTTGAACGGCTCTTGTTTATCATAGAAGTTCTCCGAGAATGTGATCCGGAACGAAGAATTGAGGAGTTCGAGAACCTCTGTATTTACTCGGAAAATCACTCGTCGAGCGCAGAATGTCTCGGTGATATTATCTGCGATGTTGTTCTTCAGTCGGATGCGACTCTGCTGTTGACTGAGTCGGGCATACAGGGCAACAAGGGATTTGTTCGAGAATTAATGGATCGTCTCGAATACCGAATCTTGCCGGATCTAGATATAACGAATGATCTTCGGGTGAGCTTAAGAGCCCTATTTCACGACAAGAACGACCACGTGTGGCTGAAAGCTATACCCGATACACTGTGGATTCGTCTGATAGCGGCCCTGGGTATCGGTGTCGGAAACAAACCCAGAATCACTGAAGAATGGGCAACCAGTCTTCGCATTCTGAGCCATCATGTCGCAAGCCTGGGGCTGCAGCCTGAAATCACTCACCGGTTGACACATCTGGATGACGCAGATTCCCCGTTTTTGATGCTCTCAGAGACTGTTTTGTCATACATCAACGTGGTCAGCCTGGGCGCGGCTTCAGATAAAACAGATCACCATATGCACGTAGCCCTGCAAACGGCAAAAACGTGCCAGATTCAAGTTGAGCGGCTCCGGGCCGAGAAGAGCCGTTATGGAACGAGTTTGCACCTGACCTCTCTATCGTTTCGGCTACTGCAACTCCTCAACCGGGTTGAAAGCTTGTTATTGCTTTCCACTGCCAATAAGGATGAATTTCGAGCCTATCTGGTTCGACTGTTTCTCGAGGTCGTCGAGGCAGAAAACAGGCGAGATCACATTGGGCCTTATATCAAGAGAAGCGGAGATTTATTGGCTTTTCAAGTGGTTGAACATGCTGCTAAAAAAGGCAGCAAATACATCACCACTACGCGGAGAGAATACTGGATGTTTTTTCTAGCAAGCCTCGGCGGGGGCCTTATTGTGGCCGTATTTGCTATGATCAAGCTGCTGCTGAAACTCCCTGAAGTACCCCTCGGGATAGAGGCCCTCCTGTTTGGTGTAAACTACTCGGTCTGTTTTGTGATAATCTATCTTACGGGATCTGCATTGGCGACAAAACAGCCTGCCATGACTGCCAATACGCTGGCTCAGTCCTTGAAGAGGGACGAAGATGGTATCCATCTAGAGCGGCTGGTAGGGTTGATCGTTCGGGTCTGGCGAAGTCAATTTATCTCGTTCGCTGGCAACTTGTTGATGGCTCTACCGGTCGCCTTTGCGCTCTCTTTTCTGTTTCGTCATGTTACAGGAACTACAATAGTTGACGAGGCCACATCCACAAAATTGTTGGAGGGCATCAATCCCTGGCTCAGTGGCGCTCTAATTTACGCGGCCCTCGCGGGAGTCTTCTTGTTTTTCTCGGGGCTCGTTGCCGGATGGGTTGACAATCGGAATCTTTTCCGTCAGTTCCCGGAAAGAATTGCGAATCATCCTGCCCTCATCCGATTGCTTGGTGCAGCTAAAGCTAAACGACTCGGGGCCTTTTGGGATCGTAACCTTGGCATACTTGCTGGTAATATCGTACTCGGTTTTTGCCTCGGGTCTACCGCAACGGTAGGCAAAATTCTAGGATTGCCCATTGACATACGGCACATCGCCTTTTCCTCGGCAGAATATGGCGTTTCTCTCGAGGTTCTTGGAAACACGACGGCACACGTTCTTATCATAAATGCAACTCTGGGAGTGATGTTGATTGGCCTGGTAAATTTCCTGGTTAGCTTCGGGCTCAGCCTGGCGATGGCGTTGGAATCACGAGAGGTTCGTTTTGGAGAGACGCGCCGCTTGCTGAAGCTTCTCGTACGTCGACTAATCAGCCGCCCGATCGACTGGTTCTTCCCACCTCGCCAATAGACGAACATCGCCACTCCGGAGAATATGTGTGGAAGCGCCCTTCATCCTACCATCATTATTTAGTGATGTTACGCAGGTTGTGCACAGCACCCTGTTTTGCCGGCTTTGAATGACTGCCTTGCAGCCGTTTTTTACCTACCTGAGCGCATTCAAAGCCGTACGGGCAAAACGATTGCGCACAGATGCGTAACATCCGTTATTTAGTGATGTTACGCAGGTTGTGCACAGCACCCTGTTTTGCCGGCTTTGAATGACTGCCTTGCAGCCGTTTTTTACCTACCTGAGCGCATTCAAAGCCGTACGGGCAAAACGATTGCGCACAGATGCGTAACATCCGTTATTTAGTGATGTTACGCGAACTGTGCAGAGCAGGCTGGTTATCGTGGCTTTGCACGCGTGCAAAGCCACTCTGGCAGTACCTATGCGCATCCGGCGCGTAACATCTGTTATTTATTGACTTCTCGGTGGAAAGGTTGAACAAGCACACGCATACCCTGGCTCAAGGCCGCTTGAGGAACGGATACGTGTGTTTCCATTCCAAAGACCAAATCCTCCAGAATCATGGCTCGGAAGTCGACTATTAGTGGTGGAACATGTAATTTAACAGATGTTACGCGCCGGATGCGCGTAACATCTGTTAAAAGAAGAGAATAGTCACGCTGATTCGTTACATCCACATGTATCCACCGCATGGCCCATCGCTCATGGCTCATTATTCCCTGAAGGAACGTGCATTATCTGCAATTGCCGAGGGAATTACCATATCGGACGCATTGTTACCCGACAACCCAATCATTTACGCCAACAGCGGTTTTGAAAAATTAACAGGGTATCGAATCGAGGATGTTCTACATAAAAATTGTCGGTTCCTGCAAGGCCCAGGTACGGATCCGAAAAAAGTGGATGAAATCAGGAAAGCGGTCTACGAACAAAGAGAATGCACCGTTGAGCTGTTGAATTATCGAAAGGATGGCACGCCTTTCTGGAATCAATTGTCCATAACCCCGGTGCGCGATGAGTATGGTAAAGTAACCAACTATATTGGTATTCAATCGGATGTTACCAAGCGCAAAAATGCCGAGGAGACGCTGATAGAAACGACACGGCAGCTAAAAACTGCCTACCGGCGCATGAAGAATGACCTGGAGGAAGCACGTCAGCTTCAGCTTGCTATGCTGCCGAAAACGATACCCCAACTCCCCTATCTGGACGTTGCGGTGTCGATGAAAACTGCCCAGGAAGTCGGCGGGGATTATTACGACTTTGCCGTAGACTCTAAAGATACCCTGACAGTAGCCATTGGAGATGCTACAGGCCACGGATTAAAAGCTGGCACTATCGTCACAGCTACCAAAGTGCTATTCAACTCGCTCGTTTTTCACCAGAACCCTGTTAAAATATTGCAGGAGATGTCTCTGGCCTTGAAAGATATGGGCTTTCACAATATGTACATGGCTATGATCATCGCAAAAATGACACGTGAACGCATGCTTATATCATCAGCAGGTATGCCCTTTATATACCACTATAGATCTTCAAACAAAGAAGTTTTGGAGATCAGGCTTAAGGGTATGCCGCTGGGAGGGTTTCCCGAATACCCATACCAATCATTGGAAATAGGGTTGCATACCGGGGATGCCTTTTTGCTTATGAGCGATGGCCTTATAGAGCTGCGTAACCACAAGGGTGAATTCTTTGGAGAGGAACGTATTAAAGCTTTGTTTCAAGAAATGTCTACAGAAACCCCCGATGCAATCATCCAGCATTTATCTCGAAAGGCTGCAGAATGGAGGGGTGATGAATCTGTACAAGACGATATGACATTAATGGTCGTGAAAGTGAAATAAAAAAATCCTTCGCTGAGCGCTTACCCTGTGGGGTGAGCGTTAATGGATGGTTCTCCACGAGCCGTTACTAATTATATGGCGTCTTCAGAGACCCCGATAGCGTATGGCCCTGTTTACGCAATGCCCAATCCGAGCCTTCGGTTTCGAATATGATCGCCGATGGTTTCAAGCTTTATTGGAAAATGGTGAATCGCCCCGGGAAATTATCCTGAGGCCTTTTTATTCACTTTTTCGGACAGGTAGAATCAAATCTTATTTGGATATGTTTTCTCCATCTCGAACTTATCCGAATACGACATGCTCCGCACCCCGAGTACTCTATGTCTACCTGTAATCCTTCTAGGGCTTTTTTCCTGCACCACGACGGAGCGCACCGTCGAAGAAGCCTCCGTTACCCGTTCGCAGCTTCCTGCCCATTTCAACGAAACCATGCCGCTGTACGAGAAAGCGCTGGGCGATTTCTCGCGGCCTTCATCCTCGTTAGAAGAAATAGCTCGGCCGTATTTTGATCAGGGTTTCCAGACGATGTATGCATTTGCGAAGGAAGACGCCGTGCGTTCATTCCGGGAAGCATGGAAGCGCGACCCCGGTTGCGGCATCTGTTACTGGGGAGAAGCCTGGGCCTGGGGGCCTTATCTCAACGGCAAGATGAGGGAGGACGAGGCGCCCCATGCCTACATAGCGGCCCAGAAGGCGCTAGACCTCCAGGAAGGAGCCGATCCCGTGGAACGTGCACTCATGGATGCCATGGCTTTGCGATACGTGGAAGAGTACGACCCATCTGGACAGGCAGCACGAGATACCGCCTATGCGGAGGCTATGCGGGAGGTATACGAGAACTACCCGGATGACCTCGATGTGGGCACGTTGTATGCCGAGGCGCTGTTCTTGCTCGAACCCCGACGGGGGGAGCGCGACCTGGAGGACCCGGACCTGCAGCGACTGCATGCCGTTCTGGAGGATGTGCTGGCGAAAGATATTAAACACGTCGGCGCCTGCCACCTCTACATTCATGCCACGGAGTCAACCTCAGATCCCGGAAAGGCCGAGGAATGCGCAGAGTACATCGGTTCTTCGATCCCGGGGGCCAGCCACATCAACCATATGCCCTCGCACACCTGGAACGAGATCGGACGATGGGGTGACGCGGTGCGTGCCAATATCCAGGCCTGGCACTCGGATCAGAAGGCTGCCATCAACGAAGGCTTCGCCATCTACCCTTCGCATAACCTCCACATGCTGCTGTTTGCCGCCTCTATGGACGGCCAGGGTGCGATCGCTATGCAAGCCGGCCGCGACTACACCAGACTTCAGGGCAACACCATGTATGAGGTTCTTACCCTGATCCGTTTTGGCCGCTTCGACGAAGTGCTGGCAGTTAAAACACGCCCCGACGAAGACATTCCCCGCGGCATGTGGAATTTTGCGCATGGGTATGCCAGGCTTCGCAAAGGACACCCGGGAGAAGCCCGCAAGTACCTGAATCGCTTAACCCGAACAGCCAACACCTCCTCGGCCCGTTTCCGCTTCCATTCCGCTCAGCACCTGCTCGGGACTGTGGCTGGGATTCTCGAAGGGGAGATACTACGCTCCGAAGGGCGTATGGATGAAGCCATCCTGGCGCTGGAACGCGCTGTTACCTTTGAAGACAGCCTGGACTACGACGAACCCGAACCTCTCCCTTTCTCCGCCCGCCACTGGCTCGGAGCCGCCCTTCTCGAAGCCGAACGATACACCGACGCAGAACAGGTGTATCGCGATGAACTGGACGACCACCCCAACAACGGCTGGTCCTATTTTGGACTCCTCAAAGCGCTGGAAGCACAGGGGGAAAAGGACGCCCAGCTTGAAGAAGCTTTCCATGCCAGCTGGGAACGGTCGGACACCTGGATTCGCGGATCGCGCTTTTGATTCAAGCTCGATACAGTACATGAATGATCCATGTGCGGCGCCTGGAGCTTCTGCTGCACACTCTTCACCCTTCGATTATCCCGGGAAGGATTCAACAACGGTATTTACAATTCAACGCCGGCCCTCTTATCCAGGGGATCTACGTTGCAATCGTTGTATCGAGGAGGTACAGCGTCGGCCCGGGCATCTGCCTCCAATCCTTTATTCTGTTTCACGATTTCCACTTCGACCTGAATGTATTCGTTATCGACTGTGTCAGGAGGGGTGGTCGCCTTGTGAGAAGAGAGGAAGGCCGTCCCGTTGGTGGTCGTCAGTGGAAGCTCTGATTCGAAGTTGCCGCAAGAAAGGAGCCAGCATGACAGGAATATGATGAGACAAGATGCTTTCATGGGGACTTTTCCGACAATGGATCTTCGCGCTTCCTCTTTTTGACGACAAACACAGTCATTCGTTACAGTGGGGATGGGAAAATACCCTAAAAAGGGGTGAACCGTTTTACGATTCACCCCTTTTGTCGACCTGGTTCACATACAAGGCTCACCTGGATGAGGCCCTGGCAACGCCATGACTGACGTAGGCGATATTATTTGAGGAGTGTCATTCGACCGATTTTGATCTCGGACCCGCGCGCCATATCGGCCTGGATGTGGTACAGATAGGCGCCCGAGGCCAGCGAGCCGGCGTCGACCTGGATTCGGTGTTCCGAGCCGGCTGAATACGCCTGCGCCGGCACATGCAGCACGCGGCGTCCCAGCAGATCGTAGACCGATACCTGTACGTCGGCCGACTCAGGCAGATCGAAGACCAGCTGCGTCGTCGGGTTGAACGGGTTCGGGTAATTGCCGCGTACGACAAACCGCGCCGGCACCTCAGCGACGAGCTCGGCCATCGAGACCTTCAACGCGACTACCTCTTCGTCGGAGATAACAAGCTGGCTGCCGGCAGAAAGCGTGTGACTCCGGACCACGGACGTTTGGGTCATCTCCTCGATACGGATGTCCATGCCGGCATATCGGGGCATCTCCGCCAGCTCCAGGGTAAGCGGATACGCACCGGACTGCAGCAGAATGACGCCTTCCGTACCCTCATCCAGCCAGCCTCCGTGATTGAACCGCACGTCAAAGTGGCCGTCGATCGGGCGAGGCGGTAGCGAAAAGGACGCCTCCGCGAGGTCGCTGTCGAGATCCGCGCCGAAATACAGAGCTTGAACGCCCCGCCTGGCGTCTTTCACCTCGATCCGCCCGAAGTCCTTCAAGGCCGCCTGATTGGTGGGCGCCGCTGCCTGCTTGGACGCATTTGCGCTGGCACAGCTCATCGAGACCGTCCCGGCCTGGCTGGCCTGCACCCAGTATCCAAACCCGGGCAACAGGGCCGAACTCATCTTGTAGCCGTTCTCGTAGGCAAACAGCGTCCCGTCCATGAGAATGTTGCCGGGGTCCGATACCGCACTCAGTTGGAGAAAACACCCTGGACCGGAGATCAGATTCCATCCGCTTTCCAGGTTGAGCGTGAGATTCTGTACCGCATCGTCGTCGAACGACTGGCTGCCGCCTTCGGTCAGGTTCACCCAGTACCCTTTACCGGCATCGAGGGTCGAGGCCTGCGTATACCCCGAACTCGAATACCCGAATGGCGCCGAGACCAGCGAGAGGTCGTCCAGCACGGACGCATAACTATTGTCGCCGGGGTTGGTCGGTACACCGACGAGGTTCCAGCCCGTATACATCATGCGGGAGAGACTGCCCAGTTCGACGACCTCGATACCCATCACGATCGGATCGCTGGCGTTGTTGACAAAATCGATGTCGACATTGCCGTCGCTGATGACCACGGCGGACTTCATCACGCCGACGTCGTGACCGTATTCTTCGAACAGGTTGATGTCGGCCATACCGGGGTAGACAAACCCGTCGATCTGCACCGAGAAAATGCGCGGGCCATCCTGGTCTTCGGCCGAGTTGAACCGGATTTCAGAGAAGTAGAGGCGGACCTCGACTTCTTTACCGGCCTCGACCGGGAAGTCCCAGTTCATCGCTGGAGCGGCCCCTGGATCCCAGCGGCCGGCCTGAAAGAGTTTCATCGGCGTCCCCGGGGGTACCGAAGGATGGATCGTGATCAGATCGTTCTGCCCCCAGGTCCAGTCCCCGGTCGGTATAGCATTGACGTAAGAGCTCGGATCGACGTCGGTCCCCGGCTCCGCATCGATGACGTTATGGGCGGTAGTGACGGTGCGATCGGACTCCCAGTCGGCCAACGCATCTTCGATGAGCGGCCCCCCGGCGTTGACGCGGTATAACACCGTGCTGCCTGAAGCGCCTGATGTGGCCGATCCGAACAGGTTGAAGACGGCGGGTGAGTTCAGGCCGGTGTGCGTGATCTCGAGCTGCGCCGATTTGCTGCCCGGCGACGTCGGCTCGAACAGCAAGGTCAGAGGCTCCGAACTGAGTGGCCCTACCTGGATCGTGTTATTCGCGTTAACATCGAACTGCGAGGCATCGGCGCCTGTGATGGCGATATCATTTACCGTGATCGCCTCATTACCCGAGTTTTTCAAGTCGATGGTAAACGGGGTAGACCCGCCGACAGACGTAGCCGAGAACGCCACCGGGTTGGGCGACGCAGTCAGGATCGTGTTGTTGCGCTCCGATTCCGGATTCGTATTTTCATCGACCTGGCTGTAATACACCCGATTCGGGTCGCTGTCCTTCCAGATGTGAATCCGGTCGATACGCACATTCCACGAACGACCGGAGATGCGAAACGTGTGCAGCCCGGCATCGAGGTCATAACGGGGCTGGGGGAAAATTTCGTTGCCTTCGTCATCGAATTCGACCCAGTTCGTATGATGGGAAAATCCTTCGTCGATATGGATGCCGCCATGGACGGTTTTGTACCACTGTCCGTCGTCCATCTGCGTCCACACATCGTTTTCCTGATCAGGCGCCGGTGCGCCTTTATGGGAGATGAACGTGAACATCCGGTATTCACCCGGATTCGTGATGAGGATTTCGAATTCGATCACATCGAAGCCCGGATCACTGAAGCGATTCGGCCCGATATAACGAAGGTACCCGGCGCCGGCAAACCCTTCTTCGACGTTTTCGAACTGCCAGTTCGGCGGGCGCGGTACGCTCTCCGCCTCCATGACGACGAGGCCGTCCGCTTCGATGAACGGGGCGGTACTAACTTGTTGGGCCATCGATGGGGTGGATAGTGCGATCCAGGATGCGAAGCCGCTCAACACGGCCAGCAACAACGGCACACTAGAGCCGACGAGCGCCCGAACACGACGATTGACCCGAAGGAACGGTATTGATAGACTACCAAGCGTGATCATATGACTGCATTCCATTAGCTTATCGATTGGGAAAAGGCGCCTCCAGATGCAACAGAGATACGACGACAGAGACTATGACAAAGCAGGCGTCTGCTGCGCGTATACTGCGCCGGCGGCGCAGGCAGATCTTCACAGGCGGTGAGTGATCCAGCGGGGAAAAGAGACTATCCGAGCCCTGCATTCGAGCTTCGAGAGTACTGACGTCTCAGAGCAAGATCTCGGATGGGCTCCCCGCACAAGAGAGGAAGATCATACAATCAATATACTCCCGACACCCCCCACTAAACGGCACATTTATGCTCTAAGGATTTGCGTTTTAGGCTCAATGTCGAGGGGTATAGGGGGTAGGGGTATAGGGGGCGATAGGCTTTCAGTCCTGAAAACCTATCGCCCCTATACCCCTATCAACTTCATAGCCTTATTTCACCAACGTCATCCGGCCTACCTCTACCGCCGTTTGCGTCGTCATATTCGCGATGACGCGATACAGGTAGATGCCCGAGGCCATGTCGCTGCCGTCGAGGGTCACCTGGCGCCGGCCGGGCGTGAACGTGCGCGGTTGCACATCCAGCACTTTCCGTCCCATGACGTCGTACACCTCGACCGACACTTCAGCCGGCTCGGGCAGGTCGAAGACGACCTGTGTCGTCGGGTTGAACGGGTTCGGGTAGTTGCCGACCAATGTGAAAGCGTTTGGTACGTCGTGTAGATCGTCGGCGACGCTGTTCACAATCGTTGGATCGATGAGTTCGATCCCCTTGATAGCCGGCAGATTTCCGGCGCCGACCTTGATCAATTCCAGGTCGATCGCCCCATCGCTCGTCGTGGTGAACGACTTCATGAGTCCGACGTCGTGCCCGACTTCGGCGAAGACGTCGATGTCGTCGAAAGCGGCCGGTACGGCGCCATCCACTGCCACATCGAAGACCCTGGGCCCGTCGGTGCCATTCGTTGCGTCGGTCAGGAAGATCTCCGCCAGGTAGAGACGGATCTCGACTATAGTGCCGGCATCGACGGGGAAGCTCCACATCTGGTTCGGCACCGCATCCTGATCGAACCGTTCCGTCTGGAAGATCTGGGCCGGGATGTCATCCGGTACAGACGAATCCAGAGAAACAGCGTCGAACACACCGAACGTGTAGTTCCCACTCTCGGCCACGTTGACATAAGGCGAGGGGGCCCCGATTTCGGCCTTATCGCCGGCATTCTCTGCCAGTGTGGCGCGGTCCTCCATCCACACCCTGTATCCGTCGTCTGGGGCCAGGGAACGCCCGCCAGCATTGACGCGATAGAGTACGTTGCTCGGCTGAACGACGGAGCCCTCACCGCTCAGGTTGGTTTTAGCGGGAGCGCCGTCTCCACTGAAGTCGAATTCGATCTCAGCGGATTTGATGCCTTCGCTGGTTGGTTCGAACGTGACGCCTACCGTTCCCGTGGAGCCGCCCGCGATTTCGAGCGACCCGCTGAACGTGGTATTGAACTGGTCGCTGTCTGCGCCGACGATGTCGACACCCGTTATCGTTATGGGGTCCGAGCCGCTATTGCTCAGCGTAATATCTCGCGCCGGGGAGCTGCCCCCTACTTCGGCTGCGAAGAAGTTGACCGGGTTAGGCGACGCTGTGATCGCGCTCGTGGCGCCGAGCGTGGATACCTCGATCGCCGATATCTTCCCTTCTCTCACGCTTGAAGAAATGGTGATCGACAGGGCTCCGTCAGAGACGGTGATATTCTCAAACGTTCTCACGTAAGCGGTGGCAGGGCCCACTTCGTCGAACAGGTCGAGGTCCGTAATGGTACCCTGGCCGCTTTCGATGTCGACGCTGAACACACGCTGATCGGCCGCCCCGAACGCTTCTCCGTCACCCGGCGCACCGAAGTATATTTCGGCGAAATGCAGCACGGCGATGTAGTCGCCGGCGCCCGGAACGGGGATGTTGTAGGTCAGCCCTGCACCTCCATCGTCGAACCGTTCCGTGTGGTACAGCACGTCATCGCTGGTATTGGCGATCTCGATACCGAGGTTCTCGAACGTCCCGCCCCCGGTGAAGTGGTTGTCTGCGGACCAGGAAATATTGTTCAGCGTCACGGCCGGTCCACCGGCGTTGATCCGAGTAATGACCGTGGGAATATTTCCCGGGTCGAAATCGAGCACCGCGATGTCGGACACCGGACCGATATTCCCATCCGTATCCTCAAAGACGGCGGCGATATAGTTAATGCCGGCCTCGGCCTGGGTGTCGGTCAGTGTTATATCGAAGTCGACGAATCCGGCGCCGCCAGTGGCGCCTTCGATTTCCTGGATGCCGATGACCGTGTTTGCATCGAAGATTTCCAGGTTGTATCCCCCTCCCGGAGGCTCGAACAGCGCCGTTTCGAGGATAAGCAGGTGCACCTGTTGATTCGCCGGCCCGGAGACCCGAATCGTTTGGTCCAGGTTACCCACTTTCGACTTGAGCGACGAGGCGCCGATGACCGAGATCTCGGGCTTCGCCGGCAATTGATCGGCGGCGGCGCCCTGGGAGCCGCTGACGCTCCCCGGAATGCGGTAGAGCTCGGCCGTGTGCGTCGCGCCGTCGTCGAAGTTGACCGTAACGGTGGCTCCGACCAGTTCCAGCCCGGAGATGCTGCCGGCCTCGTTCGGGCCGGGCGCCGAGGCGCCTTTGATGTTATTCGGATCGATATCGATCGAGAAGGCAAACGTCTCCTGAGGCTCGAAGTCGTTAAACGTCACCGTAATTGCGTCATATCCGTCGCCTCCGTCTACTCCGTTGTGAGGCTGCACGAGATTGTCGCTCACCAGGCCGGTTTCCGACGCGCCCACATTCGCCTCGAACGCTTTACCCGTATTATCGCCAGCTACCCCGTCAGGGTCAAATACGATGTCAGGCAGGATAGCCGTGCTCAGGTCGATTGTAACGCTTTCGATGAGCTGGCCGTTCTGAGAGGTATTTTCGATCGAGATACTGCCTCCAGACACCGTGCTGGCATTGATATCTTCAGGGGGGGCGATGGCTACGTCGGCGGACGCGTCGTTGGCAATGAACTCGACGTCGACCCGGTCCCAGGTGGCCGTAAAGGCGGGGCCGGGGCCGGCAGAGGTTGCGATAAGCCCGACGGCCAGGGCAGTCTGACCACTCTGCAAGGCGTTGAGGACGCTCCCCGAGAGCGGGATGGGCGATCCGAGGTATACGTTGGCCTGGGTGTCCATGCCGTACCCGGGAAGGACCGTGCCCGCGGCGGGATTAACCTGCAAGAAGAGGTTGAGAGACGTTTCGGCGCCGAGCACGTCGTCCGGGATCAATTGTTCACCGGACTGATCGTTCGCGAACATCGTACTCTGGGCCGACCCGCTGTTTTCCTCGACGATTTCGATCCCGCCATTACCTCCATTGGCCGCGAGGACTACTTTGAGGTAGTTGTCCTGATCGCCCGTCCCGATGAAGAAGCCTTGCGACTGCCCGTCCTGGGGCGTCTGCGTGTTGAAGAACGGAGGTTGGATGCGGACCGTTATTTCGAACGGCGCCGTATTCGCGTCGACGTCGATGCCGAACTGGAAGCCGTTATCCTGGGTGTTGACGCCCTCGAAGGCATCTCCTTCGGGAATGCTCGGTACGGTAAAGAGGCCGGCCGTGCCGCCTGCGATGAGGGTGCCCGGGTCGAACTGAACGAGATAATCCGTCGATCCGTTCGCCATCAGACCGGTAAAGCCCACGCCGAAGAAGCCCGTTCCCGGATCTTCCTGGAAGAGGTCGTATTTGACCGGCAGGGTCGTCCCGATTCCGTTAGTTGCATCGATGGCGAATACGTCATTCACATCATCGATCCCATCGCCGTCGTCGTCGGTATCGAGCAGATCGGATAAGAGGTCGCCGTCGATGTCGCTGGGTTTGTCGCCCGCGCTGCATTCGTTGGTCCCGTTGGCAATTTCATCGTCGTTGGAATAGCCGTCGCTGTCGTCGTCTTGGGGCCCCGGGCCGCCGACGCAGGCCACTTCATTGGGTTCGAAGATGGTGACGTTTTCCCCGCCGTAGGTGACGGCCCAGATCGTACCCGGGAAGGGGTCGTCGTCGCCCTGCGCGATGAGGTCGAGAGGAACGAGGCCGAAGTTGGACAGCAGCACCTCTACCCCGTCATTATCGGGCGCATTGGTCACTTGATCGCCGGCTTCGTTCAAAGTGGCGATGTAGATCTCACCGCTGAACCCTGCGGACAGAATAGCCCCCTGCAAGGCGCCACCGAAGTTGGACGCCGTATACTCGGCCATGCCATTGGTGGAAGGTTCGTAGTCCACGAGCGACCCATCGTTGACGCCCGAGTTGCGGAAGTCGCACTCGGCTGCCGAAGTGACGCCTTCAGGAATGGGGGGCCAGTCCGCCGGAAGCGGGTTCGGGCCGGTCTTGCTGGTGCGAAAGGTGCCGGCTCCGTCGAAATAGGTATACAGGCCGGCTCCGGTTGGATTGCCACGCACCGGCGTCGGATGGCCGGCATAATACGGTTTTCCGGCCTCGATCTCGCGGATGTAATGCAATCCGTTCAGGTTGTTGACCTGCCCGTCGTTCGGCCCCGGCCCGGTAGAGCCGGGCTCTGCCGGGTCATACTCGTTGGTACAGAGGCCGGCATTCGGCCCCGGGTAAGCGCCTTCCCCGACGGGGTGGCCGCCCCAACCCTGATTCGCCCCGTTATCGATGCTATACATCCTTCCGGTATGCGGAGCCGTTTCCATGATGACGACGTCGTAGGGATTACGGAAGCCGGTCGCGTGTAGCTGGACGGGACCGCCGGAAACGATTTTCGACTGGTTCAGGCCATTGTTACCTCCGAACGGATCGTTGACGTCAACGCCGTCATACCCTGGATCGGCCGGGTCGGTGATGCCGTTTACGTTGGGCCGCGTCGGATCGTCGAGCGTCGGCATGTCGTACACCCATGCGGTGTTGCCAGACCCCTGCACGGCCATAGCATCGATCATGTCGAGGTCGACCTTCAGGATCGCGGCCGAGAGCGCGTATTCCGTAATGCGGGCGAAATTGTTGGAGGGCGAACCGGAGTTGGTCAGGCCCCCTACGGCTACGTACAGGATGTTGTTTTCTTCATCGAGCTCGAGGCCGTTGATCGAGTGGTTTTCTTCGGACCGGGGCAGGCCGCGAACGAGGTCCAGTTTCTTCCAGGCCCCGCCTTCCTTCCACAGCCGGCTGATGACGCCTGAATTGGTATCCAGCCCAGAGTCGTCGATGCCGTTTAATTCGCCGGCGCCGTGGCGCGGATCGCTGGACGTAACGTACAGCATCGGATTCTCCGCCGTGCCCGTAGCAAGAATACCGGTAATCTGCCGGTTGGTATCCAGGTTGAGGTCGAAGCCGTTCTGAGGCACAACCCCGTTGTTCAGCGCGCCGTCGTCATCGTGGTTGTCGATGTTGACCTTGACTTCATAGATCGGCTCAGTATCCGTGACGTCATAGTCTTGCGGCCCATTTTTCACGATCGTGTAGGCGTAGATGGTTCCGAGTTGTTGAGCCACGTAGAGGCGCCCGTCCGGGCCGAAATCCAGCGAGGTAGGTAAGATCAGATCTTCCCCCTCGAGGCCGCTGGGGTCGAAACCGAAGGCGGGCCCCTGCCCGGATGGCCTGAAGATTTGCCTCTTTTCCCACGGTTTGACAACCGCGGTGGCATCGATTACAGGCGCCTCGATCTCGCCCACTTGAGCCGATGCCGTCTGCGGTGCGGCAACGAGCGTTGTAAAAACTAAATACAGGAGTGTCGAAATTGCCCCATTGTTAAAGAGCTGATATGAAGTACGACGCATTTGAATAAGTTCGTCTGGTTGATCAAAAAGGTAAAGAAACGAAGATGTTTGCGGTGGGGGAAGTGCACAACAGCCTCTCCATGGCGTGTTGGTAAAATTTCCGAAGTGGTTCGAAAGACCGATTACTGCGTTCAGCCAGCAGTTGACTCAAATTCTATTCCCGTCCTGAAAGCCTGTCCGCTCTCCTCGAAACAGTTCGCGAAAAGCACCTCGAAAATGCCGGGCGGCCTTGTAGTATTCCTTCTTTCGTGTTCTCGTTGTTTAGATTAAGATCGTGACACCTTCTTTTTTCTCCGGAAGGGCGGTATGAACCCACCTCCCCACACACATGCGATCCGACGAAAGCCACGGCCCCACGAAAAGCCCACCCATCACACTCATGGTAAGAATGTGACGTTACGCGAACTGTGCGCAGCACGCCATTGTAACAGCTTTGAAATACGTTTCGCAGGCCGTGAATCGTCAATATCGAGCTTTTCAAAGCCGTTGCTGCTGTACGTTTGCGCATCCGGAGCGTAACATCTGTATGGATGTATGGTAGGGATTTAGCGCACCGTTCCAATGCTACTGGGGCAGTAAATTTATGGATATGAGGTTCGTTTCGTGCAATTTCCTACGTTTTAATCAGGGATTGCACTACAGCGGCGTCGGGGGGACTGGCATTAACTCGAGCGGTTACGAGTACTCCTTCAAGGCGCCCGATTTTAATCGCTTGACCATCCAATGATTGGCGAGAATCAGGATCAGCATCACGAGTCCCCACTGGGCGACGCATGTCATCACGCTATAATTATCGAAGGGGTCGTACCACGTGTCGGGCGCATAAACGGTAGCAGATTGATAGAGCCACCAGAAGAGTAAAACAATGGCCTGCAAGGGGATGAGGTATCTGAGCGTGAAGTCCCATCGCTTGCTGACGCCCCAGTCACCGGGGGTCGCGTTCACCTCCTCCCTGCGCAGGTACCCGAGCCCGTACTTGATGGCGGCGAACGCGACGAGGGCGCCGGAGATCATGAGCGCTATCCCCCAGACGAAGTCCTGGTTGCCAAAGAAGTCGATATTCACGGCGGAGGGGATGCCCATCAAAAAGCCGACGACACAAACGCCGAGCACCGCTTTCGATCGGCTGAGCCCCCCGTCCACGAAGATGCGCGTCGCGAGTTCAATCATCGAAATCAACGAGCTGAAGGCGGCAAAAGCGAGGCCGAGAAAGAAGAGTATGGCGATCCCGTTGCCGAGCGGCATCTGAGCGAAGAGCTGAGGCATCCAGATGAACGTCAATCCAGTAGCTGCAGGCCCACTCTCTTGCATGACCGAAAGCACCTCCTGGCGCTCCATCTGAGCGCCGAGGATGGCAAAGACGGCAGCGAAGATGGTGAGCGCAGCGAGCAGGGAGACGATGTTATTGCCCACACCAGTGATGATGGAGTTTTTGACGATGCCGTGATGGCGCTGCATGTACGCGCCGTAGGTGAGGATGAGCCCCCAGCCGGCCCCCGTATCCCAGGCATTCTGCGTCAGGGCGGCGAGCCAGAGGGAGGGATTTGCCAGAGACCCCCAGTTGGGGGTAAACAGGAACACAATCCCTTCGCCGGCGCCGTCCAGCGTGACGGCTCGAACGAGTCCGATCAACACGATCAGGAGCAGGGTGGGGATCAGCACTTTGTTGACACGCTCGATCGACGACACCCCCTTCCAGACGGCCAGGGCCCCCAGCCCCATCATCAGTCCATGAAACATGACCGGCTGCCCGCTGGCCTGAAACGTATCCCAGACCGTCATAGCCTGCTCCGTGGTCAGCGGAGGAACGCCAGACCCTTCGGCGAAGGCCGTGAAGGTACGGATCATTTCGATGAAGTAGAAGACACACCACCCGGCAACAACCGCGTAATAAAACATGATGGCCGTTGCCACAAATCCGATGAAGGCGCCCATCCAGGCGTATCCTTCGCCCACAACTTTGGTGAAGGTCCCCACCAATCCCATGCGCCCTTTTCGCCCCAGCGCATACTCGGCGATGATCAACGGTATGCTCCAGACGACGAGAAAAACGACCCAGGCCAGCAGAAACGCTCCGGCGCCATCTTCACCTGCATTCTGAGCCGCGATGCGGGGAAAACGCCAGATGTTTCCCGTTCCAACAGCGATACCCAGCACACTGAGCAAAAGACCGAGTCGACTCGAAAATCGTTGTTCTGCGTGATTTGCCATGATTCCCCGATGGGTGCGCGTCGTCTAGTATTGAAGGAGTCCCCAACATTAGCCCCTTTTTAGGAGAGGTGCAAGTCCCAGGCTACCGATAGAGAGAATATCTGCTATGCCCTGCTGCAACCCTGTCGAACGGTGACGAGTATCTGTTCTCAGTTCATCAGTGAGGGTACGCGAATGTGCACAGCAGGCTTGTTTACGCGGCTTTGCACGTGTGCAAAGCCGCTCTGACAGGACCTACGCGCATCCGGCGCGTACCATCTGTTCATCACCGAACCCTATCCAAATGGCCCTCAGTATAATGCCAAGAGAAATCAAGCTGATCAAGAACAGGTCGGATATAGGAGCAGGTACCCGGGGATCGGACCTGGGTATCGACGCCATCGAGGTTGCCGCCATCAACCGGGAAAGTTTCTTTTTCAACCATTTTGCCTACGAGGACCTGCGAACGCACAACGAGACGGTTTACGACAAGGTCCATACGACGTTTGCGAAACGAATCGGTCACGTGCTCGAACAATGCGTTCGCGTGTGTGAATCCGTCCATCGATCGTTGTCGAATGGATTTTTCCCGCTGGTCCTCTCGGGGGACCATTCTTCCGCCCTGGGAACCGTCAGCGGAATCAAAGCCCAGTTTCCCGAGCAGATACTCGGCATTGTATGGATCGACGCCCATGCAGACCTTCACTCTCCCTACACGTCCCCCTCGGGCAACGTACACGGGATGCCACTGGCCGCCGCGCTCGGCGAGGACAACCGGGAAAACCAGGTCAATCCGGTGTCCGGCGACACACTCTTGCACTGGATGGCTATGAAAAATATGGGCGTCATCGGCCCCAAACTGATGCCGACCCACCTCCTTTACTTTGGTGTCCGGGACACCGAACCGGCCGAACAACTAAAAATGGAAGCTCTCGGCATCCGCAACTACACCGTGGAAGAGATCCGATACCGGGGCGTTTCGGTCTGTATGGACGAAGCCGTGAGCACACTCGAACGCTGCGACATGTTGTACATCTCATTCGATGTGGATAGTCTGGATTGCAACATGATCTCTCACGGCACGGGTACGCCGGTGCCCAAAGGGTTCGACCAGTACGAAGTCATGTCCATCATCGATGGGGTGATCAAGACGGGCAAGGTCGTATGTATGGAAATTGCAGAAGTCAACCCGCTGCTGGATACCCGCGGCAACAAGATGGCAGAAACAGCCTTTGAGGTCCTCGAAGGCACAGTAGCCTCTTTGCAGTCTCGGGACGAACTCGTGGGCCGGCTGTGATCGCCCCCGGGATACCCCTACAATGCGCCGATCGGGGAGAACCGGGTCGTGGACCGCATGTCGCTATCGGACATTTCCCGGGGAGACCCGGGCTTGGACAGATCGTAATAGCCAAAGGCTCGATACGTATCGATATGCAGGTCGTAAAGGGGGCTGAAGGGATTGCCGCTCTGGCCTCCCGGATAGACGCCGTACCCGCGAGGAGGCTGCGATGAAAAATCAACGACCATGCGCCAGCTGGCGCTGTGCGTCGTTTCCCGGTCGGCAGCGGGAGAGAGCGTCTCCTCAAAGCCGGGATACTCGTACGGGCCCCGCCACAAGGCCTTCAGGGCCTCCGACCGGGTATAGTGCTTGAACACTACTTTACGGTGTTCCCCCCACCGCCAGCCTGCTTTATCCCATCCATAGGACTCGTCCAGCGTTGAAACGGTTTTGTCCAGCACATGACGGAACACGGCCTCAGCGTCTTCGATTTCCGGCGTGCCCTGGATATCGAGCCATTCGGGCGATAGGGCGCCCGTCAATGCCGCGTATGACCGGGATTCACTGGGAGGCTTAAGCCCGTCGAATACGGCCTCGTCCCATATCGTTTCGTTCAGATGGTCCAGGAACAGTTCAAACACGAGAGGCTCCACCCGGTCGACGTCGGATTCTCCCTCCCAATGGCTCAACAGCGTCCTGATATGGTCCGCCCGTTCGCTGAGACCGCTGAGCGAATCGAGCAAAGGCACGAAGAGGTCTCTTTGCACCACGTAGATGTCGGCCTGGTATCGCTTGAGGTCCTCGAGGGTATGTTGTTCCTTGCCGCTCAAGAGGGCGTCGATGCGCAACGACCTGTAACTCGCCCCCCAGTCATACCCCTGGTAGTGCGGGTACGTAGAATCCGCCGGCTGCTGGTTGGTCGAGGCCAGGTACCCCCGGGGGGGATTGAAAGAAAACGGCAGTTCGTCGAAGGGCACCCGGCCGATCCATTCGAACGCGTCCGTGGACCCGTCGAGCACGCCTATGCCATGACCTCCGCGCCGGATGGGAAGATACCCGGCGCTTCGTATAGCGATGTTGCCGTGCACATCCCCATACACAACGTTTTGCATCGGAGTATCCCAGAAAGTCAGTGCTTCCTGGAACGCGTCCATCGACGAAGCGGTGTTCATTCTGGCGAGCGCCAGAAGGGTGCGGCTCGAATCGTGGGCGACCCATCGCGTCGAGACCGCCTCGGTCCCATCGATACGAGTGGGGCCCCAGCGAGAGAAAAACAACGTATCGACGATAGCAGGTTGCCCTTTGACATGCAGGGTGTCGATGCGGGCTTCGAGGTCGTGATAAGCGCCCTCGAACAGGTATCGCCGCCCGGACGGATCGAGCTTCAACCTGAACTGATCGATCTGGTCGGTACCGGAGTTGGTGAAGGCCCACCCTACGTAGTCGTTATATCCCTCGACGATCAGAGGAGCCCCGGGGATCGTCACGCCGTATGTGTTCATCGAGGGAGTCACCATGTGCGCTTCGTACCAGATCGAGGGCAGCCAGAGCGACAGGTGCATGTCGCCGGCAAGAATTGGCGATCCGGTTTCCGATCGCCCGGGACCAACCACCCAGTTATTCGATCCTTTACCTTCCTTGAACCCTTCAACGAGGGCTCCCATAGCGATGGGAGCCTGCCGGAACGAATCCGGTAGGGCAGACCGGTGGGACGAAGAGCGGATCTGCGAAAACGTAGGGCGTTTTTCCTGGGATAGGATCTGCCCTCCCCGTTCCGGAATGATCGGCACGTAAAGCGTCTGATAAAGCGGATACAGATCTCGAAATGAATCAGGGCCCAGGCGATCGATCAGGGCAGTGTATATTTCGTCATTAGACTCGTAGGTGAGATCGTACGCCATGTATTGCATGACCCGAATGACGTGCATGTCAGTGATGGGTTCGGGCGCATACCCCAACAATCTGAATTCGAAAGGCAGATCCCTCGGGTCCATCGAACGAACATAGGCATTCATACCGTCGACGTAAGCGCGGATCAGGTCGTATTCTTCACCGGACTGTTCTTGGATCCGTCTCAAGTTGGCTTCAGCCCCCCAATCCATACCGGTTCGCCGCAGAAAGCGATCCGTTTCGATGAGGGAGGGGCCCAGCACCTCGGACAACCGCCCGGATGCAACGCGCGAGATGAAGTCCACCTGAAAAAGACGGTCCCGGGCGACGGCATATCCCAGGGCAAATGAGGCATCCAGCTCGTTGTCGGCGAAGATATGGGGAACCCCCCTGCGATCACGAACGAGCTGGACGTCGTCGCGAATGCCGTTTACGGATCGCTCCGCAGGCGGAGCCTGCAGTGAGCTTCGAGCGGTGTAGTACAGGCCGTCTACAGGATCCAATAGATGCCCCAGGGGAGGCAGGGGTCCCCAGAATCGTTGGAGCGCAAAGATGTACACCCCGGCGAGGGCAACGAAGACCAATAGCAGAAAGAATCGTTTCATACCTGTCCCGAGAAGTCGTACTACATCGGGGTAAGGTACGATTCAGCGGTCTTCGTATTCAACCTTATTCGTGTAGTTGAACCCTTTTTGGCCGGCCCCATCCTGGCTGTTTTTCACCGTGGACTTCTTGATCGATTCTATGATGGCAGAAATCTTTTCGAAACTCAGCCTTCGTGTTTTGTTCTTACGATCCAATTCGGCCGGCCTGACCCGCTGAACCGGGGTCGAAGCGTTATCCGCCGGCTCGCCACGAGTGCCCGAAGGCTCGCTCGTCTCCTCGTGCTCCATCTGATTGACCGAAACGCGTACTGCCTGAATTGAGGGCTCTTCTACTCGCTCCTCGGTCGCATCCTGCCCGGCCATGCCCTGCTCAGCAATATCCCGATCCTTTATTCCGTCATCCGTCATATCCTGCTCAGTTGCAATGATGGCATCCACAACGCGCTTCACGTCATCGGTCACGTGATGGTTCAGAGAGGACAGGTAGTCGGATATGGACGAAGCTGTTACTGGTTTCTGGGGCGATGTATCGAGGGGCTGCGTGAGCTCAGGCTCATCCTTTTGTTCCGCATCGTCATATTCTTTGTCGTATTCCGTATCACTTTCCGTGCCGGGGGGCTCATTGTTCCGGATGGCGCCTTTTTCTTCCGCCTGTTCGGGCGCTTCCGCATCGGAACCCGATGAAGCTCCAGCGCCGGACGGACCGGCCGGCTCTGTCCCGGCAACGGCGCGTTTGAGAATGAGATCGGGCTCGCCTTTTTCGCGGCGCGCACCGTCGTTGCCGAAGATGATGAGTTCGTACAAGGGTTCGGACGAAGGGGAATCTTCCTGATTTCGCACGGGATACAAGTCTTTATAGCGAATAGCCATGAGCATATATTCTTAAACGCGTTCCTTAGAGATGATGTTCAGGGGAAGGGATATGGGGAATTTTACAAAATTTATTCCCCTGTTTTCATAGATGTGTGAGCAATAGGGTATTCTGGCCATACGCCTTTGACCCATAAATGATTTGTTGAACCGCACCGTAGCGAACATACCCATGAATCTGAAATGCCCTTTGATTCTGGCATCCGCATCCCCGCGACGAAAAAAACTCCTGGAACAACTGGGCCTCTCTTTCACGGTGCATGCCAGTCATGTCGATGAGGATGCTCCGGCCGACGCTCCGGCCGAACACATCGTTCAGCACCTGTCGTCAAAGAAAGCGGCTGCGGTTGCGCCTCAATTCGCGGACGCCCTGACGCTTGCCGCCGACACCCTCGTCGTCCTCGATGGCGCCATTCTGGGGAAGCCGGCTGACGAAGACGAAGCGACCCGCATGCTGAAACGGCTCAGTGGCAGGCAGCACGAAGTATACACCGGCATAGCCTTGCATCACCCGGCAACCTCTCGCTACCTCACTGCGTTCGAAACAACCCGCGTGACCTTTAGTTCGTTGTCTGAACGCGAGATCGCCGCCTACGTAGCCACACGCTCGCCCTTCGACAAAGCGGGCGGCTACGGCATACAGGACGACCAGGGAGCACTGTACGTCTCCGGCATCGAGGGCGACTACTACAATGTCGTCGGCCTCCCGCTAAACCGGCTGTATCAGATGCTCAAGGTCCATTTCAGTGACTTGTTGATGTATGAGTAGAAACGCAGAGGTTCAACACGGCAGGCATTTCACCGGCCCGTGAACCGGTTTTTGAACGAGAACGATCATGGCCTCTTCAATCAAGGACGTCCGCATCCTGCTCATTCAGGCGCGGAAGGAAAAACATATATTGCGCCAGGAAGTGGACTGCTTCTCTGAGCGGTGCCGGATCCCGGCCGACCAGATCGTCCCCTACAACGTGATCGACGATGAAATCCGTACGATTCAACTGACGGACTACGAGGCGCTCATGATCGGAGGGTCGGGCGCTTTTTCGGCCGCTTCAGACTATCCCTGGATGGATGCACTGCTGGACCTCGTTCGAGCAGCCACAGATCAGTCGTTCCCGACCTTTGGCTCTTGCTGGGGGCACCAAATCATCGCTCGGGCTCTGGGGGGCAGGGTGGCCTACGATCGTGAACGGACCGAAATGGGGTCCACCTGGATCACGCTGACCGGGGCCGGCCGGCAGGATGAGCTGTTCCATTACCTCCCCGACCGGTTCAGAGCCAATTCGGGCCATCACGACAGAGTCACCATCCTGCCCGAGGACGCAATCGATCTGGCCGTGAGCGACACCCAGCCGCATCAAGCGTTTCGTATCAAGAACAAGCCGATCTACGGCACCCAATTCCATAGCGAACTCAATGCTGAACGCGAAAAAGAACGCCTCATCGAATATCGCCCCTACTATACCGAAGTAGAAACGGATCGAGAATTTCAGGCTATCATAGATGGCCTCCAGCCTACCACAGAAGTTGACGGGCTTCTGCACGCCTTCCTCGACCGATTCGTTTTGACCTACGCATAGTTTGACAGGCGTAGTTTGACAGGCGTAGTTTGACAGGCGTAGTTTGAGCTGTACAGACCGACCTGTTCACAGTGTTTGACAGGCGTAGTTTGACAGGCGTAGTTTGACAGGCGTAGTTTGAGCTGTACAGACCGACCTGTTCACAGTTCGCGTACCATCACCTATTTACAGCAGAACAGCGTCTCTCATCCAAAGATTTAGGGGTAGGGTAACAACTTATTGCCTCTTCTGGCGTTTCTTAGTATGAATTAATTGCACGATCTCACGTAATCGGTCTACGCTAATTACGGATGTTACGCATCTGTGCGTTATCGTTTTGCCCGTACGGCTTTGAAAAGGCTGAAACAGACGGAAATCGACTGCGAGGCCTTATTTCAAAGCCGGGAGAATGGGTTGCTGTGCACAACCTGCATAACATCACTTAATTCCTCGTGTTACGCGCCGGATGCGCATAGGTCCTGCCAGAGCGGCTTTGCAGGTTTGTAATGTCGTACGTTTGTAATGTCTCGCGAACCAGACTGCTGTGTCCGGTTCGCGCAACATCCATTAATTAGCTGCCTTAATTTCGACTTTTGTCCGTTTACACCACACCACCTCCTTACGCCCGACTGATCACCGTATTGCTTAGCATCTTGACGATGTTCGTCATCGGCGTCGTGCTCATCGAGTTGAAGGTCGTGCTCCTGCCGTTCGTAATCGCAGCGCTTTTTTCCGTTCTCCTCCAGCCTATTGTCCGGTATCTTCGATCCAAGCGATTGCCGAGTGTGCTGGCTATGTTTCTGGTCCTTGTCAGTTTATCCTTATTCGGCTTTCTATTCTGGCTCATCCTGTCCTCAACAGTCAATCAATTCCTGGACGTGTTACCCGAATACGAAGACAAATTCGACTCGCTGGTCGCAGATGGCCAACACGCCTTCAGGGAAGTAGGCCTGTTTTTCGGCCTTACCGAGGAAGAAATCGAGGTTCCTTTTACCTTCTCTACGATTACATCTACGGCGCGGGCCGGGCTGAATGCGATCCTGGGATTTCTGGGCAACGCCTTCCTGATCCTCATCTTTCTGCTGTTCATGTTGGTTGGCGCCGGACAAACGGAAGAAAAGGTGCGCATAGCGTTCCCCCCCCATCTGGCCGATCGCATCACCAAGGCGTGGCGTAACATTGGTATCCAGGTCCGCCAGTATCTGCTGACCAAGACGCTGGTGAGTTTCATGACCGGAGGGTTCACCTTTCTGGTTGTGTGGATTATGGGCATCGACTTTCCGCTGATCTGGGCATTTTTGACCTTTCTGCTCAACTTCATCCCCAATATCGGCTCCACCGTTGCTGTGATATTGCCGTCCCTCTTATCGCTCCTCCAGTTCGACAACCTCCTGACCCCTCTGCTCGCGTTTTTGTTGATGACCAGCATTCAGATGACGATCGGCAATATCGTCGAACCACGCATGATGGGATTCAGCTTGAATATCAGCCCGTTGATCGTGCTGCTTTCCCTCATCTTCTGGGGCTGGTTATGGGGGGCGTGGGGTATGATTCTGGCTGTGCCGCTGACGGCCACCATCAAGATTATTTTCGAAAACATAGAGACCCTCCGCCCCTTTGCCGTGCTGATCAGCGGCAGTTCAGCCAAAGATCAAGCCTCCGATGCGTGATCCGTGTGCTCGAGTATAGACTGCAAGATCTTTCGCGAATCTTCGTTACCCCGGCTTAGTTCGTCCAGCATCAGATCGATGAGCTGCTCTTTGCTCATGTTCGACTCTTCCATCATCGTTTCCCAGAAATATTTGAGCCAGTCTTTGTTATTGCTGCGCACGCTTTCTTCGAAGGCTGCCGTAATCTCACAGAACAATTTTTGTAGATCTTGTTCTGAGAATATGTTATTTTCTTGGTCCGGTCCCGGAAAATGCATGACTGGCAGTGTGGCTGGTTCTTTCCGGTGTATCGGCGCCGGGATTTGGTCTCTTAAGCGCAGGGGCGACTTTCTGGCGATCACAAGAATTTGGGGGGCTGGAACCAGATCAGGGTCCCTTCCCTCGCCCTTAATTCGCGCCACGAATCGATATCGAAATCGATCCTTGCCATGGCCGCTGTCGGGAAATAAACCGCCGCACCACCGATAAGCCAGGACACGGCCATCGAACACGTGGGTTCGTGCCCTAACACCAGGATGCGCTCCCGATCGTCGGGAGCCTGTCGGGCAATCTCGATATATTCCTCTACTCCGGACCCGTAGAGGCCCTCGGTAATCACAGGCGAAGTCTCCCAGGAGCCTGCCTCCGAGGCATACTCATACGTTTCCCGGGTCCTCAATGCCGACGAGACCGCACAAAAACCAGGTATCTGATCGGTATCGGAAATCCACCTGCCCATAGCCTTCGACGCTTTGATCCCTCGTTTAGCCAGTGGCCGCTCATGATCTGTATCGAAGTCTGCATCCCAATCGGATTTTCCGTGTCGAAAGAGGATCAAGGTTTTCATAATTTTATTTCTGCAACGTCCTTCCCCTCAACAAATCAGAGGGACCGCATCCGATGAACATTATTTGTTGCTATAACATGAAAGGAGGGGTCGGCAAGACCACCACCGCGATCAACATCGCCTATCTGGCTGCACAGACCGGCGGGCGGACGCTGCTCTGGGATCTCGATCTGCAAGGATCCGCCAGTTTTATACTGAATGCCAGCCCCCCATCGAAAAGTACGTACAAAATAATCACTGGCAAAAAGCAAAACATCAAAAAACACATCCAGCACACCGAATACGAAAACCTCCACCTCTTACCGGCCGATTTCTCGCTGAAAAAGATAGATCGGCACCTGTTGCTGAATAAGGGACCCAGCCAGCTCGTAAAACGGGTGACAGAAGAACTGGCTCAAGAGTACGATCAGGTGATCGTGGACTGCGCCTCAGGCTTCACGGCCCTGAACCGGGACCTGCTCAAAGCGACGGACGTCATCCTCGCCCCTGTGATCCCTACCCCCCTCGGGTTCGAAACGCTCGAGCACCTCAAAGAACGCCTCAAGAAAGACCTTACTGACGACACCTTGCTTTTTCCGTTCTTTTCGATGGTTGACCGGCGCAAAAAGCTGCACAGGGACATTCTGAGCCTTCACCAGAATGGAAAAAGAGGCTTCATGCACAATACGATCCCGTATTCGAGCAAGGCAGAGCAGATGGCCGTCCATCACGCCCCCTTGCTTTCTTTTGACACAAAAAGTGCCGCCGCCAGAGCCTATCAGGCCCTCTGGAAGGAAATGATAGACTACGTAGGCATGCACGACCGGGTCAAACGGATCAAAATGTGGTGAAAGGCATAGATGATCCGGCAGGCGATGGCTTTCGAGATCCTTCGCGCATTTTCGGCGTAAATAACGGGCTTTTGTATGCGTTAACCGGACATCTTGCATGAGTTACGACCACCTATTCCCTTCTTTATCCGACGAAGCCAGGCTGTGGGTGTACGCCACGGATCACGAAGTTTCGGAAGCCGCAGCGCACGAGATCCTGGTACGCCTGAGCGCCTTCATCGACCAGTGGCAGTCGCACGGCCGGCCGGTGCGCGCCGAATCAACGATCCTGTATCGTCGATTTATCCTGCTCGCTGCTGAGATTCCCGATGCAGAGATATCCGGATGTGGAATCGATGCATCGGTACATGCTCTCGAACAAATCGGAGCCGACCAGGGCTTTTCGCTGCTCACGGGCCTTTATGTTTTTTACCGGGGCGCTGGAGGCGAAGTGCTTCACGAACGCAGGGCCGGCTTCAGAAAACTGGTTCGCGAAGGAAAAGTCAACGGCGACACGGTTGTATTCGATCCGAGTATTACCCACCTCGCTCAGCTCAAGAATCGAGAGTTCGAGCGTCCGGCGTTGAAATCCTGGCATGCGACCGTGTTTCGCATCGCACCGGCTGCGGTGTAGGACCGATTCTGTTCTTCTCGCAGGCGCCCAGTTGACGGGATACAGCCAGGATTATAACGGCTGCACACCGACGCACCACAGTGCCCAACACCCGTCTGTAATCTGTCCTTTTGTCTTGTAACACAGCTTTACCGTACCTATGAAAAAAGTAGTTGTCAGCGTCTTCGTGCTCGTCCTGGGATGGACTACGGCTGCCGATTCCGTGCTGGCTCAAACGTATATCAGCCAGGCGGCCATCAAGGAAATGCTGGACCGGCGGATAGAAAACGTCGAAAATTTACCGGAAGTGTACTACAACTACTTCACACTGTACAGCCGGCGCAACAACAATGTGATGGCTCGAAACACGTTGTTCAAGGTACTCGGCGACGGCGACCTGAATCTCGGCAAAGAGCGCAGTAAGGTGGTTGAACTGCTCAATCGGAAACTCGTCCCCAACACGGATATCGGAGACACCCTGGTCGTCCCGAGCGTGTTCGAAACCGACTTCAGGGCCTATTCCCCATTCCCACTCTATTACCCTGGGGCTGAGAGTTTCCAGAAGTTATTTATCATCGAAAAGACGTTGCAGGCTTTCGCCGCCTACGAATACGGGACGTTGGCCCGCTGGGGTATCGTCAACACCGGCTCGGAGGAATCTCGAACGCCGAACGGCCGCTATAACTTCAACTGGAAAACAGAATACCGGGTGTCTTCATTAAGCCCGCCTGGTGAACCCTGGGAGATGTACTGGGTCTTCAACTTTCATCTCGAACGCGGCATCCATACGCATCAGTATGCTTTTCCGACGGGGGGGCCGACGAGCCACGGCTGCGTCCGCCTGATCGACGCCGATGCCGAGTGGGTGTACAACTGGGCTGACACCTGGAAAACATCCTCCGGCTCGCCGGGATTTTCGACTTCGTACGGGCGCATCAAAGAGCCGGGCACGGTTGTCCTCGTCATCGGCGAAGATCCGGCTCCAGGAGCATCCCCCCAGCCGTTCAGATATGAAGAGCGGTATCCCGTACTCAATCGTGTAGCGCTGCCCGCACATCCCTACGACATTCCTCCGGGCACGCCCCAACAGGAATATTTCGACAAGATCAGGTTGTCTTCTCTGGACTGAGAAGCGGTGTCGAGATCCTCGGATGAGGAGCCCTCAGCGAATCGGCTTGAAGATACGGTCGCTGCGGACTTTCTCGCGGAGTGCATCCCAGGAAAAATAAACCATCAGAGCCTTCCCTACGACGTGATCGCGGGGCACGAATCCCCACGTCCTGCTATCCAGGGAACTGTCCCTGTTGTCTCCCATGACGAAGTAATAGTCTTGTTCGACGACGTAAACGTTGCTCTGCTGGCCGTCGATCTCATAGGTATCCGGTGCGATCTGCGCGGCGTCGTGGCGTTCATGGCGCACGATGAGGTCTTTGTAGATGGACCAGTTTCCCTCGTTGAGCATCAAGGTATCCCCTCTCTGGGGAATATAAATCGGCCCGTAGTTGTCCATGCTGAACGAACTGTGCGGCGGAAAAACGCGGGCTCTGAAGCTTGGCCCCCGTACGTTGGCTTCCAGGCCGTCGATCTCGGCCCATGCTTTGACCTCGTTGGCTACGGCTACGGAGGCTTCGAACTTGATGGGGTCTCCCTGACGCTGGGGTTGAATCAACTGATAGACCCCGACTTCTTTCAGCTTTCTGAGCAGGTGTAACCCCCCGCGGGCCGGGCGCGCGATCCACATCTGTTTCATGTCATCCCGCATCGGAAGGGCTGCGCCGTTGGTGGTGGCTACTTTGTTCACGATGCGCAACGTATCCCCGGGCAGCCCGATCACGCGCTTGATGTAGTGCGTCTTCCGGTCAACAGGGACATCCTCCGCCGGCACATTGAATACAATCACGTCATTTCGGTCTACCTTCTTGAAGCCCGGAAGTCGCATGGCCGGGAGTTCCGTGCCATCCAGGTACATGTTGGTAAAAGGGAGCCCGATAGTAACCGGGAGCCGGGGGCCGTAATGAAATTTGGACACCAGCACAAAATCTCCCACCCGAAGGGTATCCTCCATAGACTCGGAGGGAATGCGGAAGGCTTCGAAGAAAAGCGCCCGGATGAGCAGTGCCGCAATAAATGCGACGACCAGCGCCACAGACCATTCCCACAAGACGCTTTTCCGGCCCTGCCATACGGGTGAAGCGACCTCCTGCAGAGGAGGTTCTGGGAGCGTGCTGCTCAGAACACGAGAAGAGGATTCGGTTTGATAATCAAGGGATTTCAAGGCGATATGTCGGCTAATACCTAATCAATAACTTTGAAAAGCCGATTGAACCGGGGCAGGTTTCTCGTTTTGTCCCAGGAATAATAAATCAGAAGGGCCTTACCGACCACGTGATCCATAGGGACAACCCCCCAGAACCGGCTGTCTTCTGAGTTATCGCGGTTATCACCCATAACAAAATAGTAATCTTGAGAAAAACGGTACGAAGTGACCGGATTCCCATCAATTTCAAATACGCCATCCGGCGTGACTCGCGTGGCATGCCCTTCGTAGCGCCGGATCACAGGTTCATAAACCGGCCAGTTCTCCTCGGTGAGCGTCACGGTTTCGCCTTTGCTGGGAATCTGAACGGGGCCGTAATTGTCCGGCGTATACCCTCTCCCGGGGGGGTACATCACCGCGCTATATCCGGCGTTCGACGGAGCGATATACGGCTCTACGTGATCGATATAGGACCAGGACTGAACCTCACGGATCGCCTGCTCGGTAGCCATGATGCGAACCAGACTGGGATTTACAGCCATCGCGAGCGTATCGACGCCGATCGCCTGGAGGCGTTTAGGCGACACGACGACGCGCTCATCGGTCTTGTACACATCCCAGAACTGCTGCATACCTTCGGCGAGGGGCTGCGGCTCGCCGTTTACGTGGACGACCTTGTCGGCCACTGAAATACGTTCTCCAGGCAATCCAACCACCCTCTTTATGTAGTGCATCTTCCGATCGATCGGCTTCTGCTCAACGGGGTAATTAAAAACGATCGCATCCCCCCTTTTGATGTCCGAAAAACCGGGGAAGCGGACGTGAGGCAGTTCCAAACCAGGAAGGTGATACTGGGTGAAGGGAATACCCAGGCTGATAGGCGTCCGCGTCCCATAATTCAGCTTTGAGACAAAGAGGTAGTCGCCTACCAGCAGGCTCTTCTCCATCGAGGGGGTCGGAATACGAAACAGGTCGAAGATGAAGGTCCGCACGATGAGCATCACCACAAGGGCAAAGACGAGCGCCTCGACCCACTCGCGGATTTTTCCCTTCTGCGGGGGGAGCGGTTTGGCCTCTTTCGCCGGCCGGCCGTTCGTGGACGCTTTATCCCGCTTTCGGTTTTTCTGCCTTTTTTTCCGCCGTTGAACTCTCTTTTTCTGTGTAGTTGCCAAAGCGTATTCTCTTCAATTTCAATCCAAACGATTAATCACACCGACCCACGGCCGGCCCAGCGCCAGATTAGGCTGACCGATGGGTTCATAGAAGTAAGAAGCCCCATTATATCCTACGTAATACCAGTTACGCAAGATCGCGTCGAAATAGTAATCTACATAAGGGGCCCGCCTTTTTGAGTCCATAAACTCCTCAAGTAACGATTCACGCACCTCCAATAGTATATCGCGATACCGCTGGTCGCTCGATGCAATGAGGCCTCTTTCGAAGGGACCGTTTACGTCCATCAAGACTACAGGGATGGAATCGTTGACGACGAACCAATACTCGAACTGTATATAGCGATCTCTTGTTCTGTGATAGGCGACATTACCCATGAGTTCTGAGATCGTCTGCGTGGGCGGGCCGTAGAAGGCCTCCATTCGGGCGCGCAATTCGCGGGTATAGGTCGTATCGACGGGCAACAGCGGTTCCGTACCCAGGTACGCCCAGAGGGTGTTTTCAAACTGCTTCAGAAACCAGACGCGTTCAAACTTACGAATGAGCCTCCATTCCTGGATCTCAAAGGTTCTTTTGCGCTGATTCCACGCGTTGATACGGGCATTCTCGCTAATCTGATCGAGCCACTGCTGGATGGTGTCGGCCCGTGTGGGTAGATGCTGCAGCTCTTCAGGCTGCGCCTCACGCCCCTTCTCGAGGAGGTATTGTCGAACCTGAACCTCGAAGCGGGCTTTTCGATATCGTTCGATCAGATCTTGCGCCTGCAATGGCGTCACCAACATGCAGGCGAGAACAAAAAGGATCGAAAGTCGCGAGCTGTGCATCGTGAATTCAGTGGATGGGATTTACCGGGTAAAATAGTACATGACCTCTTCGGTTATCTACCCTTTTACCGCACAAATAGCGTCCCACATTGGCGCAATCTCGGCGCCACCGGATAAAAAATTGACGCTCGAACGGAGAAAAGTCAATCTTCTATAGACAGGACAGCCAGGAAGGCTTCCTGCGGCACGTCAACGCGACCGACCTGCTTCATACGTTTTTTCCCTTCCTTCTGCTTTTCGAGCAGTTTACGTTTACGCGAAATATCACCGCCGTAACATTTAGCGATCACATCTTTCCGCAGCGCCTTGACGGTTTCCCGTGCTATCACACGCGTGCCAATAGCGGCTTGAAGGGCTACTTCAAAAAGTTGCCTGGGGATCAGGTCCTTGAGCTTGCGCGTCAACTTCCGGCCGATCTCATACGCCTTTTCGTGGTGTACGATAGTCGAGAGAGTATCGACCGGATCGCCATTAATCATAATGTCCAGTTTTACGAGCTTGCTGGGCCTATAGTCGAGAATTTCGTAATCGAAGGATGCATAACCCCGGCTGACGCTTTTGAGCTTATCGTAAAAATCGAAGACAATTTCCGACAGGGGGAGCTCATATTGCAGATCGACCCGTTCGGTGTCGAGGTATTGGGTATTGATGTATATACCACGGCGCTCCTGGGACAGCTGCATCAGTGAGCCAATGTATTCGGTTGGCGTAATGATCTGAGCACGAACGAACGGTTCCCGGATTTCGTCGATTTTTCCGGGCGGAGGCATCGAACTGGGGTTGTCTACGATGATCTCTTCGCCGTCGGTCAGGGTTACTTCATACTTCACGTTGGGCACCGTCGTGATGATGTCCAGACCGAATTCCCGATCGAGGCGCTCCTGGATGATTTCCATGTGGAGCAGCCCGAGAAACCCCACTCTGAAGCCGAAGCCAAGCGCCAACGACGTCTCTGGTTCATAGGTCAGCGAAGCATCGTTGAGCTGGAGTTTGTCCAGGGAAGAGCGCAGGTCTTCGAAATCTTCGGCATGGGTCGGATACACGCCGCTGAACACCATCGGTTTGGCTTCCAGGAAGCCCTTGATCGGGGAACGGGCGGGGTTCCGAGCCAGGGTGATGGTGTCGCCCACACGAGTATCTCTGACGTCTTTCACCGAACCGATGATATAACCGACTTCACCGGGATTGAGTTCGGAGACCACCTCCATCCCAAGGCGGAGCACTCCGATTTCTTCGGCGTCGTATTCTTTGCCGTTCGACATGAACTTGATGCGGTCTCCCTCCTTCAATTGACCGTCAAAGATCCGTGCATAGGCAATGGCACCCCGGTACTGATTAAATACCGAATCGAAGATCAGCGCTTTCAGGGGTGCGTCGGGATCTCCTTGAGGCGGGGGGATGCGCTTGATGATTTTGTCCAGCAGGACTTCAACGCCGGCGCCCGTCTTGGCACTGATAGAGAGGATGTCCTCCGCAGGTTCTCCGAGAAGTTGTTCGATAGACTGAGCGACTATATCGGGGCGAGCGCTGGGAAGGTCTACTTTATTAAGAACGGGGATGATCTCGAGGTCGCACTCCATGGCGAGATACAAATTGGATATGGTCTGAGCCTCGATCCCCTGGGCGGCGTCGACGACCAGGATGGCGCCTTCGCACGCATTGAGCGCTCGGGAAACCTCGTAGGTGAAGTCCACATGGCCAGGGGTATCGATCAAATTCAGGATATACCGTCCTCCGTCCCCGGCCTGATAATGCATCCGAATTGCATGGCTCTTGATCGTGATGCCGCGCTCACGTTCGAGATCCATGCTATCGAGCACCTGGTTTTGCATGTCGCGCTGGCTCAACGTGCCGGTCAACTCGAGGAGGCGATCAGCGAGCGTACTTTTCCCGTGATCAATATGCGCAATGATGCAAAAATTTCGTATCAAGGAATGAGAACTGGGCATGCACGCACCTCTGGAATCTCGACTTCTTCATCGGGACCTGACTGCAGGGCAACAAGGTTACCTGTCAACCGTCAATCCCCCTTCAGTTGTTCCTGATCCACGGCAGAAGAGAGCGATTCATTACCGTTTGAGGGGACGGGGTTGTCCAACGGCATCGGGGGCCGGGCTGCTGGCTCTTCGATACTTTGTGGCTCGTCATGGCTTTGCCCGTTGGAGCAATCCGTGAGAGAGGAATCCCGGGAGGCGCCCAGTATGCTTTGCTGGAATTTGTTTTGAAAAACGAGGATGCCAATGACGCCGGCCACAATGGCCATGTCTGCGACGTTCCAGATGGGAAACAGGGCTGCGTACTTCCCGCCTATAAAAGGAATGGCGTTGGGCAGGTAACCCTTCCAGATATTAACGTGGATAAAATCGACGACACGCCCCGTGAAAAGCGGCCCCTTATACAAAAAGTACCCGTAAAACACGCGGTCGATGATGTTGCCGAGCGCTCCTCCCAGGATGAAGGCGATACTCACCCTGTACCACAGATAACTATGCCGGACCTTAAAGAGGTAGAGAAAGATCAGCAACGTGGCAGAGATGGAGAGCACCGTAACGAGCCCTCTGGGCCCGAAGTTGATCCCGAACGCCATGCCCGGGTTTTCGGTGTAGGTAAACCGGAGCCAGTCCCCCAACAGCGGGATAGACTGCTGAATGGTCATGGAATGATGAACGATCAGCTTGGTAGTCTGATCGACGACGATAATGACTGCGGCTATCCAGATTAAGTGCATGTGACGGATCGTTCTCCTCAAGGCGGGTCAACAATGCCCGTATACCCCGGGGTACACAGGTTATCTCTTCTTCTGCATGAGTTTCGCTTCGATTGATATTTCTGTGTGAGGGACTGCAGACAGGCGTTCTTTAGAGATGGGTTTACCCGTAATTTTGCAAATGCCGTACGTCTTACTCTGAATCCTCTGGAGGGCACGATCCAGGTACCCCACGTATTTCTGCTGGCGGGCAATCATCAAATACAATTTCTCTCGCTCCATCGCGTCTGTCCCGGCGTCAGCCATATGGAAGCTATAGGCCGTGTCATTTTCAGCCTGTTCGCGGGCATCCTGCAACTGGCTCCGAAGCCGCTCGATATCTTCTACAGCCGAAGCGCGCCGCTTCTTGATCAGGTCGCTAAAATATCCTAGTTCATCATCGGAAAACGGAGACTGGATGGCTGGTTGAGTTTCAATTTTTTCCATGTCCTTCTGACTTTGGATGAGAATTTCCTCGATACGCGGGGGGATACTGATTTCAAGTTCGTGAGATCTGGAAAGCTTGAAGAGAAGGTACGCAATTAACCCCAAAGAAAATCAACTTTTACCGGTGGGGCGCAACCTTTACTCGGCTAACGCCAATCTTAATCTGCTGGTCACCGATTTCGAAGGTATCTACGAATTCACCAGACGGATTGCGCGTCTTTTGCAACGACGATGCAAGCGTCTCGTTCCTGATCCAGCTCGATTGTTTTTCAATAGCATCCTCCAGGTATTGAGACGCCTCAAATTGGATCTCAATCCGATCGGTGACCTCAAACCGGGCCTCCTTTCTCATATTTTGAATGCGGTTCACCGACTCACGGGCCAACCCTTCAACGATCAGTTCGTCATTCAAGGTGGTATCCAGGGCGACGGTCACACCGGCGTCCTGCCCGACAAGCCAGCCCTGCACGCCTGTACTGACCACCTCGATGTCCTCCTGCTGGAAGTCGACCCATTCTCCCTCGATCTGCAGCTGCAGACGTCCGTCGGCAAGGTATCGATCGATCTCTTCGGAGGAGAGCCCCTTGATTGCAGCTGCCGCGGCCTTCATCTTCTTCCCGAGCCGTTTCCCGAGTACCTTGAAATTCGGCTTTGCAGACCGCTTCACGACGTCGCTCGTGCCAGACATATACTGGATATCCTTTACATTTATTTCTTCCAGAATGATGGCTCTCACGGATTCTACGTCTTCTTTTTTTACCGACGGCCCGGTGACCACGAGGATGCCCGGCAGGGGTTGGCGCACATTGATATCGCTCTGATTACGCAGGGCCAGCACGATGGAGGACACGGTGCGCGCCAGATGCATCTTGTACTCGAGCTCCTGCTGGACCGCCGACTCGTCGACTTCGGGAAAAGTCGACAGGTGCACAGAGAGTTCCTCCCCGGAAGCGGCGTTATCCGTCAGCGCCTTGAAGAGCCAGTCGCCGAAAAAAGGCGCCAGCGGGCTCATCATCTGCGCGACGACCCGGAGACATTCATACACGGTCTGGTAAGCCGAAATTTTATCGGAGTCATTGTTCTCCGAAGCCGCGTTCTCCGGGCGGCCGCCGGCGGGGGCGCCGTTAGACTCCTTGGCACTCCAGAACCGACGCCTCGACCTGCGAATGTACCAGTTCGACAGTTCTTCCACGAAGCCTTCCACGGCACGAGCGGCCCTGGTCGGATGATAGGCAGCGTACGCCTCCTCTACTTCTCGGAGCGTCGTATTGAGCCGGCTGATGACCCACTGATCCAGCTCGGACCGTTTGAGCACCGGGATGGGCGATGCTGCCGGGTCAAAGCCGTCAATGTTTGCGTAGGTCGCAAAAAAAGAATACACGTTGTGCAGCGTGCCGAAAAATTTGCGCTTGGTATCCTGAAGGCTGCGTTGGGAAAATTTCAGGTTTTCCCAGGGCGGCGTATTACTCATCAAATACCAGCGCACTGGGTCGGCCCCCTCTTCGGCAATGATTTCGAACGGATTGATGGCGTTGCCTTTCGACTTCGACATCTTTTCGCCTTTCTCGTCCAACAACAGGCCATTGACGAGGACGTTTTTATAGGTTACTTCGTCGCGTACGAGCGCGCCAATAGCGTGCAGGGTATAGAACCATCCCCGGGTCTGATCCACTCCTTCGGCAATGAAGTCGGCCGGAAAATGCTCCTCGAAGCGGTCTTTATTTTCGAAGGGGTAATGCCACTGGGCGAAAGGCATCGATCCGGAATCGAACCAGACATCAATCAGGTCAGGTACGCGGCGCATCGTCCCCCCGTCAGGGGCGGGCCACGTAAATTGATCCACGAAAGGCCGGTGTAAATCGAGGTCTTCGTCGGGCGGTATCTGGTCGCCGCATTTTTCCCTCAATGCTTCGACGGAGCCGATGACCTCGATGTAGGAGGAATCGGGAGCGTCCGATTGCCAGATAGGAAGCGGAGTCCCCCAGTATCGCCTCCGGCTCAGGGCCCAGTCCACATTGTTTTCCAGCCAGGCCCCGAAACGTCCTTCGCCGATAGAAGCCGGCTGCCAGTTGATCTGGTTATTGAGTTCGATGAGACGGTCCTTGATGGCTGTCGTCCGAATAAACCAGCTTTCTACGGGATAACTGATCAGCGGCGTCCCTTTTCGCCAGTCGTGGGGATAATTGTGGAGATAGGTTTCGTGTTTAAACAGAAGCCCCCGGTCGCGCAGATCGCGTGCGATCTTCTTATCGGCATCTTTGAACCACTGGCCGGCTACCAGTTCGACTTCGTCGACGAAAGTACCTTCCGGGGTGACGGGGTTGAAAAACGGGAGATGTTCCTTTTGGCCGACCTCATAGTCCTCGGCCCCGAAAGCCGGCGCCATATGGACGACACCGGTACCGTCTTCGGTAGACACAAACTCTGCCGGGACGACGCGCCACGCTCCGCCGGCCATGCCCTCTTCCAGGAAATAGGGATACAATGGCTCGTATTGGAGACCTAGCAGCGATTCACCCGCAAACTCGCTGATGACTTCATAGGTATCGGGCAGCACACTCAGGCGCTGCCTGGCCAAAATCAGGGTTTCCCCGGGCGCCCCCCCCTCTGTCTGTCGCACCTTTACGTAGGTGATGTTCGGCCCAACAGCCAGCGCTGTGTTGGAGATCAGCGTCCAGGGGGTCGTGGTCCAGGCCAGGAAATACGTATCCTCCTCCTCTCTCAGCTTAAATCGCACGTACACGCTGGGGTCCTGGACTTCTCTGTATCCCAGGCTTACCTCATGAGACGACAGCACCGTGTTGGATCCGGGGCTGTACCACTGGATTTTGTATCCTTTGTAAAGCAGCCCTCGATCGTAGATCTGCTTGATCAACCACCATACAGATTCTATATACTCGTTCTTGAACGTTATGTACGGGTTCTCCAGATCGACCCAGTAGCCCATTCGCTGGGTCAGCTCGTCCCACTGCTCCTTGTACCGCAACACACTCTCCTTACAGGCGGCGTTATACTTTTCGATCCCGTAGGACTCCACCTGATGGCGCCCCTCGAGCCCCAACGCTTTTTCGACTTCGATCTCCACCGGCAATCCATGCGTATCCCACCCCCCTTTACGTTCCACCCGAAATCCCTTCATCGTTTTATAACGGCAGAAGGTGTCTTTCAAGGTCCTGGCCAATACGTGGTGGATGCCCGGCCGGCCGTTCGCCGTCGGCGGCCCCTCGAAGAACGTGAACGAAGGGGCTCCTTCTCGCGATGAGATGCTCTTGTCAAAAATAGCCTGCTCTTTCCACCGGGCAAGAACCCGCTCCTCGAGCCGGGGAATATCGAAGTTTTTTTCCTCTTTAAACATGCTGATGCTTACTCATGGATGTTACGCGAACTGTGCACAGCAGCCTGGTTTACGCGGCTTTGCAACCGTGCAAAGCCGCTCTGGCAGCACGTATGCGCATCCGGCGCGTAACATCTGTTACTCACTGGTGGTACGCATCTGTGCGTTATCGTTTTGCCCGGACGGCTTTGAATGCGCTCAGATAGCTGAAAAACGGCTGCAAGGCTGTCATTCAAAGCCGGGAAAACGGGGTGCTGTGCACAACCTGCGTGACACGACTTACTCAATAACGACGCGGATGACCTCCCGAAATCAGGCCCTCATACGACATCGTCTCCAGGAATGTTCGTCCCCTGGCCCAAAAAGCTGGCCCCCGATTTCAAGGGTCTTGTGCTCCCCCGGAAGCATGATCTTTCTGTAATTATTTATAGTGGTACGACTTCCTATCGACGTTTCTTCATTGCCCCTCTCCTGATTGCCCCACTACTCGCCCCTGACCTGCCTCTATCCTCATCGTTTCAGCGAGCAATCCAGCCAGCGTTATGTTCAAACCGGTTCTACGGACCTATTTCCTCATTCTTTGCCCTCTGGTTATCGCCGCTTTTCCGAAGGCTGCCTGCGCACAAGAAGCCTTTTCTTCGAACCAGGCCGATGCCTTCTGGTCAACCCTTGAGGCGACCGGAGACGTCAACGAAAGACACGAAAACGGCTTCATCGCGTATGGAGACAAGTTGTATTTGATCGGAGGCCGCTCGTTAAAACCCGTCCAGATTTTTGATCTCGCAACCCAGACCTGGTCCGATGGCGCCTATCCCCCCTTTCAGATGCATCACTTCCAGGCCCTCGTGTACAATGACCTGATCTACGTAATCGGTGCGTACACAGGCACGTGCTGCGATAGCGAAACGGGCATCGAACACGTGTGGACCTATAATCCTCAGACCGACGACTGGTCGCAGGGACATGAAATTCCCGTCGACCGGCGGAGGGGATCCACCGGGGCTGTCGTTTACAATAACAAGATCTACATCGTCGGCGGGCTCGAAGGGGGGCATGGCGCTCCCGCTACCTCCTTCAACTGGTTCGACGAATACGACCCGGCAACGGGCCAGTGGAAAGTACTACCCAATGCGCCACGAACCCGAGATCACTTCCATGCCGTCGTATACAGGGACAAATTGTACCTCATCGGGGGCCGAGACACCAGCGACCCGAGCTTCGTCAACCTGACGCGCACCGAGATCGACGTGTACGATTTCGCAACCAGTACCTGGACTACGATGTCCCCCTCCCTGCCGACTCCACGAGGAGGCGCAGCCACACTGCTGTACGGCAGCGAAATTCTCGTCATCGGGGGGGAATCGGCGAGCCAAACCCTGGCCCATAATGAAACGGAGGCCTTCAACCCGGATGACGAGACGTGGCGAACGTTAGCCCCGCTCAACGTTGGCCGACATGGTACGCAGGCCACCCTCCTGGACAATACCATCTACATCGGCGCCGGGGCCGCTCAACGCGGCGGAAGCCCCGAGCTCGATTCGATTGAAAAATTCGAAGATACCGACATCCAGCTGCTGACTCATTCACAGAGTTTCTTTCCAGGCTGGAATATGGCCGGCCTGCCCCTGGCCCCTCTCGACAACTTCTACTCGTCGGTGTATGACGATGTAGACTTCTCTAGCGGAAGGCTCCCCGTTAACTGGGATGGGGCGGCTTACCAGCAGGCGACCCAGCTCAATACCGGGAAAGCATACTGGTTCAAGCTGGACGATGACCTCCCCGGATCAGAAACCCAGGTGGTAGAAGGCACCTTCGTCAACAGCATTCAGGTGCCTCTTCTCCAGGGATGGAACATGATTACCGGGCCTTCGTGCGACAATGTCCCGCTCACGTCAAGCAGCACAAATCCCAACGGAGCCATCGAGGAGCGGATGACCTTCTATTTCGACCAGGGCGGTTATCGAGAAGCCTTCTCACCGTCGAATACGCGTGGACTCCTTCAACGAGGCGTAGGATACTGGGTTTTTGCGAACTTCAATGCCACCCTTTCGCTCTCCTGCACGACCTCCGCCTCCAAACTACCGGCACTCGCAACGGCTGCGAGATCAAACGTGGAGGCAACGTTCGGTTCGATTACAGTCAACGACAGCAATGCCGGCCGGCGATCCCTTTACTTCGGCCACCGGCTCCACGATGCACGCAGCCTCGATCAGTATCTGCTGCCGCCTCGCGCTCCAGAAGGCGCCTTTGACGTGCGTTTTACAGACAACCGCAGGCTCTCAGAAAGCGATGAAACCTTTGTGCGTATACAGGCCTCCGCTTATCCTCTGCACATACACTTCGACAGGTCTCCATCCGGCCGAGAAGGGATCATCGAACTGGAAGAACTCGACCGTTCCTTTACCCTGCAGAGGCGGCATTCACTGCCCCTGCATGGGCAGCTGGCTCTTCGTGATCCGTCCACGAGATACTTGCGGCTTTCCTTTTCCGCAACCGACAACGGCAAACTACCGGATCGTTTCGTATTACATGGGAACTACCCCAATCCTTTCAATCCTTCGACAAACATCCTGTTCGACCTGCCCCTGGCGGGAGAAGTGAGCCTGCGCGTATTTGACATGCTCGGTAAAGAACGGGTGCGAGAAACCTACAGCAACGTACAGGCCGGTATAAACCGCTCGATCCAATTCGATGCTGAATCACTTCCGGCAGGAACGTACGTCTACCGGTTGACAAGCCGTTCGGGGTCGCAGAGCACGACACAAACCGGAACGCTAGTGCTGCTCAAGTGATGGCAGGTAAGATCCCTTACCGGCTCAATCGATTCCGAGATCGAATCGATCCCGAAGATCCTGAATGTAAATACCCAGCGCGTTGCGCAGCTCGTACATCCTTTCATAGAAGAGCCGATATGTATCAGGATGCATATAAGATTGATTCTTCAGTTCACCCAGCAGAGTCAGTGCATTGTTGGCTGCCTTGATGGCCCGTTTCAGACACGCGATGTTACCTCCTAGCATGTCTCGTTCAAGGCCAATCCCGTGGCCTTTGGCAATGTTTGCAGTGGTCTGCATTACGCATGCGCAAAACTGTACCAGGGTGCTATCTTTGAGTTCACCCGGCAGTTCGTCGGACCAGGATAATACCTGTCGGGTGATGTAGAGGGATTCCTGATATACGGGCAGCGCCGACAACTCTTCGAAAGGATTTTCAGTAATTGATTCGATAATCTCGTCAGCGTAATCCTTGTATGCCGCGCTTTCGTCCGACAGCTCGTATTCATCAGATCTGGAAAGAGCCGATTCTATGTCATCCAGTTGCCAGCCATACTGGATAAGGTATGCTTTGAAGGTAGCCCTCCATTTCATCTGGACATCTCGGTCGTCCGATTTGGGCGGGGGGTGTTCGTCGAGAAAACGGTTGAGGATTTGCATGTAGCGGGACACTCGTTCATCGTCTTTTCGCAGAAAAGACTCCCATCGCTCTTCATCCCAGAGATCATCGTCAAGCATGATAGTCTGTCGTATTAAGCTAATAGATCGATTCTTCGGGCCCCGAGGCCTCTTCAACAACTCGTTCCGGTTCGACGCATCCGCTAGCTTCTGGAGTTGCTCGGCCGATTACAGGGTCTTACAAAACGGGATCGTAAACATTCGCCGGATCGTTTTGCACTGTAGCCGCACTGTAGCCGCACTGTAGCCGAGCTAGATAAGGCGAGCCGTCATGGCCTTCAAGAACGTTCTAACGTCGTTACGTTCCCTCCAGGAGGATTGGACTTCGGCGGCGATACAGGATATACAGGATAAAGCGAGCACCCGAATACCCATATGCCTGGCCACGAGTACCTCAGGAATAATATACGCAGTAAAGAGGTCAGCTCCGAGATCGCGCAATCCCTTTGTCCGGTTTTCTCCTCGAACGTAACGTCCAGGGATGCCAGCGAGAATCCCATGCGAAACGTTCAAGCCTGCCTTCTGGGCTTCCTCTTCTGCTAGGCGTCGTAGAAGAGGATCGTAGGGTTCACTCATGTCAGGAAATCGGGGGCCCCAGGCATCCACGTTGGGGCCGACCAGGGGATTATCCCCCAGAAAGTTGATGTGGTCGTCGATGATAACCCATTCTATCCCCTCAAACGATGGGTTGAGCGATCGGGCTCTGAATATCGCCAGGAAAGTCTTCACGCCCAGTTCTCCCATTACCCTGACGAGCCAGGATTGAATCAAAAGCGGTTTATCGCAGTCTTCGTTAACCGGGCTCAACGCGCAACACACAGGAGTCTGGTCCACATACCCCAGCAAGAGTTCCTTTTCGGACCCGGATTGCCCTAAATCCCCGTCGCCAAACAACGAGCGGTAGTCCATGCGTTGCCGGACATCGATCAGGTGAGGTATGAGCGATTCGAAACTTTTGTCGAGATAGATCCCTGCCGCTACAGGGTCCGGGAACAGCGATCGTACTCGTTCTACAGAAGCGAGGACCTCTTCCTTACCGATATACTGACGGGCTGGTTCAGCAGACACTACTCGTTCAGCCATGAAATGATGGTTGTCCTGATCGATTCAGAATCGATAGATAATCGATACGGACGCCGCCGGCCGGATCAATCCAGATCGTTGAGAATACGGCGTATTTTTTCTATTTCTTCAGGAGTGGCAGACAACTCGTCGTCATTGTCCGTATCAAAAATCTGGGAGGTGAAGCTTCTATTCGAGGCCCTGCTCGATGGCGCTGACTTGAAGCCGGACGAAGACCCTTGATTGATAACCGGCTTGACAATCCAGCCTTCGCCGGAGTTCGTGGTTTTAAACGTATCCCCGCTCCGTTTTTCTTTCTTCGGCTCTTGGTCTTTCGACTTGTCCTTACCCTCAGGGGTTACCTTTTTCTGGGCAAACCGGTCGTTCAGGGAAAAACTCTCCGAAGACTCCTTATCTTTTTCTCTGGAGAATCCATTCTTCTTGTTGGGTATGGACTTGAGAAATTCGCGCCCCTTGTTACTGGCCCCCGTCGTGTTGACCGATGAGGTATTAACTGTTGACTTGACGAAATCGACTTCATTATCCACGAAGTCTGTTTCGCCCTGTTCTCGCTCTGCAGAGGCAAAGTCATCCAGGGTATACGAAGACCTGGAGCCCTTGTTTTGCTGAGGCTCTGCAGGAGCCGCTCGGGGTTCTGGTTTTTCCCGCTCTCGGGTATATTCTTCGAAGGACACTTCTTCTTCATTCAGCGGCAGATCGACAGGAAAAGCATTAACGTCAATCTGACCCCGGTTTTTGTGCGTCGAGATCACCGTATCTTCATCGTCTACCCCATCGGAATCCTCGTAATAAGACCGAGATTCGAGTTGGCGGCCCTCGTTTGAGAGGCGGACGTAGCCGGAGCCCACGTGGTCCTGGCCTTCGAACCGCGCGAGTAATTCCATCTCGGACATGAGAAAGGCCCGCAGCCTGGCGACCACCTCGTCGCGGCGACCGCTGATTTTAGAGATGTCGTGTTTTAACCGTTTGAGATCCTGAGTGCCTTTCTTTCTGATTTCTTCAGCTTCGTTGCGCGCCTCGCGAAGTATGATCTGTGCTTCTCGCTGAGCGTTTTCGATGGTTTTGTGGGAGTTGTCACGGGCTGTTTCCAGAGCTTCCTGAAGCGCCTCTTCAATTTTCCGGTAATGCTCCAGCTTTCCATCCAGATCGCGCACTTTCTGTTCAAGCCGTCCGTTCTCGTCCAGCAAACTGCTCCACTGATCGGAAAGCATCTGTAAAAATGAATGGACCTCTTGAGGATCAACGCCCCGAAAAGTACGCGTAAACTCTTGTTTTTTTATGTCAAGGGGAGTCAGTTTCATGATCCTTGCACCATTATTGGTTGCTCCGTCAGGTCGTACATGTTAGATGTACCGTATCTTAAGGTACAAAATTTCTAATTTCCGATGAAAAAACGCAGAATCAGGTTCGCGCGCCAAACAACAGGCTGCCGATCCTGACGTGCGTAGCTCCTTCTTCTATTGCTATTTCGAAATCGCCACTCATCCCCATGGATAGGTGCTCAATCGAAGAATAGCGGGGCCCGGAAGCGGTTAATTCTTCTTTCAGCGAACGTAACTTCACAAACTGCGGACGCACCTCCTCGGGATCGTCAACCGGTGAAGCCAGCGTCATCAAACCGGTGATCTCGAGGTGAGGAAACGCAACGGCTTCCTCCATGAAGGCGGGTATATCGCCGGGGTCTAGTCCATATTTCGACGATTCTCCCGAAACATTTACCTGCACCATGCAAGGAAGCACACGCCCCAACGCAGCAGCTCGCTTTTCGAGTTCTCTCGCAAGGCGCAGGCTATCGAGCGTGTGCATCGAATCAGCACAGGCGACCACATCCTTCGCCTTATTGCGTTGGACGTGGCCAATCATATGCCAATGTATGTCTCCCCCTTCGATCAATCCGGGTAATTCAGCACATTTCGGCTTCAACTCCTGCACTTTGTTCTCCCCAAAATGACGAATACCCGCTTGATAGGCTTCCTCTACGACCGATACCGGAAACGTTTTGGAAACGGCAACTAATGTAACAGAACGTGCGTCTCTCCCAGACCGTTCACAGGCGCGGTTGATGCGTGTTATAACTTCCTGAATTCGCTGCCCGATCATTCACCTATACATCGTTAACGCAAACTTCGCCGGATCCTGGCCTGACAATAAAGAAGTACTTCACCCTTTTCGGGGCGCTATCCCGGTCAACAGTTCGACGACCTGACCTGGCTGACATAACGATAGACAACCTCTCTGGCGCATAAGCCCGGGTGTTCATCCTGCAGGGTGCTAGCTTTGCTGCGGTAAACACATAAAAAATAGGGATTAATCCTATACTGGATTATGCTTAACTATAACTTTCTGGCTTTGATCCCTCATAGTCTCACATTTAGGCGGAACGATAGGGCCGCGAGAGAAGCGGTCCATGGGGTTATGCACAGATATTTGCCGCTACGCCTAATGTCGTTACGCCACGTGGAGATGCACGTAATCCAGTGGGCGGCCCACAATTCAGGCCTCACGATTCGGCGCGCAATACCTCCAGCGGCGGCCGGTCGTACACACCTCTACTGTTCAACATCCCGATCAGGATCGTGAGCATCGCTACCGCGACGATCGAAACGACCAGAACCCAAGGCTCGAGGTAAAAGGTGGCCTCGAACACAAACTCGGTCAGCAGCCAGGAGCACAATAAAGACAGGACAACTCCCGTAGTTGCAGAAAGAAAGCCCAGAAAAAGGTATTCGATGAACAGGATTTTTATAATTTGACGGCGAGAGGCCCCCAGCGTCTTGAGCAATACACTTTCCTGTATACGTTGAAACCGGCTGACCGTGACGGCTCCGATGAGCACAATCACGCCCGTGATGATGCTAAATAGCGCCATGAATCGCAATACGAATGAGATCCGGTTGTAGATGGTATCGAATACCGTCAAGATCAGTGTCAGATCGATAGCCGAGACATTGGGGAACCGTTCTACCATGGCCGATTGGAGCGAGGCCGAGCCGACGTCGTCAGGCGTCCGGGTCAACACGACGTAAAACTGAGGGGCGTCTTCGAGGACTCCGTTCGGGAAGACAAAAAAGAAGTTGGTCTGCACCCGCTGCCAATCAATCTCCCGCAGGCTCGTAATTTGCGTCTTGATCTTCACGCCTTGAATATCCCATACGATAGAATCGCCGAGAGAGACTTGAAGTTCGCTGGCGATATCTTCTTCGATGGAAACGGGCACCAGGCCGTTTTCATCGTCATAGGACCCTTCAAAGGTGCCCGCTAGCAGGGTTTCAGCATCGTTGAGGTGATCCCGGTAGGTAGACTGGTATTCTCTCCGATGCGCCCACGTGTAGTCGTCTCGCAGCGTATCCTGTCGGATTTCCTCGATGGTCCTGTCGTTTATCTGCGCGATACGCATCGAGACCAGCGGGACTTTTTCGATCACGGGCAGGTTCTGGTCAGAAACCACGCCGGCAACCTGCTCGAGTTGATCGGGCTGGATATCGAAAAAAACCAGATTGGGCCGTCCTTCCCCACCGGCCAGCTGGATCTGGTTGAGCAAGACCTGTTGCACGAGAAACAGAGTGACTATCAGGAACGTGCCGAGACCGAGCGCCAGCATCAAGATCACTGTTTGATTGTTAGGCCTGAACAGATTGGAGAATCCCTGTCTCCAGGGATACGGCCATGTGGACGGGAAAAATCGTCTTGCCAGGATCGTTATTCCTTTTGCCACGACACCGAGCAGACCGAAGACGGCAAATATGCCACCGCCGTAAGCGAGGCCGATCCACCAGGTGGGCGCTTGCAGCATAGAGAATCCCAGTACGGCGAGCACCAGCGCGGCATAGATGACATACCGCCATCGGCTCGGTTCGGCCCCACTCGCATCCACTGTTTTTCTCAGCGTGAGCAGGGGGGATATGTTTTTGACTGACAACAGCGGCAAGAGGGCAAATAGCAGGCTTACCCCGATGCCGATGGAGAGTCCGAGCAATACCGGCCCCCAGACGATACCAACCTCGACGTCTACCGGCAGGAAGTCGGCGAGCAACCTCGGTATCGTCCACTGGATGCCAATGCCGAGCAAACTACCCAGCACAGCCGCGAGTAAACCCATGACGGCCGCCTGAAAGAGATAAATGGAAAAAGTCGGTCCCGACTTCGCGCCCAGGCACCGTAGAATGGCTACTGTTTCGATGCGCTGCCGGATATAGACGTGAACGGCGCTGGCTATGCCTACCCCACCGAGTAGCAGGGCAATGAATCCAACGAGGTTGAGGAAGCGATATAAGTTGGTGAGCCCCTCATTCCAATCTTCCTGCCGTTCTGCGATCGTGTCGAAGCCCACCTTTTCTGCACGGAGCTTCGGCTCGATGGATTCGACCAGTTCTTCGACATTGGCGCCCTCATCAAACTTGAGAAATATCTCATAGTTCGCACGACTGCCCCGCGACAATAACAGGGTATCCAGGCCGGCCAGCGGGACGAACACGCGCGGGCTGAGCATCCCCATGGCAGAGGTTTCACGGGGTGTCTTCACAATTTCGCCGGCGATGCGGTACGTTCTGGCTCCAACCCTGATCGAATCGCCGACCTGCGCATTAAACTGCTTCAACAATGTCCCTTCCAGCAGCGCTTCGGCGTTGTCGAGGTAGGTCCGCGCCGCCTCTGGAGGGCTGCTTTCAATCTCCCCGTAGTACGGATAGTCGCCTTCGAGCGCTCTGATCGTCGAAAGCCTCGTCCCCCCATTTTTCGGGAAGTACACCATAGAAGAAAACGATACGCGGTAGGATCGGTCTCCACCTATGGAATCCACCAGCGCCTCGATGGCGGGAGTCCAGGACGACCTGCTCTCGATGCTGAGATCGGCTCCCAGCAACGTTTTTGCTTCCTCATCGACCGCTTTCTCCAGGTTGCCGCCAAACGAACTAATCGCTACGAGGGCAGCGACTCCGAGGATCATCGATGAAACGAACAACAGCAGCTTCCTGCGGCTGCCGCGGCTGTCTCGCACAGCCATTCGAATTATCCAGTCGTAATTCAAGATCTCAGCGTAATTGATGCATGTTGAGGGATCAGGTCGTATTCACCCGACCATGATTCAGGGACGTATTCCGGTTACGGCTTCGTGCCGGAGATCGGATGAGCGACGGTCGGCGACCACCTTTCCTGCCTTCAGCTGGACGATGCGATTCGTTTTCTGGGCTAGCTCGAGATCGTGCGTCACGAGCACGAGTGTTGTGCCTTCGATCCGGTTCAATTCGAAGAGCAAGTTTTCGATGGTTTCGCCTGTTTCCGTATCCAGGTTTCCGGTGGGTTCGTCGGCGAAGAGGATACGTGGCCGGTTGATAAAGGCCCTGGCCAGCCCGACCCGTTGCTGCTCCCCCCCGGAGAGCTGGGCAGGATAGTGATCCAACCGGTCTTCCAGGCCGACCTGCCCCAGAAGCGTCCGGGCTCTTCCCATCACACCGCGATCCCCACTCAGCTCGGCAGGTACCATGACATTTTCGAGAGCGGTCAAGGTAGGTATAAGCTGAAAGGACTGAAAAACAAAGCCTACATCTCTATTCCGAACCTCTGCTCGTTCGTCTTCAGAGAGCGACCCCAATTGAATGCCGCATAAACGAACGTCACCCTTAGAAGGCCTGTCCAGGCCGGCACACAGCCCGAGAAGGGTCGTTTTTCCGCTCCCAGAAGGCCCCACGATGGCACAGGTCTCCCCATCGTCGATAGAGAGGAATACGTCTTCCAATACGGTAAGAGATCGATCGCCGCTCTGATAGGTCTTTGTGAGTCCTTCTGCCGCCAGGATGGGGTTGGTCTGCATTATAGTTGCTCGTGAAACTTGATTAGCCGGTTTTTGGTTGAGAAAGCATAACCTTCTCTATAGATCCCGAACAATGCCTAAATCCATCATAATTCTCGCAGTGCTATGCGTCTGTTCGGCTTTGCTCGGATGTACCAGGCAGGAATCCAGATCCACGCCGGAAGAAGGAATTGCAGAAACCGAGGCTCCCGCTTCTTCTGTTGCAACCGATGATTCGTTGCGTAGCGAATCGGATCGTTACGACACTATCCTTTTTTTTGGCGACAGCATTACCGCCGGCTACGGCCTCGACGTTACGGAAGCCTACCCCGCTTTGATTCAACAAAAAATCGACGCTCTGGGCTGGCCCTTCAAGGTAATTAATGCCGGTTTATCCGGAGACACTTCTACGGGCGGGCTCAGTCGAATCGACTGGCTCCTTCGCGAGCCGTTCGACGTGTTCGTTCTCGAACTTGGAGGCAATGACGGGCTTCGCGGCATTTCCCTGGACCTCACGCGCGATAACTTGCAAACGATCATCGATCGCGTGAGGGCGCACAACCCTGACGTGTCAATCATCATCGCTGGAATGCAGATCCCGCCCAATCTCGGGGAGGACTATACGGGCGCGTTCAGGGAGGTATTTCCCTCCCTGGCCGAGGCCAACGAGGTCCACCTCATTCCGTTTATTTTGCAAGATGTGGGGGGCGTCCCTGAGCTCAACATGCCCGACGGGATCCATCCTACCGCGGAAGGCCACGAGGTCGTGGCCCAGAACGTCTGGCGGGTGCTCAAACCCGTTCTCGAGATGCGCATGGAGGCTATGGACGATTGCGCCGCTGAAGAAAATATCATTGCTGAAGCTGACGAAGGCTGCGCCATAGATTTCGAAAGCTTCTGACACTGGAAGGGCATGCATTTTGAAAACATCTCAGAGCAGAAGCGCCAGGGCGAGCCATGTGTCCAATTGTTGAACCCAAAATAATACACATTTTGACTTTCGGGCGGCGCATGAACTCACACTGTTAATTATTTATTTCTTAACGTCATACAATTCTCACTTCATCATAGCTTTCTTTCTATTTTATCACGATACTTTGGCTTATAGGAAGCAGTGCTGTGCTTCCAACCATGGAACATTCCTTGTATATAAGACTCTTCAAGGGATACTAAGATAGTTTTCTCATCCATTGCATCCTCTCGATGTCGCCTCGAAGAGGTTATTATGCTAAACGATGCTGGCTGAAAAAGACGGTATTCAGCGTTTATTTTTGAGTGTTTAGCAGCTCTGTCGCCTGTTCATACTTTTGACAAATCACCATCCGATCCGCGCATTTCGGAGCCAACGTCGGTACGATGCCCAACAAGAACGATCAATCATTAGAAGAACGTATTGAGCATTTGGAGCAGCTTGTAGACAAGCTGTCCTATACCGTCGAACGGCTTCAGGAACACATGCGCCTCAAGGGGCCTCCTTCTCGCACGAACTTCAATACGCAATTCTCGAGACCTCCGTACCCCCCACGTTCGTTCCAGAACGGGGCTTCTCCTGTAGATCGACGCCCGGGGCCTCCCGCAAGACTGCCGGACTCCGGTGAAGCCACGCCGGCGGCGAACAAGGACCGCCCCATGTACGCATTGAATAGCGACGAATGGCTGAACCGGATTGGCCTGGGTCTCCTGTTTCTGGGGGTCGGTCTGGCCCTCAAGTATACCTTTGCGCAGGAATGGTTCACCCCGATACTGCGCATTATGTCGGGCAGCTTCGTAGGTCTGCTCCTTCTCGCCGTCGGCCTCCATTTTCACCGCATACGCCCCAGATTCGGGCAACTCCTCCTGGGAGGCGGGGTCGCCACCTTTTACCTCACGGCATTCGGCGCATACCAGCTGTACCAGCTTATTCCCTACTCGATCGCCTTTGTCATTCTCTTCATCATCACCGCATTCTCTTTCTGGCTGTCGGCTCAGCGAGACGACGCTATCCTGGCCATTCTTGCGACTACAGGAGGACTGATAACCCCTTTTATCATGCATGCCGAGGGCGACAACCTGATCGGCTTGATCAGTTATACGTCGCTAATCCTCATCGGCGCCAGCGCTATCTACTGGTTCAGGGGGTGGCGTAGCCTGTTGTTCATTGCCTCGATCGGGGCATGGCTGGTAATCTTGTTGTGTTACCTCAACTTCGGTTTTCGATACGAGTCGATTTCTGCCGAACGCTGGACCCTGCAGATCGGACTGTTGATCGGATTAGCCCTGTTCTGGTTGATGCCGGTATACAGAGGGGTACTGGGATCTGCCAATCCAGAAAAATGGCCGTCTCCGCCGCCCGTCAGAACCGTCGGTTACTTTTTCAACCACCCGGCACTGCCGCTATCGGTGACGACGCCGTTGACCACTCTCGTGCTGTCGATGCTCATCTGGGACCTCCCCCTCGATTTATGGGGCTGGATTACGCTGCTTGGAAGCGCGTTGCATAGCTTCCTGTATTTTCTGATCCGGACGCTCAATCGCCCCCGCCTCAACCACATCTCTCAGATTCAAGGATTCACAGCCTCCGTTCTTCTCGCGGTCGGCCTATTCTTCCTGTTGGGAGAGCCCTACCTGTTTCTTGCACTCACCCTGCAGGCCGTAGGCCTGAGAGCTCTTTCTCGTTCCATGAGCGATCGATGGCTTTCGTTCGTCTCGCACGGATTTTTCCTTTGCGTCGCAGCCTGGCTCGTCAACCGATTGATTCAGCTTCCGGCAGACACCCCGCCCTTGTTCAACACCAAGGGGCTGTTCGAGCTGCTCTTCATCGTTGCCGCAGCCGTGACGTACCGGTTCGTGAAACGAACCTGGACCAAAAGGACGTACCTCGTTGTTTCCCACCTGCTCTTCCTGGGGCTGATCTACCGGGAATTCCACGGAGTGCCTGACGGCGAAGCGATAGTCTCTACCATCTGGGGGATTTATGCGATTGCCATTCTCCTTCTGGGTTTGAAACTCAACCGTAAATCCCTTCGCTACACGGGGCTGTACACGCTATCTCTCTTCGTACTCAAACTGCTTTTGATCGACCTGGAAGAAGTTGACCCTTTGATCCGAATCCTCTTGTTCGTAGGATTCGGGGTCATTTTCATGATCCTGAGCTACGTGGTCACAGGATATTTGAAACGTACCACCGGCGCGACGCCCTCCGTTTCGCAACCGGCCAGTGAAGCCCACGAACCTGTGATCCGTGAATCGCGGTCGTCATAACGAGGCCTTATAGTTCTTTCACCTCTTCGGTCAACGAAGAAATCGAATCCTTGGCATCGCCGAATAACATCCTGGTGTTGTCGTTGAAGAACAGCTCATTCTGGACGCCGGAATAACCCGGGCGCATGCTCCTTTTCAACACGATCACGTTGCGAGAGTTGTCGACGTTCAAGATTGGCATGCCATAAATGGGGCTTGTTTTGTCGTAACGGGCAGCCGGATTCACCACGTCATTGGCGCCGATAATGAGGGACACATCGGTATTCCCGAAATCCCCGTTGATATCGTCCATTTCGTACAGCTGGTCGTAGGGTACATTTGCCTCGGCGAGCAGTACGTTCATATGCCCCGGCATACGGCCGGCAACAGGATGAATGGCATACCTCACCCGGACGCCCTTGGTCTGCAACAAGTCTGCGAGCTCTCTGACCTGGTGTTGGGCCTGCGCAACAGCCATCCCGTACCCGGGCACCACGACGACCTGTTCGGCATAGCTCAGCATGATGGCCACGTCGTCGGCAGTGGTTTCGTTGATCGTTTTTCCATCTTGAGAAACGGCAGAGATGGATGCTCCCCCGTCTTCACCTCCGAAGCCGCCCAACAATACGTTGAGCAGCGAGCGGTTCATCGCATCGCACATAATTTTGGTCAGGATCAGCCCCGAAGCCCCTACCAGGGCGCCGCTTACGATGAGGGCGATATTGTCCAATACGAATCCGGTGGCAGCGGCGGCAAGCCCGGAATAGGAGTTGAGCAGCGCCACGACAACAGGCATATCTGCGCCGCCGATCGGAATAACGAGTAGGATGCCAAGGAAAAATGCGATGCCGGCGAGCCCGATCACGCTCCAGACTACAACGTTTGCTTCAGCAGGAAAAGCCGCTTGATTCATGATGACCAGCACGAAGGCAGTCACGACGCCAGCAGCCAGAAGCAGGGTCAGCAAACGCATACCAGGAAACGAGACGGGATTGCCGCTTATCTTCCCACTCAACTTGCCGACAGCGATAAAACTGCCCGAAAAGGTAACTATGCCGATGAATATACTGAGCAGGATGGTTATACCTGTAGATACATCGAAGGGTGAAAGCGCCAGGCTAGACTGAAGGCGCACCGCCTCAGGCGCCGTGTAGCGAGACAACTCGGAGCAGGCGACCAGTGCCGAGGCCAGCCCCCCAAACCCGTTCAAAGCTCCTACCATCTCGGGCATGGATGTCATCGCAATACGCCGGGCCATGAACGCACCCAGGCTGCCGCCAATCACGATCCCGATCAACATTTCGGCCGGGGTCAAGATATTGCTCACAAAAAGGGTCGCCAGAACCGCGATCAGCATAGCGAGGGACGACAGGCGATTGCCCTGGCGGGCAGTCGCCGGGGACTGCAACCGCTTCATGCCAAAAATGAACAGGGAGGCAGCGACGAGGTAGGCGATGTCAATCAGAATCTCAACCATACAAAATGCCTGTCATAAAATGTATATCATAATGCGTCAACGAGAAAGCCATGACCTCGGGATGCAGCCGGCAATCACGGAGCCATCGGCCCATTACGGGTTGCTTTCTTTCTTTTTGAACATCTGCAGCATTCGATCCGTCACCATAAATCCGCCCACCACATTGATTGTGGCTACGATTAAAGCGGCAAACCCGAGCCATTTCGCCCAATCGCCCCCTGCCATGGCCGCCGCCATCAATGCTCCCACGATAGTAATTCCGCTGATGGCGTTCGTCCCGGACATCAATGGAGTATGCAACGTCTGCGGGACTTTGCTGATCACTTCGAATCCAATGAAGGACGCCAGAACGAACACAATAAGATTTTCTAACATAACAGATGAACCGATTTGGCCGGCGAGTATAGAGAACAGGATATTCCTCTTTCAATTCACGAGATTCCCCTTGACGCGTTCGTGAACGACCTCTCCTCCATGGGTTACGCAGGCCCCTTTGATGATATCGTCGTCGAAGTCGAGATGGAAGGCATCGTCCTTGTAGAATTCCAGCACCATCGCCATGAGGGTCCGCGCATACATCTGGCTGGCGTGCACGGGCATTTCGGCGGGCAGGTTGGGGTGGCCGACGATGGACACTCCGTGTTGGATCACTGTTTTTCCTTTTTCCGTGTAGGCACAGTTGCCCCCATTGGCGGCAGCCATGTCGACGATGACCGAACCGGGCTTCATGGCGTTGACGGCTTCTTCGGAGATCAGCAACGGAGCGGCGCGCCCCGGGATGAGGGCCGTGCTGATAACGACGTCGGCGTTGCCAATGTGCGGCACTAACAATTCGACCTGCCGGCGTTGCTTTTCCTCGGCGAGCGCCCTGGCATACCCGCCTTCGTCCTGCGAGTCCGCCGTATCGATCTGGAGCTCGACGAAGGTTGCGCCGAGACTCTCGATTTCCTCGCGGACGGCATCGCGGATGTCGTAGGCAAAAACCCTGGCGCCGAGCCGCCTGGCCGTTGCAATGGCCTGGAGGCCGGCAACGCCGGCGCCGAGCACCAGCGCGTTGGCCGGCTTGACCGTCCCGGCGGCAGTCGTCAGCAGCGGGAAAAACTTCGGCAGCAGATCGGCCGCCGTCACAACCGCCTTGTACCCCCCTATCGAACTCATGGCCGAAAGCGCATCCATCTTCTGGGCTCGAGAAATTCTCGGGACCAGCTCCATCGCCAGCGCAGTCAGGCCCCGAGCAGCCATCTTCTCTGCAACCTCGGGCGCATCCAGAGGGCTCAAAAACCCGATGTACATGCCTTCGGGGTTGATCATGCTTATCTCATCGTCTGCCGGAGGCTGGACTTTCAGAACCACGTCGGCCCCGAATGCCTCGTTGCGCTGAACGACGCTCGCCCCCACTGCCTCGTACGCCTCGTCGTCATAATACGCAGACGCGCCGGCCCCTTTTTCCACGAGGACCGTCATTCCTTTCTTGATCAGACGCCCGGCTACCTCCGGGACGACGGCCACACGTCGCTCCCCTTCAGCAGTTTCGGCTGGTACTCCGATTGTCATAGCCATAACAAAATGTGATCCTTGTGCTTCGACGAATAATACACCGCCTGTAGATAAAAGAAGAAGGATTCTTCTTTAAGAACCGTGTGAGTCAACCGTTTTGGCGTTCGAAATCGTCCATGAAAGAAACCAGCGCTTCGACCGCTTCCGGGGGACAGGCATTGTAGATGGACGCACGCATTCCTCCCACAGATCGGTGTCCCTTAAGCGCCTGCAAGCCTTTCTCTTCGGACTCAGCAACAAATCGGCTTTCCAGTGCTTCGTCAAGGAGGCGGAAACAGACATTCATCGACGATCGGGCCGAAGGCTCCACCGTTCCCCGATAAAAGTCGGATTTATCGATGCGGTCGTAGAGTAACCCGGACTTCCGGTCGTTGACCCTCTTGATGCCCTGTATACCTCCCTGATCTTGGAGCCAGCGCAAGACCTTCTCAACGATGTACACCGCGAATACGGGAGGCGTGTTGAATAATTTTTCAGTATGCACTCCGTAATCCAGCATGGACGCCAGATTGTCTTTTCTGCGAGCGAGAAAGTCGTCTCTGACGAGCACCACCGTAACGCCCGAGGGGCCGATGTTTTTCTGTGCACCGGCATAAATCAGTCCATATCGATCCAGGTCTATCTCTCGACTGAGAAAATCGCTCGAGGCATCACATACCAGCGGCACGGGTACGTCCGGTTCCGTCTGGAACTGGGTCCCAAAAATTGTATTGTTGGAGGTAAAATGGAGATAGTCCGCCCGGTCGTTGACGTCCCAGGTCTCGGGAGCCGGAATATAGGAGAAGTTCCGATCTTTGCTGGAGGCAGCCTCGCGGACGGCGCCTACACGTCGGGCTTCTTTGACAGCCTTGACGGACCAGGAGCCAGTGACGAGATAGTCGGCTGAACCGTGCGGAGAGAGGAAATTGTAAGGAACTTGAAAAAATTGCAACGAAGCTCCTCCCTGTAGGAAAAGAATATGCCATTCCTCTCCGAGATCGAGGATCGACCGAAGCCGCCGGCGGGTGCGTTCGGCAATCTCGGTATAGGATGCCGAGCGATGGCTGATCTCCATGACCGAAGTTCCTATCGAATCGTACACCGGGAGTTCGTCCCGAACCTCGAGCAATACCTCTTCGGGCAACACAGCAGGGCCGGCTGAGAAGTTATAGGCGCGAGTTTTTTGATCTACGGTTGTCATGCTGATCGTCTAATTTCGGGGTTGAACGGTCGAAGATCTGGCGTTGAAAGGCCAGCGTGAACCCTTTAGGGGTGTGGTAGACGCCAGTGGGGGCACGCAACTCTTCCACATTGGCACACCACTTACCCTCAGATACTGAAAAAGCTCCAAAACCTGGGATCAGCCGAAGCGGTGGACGAGCAGGCCGCTTCTCAACTTTGGCTCGAACCATGTCGACTTTGGAGGCATGAGTAGTCCGGCATCAGAAACCGCCAGTAGATCCTCTATACGGGTAGGATACATGGAAAAGGCGACCTCTGCATGGCCTTCACGTACGAGGCGTTCCAATTCTTTCGTTCCCCTGATGCCTCCAACGAACTGAATATTCTTGTCGGTGCGCGGATCCTGGATGTCTAAAAAGGGCTCCAGAATATATTCGCTTAGCCTGGCAACATCCAGCGTGTCTGCCACTGAAGCGCGCTTCGTTTCAGGCAACGTCAGTACGTACCAGGCGTCATCGATGTATATACAGACCTGACCGGGCTCTTCAGGCTCAGCACACTTCGCCTCGCAGATAGAGAACTGGTTTTCGAGTGCGTTCAGAAATGAAGCAGAGTCCTCAGATAGCCGGTGAATGACTCGATGATAGGGCAGAATAGTCATCGAACTCATGGGGAACAAAACGGCAGGGAAAAAGCCGTATTCTTGCCTTTCGAGCCTTTCATCGTGGTCTTTGAAATGCTTCGCGGCCAGGCTGGCTGCCTTGCAGCGGTGATGGCCGTCGGCGATGTACAGCTTAGGTATGGCCGAGAAGGCACGGATCATTTCATCCACGGCCTGCACGCACCATACCGTGTGCTGAACGCCATCTTGTGAAACGAAATCGTATTCAGGATCTTCCAGCACAGCACGTGCAATCAGAGATTCGGCCTGCTGATCGTCTCTGAAGGTCAACATGACGGGCTCCGCATGAGCACGCTGCGCAATAATGTGACGTGTTCGATCTGCCTCCTTATCCGGGCGCGTATTTTCGTGTTTGAGGATCAAGCCGCGATCGTATTCATCGACAGACACGCACCCGTACACGCCCGTTTGCGCACGCCCATCCATGATCAGACGGTAGACATATAACGAGGGGGCTTCGTCCTGAATGGACCAGGGCCCCCTGGCATAGGCCTCCAGGTTCTCAGCGCCCTGTTTGTACACGATGTCGTCATAGTCTCCTGTACGCGCAGGAAGATCGATTTCAGGTCTAATGATGTGAAGAAAACTTTTCGGATTGCCTTCCGCCATCGCTCGAGCTTCCTCTGTGTCTATGACGTCATAAGGAACGCAAGCAATGCGTTCAGCCAGCTCCATTGAAGGACGAAGTGCTTTAAAGGGATGTAGTATAGCCATACAAATAACAGATGTTACGCACCGGATGCGTACAGATCCTGCCAGAGCGGCTCTGTCTATATGCTCTGTATATATGCAAAGCCGCCTACACCAGGCTGCTGTACACAGTCCGTGTAACAGTACTAAATAAATGGAAAGAGCTTCGTTTAAACCGCCGGCAAGATAAACAACAAAACGAAAGGAAACAGAACCCGATCTCGTAATTCAATAACGGGCATCATCGTGCCCCCCCGGAGAACCACAACCCACAAATGGGAACACGGGAGGGGGTTAGTGTATTAGAATGCATCCTAAACATCGCGGGGTGGAGAAGCTGGTATCTCACCGGGCTCATAACCCGGAGGTCGCGGGTTCAAATCCCGCCCCCGCTACTATCCGGTCTTTCAAAGCAGTCTTTAGCAACGGACTATTTGACGAAATTTTATTAAAAGGACAATCTGCCCGTCGAGCCAGATTGTCCTTTTTTAGTATCGCCCCACGCCGGTTGGGGGCCCTCCGGTACTTCCGACGAATCGCAGACAACGATCTCTGTGATCCGCCTCTGAATGATCCTTCTTCGAAAACAGCAAAGCCCTTTTTTCGATCACCTGTCGGGATATGAAGGCTCATGGCTATTCACCTTGATCGCTTTTTTGACTCTTTTCAGCATAAACTGGATTTCCACTCATGAACCTACTCAAGGAAGCCGGCAGGGCCAGCTGTGCATGTGTTACGACGATAGGTCTGTTGATCCTTCACCTCTATGTTTTTCCGACGGGAGCCTATGCCTTTCAGGTGAACGCGGCGCAATCCTCTGGCGACCCTCTGGTCATGCCGGGCGTCGTGGTCGTCCAGTTCACCGGCCATGTCGAGATCTCCAGCGGCGCCTCTAAAACAGGCAGCCCGACCTTCGACCGGATTGCCACGAAACAGAACGTACGCCGCATCGAAAAAGCGCTGCCTTTCCTGGAGGCTTATTCGGGAAAACGCGCATTTACCTCCCGCCTGGAGGCGTTGAACCGTGTGTATTACGTGTATTACGACAGCGAGATCGCCCCTGAACAGATGGCGCTGCTGCTTGCGCGGGACCCTGAAGTGGCCTTTGCAGAGCCTCGCTACATGCAGCGCATCAGCAATACTGGGCCGGCCCCGAATCCGAACCGGCTGACGCCCAACGATCCTCTATTCTCGAGCATGACACACCTCCCCCATCTGAACGTGCCGGAGGCCTGGGACGTCGTACGAGGAGAACAGGGTAACGTCATCATCGCGATTGTCGATGGCGGCACGGACTGGCGCCATCCGGATCTGATGCCCAACGTCTGGACCAATCCCCTGGAGGTCGACAACGACGGCATCGACAACGACGGCAACGGATTCGTCGACGACCTGCACGGCTGGAATTTTGCGACGGCCACGGAAACCTCCAACGGCACCCCTGATCCGACGGGCCTGCCCACCCTGCCCCGCAATGCCCGCCATGGAACGCTCGTAGCGGGAACGGCCGCCGCGGCCACCGATAACGGGCAGGGAGTAGCCGGCTCCAGCTGGAATGCCCGGTTCATGGCGATCAACGCGGCCTGTCCGACCATCGACGATCTGATTTGCAACAGCAACAGCGGCATCGCCTACGCGGCCATGAACGGTGCAGACATCATCAATGCCAGTTTCGGCGGTCCCGGGTTCTCCGAATTCAGCAATCAAGTGATTCAAGCCGCCATTGACATGGGTTCGCTCGTGGTCGCCTCTTCGGGCAACGAAGGGCAGAACTCAGACATTACCCCGTCGTATCCGGCCCAGTACGAAGGTGTCCTCTCCGTAGGGGGAACCCAGAAAAGTTCGGATGCCGTCGTCTTCAATTACGGAAAGTCAGTCAATGTGTACGCCCCTGCGGTTAATATTAATACGACCTCACCGGACGGTCAATATTTGACCCCATCGGGCACTTCGTTCTCCTCGCCGCTCGTAGCTGGCATCGCTGCCCTCGTCAAAACGCGTAATCCCGGCTTCTCTCCCGACCAGGTACGCGAGCAGATCAGGATCACGGCAGACAATATCGACACTTCGAATCCTCAGTTCAATGGTCAACTCGGGAGGGGACGGGTTAACGCCATGCGCGCTGTTACGGAGACCGGGAGCCCGGCCGTTCGACTCACGGGCTGGTCCTATCGCGATGAAGACGGCAATTTCGATATCCGTTCCGGTGAAATCGTGGAGGTTACGGCCACATTTACCAATTATCTGGAGGATGCCAGCAACCTGACGCTGGCGCTGGTTTCGGACGACGACTTTGTCGCCTTTCCGGAGGGCACTGCAAACGTAGGCACCCTTTCCTCCGGAGACAGCGTCGTCGTTACGTTTCAATTTCAGATGCAGGCCGACACTCCGGATAATCATCCTGTTTTGTTGTTTACCCGGGCCAGTGACGGCTCGTATTCGGATGAAGCCGACGTGCTGCGCTTCACCGTAAACGTCACGTCCGTGGTCAACCATAACTCGGGACCGCTTCAGGTGTCATTGACGGATGAGGGAAATATCGGTTACCTCGTATTTCAAGGGAATTCCCCGGGGGGCGGGTTCAATTTTAACGGGCGCGATTTTCTATTCGAGGGCGGTCTCATCCTGGCAACCGGCCCGGATCGCGTCTCCGATTGCGTCCGAGGGGTGAACAACGATACAGATCAGGATACGGACCTGAGCCTCAAGGAAGGCTCTTCTCTGGAAATCTTCGACAATGGAGGCCTGACTGCCGAGCAGGGCCGGGTGGAACTGGTCGATCTCAACGCCCCCTCGCCCATCGGCATCGACATTTTGCAGGAAAGCTTCGTAGAAACCGGGCCGGCCTATGAAGACTTCATTCTTCTGCGCTATACCCTGTCCAACAATACGGCCTCCCGGATCGAGTCGCTGTATGCCGGGCTGTTCTTCGATTGGGATCTCGCAGCCAATGCGCAGGAGGACTATGCTCGCTTCGACGACGCTCGATTGACGGGATACGTCATCGATGCCGCTAATGCCCCCACTGCCCTCGTCGGCGTTCGCGTGGTGTCCGATCTGCCCGCCGGCGCTTCGCTGGCCTATCGCGCCATCGACAACCCTACCGAGATATACGGCAATACGGCAGACGGTGGGTTCACCGAGCAAGAAAAATGGGCTTTTCTCAGTGACGGGATCCAGACGAAGTCGCTGAGCTCCACCGATGTCAGTCAGCTCGTCGGTGCAGGGCCTTTCCGCCTCGACTCGGGGGCCTCCGTTGACGTCGTGTTCGCCATTATCGCCGGTGAAACGGAACCCGATCTCCTGCAAAATGCGGACAATGCCTGGGCATTATGGAACAGCCTGCCCGTCCATATAGAAGACACATCCCCTGTACGCCCTGAAGGACCTACCTTACATGCTGTTTTTCCGAACCCGATCGATCCTCCCGTCAAGATTTCTTATAGCTTACCGGAACCCGCGCCGGTCACGGTTGCCATTTTTGATGCACTCGGGCGACGGGTACGGGTCTTCCAGGAAGGTGTTAGACCCGCAGGCACCCATCACATCGAATGGTACGGTCGAAACGAGTCGGGAGCCGCACTGGCCTCCGGGGTGTATTTCGTCCGTCTCATCGGGAAGGGCGCCGCCTCATACACCCAATCCCGGGCGATCGTGATTCAGTAGGCCCTCGTATAGACCGGGTAGGTTTGGCGCATGCTCTACAGGGTAATGCCCCACAATGATGGGGATCATTGGACATTGTTCTCGTCAAAGTGTCCCCATTGAGTCACAATCCCCCTGTTTGGTATAAAAGTTGATCCATTCAGTAGGTGTTTTCACGGTTAGTGATTTATCCTAAAGACACCGCATTATTAAGCCTACTCCAGGACTATGGTCAACGACGAACAGCTCGATGCACTTCGAAAACAACTCTCCACGCTGGAGGAGCTGACCGAAGAAGTAGCTCATCAATACGAGAATACCGCAAACAAATTGCGGGACGGCCTCATTCCCGAAGAAACCCCGGGGGTTCAACTTGATGCCGCTAGAAAGGTATTACTTGACACACTTTCTACGTTGTCTTCTTTAGGGGAACCGTTCGGCATTGCTTCCGTGAGCGAAGACGCTTCGCTCCCTCTGGCGTACGAATATCTGAACCGTATTATCAAGGCAAAAGAAGAGGCAGAGCGCCAGAGAAAGCTGCTTGAAGACGCCCGGATGATCACATCTGAAGCCCAGGCTCTCCGCCACAATACCATGCCGGATGCGCTGAACCACATATTTACTGCGGTTCAGGAAATCGCCGATCAACTGGATGGGCGAAATCTCGAAGAAGCCGAGCGGATGATCAATGGGGAGCATCCTGTTTCGATGTTAGTCGCCTACGCCAAACACCGAGCTTCCCTCTCAGACAGCGAGTACGACGCCTTTCGCGACCACATCGAGGAACACTTTGGCCGCCCTATTCTCCGAGACCTCGACCGGGGGCATATTACCCACACCGAAAGTGTGCCATTCATCAATGAGGTGATTGTCAGCGACGTCGACGAGGAGGGCGCCGAAGAGGAGGTCATCGATATCATCGAAACGTCCGATGAATCGGAAGAAAACTCCTTTCTGACCGAGCTGGCTGAGGATATGAACGGCAATAACCCATTCGACGACGATACCCTGCATGGAGAGCACGAATTGTTCTGGCCTCCGGCTATCGAAGACGAATCGGATACCAAATCAGAGGAGTCGGAATCAGAGGTCGGTAACGAATTCAATTCAGACAGGAATTCCATGACGAACTGATTTCCGGCACAGGGGTATCTTTCAAAAGAGATTCAACATCCTGGCGGCGATGATCAGAACCGCCACGACCAGTACGAATCGAATGACCTTTTCCCCTTTGCGGACGGCGAGTTTCGCCGCCCAGAAGGCGCCAAAGCTGTTTCCCGAGGCCAACGAAATCCCCATTACCCAGTTTACATTTCCGGTCCAGGCAAAGATCATCAGGGCTGGTAACGTGTACACGAGGACAATCGCCAGCTTGTGCATATTGGTGTATACCAGATCGACGCGCAGCAGGTGGTAGATGATCGCCATGATCACGAATCCCACCCCGAGCTGGATAAACCCTCCATAAAATCCTACGAGGACCAGAGCAGGATACGCCCATTTCGAAGAGACCCCTTCGGGGCTCGTTTCATGATTTGACGATCTCGGTATGAGCATCGAAACGACAACTCCGACGAGCACGATGCCGAGAATACGCTGGAACCACTCATCGCTGATACGAACGGCGGCGAAGGCTCCAATAACGGCACCGGGAAGCGTCCAGACGGCCAGCTTGAGGCTCTGCGAGAGCCGGCTCACCTTTTCTCTTCGGAAAGACCAGACACCCAGCACGTTTTGAAAGAAGAGGGCTACCCGGTTGGTGCCGTTGGCCATCGCCCCGTCCAACCCCATGAAGATCAAGGTGGGCAGCGTCAAGGAGGATCCCCCTCCGGCCATCACATTGATCACTCCTGCAATACTTCCCACTCCGAACAAGATGAGCAATTGAGGTATATCAGCCGTGCTCATCTATGGGTCCCGTAAAAGTTGGCATGTCGTTCGGCCATTTCTTTGAGGCGGCCCGCAGGGGTAAATCGAGGACCGTATGTTTCCACAAGGTCCTCCATGATTGCGACCATGTTGCCGGCACCCTTTTGATCGATGTATCTAAATGGCCCTCCCGTAAAAGGCAAAAAGCCGAGCCCCATAACGGCGCCCAGGTCCCCATCTTCCGGACCTTCGATAATCCGTTCGTCGAGGCAGAGCACCGCTTCGTTGAGCATGAGCGTCAGCCCTCTGCGCTGAATCGAGTCTTTCGAAAGATCGATGCGACGGCGGGCGCCAAAAAAAGCGTATGCACTCGTGTCAGGCGCTATTCGCTTCCCCCTTTTTTCGTCGTAGCGATAGAACCCTGTTGCGTTCTTCTTTCCCAGCCGGCCGGCCTCGACCATCTGCACGACTCCGTAATGCACCTCGAACCCGGGCCGGCCTCGTACAATTTCTTCGCTGCTCTTTACCGCGTGCGCGGCAACGTCCAGCCCTACCTGATCGAACAGTGTCAGCGGACCCACCGGGAATCCCAGTTTCACGAATGCATCATCGATATCTTCTATACGCCCCCCTTCTTCGACCATCAACAGGGCTTCGTTCATATAGGGAGCGAGAATCCGATTCACATAGAAGCCCGGGCTATCGCGCACTAGGATGCATGTTTTTCCCTGCTGAATCCCCACATTATAACACGTTTCGATGACCCGTTGGGATGTATGTTTTGTACGAATGACTTCGAGCAAGGGCATCCTGGATACCGGCGAAAAATAATGCATACCCACGACCTGGCCTGGATGACGTGCATGATCGGCCATTTCTGTGATCGACAGTGAAGACGTATTGGACGCTATTATGGCGTTATCCGGGAGGTATTTCTGCATCTCGTCGATCAGGCTCTTCTTCACTTCTATATCCTCCACGACAGCTTCGATGACCAGATCGAGATGCCCGAACGCTTCGTAGTCGAGTTGGCCCTGCAGCCGGCCTGCGATCTGCTCTGCGTCTACGCCCGAGAGAGCCCTATATCGGACCTTCTTCTCGAGCGCCTTCCAGACCTGTTTTCTAGCGCTTGCGATACGCGCTTCGTCTATGTCTTTTATGAGGACGTCGTATCCTTTCAGTAGACTTATTTCAGCAATTCCAGCCCCCATGAAGCCGGCGCCGACCACACCGATCTTCCGGATTGAGTCTCCTTTTCCCGCGTATCTCTTTTTCTGCTCTGTGCTCATGAAGAACAGGGCGCGCAGGGATTTACTCTCATCCGTCAGCATCAACGTCTCGAACCACTCGAGCTCCTTTCCAAAACCCGCCTGAATGCCTTTCCGATACCCCGTCTGGACGCAGTCCAGGATGGCAGGAATGGCCGGATAGTTACCCTGCGATTTTTTCAGCGCCCTTTTGCGCGCCTGTCCGAACAGCAGAGCACGCCCGGCAGAAGTCCCTTCCAGCAATCGATTCCTCAGGGATTGCGCCCTCTTTTTCCTGCGGCTTCCGTTCTTCAACAGGCGTGTTGCCTCGCGCAGGGCCGCCTGCAGAAGTTTGTGTTCGTGGACGAGGTCGTCGACCAGCCCCCATTTTTTTGCCTGAAAGGCATAGATATTTCTTCCCGTGAGCATCATATCCAGCGCTCGCTGGATGCCTATGCGGCGCGGCAACCGTTGCGTCCCTCCGCCTCCTGGGAGTAGGCCGAGTTGAACTTCGGGCAGGGCAAACCGCGTCGTAGCGTCATCAGAGGCGATGCGTTTATGGCAGGCGAGAGCGAGTTCCGTGCCCAGCCCCAAACAGGCGCCATGGATAGCGGCAACTACGGGCTTCTCAGAGTGCTGCAGCCGATCGAGCGTTCGATGGCCCAGCTCTTGAAACGGGCGAAAATCTCCTTTCTGTTCAATCTCAAACGATCTGATATCGGCCCCGGCGATGAAGTTCTTTTTCCTGCTGATCAACACGGCCGCTTTCAGGGCTTCGTCGTTTTCGAAATCGGCAAAGGCGGTGTCCAGAAGCTCTATGATCGGGGGGGATACGATGTTTTCCGGCTCCGCCTGGTGATCGAGCCACAGGATCGCTATTCCCTCTCTATTTTCGACTGATAAGAACTCCTTCGTGCGCATCGATAACCGTCTGTGACCGGGAGGTTTAATGATCGTATCGCTTGATAATCATGGCGTGGCCTTGAGCGCCTGCTGCACAGGACGCCAACAGGCCGTACACGCCGCCCTCGTGTTTCAACCTGTTAGCGGTGGTGGTTAGAATACGAGCTCCGGTAGCGCCAAAGGGGTGTCCGATGGATAAAGATCCCCCCCACCGGTTCAAACGATCCATATCGATCTGACCCACTGCTTTTTCTCGATCGAGATATTGACGGGCAAAGGCATCGGAAGCCAGTGCGCGAATGTTGGCCAGGACCTGGCCCGCAAATGCTTCGTGAAACTCGATGACGCCGAAGTCGGACAGGCCCATCTGGCAGCGATCGAGGAGGGCTGAAATAGCATACGCCGGCCCCAACAGCAACGCGTTGTCGACATCCTGGCCGGTGAACACGTAATCGACGATCTCTGCTCTGGGCTCCATTCCCAGTTCGAGCGCTTTTTCCTCGCTCATGAGCAAGGTGGCCGCTGCGCCATCGGTCAAGAACGAAGAATTCCCTGCAGTCAACGTACCGTACTTGCGGTCGAAAACGGGACGAAGGCGGCTTACTTTTTCGAGGCTGGTATCGGCGCGTACGCCGTTATCTCGTCGAATCGTTTCAAACGAGGGAGCCAGCGAGACCTCTTCGATCTCGTCCTCGAGATGGCCGGCCTCGAATGCAGCATGGGCCAGGTGGTGGGATCGAACCGCATATTCGTCCTGTTCTTCTCGGCTGACCTGGAAGCGGGCCGCCATGATATCACAGTCTTCCCCCATCACTCTACCGGTGCTGTACTCCGCGACTTCCGGCCGCTCCGGCAAAAAATCAGCCGGCCGTAACGAAAAGGCGAATCGGATGTAATCGCCAATGCCCCTGAGTTTTTGAGCCCGGAATAGCTTTTTTCTCATCGCTTTCCGAAACTGTACAGGGGCATCGGATACGCTATCCACTCCACCCGCAACAATCGCATCTGCCCGGCCGGATGCGATTTCCAGATAAGCGTCGGATATCGCCCGGTTCGCCGAAATACACGCCTGTGAAACCGTCCGGCATGGCGTTTTCGCCGGCACATCGGCCATCAGAGAAGACTCACGCGCTACATTGGGAGTCTTGATATTGGATATGACGGTACCCATGATGACGTGATCGATCAACGCCGGATCGACGTTCGTTTTGTTCAGCAGGCCCCGAATGGCGAAATGCCCCAGCTGGTAGGACATCAAGTCCAGGTAGGACGTGCCCGCACGCATAAATGGCGTACGGCGTCCTTCGATGAGAACCACCTTGCGCGGCTGAACTTTCATCATCAATCGTGCCTGCTCGTGTCAGAGTATCGGTGGGAATATACGAGCTTCGACAAAAAATAGCAGGTAACGCAGCTGCCAACCGTTACTTCTTCAAGTCGACCATGAGCCGCTCTTTCAGCAACTTGGAGCGTTCGCGGCTGGCGATCACTTCATGGCCTCCGGCCAGTATCAGTTTGTACCTGCCGCTGAACCAGGGGATCATCTCGCTGATCTGATCGATCTGGACGATGGCCGACCGATGAACGCGCATGAATGAATCCGGATTCAGGTGTTCTTCGAGCTGCTCCAGCGTGTAGTTTACGATATGCTGGCGGATGCGCGATTTAGCGGCGTCTGAAGGTTCGGACAGGATACACAGTCGGGTAATACCATCGTTAATCTCAGCGGCTACCAGGCGATCCACGGGAATAACGAGGATGCGGTCCCTGTACGGGATCGATACCTGGCGCATATATTTTCCATCGGCGCCGTGTGTATCCCTTTCGGAAGGATCTTCATCCGATCGCATATCCAGCCACGCGAGCAACTTGTTCATCCTCGCATCCTCATCCGGCCCTTTATCGGCCTTTTTCAACCGTTCTGCCCGGGCTACAGACTCGACAAGTCGCTTTTTCTTTATCGGTTTCAGCAGGTAGTCGACGGCACTGGCTTCGAAGGCTTTCAGGGCATAACTATCGTAGGCCGTAATGAACACAACGATGGGTTTCGTTTCCACATCCATACGTTTGAGGACTTCGAAACCATCGACTTCCGGCATGCGGATATCCAGAAAGAGCAGGTCCACAGGATGGTCTTTGAGGAAGTCCAGTGTTTCTACACCGTCACCCGCTTCTCCGACCACAACGATGCGCTCGTCCGTTTCAAGCGGTTTCAGCATTTTTCTCAGACGAGAACGAGCCGGAGGTTCATCGTCAGCTATCAGTATTCGGAGCATAGTAGGTACGAATAACGTTAATGGGTCAGTGACCGTCGAGTGGCTCTGTTGCGTATGCATCAGGGTATTCCTCTGCATGAACCGTTTTCGGGAACACGATCCGCACCTCTGTACCCTGACCGGGACTACTCTCGATATTCAACAGGTCGATGCGTTGATACAGCTTCTCCATGCGTGTGGCGATGTTACGAAGCCCGATCCCATAAAAGCTGTGATCCTTCTCACCATCGAATAGATTCGGGATCCCGATCCCGGAATCCCAAACGCATACCTCGATTTCGTCTTCAGAGAGGGGTCGACAGAGGATCTTGAGTTCACCCACTCCCCTTTTCTTTTCGATACCGTGCTTTATAGCGTTTTCGACCAACGTTTGAATGGCAAAAGCCGGTACGGGGTGTAGCCTGATGTCTGGGGCGATCGATTGCTCTAGTTCGAGCTTTGCACCAAATCGTGCTTTTTCGATACACAAATAATGATTTACGAGTTCCATTTCTTCATCTAGAGAGACAAAAGTGCGGCTTCCCGTTTGCAGGATGTGCCGGAAGATCGAAGCGAGGTGGTGGACCACTTCCTCGGCCTCGTCGGGACCTTCCTCAATCAGGGCAATGATGGTGTTAAGCGCATTGAAGAGAAAATGGGGGTTTATCTGGGCACGCAAGGCTTTGAGCTCTGCTTCTGCGCTGACTTTGATCAGTGTTTTTTCACGTTCTACCAGCAACAGGCGTTCTACCGCGAGGACGAGCTGGCCGCTTACGGCACGCAGCACTTCTATATCTCCGATGTTGAACGTAGCCCGTCTTCGCTTTTTAGGGCCAAAGGCGAGCAAGGCCACCATGTAGTCCTCTGCCAGGATGGGTACGGCCAGAACCACGCCTCGTTCTCGTAGGGTCTCAGATACCTCGAACAACACATCGCTTTCGTTGAGTTCTGGAATCGCCGACCAGATGCGTCCGTCCTCGGCCAGCGGATCCCAGACTTTAGATGCGACGCGTTCTGTCAGATAAGGAGGCCGGGGGTGATAGGCCCCTGTTATCCACGAAGAGGCCTTGCTCGACGGGCGGACAAAAAACATCAGGGACTGTACCTTAAAGGCCTCACCCAGAACCTGCGCCGTCCGCTGGGTCAGTTCGGTGAGTTGAACAAACTGCCCCATCTGGCCCTGGAATCGGTTTAACTGCTGCCTCAAGATCTGCCGTTCGGTCACGAACAGACGCTCGGAGTAGATCCGCATTCGCCGGCCGATCCGTTCGAAAACAAGGAGCATGACCACGACAAAAAAACCGGCGAGGAGCTTCTTTGAGACAAAAAAGCCGGGTATGTATCGCTCGAGGATCTCAAGGCCGCCGATGAAGGCAAAAAAGATCAATCCCAGGATGGTCAGGTACGCCAGAGCGCGAGTAAGCACCTGATCCATCTTACCCTGACGCAGGGTAGCAAACGAAACCAGCATGATAGGGGCGAGAGAGAGCAGTTGTGCGCTAACGACCAGCCATCCTGCCGTTATATCGGGCACGGGCCCGAAGAGGGGCAGCACCCCTCTCACCAACAGAGCCATCAAGAATGCAACCAGAAGAGTCACAGCGCTACCCGTGCGATTCCATCCACCGACCTGCTCTTCGGCTTCGGCCGGATGGATCACATAGAGCGTGAAGACCAGCGCCGCTGCGACGGCCACGTAACAGCATGCATAAAACAGGATGGGCGCAATAAGCCGCTGGAGGGTAAATGGCCCCATACCGCCTTCGAACGCGCACATGGTTGCTATCGCTCCCAGTATGAGAACAGGCAGGTATATGATATATCGTATCCGGCCCAGGCGCCCCATACCGACGAGATGGGTGTCGTCCAGTACCTTTCTCAGCAATAGCGCAGGAAAACCGATCCAGCCGGCGACGCTGATGAATGTCAGACCATGAAAAAGAGTGGCATACAGGGAGCCAGGGTCCCCCGGGGGCGCAACCCCTTCGACAAGCAACAGACGGGTCCAATTCCCGAAGATCCACAACGACGACGCAATGATGAGGAGCAGCGAGTACCGCGCTCGTCTCGAACCCCGGCTTCTAACAGCCACCGGGACGATGATCAGGAGGCCCAACACATGAAAAAATGCGGCTATCGTAAAGCTCCAGACCGAAAAACGCCATAGGGACTCCGACAACGGATATAGAAAGGTCGGATATCGGGTTGCAGAGACGCGAATAGAAATCGCATCGTGGGCTTCCCCCCTCAGTACAACAAAGTCGTGAACGCTTCCGGGCTCTAATCCGTCGATCGCTTCCCGCAATTGTTCGGCATTGAAATATTGTTGCTCATCCAGGGAAAAAAAAACATCCCCCTCTCTGAGGCCTGCTTCGCTCGCCGGCCCTGTCGGCAACACGTAAGCCGCCTCGATCAGCCCGCCATCGTCTTGCCAGAACACCCAGTCAAAGCCTCGCTCCGACACGTTGAAAGTGCCAGTGGGTACCATCCGAGAGAACTCGACCCACTCCAGAACGACCTGGCCGATAGGTTGAAGCACGACGAACGGCAACACAATCACAATTACAGGAGCTATTTGTATAAAACGCTTCATTCCATTACGTCTAGAGATCGCGCCGTTTACGTTTTGCCACGATTGCCTCAATACTCCTTGCAGTACTTCTCCTTACAATAATACTCATCGCAACAATAGCTTCTGTATTAGCTCCTGTGGCGACGCCGTACGGGCAGGTATACTATCCTACACGTATAGTATTCACCTACTCGTAGTACATGCCTGACCGGACTCGGTTCAATCGTGGAAACTCCAGAGGCTGTTGAGGATACAGCTCTCACAAAAACCTTACGCTTTTACCCTTACAATTCCAAAAAATGCCTCAACTCATCGATACACACGCCCATATTTACGTGAATCGATTCGATTCGGATCGAGCCGACATGATTCAGCGAGCACGCGATGTGGGTGTTCGATCGATCGTGATGCCCGCCATTGACGTCAAATCGGTCTATCAAGCCATCGATTTGTGCAGGCAACATGAGAATCTCTATGCCATGGCCGCTCTGCATCCCAGCGAAACCCGGGAAGCTGGGGATTCCGACTTCGAGGAGATCAAGTCGCTTTGCGACGATCCGCACGTCGTAGCCGTCGGCGAGAGTGGGTTAGATTATTACTGGGATCGCACTTTCGACTCGAAACAACAAGAATTATTCCGCCTCCACATTCAACTGGCAATGCGCACCGACCTGCCCCTCATCATCCACATGCGGGACAAGCAGGGGCGTGACGAGGTTCACGTCGATCTGGTAGAGATCATCAAAGAAGAAAAGCGATCCAGCCCGCAATCAGATCGACTGAGAGGGATATTTCATTGTTTCGGGGGGCCGGAATGGCTGGCTCATGAAGCCTTCGCATTGAATTTCGTTCTGGGAATTGGTGGAACCGTCACATTCAAAAACAGCGGTGTGGCCGATCTGGTAGAGCGCATCCCCCTGGACCGTCTCGTCCTGGAAACCGACGCGCCCTACCTGGCGCCTGTACCCTTCCGTGGCAAGAGAAATGAACCGTCTTACATAGTGCATGTAGCCGAGAAGGTGGCTGAGATCAAAGGCATTTCCCCTGAGGAAGTGGGCGAGATCACTTCGCAGACAGCGCGCCAGCTGTTTGACATTCCGTGAACCGATGAGCCGTACGACAAAAGGCCCTGCTTCTTGCGAAACAGAGCCCTTTTAATCAGGAACAGAAATTAACAGATGATACGCAGGTTCTACACTGTACTTAACAGATGGTACGCGCCGGATGCGCATACGTGCTGCCAGAGCGGCTTTGCACG
>CAZGHT010000016.1:0-67063 GCA_964525535.1 uncultured Rhodothermaceae bacterium
CAACGCCTTATTTCAAAGCCGGCTCAACGAGTTGCTGTGCACAACCTGCGTAACATCACTTATTAATCTAATCCCGCGGCCGAACGTTTCTGCTCGTTTCGTGGGCCAACACGCATAAAGTTAAGAGGATATCCTAATGAAGTTTTTACCTAAGACAGGTTTGAAGTATGCATTGTTGAAGTATGCATTCATAGCGGTCTTTGCCCTGGTATACGCCGGCTGCGACTCCGACGACCCCGATGACGACGGCCCCGGGGAAGAGGAGCTCATCACGCGAGTTACGGTTACATTGACGCCGATGGACGCCGGCGCAGTCGTGACGGCTGAAGCTACCGACCCGGACGGGGACGGCACGGACTTCCAGATCGACTCCATCACCCTGACGGCCGGGGCCACCTATACCGGTAACATTCAAGTGTTCGACGACCTGAATAACGAGAACATCACCGAAGAGGTAGAGGAAGAAGACGCAGAGCATCAGTTCTTCTATTTTCCCGCGGGTGGCGTTGCTGATCGTATTACCGTTACCTACGACGATCAGGATGAGAACGGCTTGCCGGTAGGTCTCTCGTTTACCGTGGCCGTCACTGCGGGGGATGCCGCTACAGGCACCATGCGCGTGGTGTTGAGCCACTATGACGAAGGCCCCAAAGACGGGGTGAACCTGAGCGACGAGTCGGACGTGGATGTCGAATTTCCCGTCACGATCGCACCGTAAGATGAGCTAAAACGAAAAAGCCTGGTAACTCTACGGAAGTTACCAGGCTTTCTCTCGTGATCTTTACGGAGATCACTGTGATCTATATAAACCTATCACGGGATAGTTGCCTTACGGAAATGTCACAAAGATCATAATTGTATTGTCTTTAACGCTCTTCAGTCGCTTTACGCAGGTTGTACACCGCAGCTCGTTGTGCCGGCTTTGAAATAAGGCGTAACATCCGTTATGAAAGTGATGTTACGCGAACTGTGCACAGCAGCCCGGTTTACGCGGCTTTGCAACCGTGCAAAGCCGCTCTGGCAGCACGTATGCGCATCCGGCGCGTAACATCCGTTATCTAAGTTACACGGAGCTCCCTCCAGGTACCTATGGCCGGCGCGAAAAAACGCGTTGCGGTCTACCGCCTGCGGTTGCCAGACCGCCTCGGTGATGAAACGGTCGTGAACGATTTGCAGAACCGCCCGTCTATTTCGTTTATTTCTGCATCTTTCAGAGACCGATCAGAACCTATCACGCGTTATGGACGACCCAAACACATCCTATTATGCCGGCCTGGACATCGGAGGCACGACCATAAAGTCGGTGCTCGTTAACGGACGGGGAGATGCGGTTACCGATATCATCGAAGTACGGAGCCTGGTCGACAAAGGATACGAGGCGACGTTCGCCAAACTGCAAGAGGCGCTCGAGCTCCTTGCAGCAAGCTCCGATGCAACGGTCGACGCCATAAAAGGGATCGGACTCGATGTGCCGGCGGCCAACAGCGACGGCGTGATCTGGGGGCAGGCGAATCTGGCCAGGGACTGGGTGGGGATGAACATCCAAAAAGTATTCTCCGAACGGTCCGGCATTCCCATTTATATGACCAACGACGGCAACGCGGCCGCATTGGGGGAGTACTTCGTCCGGCACAAACACATGGGAAGTCTGCTGTATGTGGCTCCGGGGACGGGCCTGGCCGGCGGGCTGGTCATGCCCGGTGGCCGTATCTACAGCGGCGCCAACGGACTGGCGCTCGAAGTCGGGCATATCTCAGTGCCGTTCTTCGAAGAAGACGGCGAACTGCCCTACTGTTCGTGCGGGTGGTACGGTTGCCTGGAGGCCTGGGTGTCCCTGGTGGCGCTGCGCCGGCGCCTGAAATTCGAGCTGGTGAAGGAGAAGTGGAAAACCCACCCGCTGAACGAAGTCGACGTGCCCATCGAGGAGAAGGCCTTCATGTTGCGCGATTACGCAGAAAAAGACGATCCGATGGCGATCGAGGTCTTCAAACAACAAGGGTACATCTTCGGATACGGATTGGCCGACCTCATTCGCGTGTTCGATCCCGGCCTCGTCGTGATCGGAGGGGGGCTGGCCGAAACGTCCTTCCGAGAGACCTATCTCGGCTGGATCCTCGAGGGATTCGAAAAAAGAGCCTGGCCGATCTATTATCGCAGCCCGATCGATCCGGACCTATACACGACCCGGTTCGAGTGGGCCTTAAAGGGCGATTCGGCCGGCGCCCTGGGCATGGCCTATTCAGCGCGCGAAAAGTTCGGCGGCCGTTGAACCAGGCCCGAGAAAGACGTGCGGTGGCTCTGGATCAGGTGAACAGATCCGAGCTCAGATACCGGTCGCCCCGGTCGCATACGATAAATACGATCGTGCCCTCCGACAGCCCGTCAGCCACCTCCAGCGCCGCTTTCAAGGCGCCTCCACTGCTCATGCCGGACAAGACGCCCTCCTCCCGGGCAAGCCGTTTTGCATAGGTGCGGGCGTCCCCCTCGCTCACGTCGATGACCCGGTCGACCCGCTCGGGCTCGAAGATCTTCGGTAGAAACTCGGGAGACCACCGCCGTATGCCGGGGATGCGAGACCCATCGGTGGGCTGGGTGCCTACGATCTGAATGCTGGGATCCTGCTCTTTTAGGTACCTCGATACGCCCATGATGGTGCCCGTCGTCCCCATAGCGGACACAAAGTGGGTGATGCGCTGCTCTGTGTCGCGCCATATCTCGGGGCCCGTCGTCCGGTAATGCATCCCGTAGTTATCCGGGTTGGCGAACTGGTTCAGGATATGATATCCTTGACGCCCGGCCATCTCCTCGGCGAGCTCCCGCGAGTATTCGATCGTGCGATCGGCCGGCGTCAGGATGACCTCCGCGCCGTAGGCTTTCATAGCCAGCACGCGTTCCCGGGTCGAATTGTCGGGCATGACGAGGGTCATGTTCAGGCCGAACAGGCTGGCTATCATGGCCAGAGCGATCCCTGTATTCCCGCTGGTGGCCTCGACCAGGCGGTCTCCCTTTTCGATCTCCCCACGATCGAGCGCGCCTTTGATCATACCGTACGCCGCCCGATCCTTGACGCTGCCGCCGGGGTTGTTGCCTTCGAGCTTGCCATACACCGTGACAGAGGGACGGGTGGGAATGTGCTGCAGTTCGACGAGCGGTGTATTGCCTATGAGTTCGGAAAGTACCATACCATGCTGTAATGAGTGTGGGGAGCGCTGGCTCGAGAGGCTTCGCTCAGTTGGCCTTTACGATGAGCAAGTCCGTTTCGTTCGAGTCAGAATGATACATCTTTGACTGGTAGTAGACTTTGGTTTCGGGCGGGATGCTCCGGGTCAGCCAGACGTTGCCGCCCACGATGCTGTCGTGCCCGATCACGGTTTCCCCGCCCAGGATGGAAGCCCCTGCATAAATGACGACGCGATCTTCGATCGTAGGATGCCGCTTCTTCTTCGCATCCTCTTTGTTTACGCTCAATGCGCCCAGGGTAACGCCCTGGTACAACTTGACGTGATCCCCGATCCAGGTGGTTTCCCCGATCACGATCCCCGTACCGTGGTCGATGCAGAAATGACTGCCGATGCGAGCGGCCGGATGAATGTCGATCCCGGTCACGTTGTGAGCGTGCTCGGTGATGATGCGGGGAATGCTCTCTACGTGCAGCTTTTCCAGCTGATTGGCCATTCGATATGCGGCAATCGCGTAAAATCCCGGGTAGGATCGTATGACTTCGCTCCGGCTTCTTGCGGCCGGGTCCCCATCGTACATCGCCTTCACATCCTGCTGTAGCTGGTCGTACACGTCCGGGACGGCGTCGAAAAAGGCCTCCGCAATGGCGCCTGCGTCGGCGGCGCCATGCGGGCAGTATTGGACCAGGCCGCTCAAGGTCCCTTTTAATGCCTCGGCGCGGCGCACGAACTCCCCTTCGGTCAGGTGCGAAAGCTGAGTGGTTTCCGGGAAAAGGATCCCCAGCAAATCTTTGAAAAAATGGACAACGTCGGCCGGGTCCGGGCACGTCGGGCACATCTGGTGCGCTGCGTAAAGCCGCTTGATAAATTCGGAATTCATGTTCAGGAGATCAGGTACGCGTGATAGCCTATAGATTCAAATAGCAGGAGTCAGGTTTCCTCATCGCGGTCGTTGTTTTGAAAGAGTACGTAAACCGGATGCCGATTCCCACGGTCTTATACAATAAACGGCAGCGAAAGGGGCAATGGAACCGCGAAGGCAGGGTCTGACCGTGAAAGTATGGGCTCGCGGTCAAAAGATCCCCCGCATCGCCCCCGATTCCGCACTGTTCCCCACACGGTTGCCCGCCATCAGGGTCTGAATGTTGTTTTTTCATCGTAATGTTGATTTTTCAACACTTTGATCGTATCATGGGGCCGACGCCGTCACGAATGCTTGCATGAACCTCGGATTGCCATGACCCAACACCCTTCCCTGACCCGTAGAGAGCGTGAAGTAATGAATATCGTTCATGAGCTCGGTTCCGCAACGGCCGCGCAGATTCAGGAACGAATGCCCGACCCGCCGTCGAACGCAGCCGTTCGCTCGGTGCTGCGTATTCTCGTAGAGCGAGGCCATCTCGGCTACGAGCAGGACGGCCCCCGGTATGTGTACTCGCCGACCGTGCCGATCCAACGGACGCGATCCTCGGCGTTGCGCCAGGTGCTGCGTGTCTTTTTCGGGGGGTCGGTTGAAGGGGCCATGGCCGCCCTGATCGACATGGAAGAGAGTAAGTTGACCGAAGAGGAACGGGAACGGATGAGGACGATGATCGAACGAGCCCAAAAAGAGGGACGCTAATGGAATATATGCCATTCATGGATTGGATAGACCTGCCATCCGTCGTGTTGCGCATCACGATTTTGCTCAGCGCATCGATCGCAGCGACGTGGTTGCTCCGCCGCGTAGCGGCACAGGCGCGCCACGTATTATGGACGGTGACATTCGTCGTGCTGCTGTTGCTGCCGCTCGTCATGGTGACGGCGCCGGCCTGGGAATTGCCTGTGGCGCCTCAGGGGCTCACGCCGGCACGAATGAACGCGGCGGTCCCCGAATCGATCGAACCGATGCTCGTCGAGCCGTCGCCAGAGGGACCTGTTCGGGTTGAATCCTTACCTGCTGCAGGCTCCTCGTGGATGCAGAGAGTACTCCGGCTCCCCGAGCAAAGCCATCGCGCTATCGCCTCGTTGAAGACGGATATCGTCCCGGAGAGGTCAACGGCCGAAAATGCCATTACTCACCGCTGGGATGTGTCTGTGCTTTTATTCGCGGTGTGGATGTCGGGGTGTGCAGCCGCCTTGTTATCGTTACTCGTCGGTAGAATACGCTTGAATCGTTTAATGCGCACCGCAGAGCCAGTGCTGGACTCCGACTGGTTGGATCCGCTGGAGGCATTGAGAACTCAGATGGGCATCAAGCGGGAAGTCGAGTTGCTCATGCATCGGGATGCCACGACCCCCATGACCACCGGCTGCCGGCGGCCCGTCATCATACTTCCGGACATCGCGCTGCTCTGGTCGAAGGAACGCGCCCGGGTGGTGCTCATGCACGAGCTGGTGCACGTCAAACGCTGCGATGTATTGAGACATTTTGTCTCCCGAATAGCGCTGGCCCTGTACTGGTTTCACCCCTTGGCCTGGATAGCAACGCATCTTGCTGCGGTCAGCCGGGAAGAAGCCTGTGATGAGGAAGTGCTGTGGCTCGGTGCTACGCCTTCCGATTACGCCCGAGAACTCCTTCGCCTTGCAGATGGCTTGTTTGTAGAACCTTCTTACGCATCCTTACCCATGATCAGAACGTCCCAACTCGAACAAAGAATCAAGACCATTCTCCGACCGGATAGACCGAATAAGAGTACCGTCTTCAATAGCCTCATTGCGATACTGCTCGTTGCCTTCGGGTTAACGACCGCCGTAGCGAATCCGACAACTGTTCGGACTGAAGATGGACGCGACATGCAGGAGGCTGCATTTGCATCCAAAGGGGATGAAAAGCATTCGATCGATCCAGCAGATCGGTCGTCCGCCCGCACCGGGCGCCCGGCAGCAGGGAAAGAATCGGGGCCCGGAGAATTGCCCGGTTACCGGTCTTCTCGGGAAGAGCTATGCGATCGCGGGACTCATGGGGTGTTTAACGGTTCTTTCGATACAGACAAAGGGGCAAGCGGCAGCCGGCAGGAATACTCCGGGTGGCACAACAGAGACCGTGTACTCCAGAAGTTCGTCGAGGGCATCCGTATTTGCGTGCGCTCTCACGGAGAAGTCGTCATGGCCGATGACCGCATGTCCGTGCGCGCCGTAGGCGCCGGCAGCTACGTCGTTTTGGAGTCGGAAGAGAATCGATTGCATCGGCTGGTCATAACCGAAGACAACCGGGGTTTGCAGTATGCATGGACCGTTGACGGCGAAGCGCAGGCTTTCGACGAAGAGGCCCGGGCGTGGATGGTACAGATGTTCACCATCGTGGAGGGGTACTGGGAGGCGGCTGAACTGCGCGGTCGACAGAGCAGCCTGCGAGGAAATATAGCCTCGCACCGGGGCCATATTGCCAGTCTGAAAGGGCGTATCGCCTCGCATAGAGGGGAGGTGGCGAGTATGAAGGGGCGTATCGCCTCGCACCGAGGGGAGGTGGCGAGTATGAAGGGGCGTATCGCTTCGCAAAGAGGGGATGTGGCGAGTTTGAAGGGCGAGATCGCTTCGCTGAATGGCCGGATCATGAGCCGTGAAGCCCGGGGAGACCTTTCTGCTGAAGATAGAGCGGAGGTGGAGCGAGAAATCGCCCGAATTCAGACGATGATCGAAGAGTACAATCTGGATGAGCGGATCATGAAGCAGGAGGCTGAAATCGATGCCTACGACCTCGATGAAAAGGTCGCTCAAGTCGAGAAGGCCATCGAGGATTTTCGGCTGGACGAGAAGGTCAGGGCCATCGAGGAGGAAATCGGGGACTACGATCTAGAGCAGAAGATACGAGATATAGAAGCGGAAATTAGCGAGCTCGATGCAGATCGCCGGGCGGATGTCATCGAGTCGGAGGCAGAGGAAGACGTGGAGGCGTTGCGCCGCATGGTTCGCGCGATGTAAAGGGCGAAGAGTAAAGGGGGCAGGAGAAGAAAACCGGTTTCATTTTGTTATGGCCCGCGTTATCATGGGAATGATCATGTAAACGGTTCCATAACACGGTTGTCATAATGCTGCGCGTTTTTCCTGTACTTCTTCTGTATTGTATTTCTTCTGTAGTCCTGTTCGGCTGTCGACCCACTGACCAACAGGCAGAGGCGACCATCGAGGGCCCGGCACCCCTTTCCGTACAGCAGGTCGACGAAGGAAATAAGATAGTCGTTTACCGGGGCGAGTCGAGCGAGCCGATTGTGACGCAGCAGGCAGCTCCGGATCATCGTCCTTTTTTGCATCCGATTGTGGCGCCGGATGGAGGGGGGATACTGACCGAATACAGCCCTGGCCACCATCCCCACCAGACGGGCATCTACTGGGGCTTCACGCGCGTAAACGGCCGGGATTACTTCCACCATCCCGAAGGCGAGTACTGGGAACGCGTTTCCGCTGAAGTGCTCGCGGCCAACGGACCGCGGGTGGCGTGGCAAACGGTGTATCATCTGCTCGACGAAGCCGGCGAACCCGTGCTTCGCGAAACGCAGACCTGGTCGATGGAAGTCAGGGACGAGGCGTATTTTCTCGACCTCGAGTGGCGCGGCGATGCGCTGAAAGACGTCGTCATCGGCGAATACGAGTACGGAGGGCTTTTCGTCCGGATGCCCTGGCAGGAGGGTATGGAGGGGCGCGTCGTTAACGCGGCCCGGCAGATCGACGAGCGCGCCGAAGGGCAGCGCGCGATGTGGGTCGACGTAGGTCTGGTCGTCGATGGCCGGGACGACATGGCGCATATCGCTGTCTTCGATCATCCCGACAACGAAGGCTACCCCCAACCCTGGCGCGTAGACGGGCAGCTCGGCGTAGGGCCGGTGCGCGCCCGGAGCGGCGACTGGTCGATCGCGGCCGGCGAGACCGAATTCATCCGGCACCAATTGATGCTGTACACCGGCGAAAAGAGCGATATCGAGATTACGGACGCCTGGACCGAGTACGCCGATGCCCACGAGTTGTACGGCACCGCCTCGCTCTGGGGCATCGCTCAGCAAGAGGGGCTCGAGGCAGAATTCCTCACGCCGGAGCAGGCCGCCGAGAGCATGACCGTTCCGGAAGGCTTTGCCGTGAATGCCTGGGCCGGCGAACCGATGATCACCCAACCGATGGCCTTCGCCTGGGACGACCGCGGCCGGCTCTGGATCGCTGAAAACCGCGATTACGAATCCCGCCAGACCGGGTTCTCGGCCTCCGGCGACAGCCGCATCCTCATCCTCGAGGATACCGACCGCGACGGCGTCGCCGACAGCCGGACGGTGTTTCTCGAAGGCATTCCCTTCCCGGCGGCCCTGGCCGTTGGTTTCGACGGGGTGTTCCTCGGCGCCCCCCCGCATCTCCTGTTCATCCCCGATCGCGACGGCGACGATAAAGCCGACATGGACGATATCGAAATTCGACTGACCGGCTGGGGCATCCGCGATCGCCACGAAACGATCAACAGCCTCCACTGGGGGCCCGACGGCTGGCTCTACGGGCTCGAAGGATTCGCCACCCCCTCCAAAATCAGAAAACCCAGGGCAGGCGAAGGCCTCTTCAAACACGGCGACCCGTTTCCGGATGACCTGCTGGAGCAGGAAGGCGTCGACATCGACGGCGGCGTATGGCGGTACCACCCGGTCAAAGATCGATTCGAAGTCGTGGCGCACGGGTTTAGCAACCCCTGGGGCATCGACTACGACGCCAAAGGACAGCTTTTCATCAGCGCCTGCGTGATTCCGCACATGTTCCACGTCATCCCCGGAGGAATCTACCACCGCCAGGGCGGGCAGCATTTTAACCCCTACGTCTACAGCGACATACAGACCATCGTCGATCACCGGCACCGGTCGGCGCACGGAGGCGCTCGCATCTATCAGTCGGACGCCTTTCCCGACGAACACAAGGGCCGCCTCTTCATGGCCAACATCCACGAACACGCCGTTTTGTCGGATATCCTGGAACCGGTCGGGTCAGGGTTCAAGGCGAGCCACGGCCAGGATTTTCTGCTGGCCAATAACGCCCAGTGGATCGGATTCAGCATCGAGATCGGCCCGGAGGGGGCGATATACGTGCTGGACTGGCACGATGCCGACATCTGTGGGAAGGACGTGCTCGATAAGGATACCGGCCGCATCTTCAGGATCGCCCCGGTAGAATCCCGGGCGGAGGACTGGGCCGGCCGCTATGAAGACCTGCGGCTGCGCTCCGACCTCGAGCTGGCGGCGCTGCAACGCAGCGAGAGCGACTGGCACGCCCGGCGGGCCCGTGTCATCCTTCAACACCGGGCGTCCGAAGCGCCCCTGGACGCCGAGGCGGTTCAGGAGCTCACTCGCCTGTTCGCCACCGAAACCGATGGCGATCTGCGGCTGCGTGCGATGTGGACCCTCCACGTCGCCGGCCTGTTCGAGGAATCCGACCTGTTCGACGCGCTCGACGATGCCGACGAATACGTGAGGTCGTGGGCCATCCAGCTGCTTACCGAAGATGGATCGCCCGGGCCGCAGGCGCTGGACGCGTTTGCCCGTATGGCGCGCACCGATGCCTCGCCGGTTGTACGGAAATACCTGGCCGCGGCGCTGCAGCGGATCGACGAAGACGCGCGCTGGCCGGTCGCCGAAGGATTGCTCGCCCGGGAGGAAGATGCCGGCGACCACAACATCCCCCGGATGATCTGGTTCGGGGTCGAACCCCTCGTGCCGGCCCGGCCCGAGCACGCGATCGACGTGGCCGGCCAGAGCCGCATCCCGATGGTGACCGAATTTACGGCCCGCCGGCTGGTCGACGCCGACCTGCTCGAACCGCTCATGGCCGGCCTGGATGAATACCAGCCGGCGCGTCCCGACCTGCTGAGAGGCATGCGCAGCGGGTTGGAAGGGCGGCATGACCTCGTCGCGCCGCCGTCCTGGGATCCCGTTTATGCCCGCCTGCAGTCCGATCCGGCGAGCGCCCAACGGGCGCTCGAGGTGGCCCAGCTGTTCGGCGACACCGAAGCCTCCCGGCGTATGATGGCGCTCCTGGACGACGACGAAGCTACGGCAGACCAGAAAAAGGCGGCCGTCCAGGGCCTGGCCGCCAACCGATGGGAAGCGCTGGAAGACCGCCTCCCGGCATTGCTGAACGTCGATGACGTGCGCATGGAAGCCATTGGTGCAATTGCGGCCTACGACAACGAGAACCTGGGGCGACTGTTGCTCGATCGCTACGATACGTTCACCCCCGCTGAACAGCAACGAGCGATTCAGACGTTGTCTTCCCGGCCGTCGTACGGCTGGTTGTTGACCGAAGCTCTGGAAGACGGAGCCATGCCGAAAGAGGACGTGCCGGCCTACGTGGCGCGCCAGCTGCGCCGCGTAGTGGGTAATGGTTTCGTCGAAGTCTGGGGACCCATCGACCAGCTCTCGGTAGATACAGCCGCCCAATATGCCAGATACCGCGCGCTGCTGACCCCCGAGGCGCTCGCCGCCGCCGACCTGGAGCAGGGAGAAGTGCTCTACCAGCAAACCTGCGGCGCCTGCCACATCATGCACGGCGAGGGCGGCGAAATCGGGCCGGAGCTTACCGGTTCCAATCGGACCGACCTGGAATACCTGCTCAGCAACGTGCTCGATCCGAGCGAAGTGATTCAGGACGACTACAAAATGGTCGTCATCACCACACAGGATGGCCGCACCTATCTCGGCAACATCGTCTCAGAGAACGAAAGGCAGCTCACCCTGCGTGTGGTCGGGCAGGAGCCGGTCGTGATGAACCAGTCCGATATCCAGACCCGGGAAGTATCCAACGCTTCGCTGATGCCGCAGGGGTTGTTCGACGCGCTGTCTGACGACGAGGTCAGGCGCCTCGTCGCCTTCTTGATGGCCGAAGAACGGCCGGGAGTCTGAGTCGGGTTCAGGGCGACCGCTGTATTCGGTCGAGGGCGGCTTCGAGAACCGCATCGCGGCCCCGGGCCACGTCCTCGATGTTATGGTCGACGGTCACGTCCGGGATCACCCCCCGGTCGGGTTGCGCTTCTCTCGGGTAGTATCCATATACGGGGAGGTCGACCTCTACTTTTGAGTGGGGCAGATTGAGGAAGAACATCTGCCCGCCGTTGGTGCCTCGGAGGTTGCCGCCGGTGGGTTGCCCGACCAGCGTGCCTATTCCGTTGTCCTGGACGACCTTCGCCAGCGTGAAGGTCGCGGAGCTGTTCGCTGCGTCGACCAGGAGATACACGTCGCCCTGATAGGCATCGGGCGACGGCGGGTAAATGGGGGGCTGGCCGGACTCGTTGCGCGGTGCGTAGTATCCTTTTCCGGTATCCTCGACGCTGAGAGACAGATCGAAGATCGCGTCGTTCCAGGACCCGACGTAAGGACGGATGTCTTCCGGAACGGCCTGGTATTGGATGCGCGTCTCGACGGACGGCAACGTGACCGTTTTCCTGCTCAGGTGTTGCAGCAGCACCCTGTACACCTCGTCCATACCTCCGCCGTTGCCCCGAATGTCGACGATCAGGTTGGGGATCTTTTGTTCATCCATCGTTGCGAAAGCATCGTCCAGGAATTTCTTCCAGTCCAGGTCCATCTTGTAGGTCACGAACGTACCGAGTTGCAGGTAGGCGACGTCGTCGTCGAGTATCTCGAATTGCCACAGGTCGTCGTAGGATTCCGGCTGGGGCCCGTATCGTTCTGCCAGGCGGCGGACGCGCTCCTGCCGGCTGATGGGGGACACCTCGGCTGAAAACTCGGAGGCATTCTCCGGCGTTCTCGCTTCAACGGTGAGGGTCTCTCCCGTCCAGGGAAAGAACAGAGGGAAATAAATGTCGAATAGCTCGTACCGCTCCGTGCCGGACACCTGGAGCTCGTACAGGCGCATGGCGTCGTTGGAGCCGTCAGCGGCGACGATGGTCGTGAGGCTATCCAGGATCGCCGGCACCGGCGCCCCGTTGATCGCTGTGATTTCCGTGCCGGCCCGGATCCGGTCGTCGCCGGCGACGCTTCTGGTGACGATCATTCGCTTTTCGATGAGATCGAAGGTGAAAGGCAGCTTGTTCGTCCCGTTCAGGATCATCTCCTGGATCAGGTCGCTTTGATTCCAGGGGTTGACGTGGGTATGCCCGCATTGTACGGTGGCGACAAACTGAGAAAAGACCCGGTAGGCTTCTTTGTAGGTCAGGTCATCGTGAAGCGCCTGTTCGAGTTTTTTCAGGTTGGATTCGAAATAAGAAGGCTCGTGGTATCGATCGAGGGCCGGGTGCAGGGTTAAGAGCGAGCGTTTCAGGATCTCGAAATCCTCCATCAAATTCGCCGAGGGGATGCGATACGTTTCCGGGGAGGCCGTGGCATCAAGACGATCCCCAGGGGCGGGGGGCTGGGCCCCTGCCGGTTCGGGCTGAGCGTGGCTCGGCGTAGAGACGAAAGCGGTGAAGAGAAGAATACAGGTAGAGTACAAAACAGATCGCGTCATGGGTGTATGCCTGTCGCAGGTGATTATTCGTGCTACGCCTACTACCGAACGGGTTCGGGGTTTTGGTTCGATGCGATCTGAGACCTGATCGTTGGATACGCTGCGTGTGTTGTCCCCCCTTCACACGCTCATAACACAACTTTCTGGTATAAACGGATGGCGGGTTTCTGCTCCGGTCAGGGCCTGTTGTTCTGGCGGCGCGCTTTGAAGTTGTACGCAACACCCAGGTCGACCCCGCCGGCGGTGACGTCGTAGCCGCCGAGCACGATCAGGGGGCCGAAGTTGCCCACCAGTCCGACAGACGCGCTGAATTCGAAGTCGCGGTCTCCGTTCAGCTCCGTCATCATAGCGCCGAGCCCTACCATCGGCTGGACGGGCGATTTGAATACGTCGTAGAAGCTGACGAGCCGGCCAATAATATGTTCGTTCTCGACCGTCGAGCGGTTGATGACGGCTTCGTTGACGGCAACCTGGAGCAGAAACCCGCCCTCCGGCTGCACGTACCCGGCCGATAACCCGATGGGGGCGAATTTAGTATTCCCGTAATAACCCACCGTACCGCCGGCTACGGCCACGATGGCTACAGCCGCTGCTCCGGCGAGGGCCACGGGGAGTAATTCATCGTCGTCATCGTCATCGTCGTCGTCGTCTTTTTTCCTGGATCGACCGGATGTGATGTCCTCGATGGCTCCGCCGGCCTCGTCGCCGCCCTGCTCTTCGTCCGCCGGCCTCCGATTTCGGCGGTCTTCTCTGGAGCGCGGCTCCTCGTCGTCGGGGGCGGCCCCACGCCCGGTACGTTCGCCCCGGGGCTCACGCGTCCGGGAGGCATCCCCGACGTAGCGCGGGGGGCGGCTGATGTAGATCGGGATGTCGATGATGACGTCGACGGAAGGGCCGTACACGGTTTGCCGGCGCGGTCGCCGCGATCCAGCCTGCGGCCGGCTGCTGCGGGTGAGTACGGGTTCCTCTCCGAAGTAGACGAACGTCATGTTGACGATGCGCGGGTTGCCGAGCTCGAAGGAGCTGGCGAAATACGATTGAGCCGTCGAATCCGGTACGCCCGGGAAGACGGTGTCCCAGCCGAGGGTGTTCACCTCCATGGAAAACAGGCCCGGATAAGGCGGGAGCATCAGGCTGTCGACGACGAAGTCCACTTGAGAAACGACGTCTTCTTCCACGAGCACATCGACGCGCAAATGGAGGGACTCGATGTTCACCTCGCCCTGGAGATCGCTGAAGGCGAGTTTGTTGCCGTCCATATAGACGGCATCGCCCGGCTTCCACTCGACGGCAAAGGTCAGGAAGGGCTGCTGACGGGTGGATCGATACCCATAACCGACGGAAAGCGTGTCGATAGACGGGAGGATCTCCGCGTGGGCTTTGAGGGAATCCAGCGATACGATGTCGTCCTCGGAGCTCGGCCAGTCTGTGATGTGCAATACGCCGTTGCTTAATGACCAGTCTTGCCCGTAGGCTGGGGGCAGGAGTTGAGGCAGGAAATAACCGCAGGCAAACGCAATCAGGATCGAATAAAGGCGTGTCATGATCTTCAGGCTTAATGGGTTGCCTGTGTATTAGACGCGCTCAAATTTGGAGAAGTTACTTTCGATCTCTGTATTTCATAAAAACATATAAACCGGACAGTTAAAACAAACAGCCAGAGCCGCTCTGGTAGCACGTATGCGCATCCGGCGCGTAACATCACTATCGTAACATGGAGTTGCCGATTTGGTGTAAATTCAGTAATTACCCCATAGCTCGTCTTTCGGAATGTTGCTACACGCTCATGACTCAATCGCACTTCTGTAGGATCCTGCTGGACATTACCGCGCGCGTTGTTGCTGTATTCGTTATGGGATGTCTGGCAGCTTCGTCCGGTTCAGCGCAGTCTACGCCGGTGCCTTTTCAACGGCTCTCGGTCAACGACGGACTGTCCCACAACAACGTAATCGACATTCACCAGGATCGGTTCGGCTATCTGTGGTTCGGTACGGAGAGCGGGCTCAATCGATACGATGGGTATGAGGTCGTCGTATACAAACATCACGTGGGTGACCCACGCAGTTTGAGCGACAACTGGGTGTACGACATCTACGAAGACCGTCAGGGCGATCTGTGGATAGCTACTGAAGCAGGGCTGAACCGATACGACCGGGACGGCGACGCCTTCGAGCGTCACCTGGTCGGAGCCGATTTTCCCGGCGGAGGCCGTGCTGATGTATTCTCGATAGCCGAAGACGAGGCCGGCCGGCTCGTTATGGGCACGTACAATGGGATGGTGCGCTACGACGTCGCCCGGAATCTCGTCGACGTATTCAATAAAAATGTCGAACAACCCGGAAGCCTGCACGCAGATACGGTATATGCCGTGCTCGAGGATTCCGGAGGCACGATCTGGCTGGGGACCTGGCGCGGTCTGGCCCGGTTCGACGAGGCTACAGATACGTTCATCCAGTACCGTCACTCGGCGATCGATCCGTATAGCCTCTCCTCAGATAATGTACGGGCCATTTATCGCGATCGATCGGGGGCGCTGTGGATAGGCACCGGTAATGGCCTCAACCGGTTCGATGAACGGCAGGAAACGTTTATACGATTTCTGGCAGAGCCCGGAGTAGACGGCGCCTTGCAGACCGATGCGATCTGGGATATCTACGAAGATCGGAAGGGGCAGCTCTGGATCTCGACGGTCGGGAGCGGGCTGTACCGCTACGAAGAAGAGACGGGCTCGTTCTGGCAGGTGCTCAGCAGCGCACGCGCCAGGGGGGCGAATGCAAACCGGCTCCAGGCCGTGCTGGAAGACCATTCGGGCGTCTTATGGGTCGGCAGCGCGGGAAGCGGCGTCTACTTTCAGGATCGGGTCAGCGGATATTTCGGGCTCATCGCCAGGGATCCCGATGCGCCCGGTGGACTCAGCTCGAATGAAGTCTTCGGCATCGAGGAAGACTGGTCCGATCCGGATATCCTGTGGATCGGCACGAGAGGCGGAGGGCTCAACCGGCTCGATCGCTCCACGGGCCGGCTCACCGTATTTCGGCATGACCCGGGGAACGAAAGAAGTCTATCCCACGATGTCGTGGAGGCGATACTGGTCGACCGAGCCGGCGCCGTCTGGGTCGGGACGTGGGGCGGCCTGGACCGGTATGACCGCGATACGCAGTCGTTCACGAGGATCTCGTTCGATGAAGAGCGGGAGCTCGACCGGTGGAAACGCATCGTCTATGAAGCGCCGTCGACGCCCGGTGTGCTGTGGATCGCCTCCGGCGCACGGGGACTCGTGCGGTACGACGTACAGACGGGGGACTTCACGGTCTTCAGCCACGATCCCTCCGACGTCTATACGCTGGGGGGCAACTGGGTGGCTTCTCTGTACGAGGATCGCCGCGGCCGGTTATGGGTCGGAACCGAAGGGGGAGAACTCAACCTGTTCGACCCGGTCTCGGCATCCTTCCGGCGATTCGCTTTTGACCCCGACACGCCGAACAGCCTCAAAAGCCAGGATGTGTATGCCATTAACGAAACGCCGGATGGGATGCTCTGGCTGGGTACGGAGAACGGCCTCGTTCGATTCGACTCGGACCGCGGCCAATTCCGCCACTTCACGGAAGACAACAGCGACGTGTCCAGCAACATGGTGTACGGGATTGAGGTAGATGACGAAGGGATGTTGTGGGTCAGCACGCTGGGCGGTTTGAACCGGTTCGACCCGGTCTCGGCATCGTTTCGCAACTACGACCTGGATCGGGGGTTGCAGGCGAGGGCGTTTCATCCGTTTGCTGCGCATCGAGGGGCTTCCGGCCGCATTTATTTCGGAGGCCCCGGCGGGCTCAATGTGTTCCACCCCGAAGAGATCAATGAAAACCCGCACCCCCCGCGCATCGTCCTCGACGACCTAAAGCTGTTCAACCAGAGCGTTGTACCCGGTGAGACCTCGCCGCTGCTGCACTCGATGCTCACCACGAATCACATCGAGCTGGCCCCCGACGAGAATGACATCTCACTGGGCTACCTCGGGCTCCACTTCAGCAACCCGGGCAACATCAAATATGCCTACAAACTCGACCCCTATGATTCGGACTGGCGGGAGGTTGGCGCCACCCGGACGGCTACGTACACGAGCCTCGGTCCGGCTACGTACACGTTCTCTGTCAGAGCGGTGAGTCCGGATGGCGTGGTCAGCGAATCGGAACCTGTGTCTATCCACATTCGCACTCCGTGGTGGAGACGGCCCTGGGCAATGGGTTTGTATGTGTTGATGCTCGGAGCCGGCATGTACGGCGTACATACGTTCCAGAGCCGGCGTCTCGTTCGCAGGGAGCAAATCCGCGCTCGCATCGATCAGGCCGAACTGCGTGCCGAGGCGGCCGAGCTCGCCCGGCAGGCCGTGGAGATGGAATCTCGGGCGTTGCGGGCCGAGAACGCCCGGCATGAATCCGAACTGCAAAAAGCGCAGGAACTCAAAGAAGCGTACGATGCGCTCGAGCGATCGATGCAAGAATTGAGGAAGACGCAGGAGCAATTGATCCAATCCGAGAAGATGGCGTCCCTGGGGATGCTCATGGGCAGCATCGCGCATGAGCTTAAGAATCCATTGAACTTCGTGACTAACTTCGCCAGTGTCGTGAATGAGTCCCTGGACGAACTGAGAGAACTTGCCCGTACGAAGCTGTCTCCCTCGGATCGAGGTGACGCGGAGGATCTGGAGGAATTACTGGAGGTGATCAGCATCAATACATCGAAGATCGAGAAACACGGTTACCGGGCCGATCAAATCGTATCCTCGATGATGAAACATGTCAGTGGCATACAAGGCCAGCACGTACCGACCCGGCTCGATGCACTCCTCGACGAGTCGATCGATCAGGCATATGCGCGTTTTCGCGAGCGCGACGACGCCGTCGCTGTGATTTTTCGGCGAGATTACCACCACGCTCTCGAAGAGATATCGCTGATTCCCCAGGATATGAAACAGGTGTTCGTCAATATTCTGGATAACAGTTTTGATGCGATGTCGGAGAGAGCGACGTCGAAGCGGATGGGGGATACATATAGCCCCGAATTGACCGTCGAAACCGTTCGTACGGAAAAAGGGGTTGAAGTTCGCTTTGCAGACAATGGCATCGGGATAAGGAAAGAACACCTCCATCAAGTGTTCGACCCCTTTTTTACGACGAAGCCGGCCGGCAAAGGCAGCGCCGGCCTGGGGTTGTCGTTGTGTTACAACATCGTGGTTACCGGGCATCAGGGGCGCATGGCGGTAGAGAGCGACATGGGGAAAGGAGCCACTTTTGTGGTCGAATTGCCAATATAGCGGAATGTGTCTATATTGATCCGAGGCCTTACGTGATTCCACCATTCTTTGTCGGGCCCCTTCCACTCATGCACACAAAACCCATCATGGTTATGACCGATCAAGAGCTTATCGCCCGCGAAAAAGAGCTGCAGAGCCAGCTTCGCATTCAACCCACGCTGAATCTCGAATTCAAAGCGCTGATATCCAGGCTTTTTCGCGAGCATAATATTGAAATCGCGCCAGATGTGTTGTCGAAATTGACGCTCGCTCTGGATCGCACCGCTGCCGAGGAGCCCCGCCCGATCGACGCCTCGCTGGCCTCAGTGGATACGTCTCAGGATTCGGGTTTCGGGTTAGAGCCTCATCACATCGGATAAGGTGAACGCCCGGCGATGCGCCCTTTTTTACAGCCCGGCCCGGGGATCGTTACCATGAACCTGATGCAGGGGGATGAGTGCCGCAGCATCATCGAATCGGTTCCGGATGAAGCCTGGACCGCCGCTCGCGTTCGGACCCGCTCTGCCACGGCCGCCGTCGCTACCGTAGAGCGATCTGCGTCGACCGTGACCCTTCCGGAAGAGGCTCCAGCCTGGGCCCTGCTGCATGGTCGCATTCACAACGTGGTGCGTCCGCTCGTGTATCGCATCTGGCGGCGCGACTTCGTCGATCACTCCAGCATCAACCTCGTTCGTTATGAGGAAGGGGGCTTCTATCGAGCGCACACGGACAGCGGCCGGTTTTCGAAGACCCGGTATATCACGATCCTCTGTTATTTGAACGACGACTTCGAAGGTGGCGGGACCTATTTTCCGAACGGGGATGTTGAGATACACCCCGAGGCCGGCAAGGCCGTCCTCTTTCCATCGGACTACCTGCATCGGGCCAATACCGTCGAGAACGGCCAGAAATACATCGCCCTGTCCTGGCTGGTTGCTCCCCCTCCGATCGCGTGGATCTGAGCGATCCGAGGGAGCCTTACGGGGCGCCGTTCAGCCACAGAGCCGGCTCCCTGATACGCGTGCACCAACCGCCCTCGATCAGCGATTCTGCATCGGCGGGATTGTCCATAACGAACCGAGACGCGTAAAATCGGGCCATCTGTTCGAACTGCCCGGTGTGAACGACGTCCCGGGCGTCGAGATGGGTCGAGCCGATGGCCGATCGGATATCGAACTGATCGTACCAGCGGTCGCCGAAGGCGCCCAGGGTTTCGTATTTTCTGCGGAAGTGCTGGAAACCGCAGCACGGGTAGTGCAAAATAGCCGGAGTACGTCCGCCGCCGATCGAGACAGCGTCCGGGGGGACCCTGAAACGGTGCACGCCGTTGACGCCGAGCCTATCCGTTACCCGGGCTGCGGCCTTCCCGTTGCTGTAAAAGTGAAACCAGGTGGGCGGGATAGCCGCAAAGGAGGGAGGCCTCAGAGGGCGCGCGTGGGTAGACGAATTGGTCTTGAACAACGTAACGTCCCGGAAAATATCGCCCACGTCAAACCGTTCCGGGATGGCTTCGTGATTCGTATACCAGCAGTGGTCCACGCCCTGTTCGTCCAGCGCGGCAAAATGATCCTTTACGGATTCGTGAGGACTGTAAAACAGCTCGTCGCTGTCGATGTGGATGATCCAGTCGATCTTTCTTTGGAGCGCTTCCTCTATGGCAACCGCGCAGTTGAATTGTTGCCTGGCCATGGCTTCGCGATCTAAAAAGGAATGCACCTTTTCGGGCGTTTTTCGGCGTACCCGCTCCCACCGGCGGCGCAGCGCATCGTCGCGGAAAATACAGCTCACCCGGGGGTCATCGTCGACCCGTTCGAAGGAGGCGTCATTCGGATTGTCGAAGAAGAGGAAGAGGTGGTCGATCCCGATATGGAGATGGTAACGAACGAACGAGACCAGCGTCTGTTCGGCGTCGCACAACGTCGTCGCCAGCGCGATGGTCGGGGGAGACTTCATTGCGACATACCTCCGGTTATTGTGGTCACAGGAAGAAGCCGTTCTCGTGGATGTAAAAAGAGTCGGGCATGTCTTTCCACTGGGGGATCGTGAAATGGGGTTCGTATTTATGAAAATGGAAGTGGAAGTACAAGATTTCCTCGTCGCCGTGGAGGTCGAAGAGCCGGCCTTCCTTCCAGTGCAGAAGCCAGTGTTTCCGGTGCAGGTCCATCCGCTCCCGCACCAGGTGTGGGAAATAGGCCTGGATGCGGCCTTCGTCAGCCGCACGCCGGACGACGTGTGTGATGCTCTCGACCTCGACCAGCGCCGTGTCGAGCGGATATCCGTCCAGTAAGTGCCGCCAGGCGAAATTGCATTCCGAAAAAGAGTAATGTTTAGGGGTGATGAACACGAATGGATAATCCGGACAACGTTCGAACAGGGTGTTGACGGCCGGGCTATTTCTGAACAGGGTGAAGTGGCCGGTAATGTACTCGGGCCGGGTTGTGATCACGTCGTACTCCTGCAGCAGCTCTGGCGTGATGAACGAGCGAATCTGGCCGTAAATCATGTCGACTTCGACGTAGCCCCAGGCATCGAAGTCGCCCAGGTAGTCCTCGAAGATGACGCCGAAAGCCGGGCGAAGGTCGTTGAGCTTAAACGCTTCTTTAAACTGAATGGGAAGATCGAGCCTGTCCGAGGCCCGTTTGCATATATCGCCCAGGGTGGCCGGGATAATCTGGATGTTGGGTTGGGCCTCGGACTCCGGTATACAATCGGTGAAGAGCACGAAGTGAATGTCGGGATTGTGACGGGCGGTATGAAGGTAGATGCGAATCCACCGCGGCGCCTCGCCGAAGTAGCAGGTGATCAGGCAAAGGGACGGTGGGCCGGTTGGCCCTTTTTCATCGAGGGGTGTATGCACGGTGCGACCCGGTAAAAGATGACGAAGTTCAACGCGGCTGGTGCGTGTGGACAGTTCGCAAACCATCGCGTACGAACGGGCCGGCGTACTGAAAACGGCCTGTTATCCCGCGGCGCCGGCTAACGCTCGGGATCTCGAGAGCCCAGTACAAACTCACCGACGATGGGTTCAGCAAATTCGGTGGTTTTGCAGATACGTGCAAGCCGTTCTTCCGGCGCTCCGCCGCCGAGGGCGCAGGGGCCGAGGTTCAACAATTCTCCCACCAGATAAAAGGTCTGGAAAAGGCATCCGACCTCTTTGAGGATGAGGCTGTAGGCCAGATCGCCGTAAACCTTCCCTGGATGGCTGTACCGGCTGGTGACGAGAATGACGATCGGCGGTTTTTCTGACCCGGCGCTCTGGGCCGCCGCATATAAAAAGGGAAGATAATCGGCTCCTTCGGTGGATAACGACTCCAGCCCATGCCGGTGAGGCAGGTACCTGTAGATACCAGCAGGTATCGAGGCGACCGCATCCGAAGAGACGACGAGATACAGTTCGAGTGAGTACATAGCGCCTCCCGAGGGGTAGGGACGGGACGAGTGTGTATCCGGTCCTGCTGCGTTCGCTGTCGTTCTGGCTCGTGCGCTCAGCCATAAAAACGCCGATAATTTTTCGAATGGAATCGGACCTTTCGGCCATTCCCGCCAGGACTGTCGCGCCTCGAGCACATGGACAAAATCGCGAGACGGCCCCGCATAACCCCGCTCGAGCGGATGGAAAAGCCCCGTCGCCTGGTTGAATGGTTCAGGTCTTTCTCGATCCGGGGACCTGGGGATATCCGGACGCCGTGCGCGTTTATGATAGGCGAGCGCGCACTTTTCCCAGTGGTTCGCGGCGGCTTCTTCTTGCCCTGAATCCCGGATCAGGATGCCGGCATGGATCAGGTCTCTTACTCGGGTACGCAGGTAGTTCTCCTCCGAATCGGTGAACCCTGCGATAGCCTCGTCGATCGTCCGGGGCGTAACAAAGGCATGAACCAGACGGACCAGCTCGAGGTCGTAGGTCGATAACGGCGTGCCCGAAGCGGCCGATGAGATTTCGATCCGGCCTGCCGACCAGGAGACGAGGCTATACCTGGAAACAACCCATCGTTCAATCATGATCGATCGTGTGATCTATGCAGTGAAGGAGGTCTCTCTGGCCTCTGTGCCGGCAGAATCTCCGCATTCTACGACCGGCAACACGCAATGTATTGATTTCTGGGTAATTATTGTATATATCGTGCAAGGGGGGTAATTACTGGCATTCAACATCGGAAAAGACTATGATACAGAAAGCGCTATTGACCATCTCTATGGCGGCATGCCTGCTGTTTGGATCCTCCTGTGAGCCTGAGGGGGAGCCGCCGACGCCGCGGCCCAACGTCGTATTGATCATGGCGGACGATCTCGGGTATTCGGATATCGGGGCGTACGGTGGAGAGATCGATACGCCGCACCTCGATCGACTGGCCGCAGAGGGCATCCAGTTCACCCGGTTTTACAACAACGCTAAATGCACCGAGTCCCGGGCGGCGCTACTGAGCGGCATCTATCACCATCAGAGTCAGAATTTCGAAGTCATGAATCACGTGACGCTGGCTGAAGTGCTCAAGGAGGCCGGCTACACAACCCTCATGACCGGGAAATGGCACCTGCCCGGTAATCCGGTGGATCGCGGGTTCGATCGCTACTTCGGCTTTCTCGTCGGGGCGGTGAACTTCTTTACGGGGCAACGCTGGGGGAGTGACGAAAACCCGATGCGCCTGGACGCCCAGGTATTCGAAGTGCCCGAGAGCGGGTTTTACACCACCGATGCGTTCACCGACTACGCCATCGAGTTCGTCGACGAAGCCCTCCAGGAGGAGGCCCCCTTCTTTCTGTACGTCGCCCATAATGCCCCGCACTACCCGCTTCATGCGTGGCCCGAAGACATCGAAAAGTATAAAGGCCGGTTCGACGAAGGGTGGGATGCGCTCCGCGAGGCGCGGTATGCCCGGATGGTAGAGATGGAGCTCATCCAACCGGGATGGCCCCTCACGCCGAGAGATTCTATCGTACCGGCGTGGAGCACCCTGTCTGCTGACAGACAGGCCGAGGAAGCCCTGCTCATGGAAGTCTACGCCGCCATGGTCGATCGCATGGATCAGAATATCGGCCGGTTGATGACGCACCTGGAGGAGCGCGGTGTGGCCGACAATACGCTGGTGCTCTTCATGTCGGACAACGGGGCCTGCCCGTACAACGCCACCCGAGTGCCGGACGTGCCTCCCGGGCCGAAAGAGGGGTATAAAACGTACAACAGCCCCTGGGCGAATGTTGGAAATACGCCCTTTCGTTCCTACAAACAATACAGCCACGAGGGAGGTGTCGCGTCGCCTATGATCGCCTACTGGCCGAAGGGCATAACCATGCCGGGGACGCGCACCGATCAGGTAGGGCATCTGATCGATCTCATGCCGACGCTGGTCGAAGTAGCGGGAGCTTCATATCCCGAGGTCTACGCCGGGTATGACGTGCTGCCTGCAGAGGGCGTGAGCCTCGCGCGGGTATTCGAAGGCGACGTGCTCGAAGCACGGCCGCCGATCTACTGGGAATTCGTCGGCAACCGGGCCGTCCGCGACGGCGACATGAAGCTGGTCGCCAATCGATCCCAGAACTGGGAGCTGTATCAGATGGTGGAGGATCGTACGGAACTCGACGATCTGGCAGGCAGCCTGACGGATAAGCGAGAACGCCTGGCCGCTATGTATGACGCCTGGGCGGCTCGAACGGGAGCCAGGAGCAACCAGGAAGGGCTTGCGATGAAACCGTCGACGCAGGCTCGATGATGGTGTCCTCTATTATCATTTTCTACGGTGTAATTATTGGCGGCGGTTACGTACGCTCTCGACGTCCCGGGTCGTACAGATAGAGGGCGCAGGGTTCTGGCACAGGGCTCAGAGCGCTAAGTTCTGGGACTTCGGCAGTAGAACAGAGAACGCAAGCGACCATGGACGCGTTGGTGCGCCGGCTACGGCATTCAGACCACGAAGCGTACGAGTGCATATTTCAACAGATGCACGAGCCGTTATTGAAGTACGTGTTTCGGATCATGAGGGACGAAAGCCTGGCGCTGGACGTATTGCAAGACGTGTTCATGAAGTTGTGGGAGAAACGGGGGCAACTCGAAATCCAGGTGTCGTTGAAAGCCCTCCTGTATACGATGGCGCGAAACAGGGCCTTGAATATCAAGCGGGATCGATCGAAGCGCAGCTGTGATGTTGAGTTCCTCGAAGAAGGAGCCTGGGAAGATCACAGCTCGTCGGCCGAGCAGCTCGTGCAGGCAGGGCAACTGGACGCCTACTTTCGACGCTGGATCGACGAGTTGCCGCCCCGGCGGGCGGAAGCCTTCGCCCTGAGCCGGTATCATGCGCTGAGTCATAAAGAAATTGGGGCCGTCATGGGGCTGTCGAAACGCACGGTCGATACCCACATCGTCCATGCACTCCGTTTTCTGAGGGAGCGGTACGAGAAGCTCCAGCAGCAAGGCGTGAACCGCTAAACTATTTTTCTCTAAGGTGCCATTATGAAGCGAGGCGATATTCCTGATCGATTGAGCGAAGCTCTGTATGACCAGCGATCCGAAGATAAGGAGTCCCTGGAACGTATCTGGCGTCTGGCTGAGGGAGCCGATCTGGAGCCGCAGATTGCTCCCGACACCATCCAGGTTGCCTGGCAGGAGCTGGCTCACGCTACTCGTATCTCCGATGTAAGAAGGGATCGGACGCCCTCGCGGCGCAGCACTCGTTTCAGGTTGCCGTATGCCCGGGTCTGGCTCCCGGTCACTGCGCTCGTATCAGGCCTCGCCCTCTTTTTCTGGTTCCAGCCGGTTATCGAAGAAGCCCCTCGCGGTGAGCAGTTGTCGGTCGTCCTGCCGGACCGCTCTCAGATCGAGCTCAACAGCGGTTCCCGTATTCGGTATCCTCGTTTTTTCTCCTGGAGCCGCACGGTTCACCTCGAGGGGGAAGCCTTTTTCGACGTCGAGACAGCGGACGTCCCATTCGTCGTTTCGACCTTTAATGCCGAGGTGCGTGTGCTGGGCACCTCATTTAATGTCAGAGCCTGGGAAGAGAGCATGCAGCCGGTTTCCGTGATCACCTTGAATTCGGGCTCTCTCGAGCTGGCTGCACGGGCGTACCGGTCTGCCCGGTTTGTTATGGAGCCCGGCCAGACGCGCGTCGTGGGGGGGCGTCGATCTGCTGCTTCTCCTCCCGTGTCACCTCCCGATACATCCACGTTTGCTTTTGCGATGGCCTGGCGGGATGGGGATCTCGTCTTCAAGGATCAATCGTTCGGAGTGGTGTTAGAAGACATTGAGAGGCGGTTCGACCTCGACCTGGTCCTGCGTGCCCATCAATTCGCCGACAAAAAAGTCACCTTTTCGTTTCGGCGCCCCGAGGCTGTCGAAGAAGTGATCGAGAGTCTATGTATGGCGCTCGGTATGCAATACAGAGCTACCGTCACCGGGTATGAAATTTATCGGCCATAACATGCTGCAGACACGCAGGCTACATCTCATTGTTTGTGTGGTGTCGAGTTGCCTGGTCGTTCCGGTGTATACGGGAGCAGCGCAGGACCACTCATCGCGACCAGAGGACAACTCCATCGCATCAGGCGAAGCGGTAGTGGACAGGCATAGCTTCGTCTTGATGGGGGTGCCGCTCGAGGAAGCGCTGGCCCTGTTGATTGATCAGACCCGAATCGATCTCTTCTTTGAATCGGAACTCGTTGATGGAAAAACGACCTATTGCGCCATTGAGCAGGCCGGGCTCGAAGCGGTGCTCCGTTGCATCCTGGCCGGGACGACGCTGGATTATTACCGGCTTTCAACCGGCGTTTATGTGCTGACCGCCGGTCCCCTGGGCGCTGTGGCCTACGGGTCCGTGACCGGACGCGTCATAGACCGGCAGACCCTGGAGCCGTTGCCGGATGCTTCCATTATGCTGGCTGATGCGGCGACGGGAACGACGACCAACGAGGCCGGCCGTTTTGCATTACGCCAACTCGAACCCGGCCTGCATCCCATTGTGGTATCCCACGTCGCGTATGAGGCCGGCGTTGATTCGGTGTGGCTTTCTCCCGGTGAGCACCGGGACCTGGAGGTCGTCCTTCAAGCGCGCACCTTTGAGTCCACGCCGATCATCGTGAATGGCCTGTATGAGCGCATGCCTTCGGCGCAGTTGGGCAAAGGTGAATTGACGGCTGAGGCGTTACAGCGCCCGGGGCCGAGCGCCACTCCGTCCACGTATGAGGTCTTAAATGACGTAGTAGGCGTTCGCATCGGGGATACCTTTGCAGATCTTCACGTTCAGGGCGGCGACTCCGGAGAGCATCAGCACAGGCTGGATGGGGTGCCCATCTTCGTGCCCCTTCGGAATGGCGGGTTTTTCGGAGCGTTCAGCCCCCTTGCCATCGAACAGATCACCGTACACAAAGCGGGTTTTCAGGCGAGTGAAGGCAGCTTCCTGTCGGGAGCCATCGAAATGGATCATGCAATAGCTTCCCGTGAAAAAGAGCGTATAGACGTTCAGGTCGACCCCCTCAGCGTGAACGGACGCATTCAGGGGCAAGAGCGGTTCTCTGAGTCCGTTCGCGGATCCTGGATGGTTGCCGGTCGTCTGGGGTTATGGGGCCTGTTTCAGCCGGCTCCTGTCGAGCGCCGTTTCAGGATGTGGAGCCAGCCCGGCTCATTCGTCTCCAGTGTGTTGTCATCCGGATCCCGACCTGGTTGTTCGGCCGAGGTCGAACGCAGCCCTCCATTACACATCGAGTTTTCGGATTTTCATGCGGCCACACGCCTTCGGTTCGGAGCTACCCGTAGTCTGTATGCGTCTTTGTATCAGGGCAGCCACGCGTTCGGCATAGGCGACAGGTCATCGTCGACCGGTTCAGGTGAAGATCGCGAGCAGGATTATTCCTGGTTGAATACGATGAGGCAGGTGCGTTACGAGTGGGTGCAGGGGCAACGTGGGTTCATGCACGTGGGCTTCTGGAGCAGTTCGTACAGGCTTGAGCACCCGGTGGATCGCTCCCCCTTTTCGTCGGATACCGGTCTCGTTGAACTCGACGACTTCGACGAAATTATCGAAACGGGCATCAGCGTGGGTTTCGATTATGCCATCGGCGCCCGTCATACCCTGTCCGGGAAGCTAGAGCCCGTATTGACGGAGAGCGAGTTTTCCCTGTCGATCGATCCTACAGGCGTCTCGGCGCCCATCGATCATCACATCCTCGCTCCGGCCCGGTGGTATGTGCAGGGGTTTTTAGAAGACGTGCTCGCACTCAGCGACCGCAGTCAGCTCACGCTGGGGGCCAGATATACCTATGTACCGGCGCAACAGCGCCTGTACGCCGAGCCGCGATTGTCCTGGCGTTACGATCGTCCCGATGGGCCGGGAGGCGCCTGGGCCTTCCAGGCGGCGGCCGGTTTGTATCGCCAGTTCATTTACCAGTTCGATGTCGCAGATTACAATGCATCGACCCTCCTGCCCGGATTCCGGTTTTGGATCCCTATAGGGAAACATATGCGCGCCTCGACTGCCTATCATCTGGCCAGCAGTGTGTTGTTTGCCCCCGCTGAGCACTGGCAACTGCTCGTAGAAGGATTTTACAAATACCAGCCTCATCTCATGGTGCTCGATTATGCCGGCAGTGAAGGCCTGTTAGCGGCCCGCGGATACGCCTATGGGAGTGCTGTGGCCTTGAAATACGAAACCCGGGCGTTCCGCATTCAGGGCCATTACGAATACGACGTCGCTCGCCGGCAGGTAAACAACCGTTTTGGAGGGGCATTCGTATCCGTACCCTGGGAGGCTCCTCATCAGACGCAGCTATCGATTGGCTATACGCTCTGGGAGGGACTGACTGCCACGCTGAGATGGCAGGGAATCTGGGGGCGTTCCTGGGCATTTCGCCAGGCTTATTACGATTATCTGGAGCCCTTGAGCGAACCGAATCGGTCAGCAGCGGATCTGTTTTCGCATCCGGAGCGTGATGTCCTGCCGGCCTACTCCCGGGTGGATGCGGGTTTCGGCTTTGCCCGGCGGTTGGGCCGCTTACGTCTACAGGCGCGGGTGAACGCGATCAACCTCTTCGATCGCAAGAACGAACTCGATTGGATCCTGGAAGACGACGGCGGCCGCCTCGTCAGGAAAGCGCGTACCGCAATCCCTCTGTTTTCGTCCTTTTCGATCCGCATACGGTACTAATTTGTGTGCTCGAACCCTGTCACATCTCTGATCTCGAGGTGCAGGGCACGGGGCGCCCTGCTCGCCGGGCTGATCTGTGCCATGCATCTGCTCTGCAGGGTACAACCCGCAGCCGGACAGCTGAACACGCTCAGCGGTTTCATTACAGACGCGGAAAGCGGGGAGCGCCTCATCGGGGCGAACGTCTGGGACAAAGCGTCGGAATCGGGGACGGCTTCGAATGCCTTCGGGTTTTTCAGCCTCACGCTGCCGGCTGGAGAGCGCCTCATACAGGTATCTTTTCTGGGGTACGAACCTGTCCGTCTGAAGGTGGACCTGGCCCGGAGCATCCAGCTCAACGTAGCGATGTCTCCGAGGACATTGGGGCTCGAAGGGGTGCAGGTTACGGCGGAACGCATCGAGGACGAAGTGGCCTCCACCCAGATGAGTGCCATCGACCTCCCGGTCGAAGAGCTGAAGACGCTGCCCGCATTTTTGGGCGAAGTGGATGTCATCAAGGCGATCCAGCTTTTGCCCGGTGTGCAGTCCGGCACGGAGGGCAGCACCGGTCTGTACGTACGAGGCGGTGGACCCGACCAGAACCTGATCCTGCTCGACGGGGCGCCGGTATACAATGCGAGCCATGTGTTCGGTTTTTTGTCGGTCTTTAATGCCGATGCGCTCCAGCACGTACAACTTATCAAGGGCGGCTTTCCTGCGCGATACGGAGGGCGGCTTTCCTCGGTTATCGACCTGGGCATGAAGGAAGGCAACCTGAAGTCGTTCGAAGCCAACGGCACCATCGGTCTCGTTTTTTCTTCTCTCACGCTGCAAGGACCCATTGTGAAGGACAAAGCCTCCTTCATCGTTTCGGCGAGACGCACCTACATTGACGTGCTGGCCCGTCCCTTCTTGAACAGCCGGCTGCCCGAAGGAGAAAACTATACCTCCTACTTCTACGATGCCAACGCAAAACTGAACGTGACCCTCTCCTCGCGCAGCCGGTTATACCTCAGCGTGTATACCGGGCGCGACGTGTACGGCGCCGAATACGAAAATCGGTTCGAACGCGGGCGTGTCGTGTACCGGGATCGCAACAAAGGGGGAGCTGACTGGGGAAATCTGACCTCCACGCTCCGGTGGAATTATCTCTTGTCAGACCGGTTATTCAGCAATACGACGCTGGCGTTCAGCAAATACAACTTCGACATCGAGTCGCGCCTGACCCAGCTGGAGGAGCGATCGCCGCCGGTCGAAACCTTCGAAGAGGTGGTTTATCAATCCGGCATCGAAGACTTCAGAGCTTCGGTCGATTTCGACTATCGCCCCCGTCAGTCCCATTATATCCGCTTCGGAGCCAACCTCGTACAGCACCATTTTAATCCCGGCGTGAGTACGCTCCAGCTCCAACTGGCCCAGGCCGGCCTGACCGACACGACCCTGACTCCCAATTCGTTTCCGTTCTCGGGCCTGGAAGGGTATCTGTACGTCGAGGACGACATTACCCTGTCCGATCGTATCAAGATAAATGCGGGCGTTCACGCCTCAGGTATGCGCGTCGAAGGAAGGACGTACCGTTCCGTCCAGCCACGGCTTGCCGTGCGATACCTGATCGGCCCGGACTGGTCGGTTAAAGGGTCCTTCAGTACGATGCAGCAATATCTTCACTTGCTGACGAATACGGGTATCAATCTGCCTACAGATCTCTGGCTGGCCGCTACGGATCGCATAAAGCCTCAACACGCCTGGCAAGCGGCTATCGGAACCTACCACGCCTTTGAGGAAGGAGCCTATTCCGTGAGCCTGGAAGGGTATTACAAGCGCATGGATAACCTCATCGAGTACAAACCCGGGGCCAGTTTTATCACGCCCAACCAGGATTGGCAGGAAAAAGTGGCAGTGGGGGCGGGGTGGTCCACCGGGCTCGAACTATTGCTCAGGAAAAAGAAAGGAGCCACCAGGGGCTGGATCGGCTACACGTTGTCCTGGACACGCCGGAAGTTCGGGGCGCTTAATGACGGGGAAATATTCCCGTATCGATACGATCGCCGGCACGACCTGTCGATCGTGCTTACGCATACGCTCAAACCGAATTTGGATCTGGGGGTGACCTGGGTATACGGAACCGGACAGGCTATTACGCTGGCGACGGGCCGTTTTATAGACGGGCGGCTCCTCGACCCCGGGTATTTCGATGGCTCTCGTTCGGCTCCGGAGCTCAGAGAGTTCGGCCCTCGGGGAGGGTACCGGATGGCGGCGTATCATCGTCTCGATATCGCATTGAACTGGCATTTCGAAAAGGCCTTTTTCAGCAACGCCGGCCAGGGGACACTCGCCGCAGGGGCGTACAATGCCTACAGCCGGAGGAATCCTTTTTACCTGTTCACGGCGAATGCCCCAGACGGATCCCGGCAATATCGACAGGCCAGCCTGTTTCCGGTATTGCCCTTTGTTTCTTATCGTTTCGAATTTTGAACAACCATCGACCTGATCATGAAAGATTGGCCCCACGTGATGCGCCTTTTCGGGCTGGCCGGCATGGTTGCCCTGGCTGCGTGCGAGACGGTCGTTAGCGTCGATACACCGGCCTACGAACCGAGACTCGTGCCCCAGGCCTTTTTTACGTCAGACAGCCTGTGGGTGGTCCAGGTCAACCAGACGGTCGCATTCACGAGTATAGAGCGACCTCCTCCCGTCGATCACGCTACCGTTCAGATCTGGCGGGGGGATGAACTGTTCACTCAACTGGTGCGTTCGGATTCAGGGATCTACCGGGCCCAGAACACCAGCCGGCCTCGCCCGGGAGAGCGTTATACGCTGCACGTCGAAGCGCCCGGGTTTTTGCCTACTTCTGGGGGGGATGCCTTGCCCGGGCCTCCGGCCATCACCGGGTTGGAGGCCGTCAGCATCCCCCCTGAGACCCCCCAGACACGCCTGCTGCGGCGCGTAGAGGTCGCGTTGGATCTGCAGGATGAAGCCGGGATCGAGAATTATTACGGCATCTTTCTGGTGCAGGCCCGCCTTTTCGAAGAACGCTCTACAGGAACCTTGACTCCGTATCCCCCCTCGGTATTCATCTTCGAGAGTACAAACCCGGTCTTCGACGATAGCGAATTCGATTTTATCGACACGGATGCCCCTCAATTCGTAGAAGCATTCTTTACCGACGATTTGTTTGACGGCAGGGCCTATTCGATCGATCTCGCTTTTCGATATGACGTCTCAGATCCCGCTCAGGACGTCCAGATTCACCGCGCCTTCGCGGTCGTAGTGTTGTCGGTCAGTGAGGATTTCTTCCGGTTCTGGAAGACGGCCAGCGAGCAGGGATTTTCCAACGAAAATCCGTTTGCCGAACCGCTGCGTGTCCATTCCAACATGTCGGGCGGACTGGGTGTATTTGCCGGTTTCCAGTTTCAGGCTTATCCCGTTGCGGTTGATACGCTCGCGTACAGCAACGTGTGTGAGTATATATCTTCCCACCGCCGGTTATGTGACTCGCTGCTCCAGACGTCCCCGTTGTCCATTTTGCGGTTTCGATAACTATTTTTTCCTGAGGCCGGCCTCTTACGTACCCCGGGCTGGTGTGGGGTCATAGCTATAAACGAAGACCAACCAAATCATTCAGGTGTATCTATGAAAACGTTGAACCACTCATGTATCATGATCATCACAGCCTGCCTTCTCGTGTTCGGGCTCTCAGGGTGTGACACCTTTGAGGACATTTTCGAAAACGAACAGGAAGTATCCGGCGCCATCGAACAGATCGGCGATGACTTTGTGGTTGTTGATGCAACGCGATTCGTCGTTACGGCAGATACCCAGTACGACGGGATCGCCGGGCTCGGTGATCTATCCGTCGGCGACGATGTCGAGGTCGAGTACGAAGATCGTGGAGGGCAACGCGTGGCGGTCGAGATCGAATTCGGCGACAACGACTAGATGCGTCTCAGTCCTCCCCCGACCGGGGGAGGATGCCCATCCACTGACGGTGGTACAGCCAGGGATTGCGGGTGGGCTCTTCGCCCCTGAGTACCTTTAATCGAATTCAGGTGGGTACCATCACTGAGTAACTAAACGCAGATCCCCGCAGTGAGCCATGAGGCGCGCAACGATGAGATACGGAATTTCTCCGCCGGCCTTCTAAAGATGCAGCCAAAGGTGCAAAAGGTCGGGCCGGGCCCTTGCATCCGACTCGCTTGACCAATATTATCCTTGCAGATTCCCCCCGGGAAAAAATTCCGTTCTGTAGCAGGCAAGTGATCCTATGGCAAGCAACACCGAATACTTCGAAGGCATCTCCACCATCCCTTTTGTAGGCCCCGATTCTACCGACCCCCTGGGGTTTCGTTATTACGACCCGGACCGCGTCGTCGCCGGCAAGACGCTGCGCGACCATTTTAAGTTCGCCTGCGCCTACTGGCATTCCTTCGTGAACGGTGGAGGCGACCCGTTTGGCCCCCCGACCAAACAATTTCCCTGGGATGCGTCCAGCGATCCCCTGACCCGCGCCCGGGATAAGATGGACGCGGCCTTCGAATTCATGTCCAAGCTGGGGCTCGAATATTTTTGTTTTCACGACTACGATCTCGTCGACGAAGGCGAGACCCTGGCCGAGTCGGAGCGGCGCCTCTCTGCCATCACCGATTATGCGTTGGAGAACATGGAGGAGACCGGCATCAAGGTCTTGTGGGGGACGGCCAACCTGTTTTCGAATCCGAGGTATATGAACGGGGCCGCCACGAACCCGGATTTTGACGTCGTCTGCTACGCAGCGGGGCAGGTCAGGCTGGCGCTGGATGCCACGATCAAACTCGGCGGGGAAAACTACGTGTTCTGGGGCGGCCGCGAAGGATATATGTCGCTGCTGAACACCGAGATGAAGAAAGAGCAGGACCATATGGCGCGGTTTCTCATGATGGCCAGGGATTACGCGAGGAGCCAGGGGTTCACCGGCACGTTCTTTATCGAGCCCAAACCGTGTGAGCCGACCAAACACCAGTACGATTACGACGCGGCGACCGTGATTGCATTTCTTCAGACCTATGGGTTGACGGACGATTTCAAGCTGAATATCGAAGTCAATCACGCTACCCTGGCCGGTCACACCTTCGAACACGAACTCCAGGTAGCCGCCAATGCCGGTCTGTTGGGGAGCATCGACGCCAACCGCGGGGATTACCAGAATGGCTGGGATACCGATCAGTTTCCCACGAACCTGTACGAGTTGACCGAGGCCATGCTCGTCTTCCTGCGCAGCGGCGGCTTACAGGGTGGAGGCATCAACTTCGATGCAAAAACACGGAGGAACTCGACCGATCTCGTCGATCTCTTTTATGCGCACATCGGGGGGATGGATGTCTTTGCACGCGCTCTCATCACGGCCGATCAGGTCATGCAGCATTCGCCGCTCGAAAGCATGCGGGCCGCCCGGTACGCCTCGTTCGATTCGGTGGATGGACAGGCCTTCGAGCAGGGCAAACGGTCTTTGCAGGACCTGGCCGCTCTCGCCGCCGAAAAGGGGCAACCTGCCATGACCAGCGGGCAGCAAGAACTCTACGAGAACATCTTGAATTTTTACCTTTGATCGGAATGATTTTTGACCCGTGATTACGCCTATCTAGATGAAGAAAATGCTGTGCTCAGTATAGCGTACTGCGCCTCTCGCATGTCGTAAGCACATTGAGGCCAAGCCATCCTTTATTTATGCCGGAATCACGAGATGCCTCGGACGAAGACCTGTCTGGCCGTATAAAGAACGGAGATCCCCACGCCTTCAAAGAGTTGTTCGATGCGAATTACGGTTCATTGTTCAGGTTCTTCATTCACCGCGGCATGGATCCTGGTCGAGCCGAAGACATGGCGCAGGATATCTTTGTGCGGGTTTGGCTGAATCGAGATCGTTTGAAGCCGGGCAGTTCGTTGCGTGCGTACCTGTTTCAGGCAGCGGCCAACGAGATCGGGATGTACCTTCGGAAGAAGAAAGTGCGTGACGATTATGCCTCCGATGTACGACAGAATACCGCCCCCTTCTCGCCTCCCATCCAGGATTTCGATCGAAAGCAGCACATTCAAAAAGCGATCGATGCACTGCCCGAGCCCTTGCAAGACGTATTCGTGCTGCATCGGTACGACGAGCTGACCTACAAAGAAATAGCCCTCCTCAGGAGAGTCTCGGTCAAGACGGTCGAAAGCAGGATGAGCAAAGCGCTCAAGCTGTTGCGAAATCACCTTCATCATCTGGTTCATTCGATAATAGCTACGCTCATATGGGTGATATAGGGTCATATCGTGCTGGCGCATATCTCATTATGTACACAACAATGAGATCGAGACGTGTTATCCTGATACGTCTGTTCCGAGCATTCGTGGCTTTTCTGTGTGTCATGACACTCGTACATCGAGGGAAGGCACAGACCCGGGATTCAATGGCGAACGACAGAGAAATGGATCGAACGGTGCTTCGCAATGAAGCGAATCTTTCGCTGCACTTCGAGGAGGTGCCGCTGGATGAAGCGCTGCGCATGCTGGAGCGCACGACGGGGGGGCGCATCGTATTCAATGACCGGATTGTTCGTCAGCATCGTGTGTCAGGTACGTTTTCCGGGCGTCATTTGAGCGAAGTCCTCCATGAAATGCTCGCCGGTTTGCCCTTACGCGTGCACACCGTAAGCGAAAATCAGCTGGTGATTGCACCGGAGACCGACCGGGGGCAAAACAACCGGGTGGATCGCAGGCAGGTGAGCGGCGTTGTACTGGATCTGGAAACGAAAGAGCCGCTTTCCGGGGCCTCGATCTACGTGAAGGGCGCCATGAAGGGAGGGATCACCAACCATCAGGGGCATTTTTCACTGGCCTGGTCCCCACCCTCGATCGGTGGATCGTACCCGGCAACGCCCGATACGATCGTCGTTCGTCACATCGGCTACGAAGCGGTGTACATCCCCACGGATCTGCTTTCGCCCGGTTTGGACTTACGGGTGGAACTGGGTATCCAAGCCGTTTCGTTGGAAGCGGTGGAAGTGACGGCGGAGAGAAACGAAAACGACGTGACCTCACGCAAAACGAGCCAGTATCAGCTCGTACCCAGCGAACTCGAATGGTTGCCCAGTTCGTCCGATAACGCCATGTTGCGGGCCTTGCAGTTACTGCCCGGCATTTCCGGAGGTCAAGACGGGCGGGCCCAAATCGCCTTCCGGGGAGGGACGCCGTTCCAACATCTCTTCAGGCTGAACGGCATCACCCTTTATCACACCCATCACCTGTTCGGGTTCAGCAGCGCCATTAACGAAGAAGTCATTGGCCGGCTCGATGTGTACAAAGGAGGATTTCCGGCCCGGTTCGGTGGACGAACGAGCGGCGTGTTGCACGCCGTCGGCCGCAAGGGAGACTTCGATCGCCTCCAGCTGAGCTTCGGACTCAACGGCTTACATGCAGGTGGATGGTTGAATGTGCCGCTTGCCGGTCGTGGTTCGGTACAGCTTGCCTTCCGAAGGTCGTTTACGGAAATTTTCGAGTCCCCCCTGTATCGCAATCGACTCAGTGGTACGCTGGGGCGGTTCGAAAACGACGAAGAATCCATCGAGGTGATGCTTCCCCCGGATCGGTTGAAATACGGCGATTTTTTTGCCCAGGTATACTACCATCCAGGCGCCCGAAGTACGCTGTCGTTGACGGCCTACGAAAGTAATGACGAGCTCAACTATGCCTATGTGGATCCAGCATTGAACATTTCTGAAGATGAGGAAGAGCCCTTTTTCGTTAACTTCGAAGAGAACAATGGGGCGGAGGCCCACACACAGGGCCTTGCCGGTTCGCTGCAATTTCACCATTCCAGGTCCATGACCGGTACGATGGAAGTCGCTTATACGCGTTTTCAAAATCACTTTGTCTACGATACCCGATTTACCAACGAAGAATTCGATCAACAAATCGTTTCCGGAAACGACAACACCCTCACGGATTTTTCCCTCCGGCTGGGGCACCTTGTCTCTTTCGGGGTCGACGACCGCCTGGAGCTGGGGGGCTGGTTGTCGAAAACGGAGGTCGGGTACACGTATTTCGAGAACGAGGACCGCGAATTCATAATGAACCGGGGGTTCATGCAAGGGGTGTATCTGCAGAATGACGTTGCACTCGGCCAGCGCATCCGGTTAGGGACGGGGCTTCGTACCACCTGGTATTCCCTGAAGCGCGCTGCGTATTTCGAGCCGCGGGTCGACATCGAGTATAACGTGTTTGGCCCCCTGTTCTTCAAAACAGCCTGGGGGGTTTATTATCAGTTCATCGATCGTCTGGATCATCTCGACATTCTGGATGAACGGTCCGGGTTCTGGGTGTTGGCCGACAAGGCCATCTTCCCAACGCGGTCTGTGCATCGTATTGTGGGATTTCGTGTGGAGGGCCGGCAGCGTTCCGCTGAGGTCGAATTTTATTCCAACCGCCTGGGAGGCCTCAGCGAGCTGGGGCAACCGACAGGATCGGACAGCCAGTTGATCGATGAAGAGGAGCTTTTTGTCGGGGGGAAAGGCTGGCAGACAGGGCTCGAAATGATGGTGAAGCAGGAGAGAGGGCCCGTCAAAGGATGGATCAGCTACGCGTTTTCCCGGTCGGAGCGCTTGCTCCCGGACCGCAATCAAGGTGTGATATATCCTACCTCACAGGATCACAGGCACTCGGCCTCCCTGGTCGCTTACTACGCGAGAGGCCCCTGGCAGGGGTCCCTCAGCTGGCAGCTTACCTCGGGCCAGCCGTATACGCGGATTGACGAGGCGTTCTACGAACGGGCCGTCGAAGAGGAGCTGGAAATCACCAATCCGGAATTCTTCGAGGGAGACTTGCAGGAGGCATTGGAGGGCAATGTGATACGCCTGCTGTATGCGGAATCGCTCAACGGCACCAGGCACGCGGCGTCCCATCGCCTGGATCTCTCGGTCGCCCGGCGTTTCATCGTGGGGGATGTCTTTGTAGACCTCGGTCTCACCCTGTACAACCTGTACAACCACCGCAACATCTGGCGTCGCGATTACAACCAGTATAGCGTACCGCTGCAGGCGATCGATTACCAATCACCGGGATTTACGCCGGCAGTGACCTTGCGCGTAGCGTATCTATAGCTCCCTATCTATGATGGAATACGACGATCAGACATACTACGTGCTGATGCTCAAGTCTCTGGAGCAAGAGATCACGGAGCAGGAAAGGAACGTGCTCACTGCGTGGCTCGCCGCTTCGCCGTCGAACCGGCGGCAATTTGAGCAGGTGGAACGCGTCTGGGAAGCCACGGCCCCCTCCCCCAGGCGGTCGGAGCCCAACCATGAGGAGGCCTGGCGCGTTGTGGTAGAACGAACCGGTCTGCCCGATTCGGGCGATCGCGCACCCGTACGGCGCATCGGGAGGTCCTCGCTCTGGCGATACAGGTGGCTGGTCGTGCCGGCGGTTATTCTTTTTGCATCGGCGATCTGGATGTTGATGCCTCGCTCCCCTCGAATGGTAGAAGTGGCGGCCGGTACGGCAGGCTCACGTACCGTGTATCTGCCGGATAGCTCGCTGGTGCGGCTCAATCCTGGCGCCCATTTGCGTTTTCAGGAGGCCTTTTCCGGAGCAACACGAGCCGTTATCCTCGAGGGGGATGCTTTCTTCACCGTTAAAAAAGGGGATCGATCGTTTGTCGTCGTCCACCAGGCTGTGGAAGTCGAAGTGCTGGGCACCCAATTCAGCGTCCGGGTGCGCGAGCGCCAGACGCGTGTAGTCGTTCAGGAAGGACGGGTGCGTGTGCAGTCTCGCAAGGCTCCGGACGTGCAGGTGGAACTGCTGGCCGGCGAAGGGGCCGCCTGGGTCGAGGACGCCCGTTTCGCTGCGCTCGATAGCACCGCTGTTCGAGACGGACTGGATTGGATCGGCGGCGTGGTCCTCTTCGAGCAGACCGCATTTACAGACGCTGCTGAAAAGCTCGCTCGTGTGTTCGGCAAGGCGATCGACGTGTCCGATCCCGCGCTGGGCCAGCAATTCGTTTCCGGCAGTATTGAGCTCGTCGATGGGGTGCAGGCCCTGAATACACTCTGTCTCACCCTTTCAACTCCCTGCACCGTCGTTTCCGCAGGCGATACGCTCGTCGTGGAATAACGCCAGGCCTGCCCATCCAACCGCGAAGATACGTGATACCCTGTTCTGGTACACCATGTATCTGGTATTATGTACTCGACAAGGATAGGGTACGATCGACTTCATGCATATCAACAGGTAAAGCCCACCCCTGACCCGGCGCTCGATCAGGCGTCCGATTCTAACAATCATTCCGATGTATTGATATGGATGTACAATCTTTACCTGCACGAACGAGCTACGAAAGGAGGCTCGCATTTAGAAGAGAACGATCTCGCCGTATGCCCGTCGAACCGGTCGTTATACAGGCGAATAAGCCAGAACCCCCGGAGCCACGCAGGGTTGCGGCCGGTCTGGAGCCCAACACGGACCCCCTCACCGAGCAGCAAGCCTATCATCTATTGCGCCGGACCCAGTACGGGGCCGTCCCTGCTGTGGTTCAAGCGCTGGTTGGACGACCTGCCGACGAGGTGGTCGATGAACTCATAGCTACTGCGATGACGGTGCCCAACCCTCCCGATCCTGCCTGGATCGACGATGCACCGGGACCGGGCGAAGATGACTACTTTGAACGGAGCGTCGAGTGGTTCTACTTAACGTCGGCCAGCATATTCAAACACATACTCCAGAATGGGTTCGGAGAGAAGATGACCCTGTTCTGGCACAACCATTTTGTCACCGCCTTTTTCGATTCCCACGAAATTTCCCCCATCACCTATCGATACTTAAAACTGCTTCGCAAACACGCGTTCGGAAATTTCGAGACCTTCGTCAGGGAGATCGGCCTCGACATGTCGATGCTGATCTATCTGGACGGGCAACTCAACGAGGTAGGCGCTCCCAACGAAAATTACGCCCGGGAATTGCTGGAGCTGTTCACGATGGGGATCCTGGGGCCATCGGGCGCGCCAAACTACACGGAGGCGGACATCGCAGAAGTAGCCCGCGCGCTCACCGGATACCGGGTGGATGAAGAAACGCTCTCCGTGCATTTTGACCAGGCCCTGCACGATGATGGGGTGAAGACATTCTTTGGCAGCACCGGAAACTGGGGGTATGACGACGTAGTGGATATCATTTTCCAGGCCCGATCCAACGAAATCGCTCACTTCATAAGTTCGAAATTCTATAAAGAGTTCGTTTTCGAAGCCCCACAGGCAGACATCGTCGATGGGCTGGCGCAGGAATTCGTGCGTACGGGTTTCGATATCGCTTCAACCGTCGCCATGCTGTTGAAGAGCAGGCATTTCTTTGAGGAGGAGTTCATGGGCGCGCATATCAAGAGCCCAACGGAGCTTTATGCGGGCCTCATGCAAGATCTGGGCATCGTACGGGATAACGAAAGATTTCACATCGAGATGGTGTTCGCTTCGGAAGATTCGGGGCAGCAGTTGCTTCATCCCCCGAATGTAGCGGGCTGGCCGGGGTATCGAACGTGGCTGACGACCGCTTCCATCCCGATACGCTGGGCAGCGTCTCAGTTCCTCACGGGTGAGGAGGAATTCTACCGCAATACCGACCTGCAGAGATTCGTACGAGACGTCCACAACTGGAATGACCCGCTGGCCGTTTTTCGTCTTCCCGTCGCCCTCGTACGTCATCTGATCGCGTTGCCGATAACCGCCTTGTCGATCGAACCGATCAGCGCTCCCTGGGCCGGCGGTCAGCCGATCCCCAGTGAGATCGAACAGGAGCCCGCCTACGTGCACGATCTGACCAAACGTATGTTGGGCGGCATCCCCTGGTATGAATGGGACCTCGGTACGGATGAAGCCAGGTATGCAATTCGCGACTTTCTGGTCTACATCTTCGAACTGCCCGAATTCCAGCTATCGTAAGTGCCAACGTCGCGAACACGAACTCCGAACACGAATTCCGAACACCGAACTACCATAACCATGTGTGATATCCATCAGTCTAAATCAGCATCCGTATCTAACATGCGCAGGGGCGCTCGTCTCGAAGACGGGCGGGCCCATGCGATCGATCACGAACAATGGACGCGCCGTGCTTTCGTCCGAACGTTAGGCCTTGGAGCAGCGGCGAGCTCTTTTCTCATGGGCAGTACGCCCGTGCAAACCCTGGGGCGCTCCGCCCTGCTGGCTCCCCTGATGAACGCGAACACGGATCGCGTACTGGTCCTCATTCAGCTCGATGGCGGAAACGACGGCCTGAATACGGTTATCCCCGTTACCCAGGACGTCTACTACACGCGCCGGCCCTCGCTCGCCATTCCCGCCGATCAAACGATCATGCTGAGCGACGATGCCGGCTTGAATCGAAATCTTACGGGGTGGGACGCGTACTTCGGCAACGGAGAACTGGCGATCGTTCAGGGGGTCGGTTACCCGCAGCCCAACCAGTCCCATTTCAGGTCCACCGATATCTGGCTGGCCGGTTCGGATTCATCGGTGAATGACCGATCGGGGTGGACCGGGCGTTTCCTGGAGTTTGCCACGCCGGACTTCATCAGCGACCCGCCGGCACACCCGCTCGCTGTGCAGATGGGCGGGTCTTCTTTTATCTTCAGAGGACGGACCACGGACATGGGCATGAGTATCGACAGCCCGGAACGCTTCGACCGCCTCGCCGAGAGCGGCACGGCGTATTCGCTGGAGGGGCTGCCCCAGACGAGGGCAGGGGACGAGATGCGCTTCGCCCGCACCGTCGTTAACAGTTCGTTCCGGTATGCATCCGTCATTCAGCAGGCCTCCGAGAACTCGTCGAACGCCGTCAATTATCCCGATAACGAGCTGGCCGACAACCTCGCCAACGTGGCCCGGCTCATCAAAGGAGGGCTCGATACGCGTATCTATCTCGTGAGCCTCGGCGGATTCGATACCCACGCCAACCAGGCCGGCATGCACAGGAATCTGCTGATGAGCCTCGGGACTTCCGTGCAGGCGTTTCTAGATGACATGGCCGCCTCCGGGATGCGGGATCGGGTGCTTACCATGACGTTTTCGGAATTCGGACGGACCATCGGCGAAAACGGATCGCGTGGCACGGACCACAGCTCGACGGCGCCCCTCTTCCTGATCGGCTCCCAGGTAAACGGGGGCCTGTACGGGCAGATGCCGGATCTGACCCAGACCGACGGCAATGACGATCCCATCTTTAACGTCGACTTCAGAGCCGTCTACGCATCGGTCCTGCAGGGATGGTTCGGCCTTGATCCATCAGCCACACAATCGATCCTGGGCGCCAACTACGATGCTTTACCGCTCGTTCAGGGTGGAGGGGCTGTTTCCAGGGAGACCGAAACGATCGCCGATGGATTTGCCCTGGAGGGCAATTACCCCAATCCATTTACGGGGGCGACCACGATCCGATTTACGCTGCCTGGCGCTGTGCACGCAAAGCTGGACGTATTCGATGTCCAGGGAAGGCATATGCAATCTGTCATGGAGCGAACGCTCTCGGGGGGGCGGCACGAAATCCGTTTCGACGCGAGCAACCTGCCGGGCGGGCGATATTTTTACCGGCTCCAGGCTGGCGAACGGGTTGAGACCCGGTCCATGATTGTATTGTAGGGTCGCTAACGCCCCGCGATGATCTTCCGGGGTCCGATCGTAATCAGTTTCTGACAACGAATGTGGGTCCGTTGTCAGGCTTGATCGACCGGACCCCGGATTCCTTTACTTGAGGATAGCCGGGCCAGTGATTACATTGAGAAGGATCCTTGAACTGGCCTTCTTTATCCTATGTGTTTTGTTCGAAAGTTACTGATCGCTTCCCTCGTGATCGCGCCGCTGGCGGGATGTTCCGATGCACCGGAACATCAGACCGTTTCGGACGGTGCAGTTGCAGAGGATGAACCATCTATCCAGGCGTCCGAGTTTATTTACGAGGACGCGTCGTTCCCTTCGGCGCACGCCTCCACGATTGTCGAAACTCCGGACGGAGTGGCGGCCGCCTGGTTCGGAGGTACGGATGAAGGAGAGCCGGACGTAGGCATCTGGTTCTCTCGTCACGAGCAAGGCGCCTGGACGGCGCCGGTTGAGCTGGCCGATGGCGTCTCGGAGGGCACGGAGTATCCGTGCTGGAATCCGGTCCTTTTTTACCCTGAGGGAGGCCCGCTCGTCCTGTTCTACAAAGTAGGGCCCAATCCCCGGGAGTGGTGGGGCATGGTACGCCTCTCCGAGGACTATGGCCGGACGTGGTCGGAAGAGGCCCGATTGCCGGACGGCATCCTGGGGCCGGTGCGGGCGAAACCCGTCGTGTTGGAGGACGGATCGCTCCTGGCGGGGTCCAGTACCGAACACGACGGGTGGGTGGTCCACATGGAACGGTATACCGTCCCCGAAGAGGGCGAGGCGATGTGGAGCCTGGAGCGCCTCGCTTCTGCCGGCGCCTGGGAGCGCATCGGCCCGCTGAACGAGGCGGCGGACTTCGAGGCGATCCAGCCGACCCTCTTGATGCATTCCCCCTCGACGATCCAGATCATGTGCCGTTCCCGGCAGGACGTGATCACAGAGGCCTGGTCGGAAGACGGCGGACAATCGTGGGGCCCGATGACGGCGACGTCGCTTCCCAATCCGAGCGCCGGCATCGACGCCGTGAAACTCGATGACGCCTCTTTTGTGCTGATCTACAACCCGACGACCGACGGCCGCCGCCAGCTGGCCCTCGCAGCATCGGACGACGGCAGGGCGTGGGACCGGTTTCTCATGCTCGAAGACGCCCCGGGCGAATACTCCTACCCGGCGATCATTCAGGGCAGCGACGGCCTGTTGCACATCACCTATACGTGGAAGAGAGAGCGCATCAAATACGTTACCGTCGATCCGGCGAATATCTAAGTGATGATACGCGAACCGTGCACAGCAGACTGGGTTATGCGGCTTTGTATACCTGCAAAGCCGCTCTGGCAGGGCCTACGCGCATCCGGCGCGTAACATCTGTTCGGAAATTGATTCCAGAAATGCGAGAACAATAATCACGAATACAAATACTACATCCTGAATCTCGTTTTCTACCGTTCAGGTGTTATCGTGCGCACGCTGCTTGTTTTAATTCTGTGTCTCGCATTACATCCAGGTTCAACGGTTTCTCAACCAATGCAGCTCAGGGGAGATATCTACAACCCCACCATCGCAGAAGCTGCGCCGAACCTCATCGCGTTCGAAAGACAGACTCCCGAGGCAAGGGAATTATTCATCTACGACCATGCCTCTCGAGCCCTGTTTCAAGTTACGGCGCGTAGCACCCTGGAAGAGCGAACCCACACCTCAGGGCTCTTCGGAAATGGAGCGAGCGGCGCCTTCTTTGAGGGGCGCCTCACCTGGAGACCCGAGCGAGACGACGACGGCCGCCTGTGGTTTGTCTTCGTGAGCAGCGCCGCAGCGGACGGATTTGGACTGTATCTTGGCTATTTCGATCGAAAAAACCGCCTCTCTGAGGAGATTTTTCGGTTGCCGTTCGACGGGCACGCAGATATGCCGGATTGGTCCCCACAGGACGACCGGCTGATTTTTGCAGGGCGTCAGGCCGGCGCCCAGGGATATCAGGTTCAAATGGCTTATTTCATGAACGGGGTTTGCGAGGAAGCGGCAAACCGCAGTTCCGTATCCAACTTTCATTCGATTACCACAACGACAGAACCGGAAGGCATTTTGTATCCCGTTTGGTCTCCGGATGGAGATAAGGTGGCCTATCAAGCGAAACGCGGAAGAGACCATGGATTTTCGAACTGGGGCATTCACGTGCTGAATGCGCCCTATACCGGTGGGTTCTCAACGCACTACGTGACGGAAGAACTGGATAATTTCCAGGAGTACAAACCCTCCTGGGCGCCTGACGGAAACCGCATCGCATACTACATTTCGAATGCAAAGATCGGAGACGCTGAAGGAGGCTTTCAGCAAGATATCGGTGTATCTTTCGTTACGCTCGACGCACAGGGACACGTTGTTGGCAGTCATATTGCGGAAGGAAAAGACACGGGCATGTTTCGGGATCGCATTCAGGTTGGTGTGCGCCAGGCCGAAATTGACGGACCGTTATGGGTGGTCGGCCGGGACGGTCGATCCGCCTTGTTGTATGTAAAAGTCGATCCGGGCAGAGATCCCCTGCAGCGGGCCAGCTGGAACGATTGGTCGAATGGGGCCAGCGGGTTTAATCCGTACGACGACCTTTCTGAAGGCTGGAACTCGATCCTGCACCGAGAGCCGGCCTTTTATCATTGCGAGAAGACCGGGGCCTCTCGTTACGTTTTTGTGTCCCAGGAAGATGGTCAGCTGCGCTTGCAAGTGAGAGACACCGGCGACCTTCGGCCTTGTGAAGTAGCTGAGCGAAAACGTCTATTGCCCTTTCGCTAAGAAGCGGTGGTACGGGGGCCTTCGGCGTTTCGAGAAGTTGGATGCAGAAGGGCGTCCTCGACAGCTGCAAGCGCTGAATCGCACACCGATAACCGAGAAACATGAACCCACATATTGAGACGATCGTCACGCTCTTTGAATCAAGAGGGAGCGAAAAATACGGCCAGGAAGACGTAACTCAGCTCCAGCATGCGCTGCAGTGCGCGACCCTCGCGGAGAGCGAACAGGCGGGCGCCGGCCTGATTGCAGCCGCTCTGCTGCACGATCTCGGGCACCTCATGAGCAACGAACACCTGCCCTCCGAAATCACGCTCAACCTGGACGACAGGCACGAGGAAAAAGCGCATGCCTGGTTTATTCGTGTTTTCGGCCCCGCCGTTGCCGATCCTATTCGACTGCATGTAGCAGCGAAACGGTATCTGTGTACGGTGGATGCAGCGTATCAGGAGAAGTTGTCGCCGACCTCGTTGAAGAGTTTTCTCGATCAGGGCGGCGCCATGCAAGAGGACGAGCGCCATGCATTCGAACGAGAGCTGTTTTACCGGGACGCGGTTCGGCTGCGGCGCTGGGACGATCAGGCGAAGGATCGCACGGCCAGAACCGAAAACATTGACCACTTCATCCCCTACGTAGAACAATCGCTGCTCTGAGCGGCTTCACAGCTCCATCAGTTCCAATACGTGCCGGGCTGTCTCCTGGTTGACCCGCTCCATCTCGTCACGATGAGGGATGGGCGGCCTATGAGCCAGGTCGTCGTGGAGTTGCAGCGTGGCTCCACCGGCCAGCCTGTCCGTATGAGCCTCGATCCAGGGGGCGGGGAGAGCGTGGGGCAGGGGCCAGCCGCAGAGCAGGTGAATGAGAATGGCCCAGTTGCGGATGGCGGATGAAGGATCGTATCCACCTCCCAGGGTAAACAGGACGCGGCCGGAAGCAAATCGGTCCGCATAGTCGATGAGGAGCGCAAAGAGGCGTTGGAACCCGTGTGTCGAGAGCATCAGGTGGCCCAGCGGATCGCGGTAATGCGCGTCGACGCCGCAAGGAATGACGAGGACGTCTGGGGCGAATTGTTCGAGCGCTTGCGGGACGACCTGCTCGAACACGCGCAGGTAGCTGGCGTCGTCCGTGTGTTGTTCCAGGGGGATGTTGATGGTCGTACCCAGGCCATTACGTTCCCCGCGTTCACCCGGGAAGCCCGTGTTCGGAAAGAGGTAGCGCCCGGACTCGTGGATGCTGATGGCGAGCACATCGGGATCGCGGTAGTGGATCCACTGGACGCCGTCCCCATGGTGAACGTCGATGTCGATACAGGCCGGGCGAAGGCGCCGGCTGCGTAAATACATCATCGCGATAGAGAGGTCGTTGTAGATGCAGAAGCCGGCGGCGCGGGCCGGCATGGCGTGATGAAACCCGCCGCCCAGCTGCAGGACCCGGGAGGCGCGCCGGTCGGCAATCAGGCGGGCGGCTTCGAGGGTACCGCCGACCTGGAGGCGGGCAGCCCCATCCATGCCGGGGAAGAGAGGCACATCGTCGGTGTCGAGCCCGAACCGGAGCGCTCCGGGCGCCCAGATGAGGTCGGACGCCGACGCCACGGCGTGGATGTATTCTGAGGTGTGCACGGTCAGCAGGTCGTCGTCGGTAGCCGGCGACGGTTCCAGGCTGGAAAGCGGAGTGCCGAGCGCTCGAAAGAGGTCCAACAACATTTCCCTCTTCTGAGGGTTGGCCGGATGGTTCGTTCCGAAGCTGTAGGTGCTGTAGGCGGGATGATAAATGACAGGCAGGCCCGAAGGACCATTGCCGGGTACCGGAGTGGGCCGAGCGGCGGCAACGGGACCTTCCAGATCGTGATCGGCCGTTTCAGGCATACCTGTGTCGATTAAAATTCCTGGTTACGCATGTACCTCCTGTTCAATGTCCAGCGTAGCCTGTACGATCCCATCGTCCTGCAAGTAATTGAGCGTGAAGCCGAGCTTTTCGAATACGCGCTTCATGCCCTGGTTCTCGGGAAGGGTTTCGGCGGTGATGTGGGCCAGTCCTTCTTTTTTGCCGATTTCGACGAGGCGGCGAACCAGTTCGGTGCCGATCCCTTGCCGCTGGTACGCATCGCGCACGACGAGCGACAGCTCGGCGTCGGCCGAATCGATGAGCCGGCTTATCCGCCCGATGGCGAGGATCTCCCGGCCCTCCCCGTCTTCTCGTTCAGCTTCGACGACGAGCGCCATATCCCGGTCGTAATCGATGAAGCTGAGCCGGGCCAGCCGGCTGTGCTGGGTGCGCTGTTCGAAAGAGAGTGACTGGAAATAGCGGAAGTAGACGCTTTCTTCGGATAGGGCCGTATGCAGCTCGACCATCAGGGGTTCGTCTTCGGGCCGGATCGGCCGGATCGTGACTTCACGGCCGGAATACATGGTCCACGAACTCACATACTGCTTGGGGTACGGCCGGATGGCCGTTTTTGGCAACGCGTCCAGGGGGGTATCGATCGGGTGCAGCAGCACGCGCGCGTCCAGGGCGAGCAGGCGCTCGGAGGAAGCGAGCAAGGGGTTCATCTCGATTTCTTTGATCCAGGGATTCTCGATGACGAGAAGGCTGAAGCGGACCATCAGGCGTTCCAGCGCGTCGATGTCGACCGAGGCACGACCGCGAACGCCCTGCAGCGCTTTGTATATCTTCGTCCGCTCGATCATGCGAAGAGCCAGCGTCGTGTTGAGGGGAGGCAGGCCCAACGCCCGGTCCTGGAAGACCTCGACGAGTGAGCCGCCGGCGCCAAAGAGCAGAACGGGGCCGAACTGGGGATCCGTAGAGCTTCCGAGGATCACTTCGTACCCATCCAGGCGCTCCATGGGCTGCACCGTCACCCCGAGGAAGTGCCCTTCGCCTTTGAGATGGCGCACCTGTTCTTCCATGGTATGGTAGGCCTCCCGAACCGCCTCTTCCGACTGGAGGTTGAGCTTCACGCCGCCCACGTCCACCTTGTGGGTGATCGTGTTGGAATGGATCTTGATGACGACCGGGAATCCGAGTTCACGCGCACGATCGACGGCTTTGTCGACGTTTTCGGCGAGGAAGGTCGGCACGGTGGGAATGCCGTAGGCAGCGAGGAGCTGCTTCGATTCGTATTCGTTCAGGAGCGTGCGGTTGGCCTTGCGGACCTGTTCGATGAGATCCGACGCATGTTTCGGGTCGGGGGATACTTCCCCCGGCACGGTAGCCAGCCCGGGTGTTTCGTAGAGCGCCTTGAGGCGATATTCGTGTTGCCACATGTAGGCGAACATGCGCGCTGCCGTGTCCGGATACTCAAACGTGGGGATGCCTTTCGTATTGAGGATGCGTATTCCGTCCTTGACGCTTTCACCGCCCATCCAACTCGCCAGTACGGGCTTCTGATAGTCGCCCGCGATGTGGCACAGCTGCCGGGCCGTTTCGGTAGGGGACGTCATGGATTGCGGGGACAGAATGACGAGCAGGCCGTCCGTGTTTTCGTCGTGCTTGAGGATGTGCAGGGAATCGGTATATCGCTCGGGGGCGGCGTCGCCGATGAGGTCGATGGGGTTGCCGTGGCTCCAGTGTTCGGGCAGCACGCCGTCGAGGGCCGTGCGGGTGTCGTCCGACAGGGTCGCCAGGTCGCCGCCGCTGGTCAGCAGCGCATCGGTGGCCAGCACGCCGGGGCCGCCGGCATTGGTTACGATGGTGAGGCGAGGGCCCTTCGTTGGGGGTTGTTTGGAGAGCACCTCGGCCATGTAGAACACGTCCGAGATCCGGTCTACCCGCAATACGCCGACGCGACGAAAGGCGGCATCGAGCACCTCGTCGCTCCCTGTCATGGAGCCGGTATGTGAGGACGCCGCCTGGGCAGCGGCTTCCGTCCTGCCGGCTTTGATTACGATGATCGGCTTACTCAAGGCGACCTCCCGGGCGGCCGACATAAAGGAGCGGGCGTCGCCGATCGATTCCATGTAGATGACGATGCTCTTCGTGGCAGGGTCGTCGCCCAGATAGTAGATCAAGTCGCCCCATCCAACGTCCAGCATGGATCCTATCGAGATAAACGAGCTGAAGCCCACGTTTTCCTGGAAGCTCCAGTCGAGGATGGAGGTGCAGAGGGCCCCGCTCTGGCTGATAAAACCGACGCTGCCGGGGCGGGCAATGTCGCTGGCGAAGGTGGCGTTGAAGCCGCTGGGCGGGTGCATGACGCCGAGGCAGTTGGGGCCGATGAGGCGTATTCGACCTTCTCTGGCGATGCGCAGGACATCCTGCTCCAGTGCAACCCCCTTTTCGCCTCGTTCTTTAAAGCCGGCTGAGATGATGATAGCGCCGTGAACGCCAACGTCGACGCATTCTTGAATGATGCCGGGCACCGTGTGGGCCGGCGTTGCGATCACTGCCAGATCCACCTGCGCCGGTATCGCTCGCAAGGTCGGGTAGGCCTTTATTCCGAGCACGCTCTCGCGCTTCAGGTTGACCGGATAGACCGTGCCTCCGAATGGGCTGCTGATGAGGTTGGACAAAAGGGTGCGCCCGACGCTGTCAGGCTGTTCGCTCGCGCCGATGACGGCGACATGCCGGGGTGTGAAGATGGGTTTGAGAGACCGCCTGCGCCGCCGAAGGACGTCGTGGGTAGGGTCTTTGGACGCGAGTTCTGCTATAGAAGGGGTATTATTCGTTTCCATATACCATAGGTGTGTTTCCTCGTTCATCGCTTGAGCCGGGCGGCTGCCATACCTGGACGTAAAGCGCAGGAGCCATCCTACACGTCATACTCCAGCGTGCAAAGTTGGATTGCTTCCTCGATGATTTTAATCAAGGTTTCGCACGATCCCTCCGCCGGCTACCGTCCGATGAATCTGCATGTACTGAGGTGTGGCTTTGTTCGTTTGTGCCGGAACGGTGTCCATAATGCGTGTGCGCGCTCGCAGATGCAACGGATGCACCGATCTTTAACGATTCGTTTACGGATCGACCGGCGCCTTTCGGATGAGAAAAGGGGTAGCGATTTTGGTCGGATCTTGTTATTGTTACATTAAGGTTCCCGGATACGCAGTACCACCACTAGATCGCTGCATCTCCATACCCCCCGCGGTGTGTCGCCAGATGACCGCGTGTTTTAACCCACTTAACAGATAAAGGAGATATGTCGTCAAAAACCATCAATCGCAGAGAGTTTCTCGGCGCCGCTGCCGTGGCGTCTACGGTAACCATCCTGCCTCGTCGCGTACTTGGAGGCGCCGGCCACGTCGCCCCGAGCGACAAACTGAATATGGCCCTCATCGGTTCAGGCACCATGGGGTTGAAAATGCTCATGAGCGCGTGGCTTCCCAGCGAAGACCTGCACATCTCGTGTATCGCCGATCCCAACAAAGATTCGAACGACTACCGGGATTGGAGCCCGCACGGCTTGAGAGACAACGTGAGGGAGTTCCTGGACGAGCCGAGATGGGGAGACGACGAAGGCATTCGAGCGGGACGGGAAGCCGGCAAGGAGCTGGTCGAGATTTACTACGGCAAGGTGCGCGGGATGAGCGACTACACGGGGTGCAATACCTACAACGATTACCGCGAGCTCCTGGACGAGGAACAGGATATCGACGGGGTGATCGTCATGACGCCGGAACACCTGCACGGCACGGTATCGATAGCAGCCATGCGCCGTGGGAAACACGTCGTGTCGCATAAGTCGCTGGCCAACAGGTTCAACGAAGTGCGCCTGGCCTGCGATACGGCACGCGAAACGGGCCTGGTTACCCACCTGATGGCCTGGAACAATGACCTCGAGTTTTATCAGTTGCAGGACTGGTTGAGGTCCGGGGTTATCGGCACAGTGCGGGAGGTACACAACTGGTCCAATCGTCCCGTCTGGCCGCAGGGATGGCTCCACTATCCGGAAGAGAAGATGAAGGTTCCGAGAGGCATGGACTGGGATCTGTGGCTCGGTCCCGTGCCCGATATGCCGTACCACCTCAACCTGACCCATAACCTGTTCCGCGGCTGGTACGAGTTTGGAAGCGGCTGCCTGGGAGATATGGGCAACTACAGCCTGTCCCGCGTATACCGCATCCTCGATCCGGGGCCGCCGCTCAGCGTCGAGGCCCGGGCAACGACCGGCGTCGAGATCCTTGGCAATACGAGCCGGCAGATGCGCTCTGATGTCGCCTTCCCGAATGCCAGCACCATCCACTTCCATCACAAAGATCTCGACATCTACTGGTACGACGGCGGCATCAAGCCGCCTACGCCGCCTGAGCTGTTCGATACCGGAGAGCAACTCGAGCGGGAAGGTATGCTGTTCGTCGGGGACTACGGCAAGATTCTGGGCAGCTTCCACGGTAGAAATTTCAGGCTACTGCCTCAGAAGCGCATGGACGCCTTCGCCGGCTCCCTCCTGGAAAAAGAGGAAGACGAAATCGTAACGCCTCTGCAAGAATGGATTACGGCCATCAAGGAAGGCAAGCAATCCCGGGCCAGCTTCCAGAACTTCCAGGATCTTGCCGAAGCGACCTGTCTCGGCAACATCTCGATCCGCCTCAATAAGCGCCTCGAGTGGGATACGGAAAAGGCGCAGTTCACCAACGCCGAGGAGGCCAACCAGTACCTCGGCAGAGAATACCGCGAGGGATGGGATCTCTTCGAAGGCCCGGTGTCGAGCGAAGAATAGATCTGAACAGCCCGAGTGCCTGTTAAACGGGGCTCAGCGCGTCTTCGCGCCGAGCCCCTTTTTTATAAAGTGATGATACGCAGGTTGTGCACAGCACCCCGTATTGCCGGCTTTGAATGACTGCTTTGTCAGAGTTGAGAGAAGGGCAACGGCCGCAAAATGATACTGGTGATGTTCGACACGGTATCGGCGTAGTACGGATCGGAACTCATCGTTTTCCAGTCCGGGTGATCCCTGAAGGCCGCCCAGCTGGCTTCGCGGTCCTCAAAATCGTCGAAGATCAACAGGTAGGTCAGGTTGGGCAGCAGCGGCCCGACGATGGATTCCCCGAAGAACACGGGCGTTAATCCGGTGTCGTGAAAAATGTCGATTTCGCCTTTGTTGAACATCTCGATCTTGCGCATCGCCGCGTGGTCACTGTGGCTTTCGTAGATCCTCAGTTCGAAGATGCGCGGGTCGTTGTTCGCAGCGCGCTCCGGCACGGCCACCGCCGGCATGCCGGAAAACGCCTTCATGAGCGAACTCTCCACCCGGGCGAAAGCGGGATTATCGAGTGAGGCTGCCAGAAAGGCTTCGCCGTCACGCTGGTATTGTTCGTCTTGCGCGAGTCTATCCCGCAACGTAGCCACCGATTCCAACGTCGGGTGCGGCAACAGTACGTAGATGGAAGGGGCATTGGGGCCATAGACGACATTAAACGCCCCCACGTGCTCGATGCCGTGCCGGTTCCAGGCAGGGATCGCCGCCTGGCCCAGGAAGTCGGCCACGCGATTCCGGTGAGCTCCGCTGCGGGTAGCCACTTTGTAGTGGCGCAGCTCGAAGTACTGGGGCTTGCGCTCGCCGCCCCAGGCAGACAGGCTGGCGGCCGGCGCCAGCCCAGCCGCTGCGACAAAGTCTCTTCTTTTCATGCTGGTATTCGATGATTAACAAAGGGTGCGCGTCGGATGCGCTAACGTACGGATGGATAATGCGTGAGCCGGGAAACCGCCCGTACTCACTCCATGATGGGAGTCAGCACCATATTGCGATAGAGCACTTTGCCGTGATCGCCTTGCAAGTAGATGGGGCCGGGTGAGAATTCGTCCGCCGTCATGGCGCCGCCGGTGACGCCTGGTACGGGTTCGTTATTGATGATCGTTTTGCCATTCAATGCGACCGTAACGTGGTGATCGTACAGGGTGATGTCCATCGATTGCCATTCCCCGGCCTTTTTCTCTGCACTCATCGAGGGCGTGATGCGGCTGTAGAGGGCGCCCATGTGGTGGTTGTCCAGCTCGTGGCCGTACGTATCCTGCACCTGGATCTCGTAGATGCCGCGCAGGTAGACTCCGCTATTGCTGCCCTCGGGAATGTTGACTTCGAGCTTGAGGTTGAAGTCTTCGAAGGTGTCGTCGGTGCGGAGGTTGCCGTAGCGGTATCGGTGGTCGTCGCCGGGAGGTTGCACGGGGTCGTTGACGAGGACGCCGTCCTCGACCTTCCAGCCATTTTTATGGTCTGGATTGATGAGCGACCATCCCGTCAGGTTTTTGCCGTTGAAAATCTCGATCGGCTCTCCGTATTTCGCCTGGGAGAGATCGGGAGCGGGAGGCAAGGGGGGCAGGCGCATCGCTTTGATCGGCGTGACGCGTTCGCCCATGCCGTTGCGGTTAGGCTCGTAGGCCTTGCCGACCAGCTGATCCACGCCGGGTTCGAACACGTACCGGTTGGTGACGTGGTGGGTTCGGCCGTCCTCTTTGTCTACGGCAGCCACTCGGGTGACGACCAGTTTGTTGTCTGCGAGATACGCGTTGGCGACGGGCAGCACGCTGCCGCCTCTGAAGAGGAGCTCGGCGTCCAGGTATCCCTGGTCCTTATGCACGTGCAGCCAACCCGCCCCGTTGGGGAGAAACAGGCCCCAGCGCCCCATAAACGGGTCCGCCTCTTGATCGGTCATGGACTGAGCGTGTGCCGTGGTCAGGGACGTCGATATAAGGCAGGTCAGGATAAATATCGATAGAAGGTGTCTCATGAGGGTAGGATTCCGGTTTTGGTGGTCCACGGTCGAATCGTTCCTCCGGGCAGAGGGGGGTAGGCAATTCGAGTCCGAAGAGGTAAGGTAAATCAATGAGGTAAATCTATGAAAAGGCTTTCAGAACTACCAGTTTGGAGTTCCCTGTTCGGGGTTTCTGGTTCAGCATTTGTGCCACGCCGGCCCCTGAACGTCATTGCTCCAATCTCTGGATCGGCTCTTGAGGTCCGGTCAGGATCATACGCGCCCAGGTCAGGTCATTGTCGCCGGTACCGTAGATCATGAAGTGCCCACCGTAAGCGCCGCCGTCGGGGTCGCAGTGGACGATTTCGAGGCGGTATTCATGGCCTACCTGAGGCGGCTGCCATGAGGGGTCGCTGGCGGGAAAGGTAGCCGCCATCTCGACGCGGGCCTCCAGGATGAAGTCGCCCTCCCCCGTCCCCCAGGGGTTCATGGTAAGCGCGTAATCGACGGCCGAAGCGGGGATGGGCTCCTCGAGGAAGTCGGCGTCTGCGGATCCATGGCGCCACCAGGTGTTGTACGGCGGGCGGCGTTCGTCGATGACGAAGCAGAAGGCATTGTCGCCCCGGGCGAACCATTCGGGCGCCTCGTCGCCGGGGGCCTCGATAAACCAGCAGATCGAATCCTTGAACATCCAGCGGCGGGGCGCGTGTTCGGGGTCTTCGACGTCGTTGTGGTTGTCGACGACGGCGGCTCCGAGGTAAAGGTACTGATCGTCCCAGGCGATGTAATACCGCGCCCGCAGGTCGTCTTCCGGGTGGCCGTCGTCGAAGGCCTGTTTCGTGAGTCGATTGCGCCGGCCTTCGTCATACCACTGTTGATGCCGGATGCGGTATATGTCCCAGACGCCGTCGTGGAAGGCGTGGTCTTTCCAGTCGTCAAGGTCGCCGTCGATCGAAGGCGGCTCCGTCAGATAAGGGACGAAGACGCGGTCCGGCGGTGGTATCTGCGCCAGCGAGGCGGTCGTGCACGAGAGCAGGAAGGCGAAACAAACCGTGAGGCTGAAAACAATGCGCATGGTGGGGTTGGGGTTGGAGAGGGTTGGGGCAGCCCTGGAAAGGCTCCACGCTGGGGACACTTTACTTCATGGGAACATAAGTGTATTTTTCCTAAAGGAAAAGGGTCCGGGTCGCCCAAAGGAGCTGGACCGCATTTTCCGGAGAAGCTCCATCTTCGTTTTTCAATGGTCGAGGATCCACCCTAAAAGAGGCCGTCTTATGCGTTTTTCGCTTTCCCTGTGTATTTTCGTGCTGGGCATCCAGGCTCAAGCCACCGGTCAGCCGGGCCCATCGGCCCCGGAGGCCGGCGATGCGCCGCCGACCTGGTTATCTGCGCTCACGTTTTATGCCTCTTTCGATGGCGGGCTCGAGGCGCAACGAGCAAAGGGCGACCCCGTGCTTTATACGTCGCCTGCATGGGATGCGCTCGATGAGGCGCAACCCGTGGCCCCGGATGACCCGCACGTCGAATTCGCGCAAGGCGAAGGCCGCTACGGGGATGCCCTTCGGTTCGATAGCGACTGGAACCCGGTCATTTTCTTCAAGGCCTCTGAAAATGTGCCGTATCAGGCCTCTGACTGGGCAGGTTCGTATTCGTTCTGGCTCCGCGTTCGGCCGGACGAGGAGCTCCGCGACGGGTACAGCGATCCCTTTATTATCACAGACAAGAACTGGGACGACGCCTCGTTCTACGTCGATTTCACCGAGGAGGACCGCCCCCGGCATTTTCGGTTTGCGGCTTTTTCCGACAAGGCGGTCTGGAACCCCGAACGGATCCCCTGGGAGGAAGTCGATCCTGATGAACGCCCCATGATCGATCTGGCCGACCATCCATTTCCACAGGGAGAATGGGTTCACGTGGTTTTGACGTTTGAAGGCGCGAATACGAGCCACTCCACAGGAATCCTCACGGGGTACCTGAACGGAATGCCCGCCGGCCGCCTGGATGGACAGCCTCTCCGTGTATCCTGGGATATGGACCGCGTGCTCATGGCGATAGGACGGCACTACAGAGGCCTGTTTGACGAGCTGGCCGTGTTCGATCGTGCGCTGACTCGTGAAGAGGTGGCCGATCTGTTTCGCTCGGTTCCCGGAGAGGTGGTGCCTGAACTCAAGGACTGACAGCCGAAAAACGGCTGCAGCGCCGTCTTTCAATGCCGTCTTTCAATGTCGTCTTTCAATGCCGTCTTTCAATGCCGTCTTTCAACTTCAGAACTCCATCTGGAATGTTACGATTTATAGAATGCCTGTCTAAGTCATCCAAAATGGAACGGGCCTTGCTCAGCGTTATACAGATCGTTACATCTTCGACCCGCAGGTTATCTTGTTTTTTTTCCAACCGCCGTTCCTTTTCCCCTCGGTTTCGCCGTTCACGGGAAGTGCTGAACGTATCCCTGGCGCCATATCCCGGGATGCCTTCCTCCTATGAGTACGGTTCGCACCATATTGCAGCAGAAGCGCCTTTCACTGCTCCAGAGCCTGCCCCGCAGTGCGCTTGTCACGTATCAGCCGGACTCCCGCTCAGGGGTGTCGCTCGTCCACGTGCCGGCTCAATCAACGTTCCACGATCTTGTCATCGAAGGGAAAACCTTTCGATTCGAAGCGTCGCCATCTCGGGCTGATCCGCGCTCCACCGGCCCCGGGGATGCCGTTTCTGCGGAAGAGCCGGCTTTCTTGACGCCGTATTCGCCCAGCCAGCTGCTGAGTCGACTCATCGCGACCTATCTCCGGTCCCGAAGGTCGATGGAGGACTATGGCGAGACCGTGCTGTACCTCACCTTTTGCACCCTCCAGGGGGGCGATTCCGATCGTACAGAGGGCGTATTGCATGCCCCTCTTTTTCTCATTCCCGTTGTTTTGTCCAGGGAGTCGGTCCGGGCCCCGATCTTGCTACGAGCTACGGGCGAGGATCCACTGCTCAATCCGGCTTTACGCGTGGTGTTATCCCGGGACTACGGCCTGGAGCTGCCCTACTGGAGCGTCTACCAGGCCGACGGCATTTCCAGATGCCTGGAGCAGATCGAAAGCGTCATCAAAACCAAAGACGGATGGCATGTCGATGAACGAGCCGCTTGCATAGATCTATTCGATGTGTCGACCGTGCTCAACTATCTGGATCTGGATCCAGACTATCAGGTGCGCAACGACCTTGACAACCATCGGGTGCTTCAGGCGCTTCTGCACGAGGGATTCGATGCGACCGATCTGGACATCGAAAACGATGCGTCTATCGACATGCTGGTGGAGCCGGGACAGCTGCCTTTCGTCATCCCGGCCAACAACGAGCAACTGCTGGCCCTCTACTCGATCAAGAAAGGAGCGGATTGCGTGATCGAGGGTCCCGGCCAAACGGGAAAAACCCAGACGCTTGCCAACCTCGTTGCGGCGGCGATGGCCGAAGAGAAGCATGTGCTCGTCCTCTCGAACAAAGTCGAGGCACTCGATGACGTGCGAGAGCGATTACACGCCACCGGCCTGGGGGCTCTGGTCCTGCCCCTGTACGGCGAGCATCTCAGCCGGCAACGGCTGCTCCGCCAGCTGCAACACATCCATTCATTCACGGATCGTACACCGGAGGACGAATCCGTTTCTGTCGATACGCTGGTCCGACTCCGCAACAAACTGAATATCTACAACAATTCGCTGCATACCCCTATTCGGGATAGTGGGGTCTCTCCCTATGAGGCGTATTGTGAGCTGGCCGCTTTCTCGGCAGACATGGATGGACTGGCCTGTCCCTCCTACGACGGAAAAAAATTCGTCCAGTGGTCGGCGCAGCAATTCGATGCCTTCATCGAGGATGTCGCTGCGCTTCAACATCAGATCGCCAAGATCGGTGTTCCCCAGCGCCATCCCTTCTGGGGGAGCAAGAAAACGGTCTACAATGCGGCTCTGAAGCCAGATATTCAGAAGCTGTGCCGTAGAGCAGGGGCAGCCTTGAACGCGGTGCGCACCACGTCGGCCGAGCTGGCGCACCTGATGAACTCCAGAGCGCCGACCACCAGCGAAGACGTGATTCGGCTCGTTCGTTCGGGCAGCAGGGCGCTGGACACCCCTGACCTTCACGGCATAGCGGTGCACAACGAAAAATGGGAGTCTTCGATGGAGGACCTCGCCGTTATTCTGGAAACCGGAGCCAGGCTGAGCGCCATAAGAAAAAAATACGAACGCATCTTGATGCCCGAAGCCTGGCACCAGGAGGTGATGCCTATACGGCAGGCATTGGTCGCCCATAGCTCCAAGTCCATGCGTTTTTTGATCGGCGAGTACCGGAAAGCGCGCGACAGGCTGGCCCGATTGTGCCGTGATGGGATGCCGGATGACCAGGCGCAACAACTGCGGCTCGTCAACAACATCCTGGAAACGCAACGCCTCCAGAAGAGGCTGGCGCCTTACGAGCCGCTGGCTTCGGCCTTGTTTGGCCGGCAGTGGCAGGGCATAGATTCGAACTGGAGCCAGCTGGACAGGGTCTCATCCTGGCTAATTCAACTGCACCAGGACGTACAGAGCGGCGTCGTGAATGCGGACCTGCTGGACTTTCTGGTGAAGTTCCCAGACCTGGAGCGACTCAGGAGCAAGGCGGAAGGGGTCGCCAGAGATTTTAACGCGTTTCTCGAAGCCGCTCGCCGGGCTGCCAGGGCGGTGGACATGGAGGATGCATTGGAAATGTCTAAGCGCTCGTTCGGAAAGATTCCGCTCAGCAGCCTGTTGTCGTTGTTCGCACACTGGGAAAAACACGTCGATTCCTTACAGGACATCGTGGCCTTTAATGCGATGGCCGTTACCATGCGAGAGAAAAGCATGGGAGATGTGGTGCGACTGGGGATGTCCTGGTCGGAAAGTGCGCGCCACCTCACCCGATTTGTCAAGGCGGCTCGTTACACGGCATTGCTCACGGAGGCTCTTCGCACGAGAAAGGCGCTGTCCCGGTTCGATTCCGAGCTCCACGACGTAACGATTCAGCGTTACCGGGAGCTCGATGACGCCCATCTCGAAGCGATGGGGCATGAGATACAGCGTATCCAGGCCGAAGGGTTTGCCCGGAGGCGCGCGCCGTCAAAGGTGTATCATGCGCTGATCTACGAGATGGGCGAATCCCCCAAGCGGCCGCTGAGTGAACTCATGGCTGACGCCGGGCCGGCGGTGCAGCAGGTCAAACCCGTCTTTTTGATGACGCCGGCTTCTGTAGCCAGCCTGTTGAGCCAGAGCGCAATCACCTTCGATCTGGTGGTGTTCGAAGAGGCCGGCCGCCTCAGCGTAACCGACGCCCTGGGGGCGATCGCTCGCTCGTCGCAACTGGTCGCAATCGGTGATTCTAAACAGGGACTGCCTTCTCGATTCTTTGACCGGTCCATCGTCCGTGACTCGAAGCCGAAAGCCTTTTCGGCCGGGGATGATAGTTTGTTGTTGACGATGAAGCAGCGGGGCGCTGCAAAGCATCACCTGACCTGGCGGGTGACGCCGGGCGCCCTGCCGCTGGTTCAGTGGGTCAACACGACCTGTTATGGAGCCCATTTATCCATCTATCCGCCTCCTTCGACGGTTTCGATGCAGGAAAGGAGCTGCCTCCACCGAATCACCGAAACCGACGAAGAAGGAAGTACGTCTCGCAACCTGTTCCTGGTGCTCATCGATGCCCTGCTCCAGCAGATGGCGGACAGGCCGGCGTGGTCCTTCGGCGTCGTCGTGCAGTCGTCGCTGGAAGTCGAAGCGGTAGAATGGGAGCTCGAGAGGAGGCGCCGGGAAGATCCGTCGAACGAGGTCTATTTGAAGCAGAGCCATGAAGAGGCGTTTTTCGTGAAAACGATCGAGCAGGCCCAGGGGGAGCGCCGCGATGTACTGTTTGTAGGGCTGCCCTTCCGGCATTTGATGGTCGAAAGGCCCGGTTCGAGGCAGCCGGCGAGGGACGCAGACGCCGTACTGAACCCCGACGAGGTGCAGCGCCAGATATGCATTCTGGCCTGGTCCTGTAAAATGGCCTGTCACGTATATACCGATGTGACCGAAAAAGAGATGGCGCAATGGTCGCGCATCTTACCGGGGCTGGGGCTCTGGGCGAGATGCCTGAAAAGCCTGGCGGGGAGCGATCCCGTCACGCCGTCCTCCCACGATCCCTCTCCGTTCCAGAAGATGCTGGTCGATGCCCTGCGCAAGAAGGGGTATGAAACCGAGCAGCAGGTGGGTGTGTCGGGAATATTTATCGACGTTGCCGTTAAACACCCGCACCGGCCCGGAGGGTACATTCTGGGCATCGTCAGCGACGGGCCGGTTTACTGGAAAGCCCCTTCGGTCCGCGATCGCGATGTGTTGTACCCGCAACTGCTCGAGCGGAGAGGCTGGCGCATATATCGCGTCTGGAGCGTCGACTGGTCTCGAAATCCAGAGGCCGTAGTGGACCGTATCTGTGCACACATCGAAGCGCTCCTCGATGCTGAGGGCAGCGAGGAGGACGTCCATGCGGCCGTGGCCTCCACGGCAATCCATGCGCCGGGCGTGTTATCTGCAGCAAAACAGCGCGAATAACGGCAAGCCCCCCTTGCCATCCTGACGCTTTATGTGTATAGTATGTCACACCTGTCTCGATGGCCGCAATTTCTCGATACCCGCATGGACACCTCTATGAACATTCTGCCGTTGTTGATTGGATTGCTGATCGGGGGCGGCCTCGTCTTTTTTTTCATGCGGGCGCGTATTGCCTCGCATCTCGCTACGTTGAAAGAGCGGCTCGACAATAAGACGTTCGAGATGGAGCGGCAGGAGCGAGAGCTGGAAGAAAGTAAAGGGACGATCGCATATTTGAACGAAGAAAAAGAAGCTCTCGTCCAATATTACACGGCGGCAAAGGCAAACCTGGCTTCGCAGGAAAAAAGGGTCGCCGTCCTGGTCGAAGAGGTCGCTTCGATGCGCCAGGCTGCTATCCAGGCGCAGGATCGGATCACCCGACTCATGAGCGAGGTCGCCGTTCGACAAACACAGCTGGATGAAGAACGGAAAGCGACGCAGGTGCAGGCGAAGCTGCTGGAGGAAGCCCGGCAGACCCTTTCGGATACGTTCAAGGCGTTGTCTGCGGAAGCCTTGCAGCAGAACAACGCGGCTTTTACGGCGATGGCCCGACAAACGATGGAACAGGTGTACCAGCGTGCCGACGCCGTGCTGGACAAGCGGCAGCAAGCGATTGGCGAGCTGGTCAAACCGCTCAACGTATCGCTGGATAAGGTCTCTGATCGCATCTCAGATCTGGAAAAGGCTCGCGTTATGGCGTACACTTCGCTGTCGGAGCAGGTATCCGGGATGGCCCGGGCTCAGGCGCAGTTGCAGCGCGAGGCCGGCAACCTCGTCAAAGCGCTACGCCAGCCCACCGTTCGCGGGCGATGGGGGGAGATGCAGCTGCGAAAGGTGGTCGAACTTGCCGGCATGGTCGAACACTGCGACTTTGCCGAACAGGTGGCCGTCCACTCGGCCCGGGGCCTCTTGCGGCCCGACCTCGTCGTGCATTTGCCGAACGACAAACACGTCATCGTAGATGCGAAGGCGCCTCTGCAAGCGTATCTGGACGCCATCGAAATGGAGGACGACCGCGAGGCGGAGGAAAAACTCAAAGAACATGCCTCTCAGGTCAAGAATCATCTTCGCCTGCTCGGCCAGAAATCCTATCACGTCGAGTTTGAGGGGGCTCCGGAGTTTGTGGTGCTCTTCCTGCCGGGAGAGATGTTCTTCAGCGCGGCGCTCCAGCAAGACGCTGCGCTCCTGGAAGAAGGCGTCAAACAAGGCGTTATCCTGGCTACACCTACGACCCTCATTGCGCTCTTGAGAGCGGTTGCTTACGGATGGCGGCACGAACAGATTGCCCGGCACGCCCTCGACATCAGCAAGCTGGGTAACGAGCTTTACGACAGGCTACGTACGATGGCCGGCCATTTCGAGGACCTGAAAAAGGGGCTCGACAGAGCCGTCGCCAGCTATAACAGCGCCGTAGGTTCTCTGGAGTCGAGGGTGCTGGTTTCCGCGCGAAAATTCCAGGACCTGGGCGCCGCCTCGAGCGATACCATTCAGACGCTCGAAGACATCGAACGGGCCGTTCGTTCCTTGCATGCGCCTGAGTGGTTCGATTCCGAATGACACGTCGTGTACAGCGGCTACATCGCCTCAATTACACGATTTACAAAGGCGTCAGGCCGCTGTAGGGGATGCCGGTCAGGTGAGCGATGTCTCGGTTGTATGTCGTGAGGTCGTGTCGGGAAAACTGATTCAGGTGCGGATGGCCGCATGCTCTGGCCAGCACTTGCATCAGCTCGACCGTTGCTTCGAAGAAGTTCTCGAGCTGGCGAGCGGACTGCTCGATCTGCAGCCGGGCCCGCAAATGATCTTTCTGGGTTGCGATGCCTACCGGGCAGTTGTTGGTGTGGCAGGCGCGCATGCCGAGGCAGCCGATGGCTTGCATGGCGGCGTTGGATACGGCGATACCGTCGGCTCCCAGGGCGAGCGCCTTGACGAAATCGGATTCGGTGCGCAGGCCGCCGGTGATGATGAGTGTGATGCCGTCGGCGCCTTTCTGGTCGAGATGGCGGCGGGCACGCGCCAGCGCGGCCATCGTGGGTACGGAGATGTTGTTCTTGAAAATTTCGGGAGCAGCGCCCGTGCCGCCGCCGCGGCCGTCGAGAATGATGTAATCGGCCGAGGCGTCCAACGCGAAATCGATGTCGTCCTCGATGTGTTGGGCCGATAGCTTAAACCCGATCGGGATACCGCCGGAGACGTCGCGCACCTCGTCGGCCAGTCGCCGGAAGTCGTCCGGAGTAACGAGGTCGTCGAAGCGGGAAGGACTGATGGCCGGCGTCCCTGGCTCCAGCTCTCGGACGTCAGCGATTTTGCCCATCACCTTGTTGCCGGGGAGGTGGCCGCCCGTCCCGGTTTTGGCGCCCTGGCCGGCTTTGAAGTGAAAGGCCTGAACCTGTTGGACCTTTTCGAGGCGCCAGCCGAATTTTGCCGACGCCAGCTCATACAGGTAGCGGCTGTTGTGTTGCTGTTCTTCTGGAAGCATGCCGCCTTCGCCGGAGCAGATGCCCGTGCCGGCGCGTTCGGCGCCCCGGGCGAGGGCTACCTTGGCCTCTTCGCTCAACGCGCCGAAGCTCATGTCGCTGACGAAGATAGGGATCTTCAAATGCAGGGGCTTCCGGGCCTTCGGGCCGATGACGAGATCGGTGCCTACCGCTTCATCGTCCCCGAGCGGGCGACGCGCCAGCTGGGCCGTCAAGAGCTGGATGTCCCGCCATCGCGGAAGCTCGGTCAGCGGAACGCCCATGGACGACACGACGCCGTGGTGGCCTACCTTGCCGAGACCGTCTCTGGCCAGCGCCTGGATATACCGGTTGTAGGGCTCTTCAGGGCCGCCATGGACGTCGGCGTAAAGGCCCAGGTAGGCCTCGCGGTCGTACGCCTGGGGAGACTTCCGAGCCCAGGCCTCGATCTCGGCTTCGTCGACCCAGACGGCGTCGCCCTCGACGTCGATCCAGGCGGAGAATTTATGCAGCGCCTCTTCGTGGTTGTATTCACTGATGCCTGTGTCGTATCGGTAGTCCCAGTTATGGAGACCGCAGATCAGGTTATCGCCGTCAATGCGGGCGTCGGCCATCAGGGCGCCCCGGTGCAGGCAACGGCCGTACAACACAGATACGTTGTCGTCGTAACGAACCACGACGAGGTCTACCGAAGCCACGAGGGCATACGCCGGTGTTCGGTCGGGAAGGGCACTCCAGGTGGCTACCCTGGCTTTTTTTTCGGGCAATATGTCCAGCATATACAAAGATATGTTCTGAAAAATGAAATCAAGACGAGCCGCAAACTACACCATCGAGGGTACTTTGGAAAGTAACCGGTTTACCATTTTTGACCTTTTTGCCTTTTTGCCGCCCCTGGAAGTAGCGAGGCCCCCCGTAATCGAACCCATCGATCAATAATCGTGTGAAAATACATGCAGTATTATGGACGACGAGGTGGACGAAACGATTCTTGATCAAAAGTCCACACGACCTGATACTATCCGGACTTTATTCCTATTTTTACCAGTGTGATGTTACGCAATCTTCGTTGAGATCCTGTTGTACACGCTGTTGGATCCATCACAATGGTCCACAGGAGTTAATATGGGTGATCCAACAGCGAATTGACGGTCGATTTGGGAAATATTGCGTACCATGAGCTATTTTGTAGCGATGTCGACCTATCAAGCGGAAAGGGCTTCATGATGACAACAGATCGATTACATTACGTATTGGTATTCAGTGTATTGTCTTTTACGTCTCTGACTTTATTTTCGTGTTCACCTACATTGTTTGTGGGGGAGCTGTCAGATTATGAGCAGGAGATCCAGGAGTTGCAGGCGCGGCTGTTCGATGACCCTCAGGACGCGGAAGCGCTGCGAGATCTGGGGGCGATATACCTGCGCGCCCGTCAGTTTGGGCAGGCGAACAGTTATCTGGAGCAGGCCTTCACACTGGACCCCGACGACCCCAAGACGCTGTTCAACCTGGGGCTTGCCAACGAAACCCTCGCCAAAAGAGATACAGCGTTGCGATTGTACGAAAAATTCGTCGACGTTCCCCGGATATCGCCGTACAGGCGGATGATGGAAGGCCGTTACGAATGGCTGTCGCGCCGTATCCTGCGGGATCAGGTGCAACGGATGGCAGATACCGGCCCCGAGGTCGACGCCCCCGTCTCACCGCGTATTGTGGGGGTTTTTCCGTTTTTTTATCAGGGCGCCGACGAACAATACGCCCCACTCGCCCGCGGTCTGGCCGAGCTGGTATCGGTGGACCTCGCCAACATCCAGGATATACGGGTGGTCGAGCGCATTCGGTTGCAGGTTATTCTCGATGAGCTCGATCTCGTCGAGACGGACTATCTGGACCCCGCTACAGCACCTCGCGTCGGTCAGCTGCTCGGCGCCGGACGCCTCGTTACCGGTGCGTACAACGTGCTCGGGGGAGACAATCTTCGGATTGACGGGGCTTACCTGGCGCTAGAGACCAATGACGTCAACCCGCTCAATTCACAATCCGATGCTCTGCGCAATTTGTTTGTGATGCAAAAGGCCCTGGTCTTCGATCTCGTCGACGATCTGGGCATCGAATTGACGCCTGAGGAGCGGCAGCAAATCGAGTTTATCCCAACCGAGAATATCCAGGCCTTTCTGGCCTACAGCCGGGGGCTTCGCGACGAAGACGCCGGCGCGTACGGGTTGGCCGCCGGCCATTACCGGAGAGCCAGCCGGCTCGACCCCAACTTCGTCGATGCAGCCCGGCGCGCCGAGCGCGCCGAAGCCGTCGACGCAGCCAACATGGACATCGAAGAGCTCGTCGCCGAAGCGGCCGACATCGAATCCATGAATAGCTTCGATGTAGACCTCATGGGCATCCGCATCGGCATCCTCAACGATGCCCTCGGTTCAGGCTTCATCCCCGGGGAAGAATCTCGGGAGCCCACAACGGAAACCAACGGGGGCGGCATGCTGCTGCCCGATCCACCGAGACCGCCCACACCTCCCAATTGATCGCCGACCCGTCGTTCACGTGCGTCATCGTCCGATGACCCGTCCCTGTTTATATTCATTATTTTCGATTGATTAGTCGCCCCATGCGCTATATTTATTTCTTACTTCTCTTGCTGTCAGGGCCCTGGAGTATGCCACAGGCTTTTGCCCAGCAAACCGACGTTTACATGGGTAGTGCGGTGCAACCTGTTCGTTTGAGCACAGGCATGGTATACCAGCAGTATGCCGACGAGGACCGCAGCCTTTCTCAACTCGCATTTCCTTTCCAGGCGTTCATTCCCATAGTTCGAAACCTGGGGTTCTCGGTGCGCACCCATCCGGTGCTGATCCATGCAGACAGCCTGGAGTCGGTACAGGGCCTCAGCGACGCACAGGCGGCGATCAGTTACTATCGCAATATCGGGCCGGGAAGCGTCGTGCTGAGCTTGAGCTCGAATTTGCCCAGCGGGAAACGGGAGCTTACGGAAGAGGAATTTGCTACCATGGCACTCGTGAGCCAGGATTTTTACTCCTTTGGCGTCCCCGTACTGGGGCAGGGGCTCAACCTCACCCCGGGGCTTACGGTGGCCTATCCGATCAACGATGACGTCGTATTCGGTGTAGGCGCCTCGTATCAGCTGAAAGGCGATTTTAAGCCGGTACAGAATATGACCGAGTCCTTTACACCCGGCGATGAACTGTTGTTGACCGGGGGCGTCGATGTGCGTGTGGCCCCTTCGTGGGCGTTATCGAGCAACGTGTCGTACATCATGTATCGAGACGACCAGCTCGGCGACGTGAGCGTATTCGAGTCGGGCGATCAGATTTTCGTCTCGCTGCAGCTGTTGGGTAATCTGGGATCGAATCAGGTCCGGGTCATGACACGCTACCGGAGCAAAGCCAAAAGCCAGTTGCCCGTCGGCGCTGGAGTAACGACCGCTCCGCGAACCATTCCCAGCCAGTTTCACCTCTCGGGCTCGTATCGTTTGCCGCTGAGCGACAACCTCCGTGCTACCCTGCTGGCCCGGTTCGGGTATTACGATGAGACCGATTTCTTCGATTCGAAAACGCGCGTCGACCTCGGGGCCTACCAGGAATACACCCTCACGGACATCGTCGGCGCAGTCGTTCGTTTTGCGTATACCTTTGGAAGTTTTCCCGGGGTAGAACTCGGAGGGGGCATCGTGGTCACGCTGTAGGCGGTCACGCTCTGTCGAAAGGTCCTCAAGGGCGCGGACATCACGGCGGCTATGATGCATAGCTGGTACGCGCCAGAATACGCACATACCCTCACGGATTCAAGTCCTCCAGCAACGGCGAGCGCTCAAAACGCGACCCCGATACCTGCTGAAGCCACCGTGATTTCTCCGACACTGATGTCGGTATTGAAGAGAAACGCCCCCAGCTGAACGCCGGCGCCAATTATGGCGCGGGTCTTGCCGATATCGCTCAGCGTAAAGTCGATGTCCAGGGGCACCTCGTCCGGGTCGTCCTCGTCAGGCGTTTGAATGTAGGCGAAGCCGACGTCTGACCGTTCGGACTGCAGGCCGGCGTATACAGTCAGCACGCCGAACCGCTTGCTGGCGGCGACGTTCACGGCAAAAACCCGCGCATCCAGGGAGAGGTCTTCGATGTCGGCGTCCATGTACTGCGCCTGGACGCGCTGCCAGACGGCCTGGATAGCGAGGTCGAACGGAATAACCGGCAAATACTGGTTCAAACTGTGGCGTATACCCAGCCCGAAGAGTTCGATGGAGCCGTTATCCGACAGGTCAACGGACGGCAACCACCGAACCATGAGATCTGTACCCAGCACGGTCCCGATCCCTATTTGCGGCACGACGAAGGGCGCTACGTCCGTCTCTACGAGCCCGCCGATGAGGGTCTCGGGGGCGAGCGTAGAATCGATGGAGACCGGCAGCGTGAGCCCGAGCGTCTGAAACGTGGTATCGTGTTGTACACGTATCGTTGCTTCAGCCTCCTCTTCCGGCCCAAAGATGGTCGGGGCATCCGTCACGGTAAAGGTGGCCGGCAGGTCCAGGTTCATGAGTTCGCCGTTCAGATCGTATTCTATAGCGACTCGGTCCTGGTAGACGAGGTCGAACGTCTGGGGGCCCGACAGGAGCGATGCAGAAAATTTGAGCCCGAAATAGACGTTGATCCCGAAGAAGGTGTGGCCCGTGCTGGCCGTATGAAAGAGCCCTGCATTCAGGTCAGCGCCCAGTCCATCCGCCAGTGGGGTGACGTAGGCGCGCGCATAGGATTCCCCTACTTCGTTAAACGTCGTTTCGGTAACTTCTTGGCTGTGCACGGGTAGGGCCCAGAGCGAAAGGAGTAGAAAGAGCCAGGAGGATTTCGCCATGTCAATGCTTGAAAATGGGCTGTGTCGTAAAAAACGCTGTGTCGTAAAAAACGCTGTGTCGTAAAAAACGCTGTGTCGTAAAAAACGCTG